>DATMNI010000087.1:0-16332 GCA_035570275.1 Candidatus Acidiferrales bacterium | reverse complement strand
AAGATCCGCGGACCTCGCGGTTGGCCCCATTTCCAACGAAATACCTGCCCCGCGAATCTGCCCGCCGCCTCTATCGGCCCGGTTCACCAACTTTTGCGCCCTTCGGGCCAGCGGACAAGCTTGGTATGCGAAGTTCCTGGCAGGGCTTACGAAGGCCTTGCATTTTCTCGGGTTCTCTGCTATAACTGTCCCAAATCCCGCGCTCCGGGAGCGCACACGGCTCACCGTCGAGTTATCATCAGAACCGCGTCGTTGACCCTGCCCACATCCCAACCTGGAGGCGACCGGTGACTACCCAACGAATACGACGCTCTCTCTTCCGTTCCATCTTAGTTCTCGGATTCGCGCTTTCCTGCGCAGCCCAAACGTCCACTTCGCTGCTGAGCGGAACCGTTTTCGACAACTCTGGAGCCGTGGTCACGGGAGCCATCGTGACCGTGCTCAATGAAGCCACCGGCGCAGAGCTTAGGCAACTGTCCAACAGTTCCGGCCTTTACGCCTTTCCATCCATGCCGGTCGGAATCTACACGATCGCGGTCGAGGTGCCTGGCTTCAAAACGGCGCGCCAGACCGGCAACACACTGGTGGTCGGCACACCTCTCACGGTGAACATCACTCTACAGATAGGCAGCGCCACCGAGGTGGTAAAGGTGGAGGCTTCGATAGAACAAATCAACACCACTAACGCTACTCTAGGCAACGTGGTAGAACGGCAGACGGTTACCACTTTGCCGCTTAACGGACGAAACCCGCTCAACCTCATCGTCCTCGAACCTGGCGTGACGCAGCGTAGCGGCACCGGCATAAACGTCAACGGGCTGCGCGCTCAGGCGGGTAACGTCACCATCGACGGCATTGAGGCCAACGAAGCCTCTAACCCCACGCCCACAAACAATGTATTCCGCATCAATCCGGACAACGTGGAAGAGTTCAAGGTCACCACGAGCAACCCCACTCCCGAAGAAGGCAAGAACTCCGGATTGAACGTCTCCATCGCCACGCGCTCGGGCACGAACCAGTTCCACGGGTCCCTGGTGGAATACTTCCGCAACAACGACCTGAACTCCAACGAATTCTATGCCAACGCACAAGGGCAGCCGCGCGCCAACCTGAAAGCCAATCAGTACGGCTGGGAGGTAGGCGGACCCATTCGCAAGAACAAGACGTTCTTCTATTCCGCCTGGCAAGGACAAAAAGTCAATTTATCGCAAGCTATCGATAAAGCATTCGGCTCAGTCCCGCGCGTCTACACCACGCAGGCATTGTCGGGTGTCTTCCGGTACTTTGTTTCCGATCCCGCCAATCCGCTCACCCTCAATGGAACCAGGATTAGCCAGAATTCACCCGGTCTGGTAACCTCCAGCGGCGCCCTTGCGCCCGGCATTCGAAATTGTGGCAGCCCCACCGACCTCAACTGCGTCCAGAGCTACAACATCTTCACTAACGATCCGCAACACATCGGCGGCGACCCTGCCGTGCTCAGCCTTCTGAAGAGCTACCCCACACCCAACAGCTTTGCCTCGGGCGACGGGCTCAACCAGGCGGGCTACCTCTGGAGCGCACCTTCCTCCGTGCGCGGGCCGCGCAACCTGCTGCGCATCGACCACTCGTTCGACTCCAGAAATAACGTCTTCTTCCGCGCCATGTGGGCCACCGAGCAGCAACTCCAGGGCGATCTCCTGAACGGCCGGCCCGCGATCTTTCCCGGGTTCCCGCCGCGCGGCGAAGTCTACCGGCCCGCCAAAAACTTTGCCCTGTCGTGGCGCTCGCTGATTACCCCGCACGTGGTCAATGAATTCACGGCGGGCTTTGCACGCTTCATTTTCCTGTTCACCTACGGCGATTCCAATCCGAAGTTCCCGGCCGAGATTCCGGCGTACACTTTCAACAACGTGGACGTGGATTACGTCTTCTCGCCGCACACCCAACGCACGCTCAATACGCCCCAACTCATCGACAACATCTCCTGGACGAAGGGCTCGCACGTGATGAAGTTCGGCATCAACATGCGCCTCTACCAGCAGAACGACCAGAGCGGCAGCGTGGCAGGCATCAACGTTCTGCCTTCCATTTCTCTCAGCTCGTCGCTCAATCCGCCAGGCTCGGCGTTCGGATTGCCGTCCATTGCCAACGGCTCAGTGGCCGGCATATCCAGCACCGACAGCACCCGGCTGCTGGCGTCCGTCAACGACCTGCTCGGCATTCCCGCCACGCTGAAGCAAGGCTTCCTGGGCAACCTCAACAGCAACACCTTTTCGCCACTGCATTCCGGCGACTACCTTTCGGTCTGGTACGTTGGCGAACGGTCCAAGCAGTTCAACATCTTCGCCCAGGACGAGTGGCACGTCCGCAGGAACGTGACCCTGACCTACGGCGTGCGCTGGGAGTACAACAAGCCCGCGACGGAAGTGAGCGAAACTCCATATGTTCCGGACAAACCAGTGGACGGGTCGCAAGGCGCGGTCACCTTTGTCAAAGCCAGTAGCTGGTGGAAGCGGAATAACCTTGACGCCTTCGCGCCGCGTCTCGGCCTTAGCTGGGCTCCCGGCGGCAGCGCCAAGACCGTGATCCATGCCGGCTACGGCCTAGCCTTCGATTCCATACCCACGTACGCACCTGCGGCAGCCGCCAATAACGTGCCGGGCCTTGCCTACACCTGCACCGCAACCACTTACGGCGTGGCATCTACCGCGGGTTGCGGAACGGTGCCGGCCAACACCCGCCTTTCGCAGAGCTTTCCGCAACAGCTCAGCGTGCCTTCGGTCCAACCATCCAGCTTCTTGTCGCCGCCCCTGCAATTGTTGGGCTCGGCGCCGAATAGCGTCCTGTTCGACCCCAATTTCAAGACCGCTACGGTGCAGCAGTGGAATCTCACAATCCAGCGTGAATTGCCCGGCGGCTTCGTGCTGCAGACCGGCTACGTCGGCAATCGCGGAGAGCGCCTCTACAGCCAGACCGATCTCAACCAGATCAGTGCGACCCCAATTCTCTCTTCGTTCACTGCCATGCAATCCAACTTAGCGCGCGGGTGCAAACCCGACGGCAGCGGCTGCCCCAGCGGAGCGGTTTCCACGCCGGTCCCCCTGGTGACGAGTGGGATTCTGACCAGCACCTTTGTCAACTCTTCCACCACGATTACCGACCTGCAACAGAACGCCGCGGGCAACTTGGCCGGGCGAATCGAACAGAACACGCTGGCGGCGCACCTCCGCCCCAACCAGCAGTTCGCCTCCATCATCTTCCTCTCCAATAAGGCTGACTCCGTGTTCCACAGTTGGCAAACGACGGTACGCAAGCGCTTCGCCGCGGGTCTCTTGATGAACTTCTCGTATACCTTCGGGAAAGCCATCGACAACCAGTCGGGCGATCCGGTCGGGACCAGCTACGGCCCTACCACGAGCAGTGCTATTGACAGCAATAACCTGCGCCTGGATCGGGGCCGTGCCGATTTCGACCAGACGCATGTCGCCATCGTCACCTGGATCTACGAGCTGCCGTTCGGCAAAGGCAAGCCCTTGATGAAGTCCGCCAGCCGCATCGTAGATGCCGTGTTCGGGGGCTGGAGCGTGCAGGGATACAACAGCGTCATGTCAGGCGAGCCCTTCTCCATTTCCAGCGGCGCCAAGACCGCACAATACGGAGCCAATTCGCGCGCCGTGCCGGCAGGTTCCACGCTGCCGAGCGATACGCTGCAGTCGAGCGCGCTGGGCCCAGTCTACTTCAAGAACGCCAGCGACTTCGCGCTGGCGCCGGCGGGCAGCACCGGCATGGGCCGCAACGTGTTTCAGGGCCCTGGCTTCTGGGATATGGATGGCGCTCTGTCGAAGAGCTTCCGGGCTTCCGAGCGCTTGAAGTTCACCTTCCGCGCCGAAGCCTTCAACGCTCTCAATCACACCAATTTCCGAAAGCTCGGGTCCACCAGTGTCGGGTCCACCAGCATCCTCTCGACCAACTTCGGGACGGCCTGCTGCCAGACGCAAAGCACCTCGACTTCGACGGCCATCGTTTCGAATGGTGAAGCCTATCGCGTGGTGCAATTCCTGCTGAAAGCGACGTTCTAAGGTGCAGCGATGAGATGCCTGCTTCTATTTGCGATTCTCTCCGCGCCTGCGCTGGCGCAAAGCCCGCCGCTGAAGGAGGCTCTTGCCGCCCTGCCTTTCCGCAACATCGGCCCCGCCAATCCCGGCGGGCGGGTTGACGATATCGCCGTGGTCGAATCCGACCCGCGCATTATGTACGTCGGGACTGCCGCCGGTGGTGTCTTCAAAACCGAAAACGGCGGCGTCACGTTCATGCCCTTGACCGACAAACTCCCCAACTCCACGGTGGGCGATATCGCCATCGCGCCTTCGGATGCCTCCATCCTATACGTCGGCATGGGCGAAGCCAACAACCGCCAAAGCTCGTCGTGGGGTAACGGCGTCTACAAATCGATGGACGCCGGCAAGACATGGGTTCACCTCGGGCTCGAAGACACGCACCACATTGGCCGTATCGTGGTTCATCCCACCAACCCCGACATCGTTTACGTCGCCGGCGGCGGCCATCTCTGGGGCCCCAATAAAGAACGCGGCGTCTACAAATCGATGGACGGCGGCAAAACCTGGCACAACGTTCTCTTCGCCAATGAAGACACGGGCGCCACCGATATCGCCATCGACCTGAAGAGCCCCAACACCCTGTATGCCGCCATGTACCAGCGCCGCCGAACGCCCTGGGGCTTCAACGGCGGAGGTCCGTCGAGCGGATTGTACAAAACCATCGACGGAGGAGCTACCTGGACCCGGCTCAAGGGCGGCCTTCCCGAAACCGGCGAAACCGGACGCATCGGAATCGATATCTACCGGCGCGACCCCAACATCATCTACGTCTGCTATGAACATGCCAAGGGCGGCGTCTTCCGCAGCGATAACAAAGGGGAGACGTGGACCCACGTGGGCGACTACAACCCGCGCCCCATGTACTTTAGCCAGATTCGCGTGGACCCCAACAACGACCAACGCATCTGGCTGGCCGGAGTCAGCCTGGCCTTTTCGGAGGACGGCGGCAAGACCTTCATTCCCAACGTGAGCCGCACCATCCGCGCGGACTTTCACGCCATCTGGGTGGACCCCGCCAACTCCGACCACGTGGTGACCGGCTGCGACGGCGGCGTCAACATTACGTGGGACCGCGCACGAACCTGGGATTACGTCAACACCATCGCCATCTCCCAGTTCTACGAGATTGCCTACGATATGAAGCGCCCCTACAATGTCTGCGGCGGATTGCAGGACAACGGAAGCTGGTGCGGCCCCAGCGCCACGCTCCACGACCAGGGCATCACCAACGAGGATTGGGTAAAGGTCTACGGAGCGGATGGTTTCTACGCCGGGTATGACAAGGAAGACGACGATATCGTCTTCGCCGAGGGACAAGACGGCAATCTGCAGCGCCGCAACCTGAAGACCGGCGAAGTTCGCGCCATCCGCCCCGATGCCAAAGATGGCGAAGATCACTATCGCTTCCAGTGGAACTCGCCGTTACTGGTGTCTCGCCACACGCCGAAAACCATCTACTACGGCGGCAACTACGTGTTCAAATCCACCGATCGCGGCGATACTTGGCGCAGACTTGGACCCGACCTCACCAACGCCGCCGACCGCAACAAGATCCCGGTGATGGGCCGCACACCCGATCGCGAAATGCGCTCTCCCAACGATGGCGTGGGCTCCTGGGGCACCGTCACGGTCATTGCCGAATCGCCCAAGAGCCCGGCCGTTCTTTGGGCCGGCACGGACGATGGCAATCTTCAGGTCTCCCGCAACGGCGGCGAGTCCTGGAGGAACGTGGCGGAGAACGTTCCCGGCCTCCCCAAAGGCACTTACGTCAGCCGCATTGTGACCTCCGAGACCGGCGAAGGCACTGCCTTCGCCTCCTTCGACGGACATCGCGCCAACGATTACGAGACCTATCTGTACATGACTACGGATTACGGCCAGACCTGGAAAGCGATCGGCGCCGGCATTGCCAAGACGACGGGGACGGTTCACGCCATCCGCGAGCATCCGCGCAATCCCAACATCCTGTTCGCGGGAACCGAGTTCGGGCTTTACGTTTCCATCGATCGCGGCGCCCACTGGACCAAACTGGAATCGAATTTCCCTACCGTTCCGGTATTCGACATCGCCGTTCATCCGCGCGATAACGATCTGATCCTGGCCACCCACGGACGCGGCGTGTGGATTCTCGATGACATCACACCCATTGAGGAACTCACCTCTGCCACGCTGGCCGAACCGCTGCACCTCTTCACGGTTCGCAACGCCACCGAGTGGCGCATGTTCGACAACAAGGGCGTCACCGGCAACAAGCTTCAACTGTCGCCCAACCCGCCCTACGGAGCGATCTTCCAGTACTATCTGAAATCGGCCGTTGGCGAGAAGGACGAGGTCAGGATTCAGGTTGTCGACCAGTCCGGCGCGGTCATCCGCGATCTCAAAGGCCCGAAAGCCGCGGGCATTGAGCGCATGGCTTGGGATTTGCGTTACACGCCGCCGTTCGAGCCGCCCACCGAAGCCGCCGGGCTGTTCTTTCTCGGCGCAGCCCATGGTCCTCTGGTGAGCCCCGGACAATACATCGTCAAAATCACTGCCGCGGGCCAGACTGTGCAGAAGACTTTCCAGGTGGAAGAGGATCCCCGCATCCAGCTTTCGCCTGCCGACCGCGACGAACGCCTCAAGACCGAGTTGCAGATCACGCAATTACAGAAGAGAGCCGATGCCGTGCGCCGAGGCGTCACAGCCCTGCGTACTCAAACCCTGGCCATGCAGGAGAGCTGGAAGAAGCCCGACGCCCCGAAAGTCCCGGCGAGCCTCCAGCAGGCGGCCGACGGACTCCGCGAGCGTCTGGACGCGATGAACCGCCGCGTCATGCTCGGCGGCCGCGCAGATGCCGACGACACACCCTTCGGCCTGGAGTATCGCCCGCCCAGCGTGACCCAGCGGTTGCTTCGCCTGGCCAGCAGCCTGGACGGCTACACCTCGAAGCCTACCACGACGCAGCTTGAGGAACTCGCCGTTCTTTCCAAGCAGGTGGACGATCTGGAAGCCTCCTGGAAGAAGGTCACGGCCGAGGAGGCGCCCGCTTTCAACAAGACCGTGACGTCCGCCGGCATCTCGTATCTAGCGATCGGCAAGTGATTCGGGCCCGAGGAGGATGGGGACGGAAGAGTCGCGCGCTCCTCTGGCGGCAAGCGTCAACGGCATCATCTTGGCGCAGCGGACCTCGGCTCGCCTGATTGCGCGCGGGCACTTAGACTAAGTGAGCGTTTCCGTCATCGTAGTCCCGCCCGCTTACCAGATACACCGCGAAGCTGCCGAGCCAGTGCCCCGCCCTCGTAGTGCTCGCTCTTGATGCTGTCCAGTCCCGTCACTTTGAGTTTGCCGGCGAGCGCGGTCAACGCCTTGCGGCGCGCGTCGGCGGCGGGGAGGCGTGAGACGATGCCTTCCAGCATCCACGCGCGGCTCAGGTTCAGACCAGCCAGGTGGTAGGCCTTGCCATCAGTCACGTCGCTGACCAGCGTTGGCTCCAGATCCACGCGTGGCAGAAACCCGGTGAACCACCGGGCGAATTGGGCGGGCGGCAGAATCCGGCGCACCGCATCTGCTTCCGCCAGGCAGGGAGAGAGGAAGTCTTCGCCCGAAGGTTCGTAGGCGAGTGGGCAGTTCCTGTCCTTCAGGTAGTAGTCCCGCGCACGCGACTCCACCGCTTTGCCGAACTCCGTGTTGCCGGTGACCCTGGCGTAATCCAGCATCAGGCCCATCGAGAAAGCGGTGTTATTATGTTCGCCGGTGCGTATGGGGTGTTGCAGTTTCGGCAGCCACTCGGCCGTCCGCACGGCGACGGCCTGTTCCAGCGGGCGTAGCGTGACGGACCACTGGCGCGCCTCCGGGCCGTCGAACTCCTTCAACTCGGCGGCGAGTTGCAGCAGCCACGCAAGGCCGTAAGGACGCTCGAAGGTATTGCGGCCCGCGGCATTAAGATAGATCGCTTCCTGCGCGATGTTGGCTGGCGTGAGACTGCGCGCCACCGCGCGGCGCGCTTCGGCCGCGAACGGCGCTTGCGGAAACAGGCGCGCCAGGCGGACCAGCAGCCAGTGGCCGTGGACCGAGGAATGCCAGTCGTAGCAGCCGTAAAATGCCGGGGTCAATTCGCGCGGCGGCTTCACATCGGCATCGGAGTTCAACGAATGGGGATCTTGTTGGGGTACGGTTTGTGGACGCAATCGAGCGCCAGAGCCGCGAAGCGTGCCGCCTGTGTCTGGTCGAAATCGGTCTGGTCGAAATCGGAATTCGCCATGATGCCTCCACATAGGGCAGCGGCGAGTATCAAGAGCCGGAGCATGCCTTTATCTCCGCTCGCGACCCGCGCCATGCGCGATTCCCGCTCCTTCCGTGGCGGCTCGTTTTGCACGAACAGCCCGATCGGTTCCCTCACCGACGTTCCGGCTCTGACCAAAGGCCCGTCGGTTCCTTTCCACCCTGGACGCAACACGTCCGCCGGCATCTCGTATCTATCGGTCGGCATGTGAATGCGCTGGCAAGGAAACCGTCGTTCTCACGGCATATTGGTCAGAATATTGGGTACGTTCCTCTGGCGCAGAAGCGCGTTAAACGAGACCATATCCTGCTGCAACAGCAACTTGAGCCGCTGCTGGTAAGTGGCGGCCCGCTCCTTCAATTCATCGTGCACCGCAACCTGTTGTGTGGTGGGCTGATAATCGGAGCTCTCCACTTCGTTGGCCAGATATCCGAGCTTTTCGAGGAGTTGGGGCGCCCATCGCACGCCGTCCTGCCCGCGTCCCGTCACCTTCAGCCGAAGCAGATTGGCTTCGACTTCCACCAGCTTGGCGTTGAGCTGATCGGCGGACGTCCGGATCGCGCCGGCGTTGGCGTCGGATCCGAGCGCCGATTTGAGGTCGACCAGTTGGGCGCGCAGCGACTCGATCTTATTGACGGCGTCCACCGTGCCATCCATCTGGCCGGCAAGCGAAGTCATCAGTTTCGTCTGTAACTGAATATCGCCCTCCGTGCCGTTGGAGTGCGGGTCCTTGAGCACTTTGAGTGTCTGGGTGAAATCCTTGCCCTCGACCGTGAGCTTGACGGTGTAAATGCCGGGCGGCGCCAGTAGCCCGATCCGCTGTTCGCCGGGCGCAGGCCGCCAGCCCTCGGAACCCTCCACGATTTCGGGGGCATATTCCGGGCTGGTCCTAAGACGGATTTGCTTGGTAGGCGTGAATCGCAGGTCCCACCACAGGCGGTTTAGGCCCGGCTGGACGCTGCCCGTCAGCGTTCTCACCGTGCGTCCGTTCGAGTCCACAATGGCAAGACGGGCTGCGCCTTGCGGAGCCGATTTCAGATAGTAGTCGATGGGCGCCCCGTAAGGCGGGTTCAAACCGGCGGTCGCATCGTACGGTGCGCTCTCCGCCTGGACCGCGGTTCGGAAGCGGTAGACATCGCGTGGGGTGAACAGGTGGGCGCCGGACGCCACAATTTGCGGCGTCATCTGCTCCAGCGCCGTCAGGTTGTCCAGGATCCAGAAGCCGCGTCCGTAAGTGGCCAGCACCAGATCGTGAAAGTGCTCCTGCACGGCGATCCAATAGACCGGCGCGTGCGGAAGGTTGGCTTGCAGCGGCTGCCAGTTTTGGCCGTCGTTGAACGAAACGTAAACCGCATTCTCCGTGCCCACGAACAGCAGGCCTTTGCGCGCCGGGTCCTCGCGAACGCAGTGGGCATAGCTCAACACGCTGTGCGGGATGCCCGTGGTGATCGAAGTCCACGTCTTGCCGTAATCGCTGGTCTTATAAATGAACGGATCGCGATTGTTCATCTGGTGGAAGTCCACCGTGATATACGCCGTGCCGGCGTCAAAACGCGAGGCATCGATATTGGAGACCGTGCCCCACTCCGGCAGGCCGGGGATGTTGCCGGTCACGTTGGCCCAGGTCTTGCCGCCATCGCGCGTGATTTGCATCAGGCCGTCATTGGTGCCCGCCCAGATCACTCCCGCTTCCTTGGGCGACTCGGCAATCGCAAATACCACGCCCGCGTACTCTACACCAATGTTGTCGCCGGTAAGTCCGCCCGAAAACTGCATCTTGCTCTTGTCGTTTCGGGTCAGATCGGGACTGATCGCCTTCCAGGTGTGGCCGCCATCGGTGGTGACGTGAACGTATTGGCTGCCGGCATAGACGCGGTTATGATCGTGCGGCGAAATGGCGATCGGGAACTCCCAGTTGAAGCGGTATTTGACTTCGGCGGCGGTGGCGCCGCTGGTTTGCTCCGGCCACACCTCCACGTTGCGCGCCTGGTGGTTGCGTTCGTCGAAGACCGTCACAATTCCGCCGACGCTGCCGGAGCCCGATGCGCTGGACCAGATGATGTTGCTGTCCACCGGGTCGGGCGTGGCAAAGCCGCTCTCGCCGCCGGTCACCTGGTGCCATGCGCCGCGTGGAATCGTGGCACCCCGGCCGCCGCCGGCTTCTCCGGTCAGCGGGTTTACCGTCTCCTCGCCACCGCCGCCCCCACGTCCACCGCCGCCACCGAGGCTATTGCTGGGGCCGCGATAAGAACTGCCATCCTGCTTGTTTCCGTAAACGAAATAGGGGATCTGATTGTCCACCGTCACGTGGTACATCTGGGCAATCGGGAGCTGGATGCGGTTCCAGGTGCGCCCGCGATTGACCGAGATGCTGACACCGCTGTCGTTGGCCACTACCAGCCGGTCGCCGTTGGTGGGGTCGATCCACAAATCGTGGTTATCGCCGCCCGGAAGCGTCGGCGTATTGGTAAGCGTCCGTCCGCCATCGAGCGACCGCGAGAAGGCCGCCGACATGAAGTAGACTTCGTTCTCGTTGTCCGGCGAAACCGCGCACCGCGTGTAATAGGCGGCGCGCCCCTGGAGTTGGCGGTCGATGCTCATGAGCTCCCACCGCTCGCCCGCGTCGTCGGATTTCCAGAGCTGGCCTTTCTCTGTCGGTTTGCCATCCCACGGGACTCCGTCGCCGGTTTCGATCATGGCGTAAACGCGGCTCGAACGCCTGGCGATGGCGACCGCGATCTTGCCTACCGGCGGATTGGGAAGCCCGTGACCGCTGAGGCGCTTCCACGTCAGGCCGCCGTCCGCGGATTTGTACAAGCCGCTGCCCGGCCCGCCGCTGGTGCGGGTCCACGTCTTGAGTTCGAGCTGCCACATCCCAGCGAAGAGAATGCGCGGGTTGTTGGGATCCATGGCGATGTCGGAGCAGCCGGTATTCTGGTCGACGGAGAGAACCTGCTCCCAGTGGAGGCCGCCATCGCTGGTGCGGTAGACGCCGCGCTCGGGCTGCGGCCCGTAGGCGTGGCCGAGCGCGCAGGCAAGGACGAGATCGGGATTGCGCGGGTCGATCAGAACACGCCCGATCCGGCCGGTCTTCTCCAGGCCCATAAGGCTCCAGGTCTTGCCCGCGTCCAACGATTTGTAAATGCCGGCGCCAACGGAGATATGGCTCCGGATGAAAGTCTCACCTGTTCCCGCCCACACCACGTTGGGGTCGCTCGCCGCGATGGCCAGCGATCCAACCGAGGAAACGGGTTGGCCGTCGAAAATGGGTTCCCAGTGAACGCCGCCGTCGGTGGATTTGAAGATGCCGCCGGAGGCCGCCCCTGCATAGTAGACGTTCGGATCGCCCGGGATACTCGCCGCTGCGATCACGCGATTGCCCACGGGACCGATGTAGCGGTACCGGAGTTGGCTCAACAGGTCAGAGTCGATTTCGGGCTGGGCGAACGCCAGAGACACGGCGGAAGCCAAGACTACTGGCCCGATAAGCATGGCCGAACGAAATCTTGCGGACATTCCTAGACCTCCTTGTGGGATTATTTTGCGGCAAACGGGGCCATCAGCTCCGGAATCGAATACATACGCCCGTCCACCATGACTTGCTGGATTCTGGCGACATCCTTAATGTCGCGTAGCGGCTCACCAGCCACCAGGACCAGATCGGCGAGCTTGCCGGCTTCGAGCGATCCGAGATCTTTGTCGTAACCAAAAGCTTTGGCTGCCAGGAGCGTTGCCGTCTGCAAAGCCTCCCATGGTTGCAGACCGAATTTGACCTCGGCGCGAAGGCCCAGGTGATTCAAAATAGCCAGCCCCGGAAGTGGGGAATCGGTGCCCAGCACCACCGTGCCGCCCGCGTGCAAAATGCTCGCCACCGTCTCCTCTTCCGCTTTCCGACTTTCGAGCGTGCTGATCCGGTCCGGCCCTACCGGCCGGTCCGACCCTACCGCCCGGCCGCGGGCCAGCATCATGGCCTTCTGCTGCCACGGAGTATTCAGGGTGGCAATGCGCGGGTCGTCCAGGATTTGCGGATCTTCGGCGTAGAGCGCGGAGGCGCTGAAAGGCGTGGAGATCAGGAACTCGCCCGCTGCCGGAAACAATTGCCGGATGTCCTGGTAGCTGACGCCGCCGTAGGACCGCGTGTAAGAATACCCCCATCGCGACGTCGCGCTGACGTGCGTCATGCCGTCCATGCCGAAGCTCAGGCCAGGCATTCCGTAATGGGACACCGTCCAAATTCCCAGTGTTTCATGGGCAAACTTCGCCGCTGCCTGCTGCAGATCGTGCGGCAAACGAACGTACGTCTTCAGGTTGTCGTATTCCAGCGCCTGCGCCCGCGCCAATTCGAGTTGCAGTTCCTTCAGGTTGGTTACGCTGTGATCCGAGCCATAGTACCCGCGTTCGCCATCGATCGGCTCCCCGGCGGCAAAATAGCGCGGCCCCAGGCGGCTCCCTGAACCGAATGACTCCTTGATCTCCATCTGTCCGTAGGCAGAATCGCCTTGCGACTGCAGATCGGTGAATCCGTAGGCCAGCCAGATCCGGCCGGCGCGGTCGCCAAACCCTGGCAGGCCCCCGTAGCCGTGATTGTGCGTCTCCCACAAGCCCGGCATGACGGTCAGGTTGGACGCATCCACCACGGCATCCACCCCGCGATGCGATTCGTCGCGATGCGGCTCGATCTTCTGAATCCGCCGGCCGGCGATGGTTATGTCGATTTCGGCCCGCACATTCGGACCTGTGCCGTCCCACAGGTGGCCGGCGTGAATCAGCGTCCTTTTCTGGGAGCTTGCCCGATGCCAGGACAGGTCGAGGGGCACGTCTACGGGCGGCGTCTTCCCATCTGCCGCAATCAGCCTCAACTTCCCGTTCGAAAGATACAGCAGACGTTTGCCATCGCCGCTCCAACTGGGCGCATCGGTCATCTCCTCATTGATGGGACGTGCTTCGCCGATCGGAATTCCATTGGAATCCACGGGGCGCACCCAGAGGTAACCATCCATCACGAATGCCATTTGCGAGCCGTCGGGCGAGTAAACCGGGCCATCTACGCCGCGCGTGGTGATGGATTTGTATGGAGCCGGTTCGGTATAGGTCAACTGCCCGGTCGCCAGATCGGCTGTCAGGATCAAGCTGGTCCCTTCGCGAAAACGCTTCGAATACGGTCTGAGAGCCGCCAGAGAGAGGGCATTGCCCTTGCCCGACCAGCTCGGCTTCGATGGTTGAAAAGACGCCTTGATCGCCTCATGGATCTCGCCGCTCGCAAGATCGACAGTGTAGGTGGCGCCGTCCTGTTTCTGAAACGCGAGCTTCTGGGCGTCGCGCGACCAGACCGGGTCCAAAGCGGCCGAGTCCCGCAGGTTCGTGACACGCCGCTCGGCTTTCGTCGCCAGATCGAGAATGTAAACGTCGGCCGTACCGCTTTTGTCGGAAGAATACGCGATGCTGCCGCCGTCGGGCGACCAGGCTGGGGATTGCTTGTAAAAGCTGTCGTAGGTCAACGCTACGGGCTTGCCGCCGATTTCCATTAACCAGAGTTGGTTGAGAGCCTCGAAAATGATGCGCCTCCCATCCGGTGCGAGGGCCGGAGAGAGAAGGCCTTTGACCGCGTGGATGGCGGCTGAGTCGAAATCGTGCGTCTTGCGTTTGTACCCGGGACGGGTCAGTTCGAACCTGGCTTGAAACGGAATGTTTTTGGTCACCCCGCCCGAAAGCGTTGTGGTGAGCAGTTTGCCGTTGCCGGTATAGAAAATCCGGTTGGCAGAAAGCCAAGTGGCGAGGAAGGGAAACACATCGCCCACCGTTCCCACTCTCCCGCCCGACACCATCAGTTGGGCCTTATTTCCGGCAATCTGTGTATAGGCGATCCGGGCGCCATCGGGAGACCACGACGGCGAATTCAGGTGGGTTCCTTCGGGCGCGGAGAGGACAAGCCTTTCCCGGCCCGAAGCGTTCACCGATCGGAGGCTCGTTCCGATTGAACCCGTGCCGCTGACATAGGCGATTTCGGCGCCGTCCACGGACCATGCCGGTTCAAACTCGTCGTCCGGATTTGAGGTCCACTGCGTCAGTTTTCCGCTGGCCACTTCCGCGACCCAGATATCGTAGTTGCCCTTGAAGGCACGGTCCGAGGAGAACGCGACCTTAGTTCCATCGGGCGAAAAACACGGATCCCGATCGTCGGCATGGCCGTCCGTCAGTTGCCGAATGCCGGTGCCATCGGGCTTCATCAGCCAGATGTGGAACGTCCCGCCTTTGAATGACTGAAAGGCGACGGCATCGCCTTTGGGGGACCAGTTCGGGCGAGCCGGTTCGAGCAACGGGTCGGTGAGGCGCCTGGCCGTACCGCCGCCGATGGGCAGCGTCCACAGCGCCTCCTGCAGATCCATGATGATCGTCTTGCGATCCGGAGAGAGGGTCGCGGAGATATTCGTCCCCTCCGTGACCATCACGGTTCGGGTTAGCCCGTTGGTGGCCGCGCCTGCAGCAATCAATACCGCTGTGAAAGCGATGCCGAAGGCAGCGAGCACTCGACGGTCCGTGGCGGTCCGTGAAGAGCGTCTTCGAAAGTGGAAATTTACCATTGGCGACTCCTGATGTCAGAATCTGACTTTTCTCACACGAGGAGCGACACGCAGCCGGGGCGCAGAGCGGAACCAGAAGGCCGGTAATGCCCAAATACTTATGGTGCTCAGAAACTAACACGGTCTACGCCTGTGTGTCAATGCTTGCAGGATGGTGGCAAATGAGGGAATTCCGGCGCAGCGTCCTAGGCGACACCTCCGGCCAGTTCGTATCATGCGGCCGATGCGGTAGCATAGGCCGCATGAACCGCACCGCCACCTGCGCCGGCTTGGCGCGGTTGTTGTTGGCTCCATTGTGTGCGGAACAGGCAGACCAAGTGCGGGGGGCGCCGGCGAACTGGGGCTACTTTTCGGCCTCGCGAAATGGCGTTCTGGCTACAACTCTGCAGGCGCACGTCTGCGGCGCAGTGCGTCGCCCAAGTAATTGTACATTCCTCCGAGAGCATGAGCGATGAACCGCAACGGATTTCAAGGATGATAGGTCCATGTCCGAACGCGACGATGGAATTGCGTACAATCAGACGTCGGGAGGATTGCCCGTCTTGAAAAAGATTCTATGCACATATTGCTGATGTTTGCTTTTTGCATTATAGCGCTCGCGCAGATGCCCTGTGAACGTTTGACGTCACTGAAACTGCAAAGCGCGACAATCACTGCGGCAGTCGCAATGCCCAAGGGGCCATATTTGCCCACGGGACTGCCGTCGGATGCCACGCAATATGCAAAGGTTCAGTCCCCGCTTATTGCAGGGTGGCGGCGGTTTTGACGCCGACGGCGGACTCGCACATTGAAATCGAATTGTGGATGCCGGCTCGCGAAAGCTGGAATCGAAATATCAGGCCGTGGGCGGAGGTGGCTGGGTTGGAAGCTTCAATTTGAGTGGCATGTTGAATGCGCTGCAGCAAGGCTACGCCACATCATCAACCGATACGGGGCACAAAGGTCCGGAAGCGGCGTTCGCTGTTGGGCATCCCGAAAAGCTCGTCGACTTCGCCTATCGTGCGGTGCATGAGATGACCGCCAAATCGAAAGCTATCATGGTGGCTTTCTATGGCCGAGGCCCTCGATTTTCATACTGGAACGGATGTTCAACCGGCGGCCGTCAAGGGATCATGGAGGCCGTCCGATATCCGGAGGATTTCGACGGCATCATCGCGGGAGCGCCGGCAAACAATCAATTCCAATTAGGCGCGTGGCGAATCAATCTGGATACAACGATTCGGCCGCTCAGTTGAGCCTTCCAATCTGGTGGATAGCGCCACGTACCGAGGTTTCAAGCCGCTGCTGGAGTTCCGGAACCCATGCGCTGTAGTGAGTCCAGGTCATGTTTACGCTGGCATGTCCCAGCAACCGAGCGATGATCTCTATGGATACTCCAGCGCTGAGCATC
>DATMNI010000086.1:0-26229 GCA_035570275.1 Candidatus Acidiferrales bacterium | reverse complement strand
AGTTTCAGGTCCGGGTTGGCTCGCCACCGAGAGATACGACATCGTCGCCAAGACATCCAGCCCCGCTTCAGACCACCAGTTGAGGCTCATGCTGCAAACGCTGCTGGCGGATCGCTTCCAACTTACATTCCATCGGGAAACGAAAGAACTCCCGGTCTACTTGCTGGTTACCGGCAAACGCGGAGCCAAACTCCATGGTGCGGCCAGTGGGGGCTTGAGCAGCATGCGGCCGGCCGGGGGCGGGCTGGAATTTCGAAACTTTACGATGACGGAGTTGGCGGAACGGTTATCCGCGCGGCCATTCAGCGTCGACAGGCCGGTGCTGGATGAGACGGGGCTTCACGGGCTTTTTGACTTCACCATGAAGCTGGCCGACAACGGCGCGGAACTGAAACACACCCTGGAAGGAATGGAGCGCGGCGGCTCTGATTTCGCCCTCTTCCTGGAGCCGCTTGGACTCAAGCTGCAGCCCCAAAAGGGTCCGGTTGAGATCCTGGTGATCGACCGCGCGGAGAAAGCGCCCATCGGGAATTGAGGCCGAATTTCGGCCTGCCTGCTCGCCGAGAAAGGGTCAAATCTTTACTCCCCATGGTCCCCTTAGGCTCAAAAGACGTCGCGGTGATTTTCCCGCTCCGGACTGACAAGTGGGATCGCCGGGACACTTACGCCTTCACGAGCCAAACAGCACAGCCGCATTCCCGGCCCTAATTCGCGGTCGGCCGATCTCACCCGGCGAGCTTTTCTCTTCGGCATCAAGGGCCTCCCGCAGTAGCATCTTGATATAAGTCTGATACAGGATTCCCCGCTTGGCCGCCAGTTCGCGGGCTCGTGAAAGTTCCGGTTCGGGTATGCGGATCGCGACGGTCTCGGACGCACCGGGCAATGTTGTCTGGCTCAACCGGTGAATACGCCCCTGCTGCCTAGCGCTCTGGAAGCGCTGAGCCAGCACTTCCGGGTGAGCGTCCCACCAGGCCGCCTCCTTCTCTTCATTGGTGAAGCTCGGAACCGGCTCTTCACTCATGGTTTCATCCTTCTCATACTGCTCCTGTTGCGGGCCGCTCATCGGATATGCCGTGATAAAGCGCACTCGCGGTCCGCGAACTGTGAACAAAGGCCAGCCTCCGGGCTCCATCCGTTTCACCCAAGGCGAGGTAACGCAGTTCACCACCCAGGTACTGCTCTTCGATAATGAGCGGTTCATTGCGATAACATTGCTCGGCTTCGTCTCGCGAGACGGCATAAGGGGCCAAGTGGCGGGTATTGGCATCATCCCAGTCGAATACGGCGGCAAAGGGCTCCACTATCTTTTCCAGTGTAGCCTGAGCCCAACCGGGCAGCGCAGGCATCGACGCCTACGCCACCGGCAACTCCATCACCACTTCCAACCCCGGCTTCGCATTCTTGGCGCGGATCGCCCCCTGGTGCAACTCGATTGCCCGCCGCGCGATGGAAAGGCCCAGGCCAATGCCGCCGCTCGACCGGTTGCGGTCGCTCTCCACCCGGTAGAAGGCGTCGAACAAACGCGGCAGCGCCTCTTCCGGCACGCCTGGACCATGATCGCGCACGTCCACCACCGCCTTGCCGTTGTTCCGCGCCAGCGAGACTTCCACTGCCGTTTCCGGCGGCGAATATCGGATCGCGTTGCGAATCACGTTCTCCACCGCACGGCGCAGCAATTCGACATCGCCCTCCACCCTCACCGGTTCGCGATTCTCGAATTTCACCTGGCACCCGTGGGCGGCCGCCTCAATCAGCGAATCGTCCACCAGTTGTTGCACCAGTTGGTCCAGTTGCACCGGGTGGCGGCGCAGGGAACTCGGGTCGCCTTCGGCGCGGGTCACCTGAAGCAGTTGTCCCACCAGCCCGTTCAGCCGGTCCGACTCCTTCTGGATGCGGTTCAGCGCGGCATCCGGATTCTCGCCCGAACGCGCCAGTTCCACAGCCACCCCGAGCCTGGCCAGGGGCGACCGCAGTTCGTGCGAAATGTCCAGCAGCAGCCGGCGCTCGGCGGATACCAGCGTCTCAATCCGGTTCGCCATCCGGTCAAACGTGCGCGCCAGGTGGCCCAACTCATCCTGCCGCGTAGACCCTACGCGCGCCGCCAGGTCGCCGCTGCCGAACCGCTCCACGGCCTTCTCCAACTGGCGCACCGGCGCCGTCAGGTAATAAGCCAGCAGGTAACACAGCAGCACCGCCGCCGCCATCACGAAAACATGGTCCGGCAGCAGGAACCACGCGCCCACGGTGGCCCGCGGCACAATGAAAAAGAACCAAAACTTGCCGTCGTCGGAAACCCGCGCTATGGTGGCGTCGCCGGTCCGGAAGAACTGGAACAACGCGCGCCGCCGGGCGTGCCGGATCATCTGAGACCGGTCCTGGTTGGTCAGCAGATCGCGCCCGTCTCCGTCCGTCAAGATGCCATTGGCCTCGTACACGCGGTGCAGCGTGTCCAGGAAAGACTGCAAACCCGGCCGGCCTCCCACCTCATAGGCGATTCGCGCCTCTTCCAGTTGAAAGGTCACCAGGCGGGCCACCGGCGCCCGCTCGTCGGAATCGTTTTCGTTTACCTTCAGCGCCGAAATGAAGGCTGAGCCCACCACTGTAATGGCCAGCGTGAACCAAAACCAGATTAAGATCTTTCCGAAGAGAGATCTCATTCGCCACCGGCGTCTTCCGGCGTGCGGCAGAACTGATAGCCCACGCCGCGGATTGTCTTGATCAAGGCTTCGCCGTTTTCGATCTTCTTGCGCAGGTGACTGATGTGCATGTCGATGGACCGGTCGAAAGGCGTCGCCTTGCGGTTGTAAAAGTTCTCCATCAGAGCGTCGCGCGATAGCACGTGCCCGGCGGAGCGCATGAGTTGTTCCAGAATGTCGAACTCAAAAGTTGTCAGGTCCAGGCGCTTGCCGTTGGCCATCACCTCGCGCGTGCCCGTGTCCAACACCACGCCATTGACCTCAAGGCGGTGCGAAGGCGCCGCCGGCCGTGGTTCATAGCGGCGCACTACGGCGCGAATCCGCGCCACCAGTTCGCGCGGGTTGAAGGGCTTCGGCAGATAATCGTCGGCCCCCAGTTCCAAGCCCACGATGCGGTCCACGTCTTCCCCGCGCGCCGTCAGCATGATCACCGGCACTTTGCTTTTCTCTCGAAGGCGGCGCAGAATCTCAAACCCGTCGATGCCCGGCAACATCACGTCGAGCAGCACCAGGTCCACGCCCGCCTGTGCCGCCCTTTGCAATCCGCGGTTGCCTTCGTGCTCGAACTCCACCGAATAGCCCTCCCTCTGCAGGAATTCCCCCAGCAGGCTGCAGAGTTCGGCATCGTCGTCGATCATAAGTATGTGCACGGCTAGAATTTAGCACGCCCGCGGCCCGGTGGGACAACCCATCGGAACAAGCCTCTGGCAGCCGTCGTACCCGCGGCCCGGCCGGAGAACCCGCCGTGGCCACCATGGCCTGCGTTTGCAGCCCCTCCAGCCGGTCGCTCAGCGGGTCAACGGGTCTTCCTGGTTGCGGAAGAACTCCGGGCGATATACTTGAAATCGATGGCGACCGCGACCGGGATTGGCGGCCTGATCTCTCGAAACCCTAGTTGCGAACTTCAGGTAGGTTTTCCCGTCGCGAACCTTGCGAAGGCACTCGGCCTGCGCCGCGCGGCAGCGGCCCGCGACCAGCCAAACGCGCGGCGTTGCCCGAGCATGATGCCGAACTCCAGGACCTGCTGGTTGTCCGACATCTCATCGTTGATTTCTTCCATTTCGTTTCCTTCCATGACCGCGGTTGGGACAGATGTCCTAACGAACTCCAACTCTCAATGCACAAACAAAGAGGGTTGCTGGCGCGGTGGTGTGAGCGGCTGGGACAACCGTCCCAACCCCTCGCTTTCACCATCGCATACGCCCCTCATGCAACCGGCCGGAAGAACACCTGAGCCGATGCGTAAATGCCTGCCACACAGCCGGATGAGCCGGGTCAAAAAAGAAGATATTCCTGTGACCGCCAGGAGGCAGGGGATCGCAACTTCGTACGGCTCGCGGGAATTCGTTTTCAGGGGGATCTGGAGACCGATTGGCGGCGTGGATTGCTTGAGTCATGGGCGAAGAGACGCTCGGAACCACGGCAGCGTGTCCTCCGCTGATAGAGCGTTAGACGGCCGGGTAAACATAACACGTCACGTTCCGGCACCCCCCCTTCGATCGCTACATACCGGCTGGAACTTCTGGACAACCGATTGCGTCCAATGGGGAACTATTGTGGAAGAATCTTCGCATTATCTTCAGTCCCCGCGAGTCCTGTGGGGGGCATCGGCATTGACAATTGCCGCAGCCGTGGCCGGCGTGTTAGCCGTTCGCGAGCTTGCCGTTCGGGTGCTTCACCCCGATCCGGCGTTCACGCCACTCAGTTCAGGCTCTCCCGTCGTCGGCACTATTGCCTGCACCATGATGGCTATCTACGTCTTTGTAGGGATGGTGTCTTATCCGAACCCGGTCCGCACATGGTGTCGAGTTTCGGCTGTAGTCCTGATCCTGTCGTTTCTGCCCTGCGTATTATTGGCGATTTCACACATTATGGGCGGAGGCTGGCCGGAGGCTTGCGCTCTGATGACGATGCACGTGGTCGTGTGGGCGATTTGCGCAACGCTCTTACCCTCGCTCGCGATCACGAAGCACCCTCCCAGAGCCCAGGCCCCTGACCGTCCTCTCTCGATTCTCTAGCCTGAGACTTCGTTTTTGTAGGCCAACTTGCGGCGACCAGTTTTGCGGCCGAACTTCGAAGCGATCTTGACCCGACTTCGATTCCTCCGGCGATTCCATGCCTTCGCCTCCGCGAGCAGGTTTCGGCTCGATAGCAGGCCATGGACAGGGGGTGCTCGAACATGCAGGTCCACGGTGGCCGGCAGCGAAACCAGGTGGAGTTCTTGACTAATTGGGGCTGACGATTGTGTACTTCGGGTCGTGGGCCAGAAGCGTGGATTTCGATGATCTTCATCGGCCGTGTCCGGAGCGGACAGCCTCACTACTCATCGGCAAGAGCCTCGGTCGGCGAGATACAAGCAGCCTGGTGAGCCGGAACCAGACAGGCGACCAGCGAAACCAGACCGATAATGCAGGCCGTTCCCGCAAGTGTCGCCACATGAAAAGGCGGCACATGGAAAAGGAGATTCCGCATAGCTCGGCCCGTTACCCACGCTCCGGCCACACCGAGCATCGTGCCCGCTGCCAACAGGCGTAAACCCAGCGCAAGAAACTGACCGCGGATCTGTTGCGGCCGCGCGCCCAGGGCCATCCGAACGCCGATCTCCCTTCGGCGCTGCGCCACCGCGTAGCTCAGTATTCCGTAAGTCCCGATGGCAGTGAGTAACAAAGCGATCGCGGAAAAGAGGGTCGCCAGTAACGCCGGTGCCCTGCGCGTAATCAGGCTGTCGGAGATCCGTGTCTCCATGGACCGAACATCGGTCATGGTTGCATCGCGTCCAGTCTGCCGGACAATCGTTTGCAGGGCCGGCCCCACCGATTCCGGGGGAAGGCTTGTGCGAAGCACCACGAAAAGACTAGCGTCGGTCCGCAGCGCATACGGGTAATAAATCGCGCCCTGCGCCGCATCGTCGGTAAGGCCGGCCTGTTTCACCGCACCCACAACCCCGACTACGGTAAATGCATCGACGTCTTTTGTTTCATCCGAGCCCTCGAACAGCCGCTGGCCGAGAGCGCTGGCGTGTGGCCAATAGAAGCGGGCGAAGTCCTCGTCAACAACGCAGACCCGATCCCCACGTTGTGAATCGTCCGCGGAGAGGAATCGCCCTTCCAGCAGACTGAAGCCCATGGCCGCGAAGTAGTTGCCATCCACGCCGTAGGAGTAGTGCCCGCGCAATGTTTCGCCAGGCGGGCGCACGTAGCCTTTCACTGTAGCCGCGCTCTTCCCGTTGTTGCCGCTGAGCGGGACATTGTTTACCGCGCCCACCGCTGTCACTCCCGGCTGCCGCGATATCTCCGCCAGCAGACGCTCGTTAAAAGCAAGGCGGGCGGGCCAGTCCGGGTATTGATTCGGCGGCAGTAGGATTTGACCGGTAAGCACATGGTCCGGCCGAAAGCCCGGTGAAACAGCCATCGCCTGTTTCAGGCTGAGCCCGAGCAAGCCAGCTCCCTCTAACAGAACTAACGCCATCGCAATCTGGGCCACGATGAAGCCGTGTCGCAGCCGCTGAGACATGCGGCCCGACGTCCCGCCTCGCGTCTCCGATTGAATCGCACCCGCCAGATGAGCGCTCAGATTGAACCACGCAATCGGTAACGCCAGCGCAATTCCCAGGATGACGGACCCGACCACCGCAACCATTGCCAGTCGAGCATCAAAGGCGATGTCAGTGCCCAATGGCAAACGCTCCGCACCGAGCGTGCCGAGAAGGCGGATTCCGGCCCAGCCACCGGCGAGGCCCAGGAACCCTCCGGCCAGCGTCAACAGCGTCGTTTCTACTGCCACTTCACTGACCACGTGCCAGCGGCTCGCCCCCAAAGCCTGCCGTACCGCCAGTTCCTTGATTCGCCCGCTGGCGCGGATCAGGAGCAGGTTTGCCAGGTTGACCGCGCCAATCAGCAGGAGCGCCAGGGCGCCGCCCTGCATCCATAGCAGCGTGGGGCGAATGCTCGCGACGTGGTCCGCGCGGAGAGGTACCACCACGGACCGGAAGCCGGCGTCGGAGAGCATCTTCGCCTTCGGATCGTCCCGTTCAAGGGTGTTGTTCTGAGCGTCAATCTGAGCCTGCGCCTGTGCCAGCGTGGCGCCAGGTTTGAGGCGAGCGATGATATGTTTCGAATTCCCACCCGAATGCCGCTCGCGGGACACGCGATCTTCGGGACGCGACGCAAAGGGAAAATACAGCCGCGCTTCCGACGATAAAAAGCGGAAGCCGGGCGGGAGAACGCCCACGACGGTGTTCGCAACTCCGGCAACCTGAACCTGCCTGCCCAATACGCGTGGGTCGGCATTGAAACTTCGCCGCCAATAGCTGTCGCTAAGAATTACGACTCTGCTGGGCGGTATCGCCATCTCCGCATCCGTGAAGCTGCGTCCCATCACGGGGTTAGCGCCAAGGGTGGAGAAAAACTCCGGCGATACGCGCATCAACGGCACGCGTTCTGTTGCGCCGGTTTCTCCGACGATTGCCGCTCCCTCGCTGTAGATGGCGAGATCCGAGAAGGCCGGTATCTGACCGCGGCGTTCGTAGTAATTCGTCGTTGAGGACCCATCGCGGAGGACGCCTGCTTTCGGATATGTGTTGAACACCGTGACCAGCCGGTCGGGCGCCGGGAAGGGCAGGGGACGAAGCAGAATGGAGTTCACGACGGCGAAGATCGTGAGATTCGCGCCGAGACAAACCGCGAGCGTCAGGAGTGCGGTAGCTGTGAATCGCGGCGTCTTACGCAATGTCCGTCCCGCGTGGCGGAGCTGCCTCCGTAATTCGTCGAATGGTTGAAGCCCGCGGGCTTCGCGGCATTCTTCCTGAGTGCTGTTCAGGCTGCCGAACTCGATTCGGGCGCGCCGTGCAGCCTCTGGAGGCGGGACGCCGGCGCGGATCAGATCGGCCATGTATTGATCGACGTGGAATCGGAGTTCCTCTGACATGCCCCGTTCGAAATCGTCGCGTGATTTCAGAACGCGGAAGAACGAGCGAATTTGTTTCAGCACGTCACACCTCCTCGGGTGTAGTGTTCAAAGCTAATGTGATTGCGGATGCGAGCCGGTTCCAGCCCTCGGTTTCCTTGCGCAGGCGCCGCCGCCCCGCACCGGTCAGCGTGTAGTATTTCGCGCGCCGATTGTTATCGCTGACACCCCATTCGGCGGAGATCAGTTCCTGGTGCTCCAGGCGGTAAAGGGCGGGATATAGTGATCCCTGGGGAATTTCCAGCGCATCGCCTGAGATTTGCTGTATACGCAGCAGCACACCGTAACCGTGCAGCGGCTTCAAAGAGACCGCCTTGAGAATCAGCATGTCGAGTGTTCCCGGCAGAAGCTCCGCGGTTTTGCCCATGGCAATTGCCTCCCAGTCTAACTAGGAGTATACCATTTCTCCTAGTTTGGCATAGGGAGAGGGCATAAGCTTTGGGCTCAGGTCCTTGGTTGTAGATTAGCCCTCCCAAGACGGCGCAGCGTTGGCTCGAAGCGGTCTACCTGCCCCCGCCCAGCAGCTTCAAATCTCTCATCACGCTGAGCATGCCGGGGACCAGCGTGATCACGAACAGCACGGGCAGAATGAAGATGACGATGGGGAACAGCATCTTGATGCCGGCTTTGCCGATGGCGGCATCGGCGCGCAGGCGGCGGCGGGTGCGCAACGCGTCGGCGTACACCTTCAGGGCTTGTGCCAGGCTGGTGCCGAACTTTTCGCTCTGGATGATCATCGCGGCCAGCGCCTTGATGTCCTCTATGCCCGTCCGGCGCACGAACTGGCTGAAGGCCTTGCCGCGCTCCTGGCCGGCGCGGACCTGCATCACCACCGTGGCGAATTCGTTGGCCAGCTCAGGGTAGATGTACATCATCTCCTCGCTCACGCGCATCATCGCCTGGTCCAGGCCCAAGCCGGTGCCCAGCACGATGCCCAGCAGGTCCACGGTGTCCGGCAGCGCCTCCTGCAACTTGCGCCGGTAGCGGGTCACCATGCGGTAGAGAATCTGCTTCGGTGCGGCGGATGGCGCGCGCCGTGGCCACCATGGCCTGCGTTTGCAGCCCCTCCAGCCGGTCGCCCAGCGGGTCTTCCTGGTTGCGGAAGAGCTCCGGATAAACAGTTCGTCGAGTTGCGCCAGGAATTCATTGCGGACCTCCTTGGCGATGCGTCCGCGGCGCACCGCCGATGCCAGGACGTTGGCTACTTCGAAGGGCCAAAGTGCGGGAACCACGGCGTAGGTTTTTCGAGGCTGGCAAGCACGCCTCGACTGTAAGGGGTGGCTTCGTCCGGAAAACACCAGCTCATCGTAAGGGAGGCATCCAGGACGAACGGTGTGCCCATCAATGCTTGTGGCCTTCGTGAAGCAGGTCCTTAATCCGGACTCCTTCGCCGAGCGTGAGGTGATGTTTCTCGCCAAATGCAAGCAGATTCCGCACTGCTTGCCGGCGCCGCTCCAGTTCCATCGCCGGTCTTGCTTGGAGCGCCTCCAATGCACGAGCGACCACTTCTTCTGCCGATGCGTACTCGCCGGTGCTTAGCGCTTCCTCTAGAAGCCGCTCGCTATGCGAATCAAGTGTCAGAGTGCGCGCCATGCATTCAGTATAGCCTCCGGATGGCCGCGCACAACGCCATCACGAACACCAGTTCGCGCAGTACGGCGGCGTTGACGATGGGGACAGCATCTTGATGCCAGCCTTGCCGATGGCGGCATCGGCGCGCAGGCGGCGGCGGGCGCGCAACGCGTCGGCATACACCTTCACGGCTTGTGCCAGGCAGGCGCCGAACTTTTCGCTCTGGATGATCATCGGGGCCAGCGCCTTGATGTCCTCGATACCCGTGCGGCGGACGAACTGGTTGAATGCCTTGCCGCGCTCCTGGCCGTCGCGGACCTGCATCACCACAGTGGCGAATTCGTTGGCCAGCTCTGGGTAGATGTACATCATGCGTCTTCGCATGTTACGCGTTATCGTATGCGAGGGAAGAGGACAGCTCACGGTAGGCATCGGTCTGCTGCTGAAGCGTGGCAGCGACCTGTTCTGCGGTGCCGACAGCATCTGCGCCTGCAATGAAACGGCGAGGCGGCTTTTCCTGACTCGAAATTGTAATCAATGCCCGTGCCAGCTTGGCGGGGTCGCCAGACTGCTGCCCGTTGTAGCCCTTCCAAAACTCCATTTGCTTCGCTCTGCGCTCGTTGTAGTCCTCGATGGTCCGCTCTGCGAAATTTGTAGACTCCTCAGTGAGAAGCTCAGTGCGAAAGAAGCCCGGATTGACGGTTATGGTATCGATGCCAAACGGTTCGATCTCGGCCTGCAGCGACTGCATCCAGCCCTCAAGGCCGAACTTCGACGCGGCGTAGGCGGTACCGAATTCAAAACCGATCAGGCCCGCACTTGATGACATCGTAATTAACAGGCCCGAACGCTGCTTGCGCATGGCCGGCAGGACTGCGCGGGTGACATTCATCGGGCCGATCAGACTGGTCGACAACTGCCGCTCCATCTGTTCCGGCGTCAGCTCTTCAAAAAAGCCAGCATAAAAATTTGCGGCATTGTTGACCAGCACATCTATGCGGCCAAAGTTGTCCAGAGCTGCTTTAGCGGCGGATTCAGCGTCGGCGGGCTGGGTAATGTCCAGCTTCACGATCAACAGGCTGACGGATTTTCCCAAGGCCTCGGCCACCTTGTCGGTATTGCGGCCGGTGGCGACTACTTTATGCCCGGCGGCCAGAGCCGCTTTAGCGATATCCACGCCCATGCCGCGCCCGGCGCCGGTGATGAACCAAACTTTGCTCATGTTTGTGTCTCCTGCACATAATGATCGCTTGACCGGCTCCGTCGGTGTGTGGATTACCGTTACAAAATCCAGGGCCCGTAAGATCGGCAAATTTCAGAATACCCAGTTCTGTTTCAAACCCACCGACGCCAGTGCCGCTGATAGGCGCACCGGTGCGGTATTTCACTCAGGCTCTTCCCCCAGCGAGGCATCGCGAAATAAACAACAGCGGCAAGGCTCAGCCAATCCCACTTGTCCGTATCTACCTGCCCCCGCCCAGCAGCTTCAAATCTCTCATCACGCTGAGCATGCCGGGGACCAGGGTGATCACGAACAGCACCGGCAAAATGAAAATGACGATGGGGAACAGCATCTTGATGCCGGCTTTGCCGATGGCGGCGTCGGCGCGCAGGCGGCGGCGGGTGCGCAACGCGTCGGCGTACACCTTCAGGGCTTGTGCCAGGCTGGTGCCGAACTTTTCGCTCTGGATGATCATCGCGGCCAGCGCCTTGATGTCCTCGATGCCCGTGCGGCGGACGAACTGACTGAAGGCCTTGCCGCGCTCCTGGCCGGCGCGGACCTGCATCACCACGGTGGCGAATTCGTTGGCCAGCTCAGGGTAGATGTACATCATCTCCTCGCTCACGCGCATCATCGCCTGGTCCAGGCCCAGGCCGGTGCCCAGCACGATGCCCAGCAGGTCCACGGTATCCGGCAGCGCCTCCTGCAACTTGCGCCGGTAGCTCTTCACCATGCGGTAGAGAATCTGCTTCGGCAGGATGAAGCCGATCAACAGCGCCGCCAGCAGGCCGCCGATCAGCGATGTGATGCCGTTGGTGTTGTCGCGCTGCAGATAAACAGTGCCCGCGCACAACGCCATCACGAAGACCATAACGCCGATGCAGTACAAGGCCAGCGCGCTCTTGCGGCGGACTCCGGCCTGCGCCAGCAGCTTTTCGGTGGTGTTCATCCAATCGTCGCCGCCCGGCACCATGCCGATTACGTAGAGGAACCGGTCCAGGCCGCGGCCCGCACGCTTGCGGCGGATGGCGCGCGCCGTGGCCACCATGGCCTGCGTTTGCAGCCCCTCCAGCCGGTCGCCCAGCGGGTCTTCCTGGTTGCGGAAGAGCTCCGAACCGGTCCACAGCAGCAGCGAAAGGGTGGCGCCGGTGAGCAGGAAAAACAGCAGGTTCGTCAGCATGGCGGCTTCACCTCAAACCTTGACATTGGCGATTTTGCGAATGATCAGAATGCCCACGATCTCCGAACAGATGGCGTAGGTGAAAAACTTGCTCCCCACCGGATCGGTCCACAGCAGCCGGATGTACTCGGGCTTCAGAATCCAAAACCCCAACCCTACTACGAAGGGCAGCGCGCAAAGCAGGCCCGCCGAAAAGCGCTGCTGCGCGGTGTGCGCTTTCATTTTGGCGGCCATGTTCAGGCGCTCCCGCACCAGCGTGGAGAGGTTCTCCAGCACCGCCACCATGTTGGCGCCGGTCTGCCGCTGCAAAATCAAGCTGGTGATAAAAAACTTCAGGTCGATCAGGGGAATGCGCTTGCCCAACTCATGCAGCGCCGGCTCTACCTGCGAACCCAGGCCCAATTCTTCCATCAGCTTCCTGAATTCCATGCGGACCGGGTCGCTGGTTTCGTTGGCGATGGTCTCCAGGCCGCTGTGGATGTTGTGGCCGGCGCGCATGGTGCGGGTAAACAGATCGATCGCGTCCGGAAGCTGCTCCTCGAATTTCCGGAGCCGCCGGTTGCGCACCCGCAGGATGTAGACCAGCGGCACAATCCCCGCCACCAAGGCAATCAGCAGCCTCAGAAACAGCATGCCGCCGAAAAGTGTGAGGACCACGAAGGTCACGGCCGCCAGGGCCAGGCTGATGCCCAATACGTCGGCCGCGCGGTATTTCAAATTGGCCTGCCGGATGATCTCCTGCAAGCGGCGCAGCACTCCCACCCACGTCACCAGGTCGCCCAAAAATGCGAAGGAACCGCGCTGCTCGCGGCGCAAGAGTTCCGGCTGGCTCTGCACCCCGCGGCGCGCGTGGGTACGAATCTCCCGCAGGCGGGTGCGCAACAACTCCTCGGCTTCCTGCTCGGGCACCGACCAGACGTAGTAGCCGGCGCCGAAGATGGCAACCGAAAAGATGAGCCCCGCGGCCAACAGAAACAGGAGCATTTATTTTTCCTTCACCTCGTGCTCCTCAGAAAAGATGGCCGGCGAAAGATGAATGCCGTACGATTTCAACCGGTCCATGCAAATCGGTTTCACGCCGCAGCCGCGGAAACGGCCCAGCACCTTGCCGCGCTGGCTGATGCCGGAACGGTCGAACATGAACAAATCCTGCATCTCCACCTGGTCGTTTTCCACGCCCACCACCTCGGCGATTCCGGTCACCTTGCGCGTTCCATCGGCCAGGCGGCTGCAATGCACCACCACGTTGATGGCGCTGGCAAGCTGCTGGCGGATCACGCGATCGGGCACGTGCTGGCTGGCCATCATCACCATGGTCTCCAGGCGCGAAAAGGCGTCGCGGGGCGCGTTGGCGTGCACGGTGGTCATGGATCCATCGTGGCCGGTGTTCATGGCCTGCAGCATATCCAGGGCTTCGGCGCCGCGCGATTCGCCGACAATGATGCGGTCGGGCCGCATACGCAGCGTGTTGATCAGCAGGTCGCGCTGCGTGATGGCGCCGGCGCCTTCGATATTGGGCGGCCGCGTTTCCAACCGCACCACGTGGCTCTGCTGCAGTTGCAGTTCGGCGGTGTCTTCGATGGTGACGATGCGCTCTTCCTCGGGAATGAACCGCGACATGGTGTTGAGCATGGTGGTCTTTCCGGAACCGGAACCGCCGGAGATCACCACGTTGAGCCGCGCTTCCACACAGCCGCTCATGAAGTCCAGCATTCCGGTAGTGAAGGTTTCGTTCTTGAGCAGGTCTTCGGTGCTGAGAACCTTTTTGCCGTAGCGCCGTATGGACATCACCGGTCCGATTAGCGACAGCGGCGGGATCACGGCGCAGACGCGCGAGCCGTCGGCCAGCCGGGCATCCACGATAGGCGACGAATCGTCGATACGGCGGCCCATGGCCGAGACGATGCGCTCGATGATCAGGCGGACGTGGGCATTGTCCTTGAATCGGATGTTGGTCTCCACCAGGCGGCCGGCGCGTTCGACGTATACGTTATCGAAGCCGTTGACCATGATGTCGCTGATGGTTGGGTCTTTGAGCAGGACTTCCAGCGGCCCCAGGCCGAAGACTTCGTCGAGGATTTCCTCGACCAGTTTCTCCCGCTCCCCCATGGTCATCGGGAGATTCTCATCGATGATGAGCTTCTCCACGACGGCGCCGATCTGGCCGCGGACGCTATCCTTGTTCAGGTCCTTGAGCTGCTCCGGGGTCAGCGCGTTGACGAGCTTGTGGTGGACCTGGCTCTTCAGATCGAACCAGCGGTCGGCGCGCGGGATGATCGTGCGGCTACCCATATTAGCGATCAGCTTTCAGCCTTCAGCTTTCAGCTAAACCCAGCGCCGGCGCGTGCTCCCCGGTTCAAGCTGACCGCTGATAGCTGATCGCTGAAAGCTCTCTTCAGTCTATGCCACTGCCGCATCCGCCGCGCTCTTCTTCCTTCCCGTGGCCTTATCCACGAAGGCCCGAAAGACACGGTCCAGCTCGCCCGCCTGTTCACGGTTCGCCACAAACGGCCGGCCCTTGTTGATGGACGCGATCACGGCGGGCGAATTCGGAATCCCGTAAAACACCGGCTGGTTCAGCGTCTGCGCAATCTGTTCGATGGTGGCCAGGTTGGCCGTCACCTTCTTGGTATACCGGTTGACCACCACTTTGAGCTGGTCCTGGTTGAAGCCCGTGCGCATCAGGAACGTGATGTAGCGCTGGGCGTTGCGGATGGAGGGAAATTCCTGGTCCACCACCAGGAAGACGGAGGCCGAAACCTGCGCCGCGGCCATCACCACTTCGTTCGAAACCGCGCGGCCGCCATCCACCACTACCGCCTCGTACTTCTCCACCAGGAAGGTGGCGAACTCGCGGAACATGTGGTCGCTGAAGTGGCCCTGCTGCTCCAGCGCATCCGGCGGCCCCACCAGGAAGAAGCCCAGAGGATCGCGGGTCACGAAGCCTTCGAACAGCGCCTGGTCCATGCGCTCCAGGTTTTCGGCAACCTCCATCAGGGTGTACTGCGGCGCCGCGCCCAACTGCATGGCGACGTCGTTGCCGACCAGGTCCAGATCGATGGCGACGGCCGACTGTTTGCGTTGTGCCAGCACGGCGGCGAAGTTCACCGCCAGCGTGGTGGCGCCGACACCACCCTTGGTGCCGATGAACGTATAGATCTTGCCGAGTTTGCTCTCGCCCACCGAGCCGTGCCGCGGCGCGCGCTCCAGGCGGCCCATGGCATCGCGGAATTCGGTCCGTTTGATGGGCTGAATGAGGAATTCGTTGGCGCCGGCCCGCATGCACTGGATGACGGTTTCGGCGTCGGCGTGGAAGTTGGCGACGATCACGAACAGGTCGGGCACCGCCTGCTTCACCTTTTCGACGGCCTTGATAGCGCCATCGGGGTCGCCCGAGATATCGACGATCAGACCGGCGGTGGGGTTCCGCTCCAGGTCCTGCAGCACGCGGATATAGAGGTTGGCGGCCACCTCCTGATATTCCGCCGCCACCTTGGAGTTCGGAATATTCAGCAGGCTGTCGCGGACCATCTCGCGGAAATGTTCATCGCTGGAAGCGACCATCAAGGAGTTAGACACTGGAATCCTCTCGTACCTTCATGGCACGCACGTCCCCGACGCATCCTGCAGGCCGCCGCTTTCCATCGGCACCGTGGTGGCAAACGGCGGGATGGTCACATTGGGCAGCCTGAAGAAACTGGAAAAGCGCTTGTACTGGTAGGCCCTGATGCTGACGCTGACGGCATCGGGCAGGCAACCTGCACAGACGCCGCTGTCGAACGGGGCCAGGCTGCCATCGGGCTGCTGGGCGAAATACTGAACCTGAATGCCGGCGGCGTTATTTTGAAACTGGTCCATATCGATCATGCGCGGCACGTGGCTCTGCATGTATTGCAATACGTTGGCGGCGCTGCCATCGGCCTGCCAGCAGTGGGTGGCGGCGTAGCGGGCGCCGTCGCGAGTGAAATCGACCACCGAGTGCCAGATCCACAGCATCTGGGCGACGAAAACGACCATGAAGGTGAGGGGCAGAACGACGGCGGTGTAGAGCAGGGCGAATTCGGTGACGGCCTGGCCGGAACGGTGTTTGAAGACCACTCCCTCACGGTCGCGGCTCGGTACCGCAACAGAGCCGCGCGCGTTAGCAAGCGGTGTCATAGCGAGCTGCCTCCGAACGGCACCGTCACCGTTGGCCGCAGTTGAAATGGGTTGAGCAGGATGTACGGGATGCGCGGTTGAATCGTAAACCCGTTCGCCAACGCTACGGTGATGAAATCGGGGCGTTGGGCGCTGGCGGGTGAGCCACAGCCCCCGACATCGCAAGCGCCGATGGCGCCGGTAGCGTCGAGACACTGGGTGGTTACCTGCAGCATGTCCACCGTCAGGTTCGAGATCAGCGGCAGGCCCGTGGCCGGATCGTTGATCGCATCGGTAAATGCGGCCTGGGTGGCCGGGTCGGCCGGGTCGCAGAAATTCAGGCCCTGCTGCACCGCCAACTGGCGTGCGGCGGCGTAGAGGATCTTGTTGAGCGAGTAATCCAGATAAGTCCACTTGCCCACCTGAATCATGCCGGCGATGAGCAGGAAGAGGATGGGCAGCCACATCGCCAATTCCAACACCATGTTACCGCGGCGCCCTTGTGGGGCAGCTTGGCAAGCTGGTTGGCAAGCTGCGGCGGATTGGCAATCCGCCTGCTTGGAAGCTCGCGTTTTCGCCGTCGCCGGCAAGGGCTTTTCCAATTGCGGCAGGCGGATTAACAATCCGCCGCAGGTTGCCAACCTGCCCCACAGGCGGATTAACAATCCGCCGAACCCAGAGGGTGCCCCTGCCAACCTGCCCCACAAATGTCTCATTGGTGCAGCACCACCTTCCCGGGTCCGGTGAACGACCCGGGCACGCAGGCGTTGGCATAGCGCGTATCGAACCATCCCCCTGGCACCGGCGCGGGGTTGCCGATGTAGAGTACCGGAATACGGCTGTTGGAGTCGCTGGGGACAAAGAAGCTGCCGTCCTGGCTGGGGGTCACCAGGAACTGGCGGAATCCCAGGACCGTCATGGGGGCCACGGTATTCGCGGCCAAGACATCTACAATGGCCACCGTGATGATGCGCCTTCCATTGCCGGCGTACTGCTGATAGGCGTCGGTCATCGCCTCGCTGGCGTTGCTGTCCGGCAGGTACAGCGGCGCGAGGGCGCTGAAATCGGAGACCGCCGTGGCGCAAGCTGCCTGATTGTTCGGGTCATCCAGGCGCGTGTAGATGCCGCAGAGCGTGGCTTCGACGGTCGGGATGGCCGCGGCGGCGCAGGCGGCGGGAACGGCGCTGGCCCAGATCTGTTCGGTGTCGTTGACGTTTACGCACGAGAGCGGAGTGTTGGCAGACGAGGTGAGTGTGTTCGGCGTGGGGTTGACGGAGGCCGCGATGCCCGCGGCGCCGTCCTGGAAAGCCTGGTCGGATTCCGATAGCGTGGCGTTGTTGGCATCGAACCGGTTGAGCAGCACATAGGGAACGGTGGATTGGCCGGCCGGCCCGACGCTGGTGGTCCCCAGCAGGTTGACCGGCGTCGGAGTTCCGGTGCAGGAGTAGGAAAGCGTGTAGAGAGTGGAGAAGCTGGCGTCGAAACCGAAATTGGCGGTGTCAGTTGGGTCGAGCGCCGCGATGGCGATGGGAACGATGTGGCACGCGGTGCAAAGCGGCGCGCTGATGCCGGCCACGGCCTGCGCGACGATCGGGGTTTTGCGCGACGATCCGCCGGGCAGCAGGCTCCAAAACAGCAGCGGCGCATCGGCGGTAATGGTGACGTTGACGAACTGCGCGGTAGGGTCGCTGCAATCCACTGGAGCGCCACCGGGGGTACTGGCCGCGGTAACCGAGCCGAAGCAGGCCGGCGGATTGATGGTGCTGGTGAGGTTGACCGAGCCCTGGCCGATGGTCAGGCCGGCGAAATTGTATTTGTAGGCTGGCCCATTGGGCGGCAGCACGCTAGCGATGGCAGTATTGGCGAAGGCCGTCTGATTGAGTTGCGCAGCGGCGTTCAAAGCCATGGCATTGGCGGCCTGGTTGAGCTCGCCGCGAACCAGGTAGAGGCGGCCCAAGTCCAGTGCGAAACCCATCATGCCGAAGAGGACGGGAACCAGGATGACGAGGAGGGGCAGGGACATGGAACCGGTGGCCGGTGAAAAGACAGTGGCCGGTGGCCGGTGGCCGGTGGCCGGTGAAAGGCTGGGGCGTTCTTCACCGACCACTGGCCACTGGCCACTGGCCACCGGCTTATTTAGGTATCGTCTGTCCACGGGGTCCAACAAACTCCGCATCCTTGCCGGGATCGGCGGGGGGCGTCTTCCCGTTCTTCTTGTTTTTCTTGACGTTCTGCTCGGCCACGGTGGGGAGGAAAGCCACCGGCATGTCCGGCAGTTTGGCTTTCTCATCGGGGCTCAGCGGGCGGACGAAATGCGGGGTGATCACCACCAGCAATTCGTCGGTGGATTTCTGCGTGCTGTGGCTGCTGAACAGCTTGCCCAGAACCGGGAGGGAGCCGAGTCCGGGGATCTTGTCGATCACGTCGGTCACGTTGTTGTTGATCAGCCCGGCAATGGCGAAACTCTCGCCGTCCTTGAGGATCACTTCGGTTTCGGCGCGCCGCTGGCTGAGCGCCGGGATCAGGAAGCCCTGCAGGGTAACCGCGTTGGTAAAATCGAGCGCGCTGACTTCCGGCGCCACCTTCAGATCGATGGAGCCTTGCGGCGTAACCGTTGGCGTGAAGTCCAGTTTCACCCCGAAGGGTTTGAACTGCACGGTAATCACGGGCGCTGTAGCCCCGCCGGTTGGGGTGGTGGTAATGGTGGGGAACGGGAAGGAGCCGCCGGCCAGGAAACTGGCGTCCTTGCCTTCCAGGCAAACCAGGTTGGGCTCGGCCAGAATTTCCAGCAGGTTCTTTTCCTGCAGCGCCTTGATGGTGGCGCCAATGTTCAGGTCGGGCCGGAAAGCGAACAGGTTGAGCAGATCCGCAAAATTGACGGTGCTGGTGTTGCCGGGCGTGAGCTGGCTGAATCGCGGCGCCTGGAACTGCTCCGTGGTGGCGGTGCCGATCATCTTGCCGTTGGTGCTGAACAGGTTGAAACCGAATTGCGATAGCGCCACGCGGTCGATGGCGGCGAACCTCACCGCCAGCAAGATCTGGCGCGGTTCCGGAGGCGGCGGGGCCTGCAGCAGGTTGATCACGGTCTTCGCGCGTGTCTGCGCCATGCTGGCCAGGCGCTTGGAATCTTCGGCGCTCTTCACGGAGCCGCTGAGCACAATGGTATCGCCGGTGCCGGTAACCTTGATTTCGCTGCCGCCGGCGCTATCCACAATCTGCTTGTGGAAGCTGTCCCATTCCGCCGTATCCTTGGTGACGTTGATCTCGTAGCGGGCGGGTGGAACCCCGGTTTCCCAAATGATGAGGGTGGCGCGACCCGGACCCTTGGCGTTGACCATTACTTCCCGCGGTGAAATCACTACGGCATCGGCCACTTTGGGTTCGGAGATGGCGACCTTGGTTACGTCATTCTGGAACTGCAACAGTTCCCCGCGGCCTTCGACCAACGTGAAATCGTGGGTCTGCGGCTGGGTCGTCTGCGCGGCCACGGGCCAACAACAGGCCGCGAAAAGAGCGGCGGGCACGAAGTGGGTGCACAACCTTGTGGGGCAGATTGTGAATCTGCGGCGGATTGTTAATCCGCCTGCGCGATGCGGCCGCGAGCCAGGGTTCTGCTGCCTTGCCCCGAGGGGCGCGTCACGCCGAGACAGGCGGATTGCCAATCCGCCGGACCCAGAGGGTGCCCCTACCAACCTGCCCCACATGTCCGCCATCCTCATTTAAACAATTCCTGGACGTGCTTGTCTCCGCGGTAGACATCCACCACAACGCGCGGCCTTTCGGCTTCCTTCTTCCGTCGGGCTTCTTCCGCTTCCCTGGCGGCTTTCTCCGCGTCGATTACTTTCTTCTCGCCGGTGAGATCCTGCCAGACTTTGGGATCGTCCAGATTGGCTCTGGCTACGTTGGTGGTGCGACCTTTCCGGGCGCGGGCCAGGCGCGCAGAGATCATGGGGTCCAGCACTTCCGTGGTCACCGGGCCGGTATCGGCGGACTCGCTGCTATCCAGGGGATTGCGCAACGACAAGCTGATCTTGCCTTCGTTCTTGGCCAGCTCCAGTTTCTGCGCATCGGCCGGCGTAAGCACTAGTGTGATCACTGGCGACTTGGGCGCGCGGGGGTCCACCGCCTGGCCGGTCTGGGTCTGGCGGCCGGTGGAGATGACCCTGACGTTTTGCAGGATGGTGGAAGTGGTTGCTTCGGCCATGGAACCCGGCCGGGTGAAAAGCACGTCAACTTTGGAACTGGGCTGGATCAGCCCGGCCACGCCGCTGACATCGGTAATGGGCACGGACACCGCCCGGTAGCCCGCGGGGATGGTGGCGGAGACGCCTTCGGTGGCGGTGATTGCCGAGAGTTTGCCGAGCAAAACCGGCTCGTTGCTGTTCATGGGAACCAGCAGCACCTTGTTCCACGCGTCTTTGGCCTGGAAAAGGACACCCTTGGGAATGTCCCTGTCCGGGTATTTGACCATCTTGACGTCGGTTGGGCGCAGCAATGTGCCGAGCGGCATGTCGTGGGTGGCCACAACTACGCTGGACCTGGCTTCCTCTCTGGGGGCAACGGCGTTGGCGTAGAGGAACCAGGTCAGCAGAATCGCCGAAACCCAGGCGGCGCCGAATAACAAGAACTTCTTCTGACGGTCCATTCAGTCCACTCCCGCCGCACGCACAGACACTTCCACCTTCGTCTTCCCGCCGATGATCTGTTGTAACACAACGCCCACTCTTAAGTTCCACTCCTGGCCAGCAAAGTGGCCGTTCCGTCACGGTAAACCTGCCGCCAGCCAAGCTGTTCCAACGCCGGGATGAGCGAGTAGTCGTTGGGCAGGAGCGCGTGCGTAAAGCCGAACGAGTCCCAATACTCGCGCCAGCCCGGGCGGACCTGGGTCATGCGCGCATACTGTTTCAGAAATTCAGCGCCATAAAGATCGCTGCGCCCATCGAAAAAGACCTTGACGGGGGCCGGGCGGGTGCCCTCTGGGCGCGGGCCGGGGGCCAGGGAACGGTAGATCAGGTAGCCGCCGAATTTGTCGGGCGCAAACAGGCGGGCTCCCTCGGGGATGTGCGGGTAGGCGGCAACCGGGAACTGGTCCGCCGGGAAGCCAGTGGCAGCCTGGATTGCGGGGACGCGCAGCAGGGCAAAACAGGCGAATAGGACAACGGGGGCCCAAGCCAGTCCACTCATGCGGGCATCCAGGGCGCGCAGTCGGTTTGAGTATCGCAGAAACCGCTGCGCCCAAGGCGAGGCTTCCAGGCACCGGGTGATCCCAGCGTTGGCGATGGGCAGCAGCAGCAGTGCCACCAGCGGCAAGGCTCGCGCTGACCGAAGGCCCATCGTCGAGAAGAGCATGGCCAGCACGAAGTGGTGGATGCGGCCCTGGGTTAATGCCAGAGCGCCACCCGCTATGCCCAGGATCACGGTCGCGATGATCTGCCCCGAACCGGCGGCATGGAAATCGAAGCTCTGGAACTCACCGATGCGAGAGAGGAGCTCGGAATCTGTCAGGTAGTGAAAAACGTGGGTGTAGAGGTGGTAGCCGTAGGGGTTCAACAACGGAGCCAGGGCCGCTAACAAGGCGCTCCATCCCCACCCCCTGGCCCCCGGCCCCCGGCCCCCGGCCCCCGCATAGATCAGCGCGATCACGGGCGCCAGGAAGAAACTGGCGTGCATGTTCGCCCAGAGGGCCGTGAAGGCGGCGATGGTGAGCAACTGACGGACGCCCACCTGCTTGACGCGTTCGGCATACAGCACCGCCGCCACCACCCAGAGCCAACCGATCACGTGGGGGCGGGCCAGCCAGTGGATGTTGCAGGTGGAAAGCAGCAAAGGCGCCATGGCGCAGGCGATCGGGAAGTTGGCCGCCAGCGCCCAGTGGAGACGGAACCAAAGCCAGACGCCGGCAGCGATCGCGGTTCCGTAGAACAGCGCCACGCCGCTCAGGCCGAGGGTGCGGTGGATAGCTCCAACGATGACATCGGAACCCCATTCCCAGGCGAACCAGGGTTGGCCTGCGCGGGTGAAGGAATAGGGGTCGGTGCGAGGCAGCACGCCCGTCCGGAGAATGGCCTCACCGGTCCGAATGTGCCAGCCGGCATCGGAATCGCGGAACAGCTTCTGATAGCCCTGAAAGAGGAAGAGGCAATAGAAGAAAGTCACGCTGGCCGCAACCAGCGACAGGTCGGGCCGCAGGCTGCGCCACAAGCGGTCATGCAAGCCACGCCGCAGCCAGCCGAAACGTACCGGCAATCCGGGGCTACTGGCCGTTGGCGCCGATGCTGGACAGGTCGCCCGTGATGCTCTGATACAGGCTCACAATCCCTTGGGAAAGTTGGTTGACGGTGGTGATGAGAGCCAGCCCGACGGCGGCCACAATCAGAGCGTATTCCACCAGATCCTGCCCCTGCTCATCGCGAATGAATCTGACTGCGAATGCTTTCATTGTCCCTCTCTGGTCGTTTTATCACTTAGCGGAGACGGTCCTGGCCGCCTCGGGTTGCGAATCTTCCAATGGGCCCACGAAGAGCCTGCGGAATCCGATCTTCCATCGCGTCCAACGCGGCGGTGCAGCGGATTCTCCGGCCCGCGTGGCGGCCTGGCCATCCATTCGCCCTACCAACTCCAGGTTTTTCAATGCTGCCGGGTGCGTCTTATTATAGCTGAGAGCCACCCCTAATTCCTTGCGCGCGGCCGGGTAGTTCCCTTTTTCGAGGTACACCGCCGCCAGGTTGTTATGGGCCGTGGCCGGGTCGGATACGGCCTGAAAACTGGCGACGGCCTGTTCCGCCGCATCTTGATTGGCGAGAACCAGGCCCAGATTGTTACGCGCCACCTGGGACTTCGGGTTGAGCTTGAGAGCCGTGCGGAATTCCTCGGCAGCCTCGTCATTCTTCTTTTGCATTAATAGGTTATAGCCCAAGTTGTTATGCAGATAGTCAAAGTTGGGGGACAATTCCACGGCCTGGCGATGGGCCGGCTCGCCGGCGGGCCAGAGACCCGATTCATCGCGCAGAATTCCCAGCCAGGAATAGTACTCGGGGGCGGTCTGGGAGTGGGCCTTTAGAAAGGCTTCGAGGCCTTCGGTGGCTTCGGTGCGCCGGTTCAGGTCGCGGAGGGACCGGACCAGCGCAAGCTCCACCTCGCCCGATTCCGGGAAGCGGGCGGCGGCCAGACGGGTGACTTCGAGCGCCACATCGGGGAATCCGCGCTGGCGGTAGACCGCGGCCAAATCGAGGCGAGCGGGAATGTTACCGGGCTCGGCGGCCACTATTTCGCGGAGCCGGCGCAATTCGTAATCGCCGTCGCCGGCATCGACCGCGTTCTTCACCTGCCGCTCCCAGACGGTGGGGGTGGGGGCCGTCGGAGCTCTGGATTGCACTGGCTTGGCAAGCCCCCTGGCAACTCCATTGACAACCGGGGTGTGCCGGGTGCAGGAGCAGGAGAGCATGGCCAGACCCGCGAGTAAAAGTTGAAACTTCATGAAATCAATCGTCTAGCCCAGCTTTTCGAAGTCCAGCTTTTCGATCGTCAGGATATCGCCCTTCAAGGTACCGGTCTGCTCGGCAGTTCCGGCCGGAAGCTCCAGGATGGAGTGCGCGGTCAGACACATCGAGAGCCTCCAAGGCGGCACCCGGTGCCGCACTTTCCGAACTTTCCGCTTCTTGTCGAGGTAGACCAAGTCGATCGGAAACTTCATGAAGAACGTATGGACAGACTCGCACGGGGTGATCCAAAGCCCCTCACCGGGTGAGAGCCGTTCGTGCTTGAGCAGGCCCACGCGCCGCTTTTCGCTCGAATCGGCGATGTCCACGGATCGACCGAGGACCGTGTCGCGGGTCTGATTCCGCACCAATACCTTCAATTTTGAAGACTATAACACGAGAGCGGGGTGGCATGTTGCGGGGAGGGGGAAGGGGGACGCTTAAGCGTTTTCGGGAAGCACTTATGCGCCGGCACGCTTCCTAACGGTCGCGGCTCTGTAACTGACGCCGAATCAGCACGACCACAACCGAGCCGCGACCGTAAGGGAGCGTTTTGCCACCGCTGAACCCATCAATCCCGAAAACGTTTACGCACCCAGGGGCCAGGGGCCGGAGCCTGCATCTACCCGTGTGCCGGGACTGGATCGCGCTGACGGTTGTTTATGGCTGGCCCGGAAATAGCCGGATTCCCCCCTGGATCGAAGCCTAAGCCGGCGGTCCGATGCTGCAACTCAGCGAACCGCTTCCTGGCGCCGGATTTGATGAGCCGGAATTCGGTATCGGTCATGTCCATGGCTGACTCAATTTCCTGGGCCGTCTGCTCCTGGAGGTAGAACCGTATCAGAGCTTCGCGGTCGCGAGCGGGCATGGCCTCGAGGGTCTGGAGCGCTATCGGTTTCCCTGGTGCGCCAACCGCGTCCTGTTTGGGATTCAATGCCAGATCCCGAACCGCGGATTCGGCACTGCGTTCCACCATGGGGGGCCAGTTGGGGCGTGAGTCTTGGGAGGTTGTGATCGAGTTGTTCATTTCACCATCAGCATGTTGAAATACCGCAAGCGCGATGAAAGGCAACGGTCCCGGACTTGCGAATGCGAATGACTGCCGCAATCAAATCGGGCGTTGCCTTACCACATTATGGTACTACAAAAATGGCAACACAACATAGTAAATAAACTTAATATCTTAAATTAAGCATTTGAAAAAATTAGTTTTCTTAAATAAACTCGATCCTCCCGGCTATGGAAATGCGGACCCGCACAGCCCTTCAACGACCCATACCCCCAAAGAAATGCCCTCTGAGGAGAACGCCTTCCGGGTCGGACTGCGGCACAGCTACCCACCAATCTCCGTGCCACTTTCCCCCGGTTGTTATCGGAACCAGGGAACATCCACCCCAGTCACTACGCCGCGGCCGGCTTGGGTTGAATCTTGGCGTGGCTGTTGAAGAATACGGCCACCACCAGCAGGATGACGAAAGCGCCGGCGCCGCAACTCGTCCAAAATGCTGGCCAGTTGGTTTTGGATACCCCGCCGCTGCCGGTTGTGAAGTAATCCAGGGCGCCGCCCGAGAGCAGGGAGCCGATGAACATGCCCACGCCGTAGGTGAGGAAAGTGAGGAAGCCTTGCGCGGTGCCGCGGAGGTGCGCCGGGGCTTCCTGGTCGGTGTACAACTGGCCGGTCATGAAGAAAAAGTCGTAACAGAAACCGTGCAGCAGGATGGCGATGTAGAACATCCAGATTCCCGGGCCGGCGTCCCCCAAGGCGAGCAGGCCGTAGCGCACAGACCAGCAGACCAGACCGAGCACGAGCACACCCTTGACAGTGATGCGGCGGAAGATGAAGGGCATCAGCAGCATGACGCCGACTTCGGAGAACTGACCGAGCGTCATTTTGCCGGCGGCGTTGGGAACGTGCAAATCGTTGAGATAAGCATTCGTGAATGAAAAATAGAAGGTGAGCGGAATGCACGCCAGCACGGAAGCGATCACGAAGACCAGATAGGACCGGTCCTTCATCATCACCAGCGCGTCGATCCCCAGCAGGCTGCGCGCCGTGATGGGCTGGCCTTTTCCGGCGGGCGGAGTGTGTGGCAGCGTCAGGCTGAAGAGTCCCATGGCGACGGAGGCGCCGGCGGCCAGCAGGAACGGAGTGGAAGTGGTTTCCACACCCAGATTGCCGATGGTCTGGCCGATGGCGATCCAGCCGATGGTTCCGAACATGCGAATAATGGGGAAGCCGCGGCTGGCATCCTTAATTTGGCGCAAGGCCAGGGTATTGGTGAGTGCGATGGTGGGGAAATAGCAGAGGCAATAGATGAGCATCAACGCGTACACGGGGCCGAAGGTGGTGGCGCGAGTCACCAGGTAGAGGAAAATTGCGCCGATGAAATGCAGCGCGGCCAGCACCCGCTGGGTGGCGAAGAAACGGTCGGCGATGAGCCCTACGAAGAACGGCGAGATCATGGATGCCAGGGCGGTGGTGCCGAAAATCGCGCCCGCTTCGGTGCCGGAGAACTTCAGTGTGGCGGTGAGGTACGTTCCAATGGTGACGTACCAGGCCCCCCAAATCACGTAGTTCAGGAACATCATGAAGCTCAGGCGCGCGCTCAGGGAAAAGGGCATAAGAGGCAGTGTAATCGAAATTCCGAGGCGGTGTACTAACCTCTGGAATCTGGAATCCGATGGCAGACCAGGCCCAGGCGGAAGGCCAAAGACCGGATCGCATAGCAAATCGCCAACCTGAAAACACATGCTGGTGCAAGACAAGATAAGCCGCCTCTGCCCAGAACATATCCGTTGAGGTAGAGACGATCCAGGCACTCCACTTCCAGTGTCACCTGCCCGTCCAAGAGTTCCGGGATAGTCGCCATTCCCGGATTTTACGAAAAGCTGCTGCCGTTTGCCGGCCGCTTTGGGGTCGAGCAGGAGGAGGCTCGCCACGCCCTCGATTCCATGCCCGGCCCGGCGATTCGTTCTTGG
>DATMNI010000085.1:0-50614 GCA_035570275.1 Candidatus Acidiferrales bacterium | reverse complement strand
TTCCTGTTCGGCTTGACCCAGCAGCAACTCGCCCGTACCCTGTTCCCGCTGGGCGAGTTAAACAAGACCGAGGTGCGCGAACTGGCCCGCGGCATGGACTTGGCCGTAGCCGCCAAAGGCGACAGCCAGGAAATATGCTTCGTGCCCAACGGCGACTACGCCGCTTTCATGAGCGCCTACCTCAAGGAGACCGGCGTGACGCCCGAGCAGACGCAGGGCGAAATTGTCACCACCGATGGCCGCACGCTGGGCCGGCACGAAGGGGTCCACCACTTCACCATCGGGCAGCGCAAGGGCCTGGGCATCGCCACCGGCGAACCGCTGTATGTCATCGCCACCGACGCCGAGTCGCAGCGCGTGGTGGTGGGAGGCAATGACGACCTGCTGCGCGCCGGCTGCTGCGCGGGCAGCGTCAATTGGATTTCGATCGCGGGGGTGACGGGGCCGGTGCGTGCACAGGTAAAGATCCGTAACAAACATGCCGCCGCGCCTGCGACGCTGCACGCCACCAGCGACCCTGCCCGCGTGGAGGTGCTCTTCGACCAACCACAGCGCGCGGTCACGCCCGGCCAGGGCGCGGTTTTTTACGATGGCGATTTGGTTTTGGGCGGCGGCTGGATCGATTAAGGAGCACCCGGCTGTTAAAGCGGGCTGTGGGTTCGAATCCTACGTGGGGAGCCAGATACTTACTTTCAGATTCGAATCCACTTTGGGGATGGGGACGTAGGATTCGAAACTTCAATCGGATTCGGATTCTGAAAACTCGGTTGTGAGGATATCGAGAACCTGCCTGCGGAGTTGGGGAATGTCGCCGGTGGCCGAATCCCAAAGGATCTGCCAATCCAGATCAAAATATGCATGCACGATTCTGTGCCGCACCGCTATGATTTGCGGCCACGGCACCTCAGGGTAGCGGTCTCTCAATTCTACGGAGAGACGGCTTATAGCCTCGCCGATGACCGTCAGATGATGGAGCACGGCTGCCGGCAAACCTCATCTTTTAGGAATAAATCTTCGGAGGTGGCCGCAACTATCGCCTCAATCTTTCGGCAAGCCGACAGGATGTCTTTCAGGAACGACGGCTCATGCCGCATAGATGACTCGGGCATCTTTGAGGACCTCAGGGCGTACCCAAGGCTTCAATCCACGCTTGGTAACCAAATCAACCCTGCGCCCAGCGAGCGCCGCCAACTCTTCGATGAGGGATTCGAACTTGATCAGGCCGACGCGTACTCCCGGCTCGAACTCTACCATGATGTCGATGTCGCTTTCCGGGCGCATCTCGCCGCGGACCGAGGACCCAAACAGCGAAAGCTCCTTGACACTGTAACGGCGGCAGACTTCCGCGAGTGACGCGCCGTCAACATGCGTGTCACCAAACTTGAGTACCTGGTCCATGGGTTCAACTTCATTATGCCCCAGCAAGCCACTGAACGTCGGGCTAACTGAGCACGGGCGGTCCACTTTGCGCCGGGTTCGACCGATGAGTAGTTCGAAATTGCATCCGCCTGGCGTTTGTTCGACCTGGGGAGCGACCCCGACGGCCATCAATCGACCGGGAGCCTGCAGCCCATAAACGTAAACGGGACGGTGTTCGAAAATCGTTTCGGCGCCGAACCGCACTTTGGCCCGATGTTGTGCCGGAAGTGCCCTGGTCCACCGCAATCGCTTCACTGTCCGATACCAGTCGTCGAGCGGCGTCTCAGTGCGCGGAGGGCGAAGCAGGCCATCGTCACGAGCGATGCCGAAGATCTCGGGCGAATCGTTCCCGATCTGCGGTTCGTGGTCGTCTGACGCCATCCCGCGCATCGCCAGATTCAAGTTCCCAGGCGCGCTTTTCGCGACCGGATCTGTTGCAGCCTTCCAGGCGGATGTTGCGGCGTTGGCTTCAACCCGTAAGGTCTTCTTCGAGGATGTGCCCCGCTTCTACCATTTTCTGAGCTTCGGATTGGGCCATGCTGGTTGGCTCGGCCTCGGAAGTGTGATTTGGATTCAAGTGGACGACTCATTCCGCAAATACCTCTTGCAGCGTCCTCAACGTGGCGGTGAGCGTCTTTGCCGGGACTACCCCAAGTTTCTTCGCCAACCGGGTCTTGTCCACGGCGCGAACCTGATCGAGCAGGATCAAACCCTTCCGGCCACCATGATTGATACCGATCCGAAACGGCGCCTCGCGACCCGCGGTGGTCATGGGGGCGGCGAGTACCGTGCGCAGATGATTGTGCATTTCGGACGGAGACACCACGACGTACGGGCGTGTCTTCCTGATTTCGCTCCCGACGGTGGGATCAAGATTCACCAGCCAAATCTCTCCACGCGTCACCAGACCAACTCCGAATCTCCCGCATTCCCAAATTCGCCCATCACGAGTTCGTCGTCGCCAGCTTCCGCAATACGGATGGCAGCCTCAGCCCAACCTGTGCGGGCCGGGCTCGCGGGCCTGCGCAACACCAGTGCGCCATCCTCAATCGTCATTTCCACTCCCGCCTTTGCGTCCAGGCCCAGTTGCGCAAGTACCGGTTTGGGGATGACGATTCCCTGGGAGTTCCCGATCTGTCGAATGCTTACGTGCACAGCCCGCATAGTAATAACAATGTTATTCCAGCCCCTTTGGTCTGTCAAGCCGTAGAAATCCGAGCCTCCCAGAAGTGTTCCGACAGCCGCAAGTGATTGAATCCGCTGGAAAGCCACCCACTGCTGACGGCGGACCGCGAAAGTTCGAAAAGCGTGCACGACGGGGAGCCACAAAAATCGCTGTTTCCACTCTGTACTTAGCGGGCGACCCAGGTCAACGCTCGAACTCGAGGCGCATTTGCGAACAAGGTGAACGCTGCGGCGTCAGGATCTATCTATGCGAGCGATGCGATCGCTAAGAAATGCGTTTCGCCTGGATTGACTTGAACTATACTGGGTGAACCATGGGCGCATCCTCAGGCGACAAGTTGGGACCTTATGAAATCTTGAGTGTGCTCGGAGCCGGCGGAATGGGAGAGGTGTATCGGGCCCATGATCCGCGCATGGGCCGCGATGTCGCCCTAAAGGTTTCCCATGAACAATTCAGCGAGCGCTTCGATCGTGAAGTGCGCGCCGTGGCTGCCCTGAGCCATCCCAACATCTGCACCATACACGACGTCGGACCAAATTACTTTGTGATGGAGCTGGTTGACGGCCCCACACTGGCGGACCGCATCGCGCAGGGGCCGATTCCGATCAAGGAAGCGCTCGAAATCGCCGGCCAGATCGCTGACGCTCTGGAAGCGGCGCATGCCAAGGGAATCATACACCGCGATCTGAAGCCGGCAAACATCAAGCTCGGTCCGGACGGCGCCGTGAAGGTTTTGGATTTCGGGCTGGCGAAGCTCGGATCCGCTCCGGACAGCAACGTTGCCGTTGGCGCCCCAGCGCAGACGATGACGATGGGGGCCACGCAGGCCGGAGCGATTCTGGGCACGCCCGCCTATATGAGCCCCGAACAGGCGCGGGGCAATCCCGTCGATCGGCGCACGGACACGTGGGCCTTCGGCGCTGTGCTTTACGAAATGCTCACCGGGCGGCAGGCATTCGCCGGCGGGACCGTCACGGATCTGCTGGCGGCCGTAATCCATAGCGATCCGGACTGGACTGGCGTCCCGGAAACGCTGCGTCCGCTGCTGCGCCGCTGCCTGGAGAAAGATCCCAAACGGCGGCTGCGGGAGCCATCGGATGGGATGTTGCTGCTGGAACCCGGTACCCCACCGCCAGCGGCTGCCGGCAGGCGATTCGGGCTGATCTCCACGGCTGCCGCGGCCGTCTTCCTGCTGGCCTTCGTGGTGCTTGCTTTTGTCCACTTCGGGAAAAAACCGCCAGCGGCCGAGATGGTCCGTTTGCAGTTTTCGCTGCCGCCCAACGTCACCTTCTCGCGAAGCGGCATCTTCGCCATCTCACCGGATGGCCGCAAGGTCGCTTTCTCCGCGTTTGGAGCCGATGGCGTGCCGCGCATTTGGATCCGCGATCTGGCTTCCCCGGCCGCGCGGCCTCTGGCTAACCTGCAAACCGCACTCGGGCTGTACGCACTCTTCTGGTCGCCGGACAGCCGATTCCTCGCCGTGCAATCCGACGGAAAGCTGAAGAAAGTCGATGTGGCAAGTGGCGCCGCACAGGAGATCTGCGACGCGCCAGGAACGGTTTTCGGTGGTTCCTGGAGCCGGGACGATGTGATCCTGTTTGGAAGCGGGCAGGCAGCCGCCATCATGCGGGTGCCGGTGACCGGAGGCACTCCCGCGCGGGTGGCGACACGCGCGAAAGAAGAGAATTTCATCCCGATCTATCCTGTGTTCCTGCCGGATCGCCGCCATTTTTTGTATTCGCGCGGTGCTGGCAAAGATAAGAGAGCAATCTATATCGGCGCCTTAGACGCCAAGCCGGAGGAGCAAAACCGCACGGCGCTGCTCAAAACCGATTATAGCTTCGCATATGTTCCAGATTTCGGCGGCGGTTCCGGTCAATTGTTGTTTTTGAATGCCGGAACGCTGTTCGCACAACCGTTCGATGAGAAGCGGATGATTCTTGCGGGTGAACCGGTTCCGGTGGCGGACCAGGTGGCTTTGGAGGACGGCCCGGCGTTCGGCTACGTTTCCGCTTCCGCAACCGGGTCGTTGGTTTACCTGACGGCCCCTGGCAGGAACCTGCAACTGAACTGGTTCAATCGGCAGGGCGAGGTTACCGGAAAAGGGGCTGAATCCGAAGGATTCACTGTCTTGAGGCTTTCGCCGGACGGCAGCAAGGCCGCCGTCGTCCGCGCCCAGGTTTTCACCAGTCAGGCGGCCATCTGGGTGATCGATCTTCCTCACGGTACGAATAGCCGGTTTACGTTCGGTTCCAACTACGACACGCTGCCTCTTTGGTCGCCGGACGGCAGCCGTATCGCATGGTGCTCGCTCCGCGGCGGGAAGGTCGCGATCTACCAGAAGGCGGCCAATGGAGCGGGCAACGAGGAACTGCTCTACCAATACAGCGATGTAGGCCCAAACCTCTCCGACTGGTCTCGCGATGGACGCTTCCTTATCTATTCCCTCAATCGCGATCTCTGGGCGTTGCCGGTGGGACCGGGCACGGGCGTCGATCGCCAACCGATTCCGCTGATCCAGTCACCGGAAAACAAGTACGGCGCCGGCCTCTCGCCCGATGGCCGGTGGCTCGCATACTTTTCGAATGAATCCGGAAGCCCTGAGATCTACGTCCAAGGCGTCAACCTATCCTCTCCGAACGGAGGCAAGTGGATGGTTTCCAAAGGTGCTCTCGGCATGGCGCGCTGGCGTGCGGATAGCAAGGAATTGCTCTACCTCGGTCCGGATGGGGGATTGATGGCCGTCGCGCTCACTGGCGGCCCCGTATTTCAGTCCAGCCCACCGCAGATGCTTTTCAAGCTGCCGCCGGAGTTTCTGCGGGGAGGGCTGGCAGACGTGTCGCGTGACAACCAAAAGATCCTGGTGAGCATACCGGCCCAGGAGGGTGCGCGGCAGGCACTATCGGTCGTGCTGAATTGGCAGGCGGGGTTGGCGAAGTAGTCAAGCCGCGCAGCGTTTACCGATGTGTGCCGGACGCCCGTCAGCGGCGCGCGAAGGACAGCCGGTACCCGACCATCTCCTGGCAGTTGCGAACCAGCAGCACGTTGCCGGCCCGCCGCCACCAGAGCCAACTCGCCTTCCTCCGACAGCACCAGCAGCACGTCCTGGTCCGCGAACAGGACGAGTTGGCCGTTGCCGTAGCGTCCGCCCTTCCACGTTGGCTTGCCGTCCTTGAGGTGGATGCACGCGAGCATGCGGCCGTCAAAGCCGAAGGCATGGTCATCGTGAACCACGAAGTCGTTGAAGTATGGCTTCAGCGCGGCCGGCGTCCGGCGCAGCCTCAAGTTCCCCGCCCCGCAGGAAACCCCGGTCGCGGCTCAGAGCGCAGAGTGCAGGCGCTCCCGTTTTAAAACGCCTGTTTCTGAGCCGCGGCCGGGGTGCCCTGCAACAGCGTATGCGGGCCGCTACAACAGCCGGAAGGTTACATGGATTATGGCGGCGGTAACTACTGGCTTGCCGCTTGAGTAACCCGGACGGAATTTCCAACGCGCGACGGCCGCCATGGCCCGTTCGTCGAGGCCCAGTCCGAGGCTCTCCACCACGCTGATGTTTTGAGCCAAACCGCGCGCATCCACCTCGATGCGGAGCACCACTTCGCCCTGCAGTTTGGATTTGCGCGCTTCCTCGCTGTACTCGGGCTCCACTTTGTAGATCAGCACGGGCTGGGTGGCATCGCTGGCGTACTTAGCCGCAATTCCCGATACACCAGACCCATCCCCGGGACCGTTGCCGGAACCAATGTGGTCGCCCACGCCCGTGCCTTTGCCAGCGCCGATACCACCGCCCGATCCAGGGCCGCCCGATGCCGGACCTAAGACTCCATTGGGGTCGCCAAACGGTAAGTTGATCTTCACCACCGGCGCTTCGTAGTTACCCGGGATAGCTGGCTCCATGGGCAGTATCGGGTTCAGGTTTTCGTACTTCGCGACCGGCGGTGTGAACGGCTGTCGCGAGATACGCGGCAGTACTCCCTGGCTGGCCGGTGTGTCGGCGCGGACGCCTCCTCCGCCCCCGCCAAGGCTGGCGTGCGGCATGACGTACCGGTGAAAGTCGGGCGGTTCGTAAAGCACGACGTGCGTGAGATTGACTAAGGGAGCCTTGACCGCGGTGGTCATCAGGACCAGCCCGATGACCGCCGCGTGCAATAGCCCGGAGATAAGCGTGGAGCGCTTCGGCGATGCGTACATGTCAGGTCACCTGCCGCGGCTCTAACATGCAGATTGGTCGCCACTCGCATTCCCTTCATTACAATGAGCGAAGTTACCGGCCAACGTGGAAACTCGAAGACACCTGTGAATCGACGCTTCTGGAACTCCCCGCGTCAGTACTCATCGCGGCAGTAATCGGAGTTACGCCTAGCTCGCTGGCGCATCTGGACCGCGTTGTGGGGCAGGTTGGCAACCTGCGGCGGATTGGCAATCCGCCTGCCGGGAGTTGGCGCGCAGCCGAACTTCCACAAGCGACTTTCGAGAGTGCGGCGGATTGCTAATCCGCCCGCGCGATGCGGCAGCGAGCTGCCCGCATTTTGCGGCAGCGAGCGTGAATGTGCTGCCTTGCCCGTGGCGGCGCATCCGGGCGCGGCAGGCGGATTGGCAATCCGCCCCACATAGCGCCCCGGGCGACTTTCATCCTCCCCCTGTGCGCCCGGCGCACATCGCAAAGTCGCGGATCAGATCGCGCACGCGATCACCTCGCGTAACTCCTCCTCGGTCAGCACAATCGGATTGCCCTTCATGCTGCTGGCCTTGGCGCCCTGCTGCACCAGGCTGCCCACGTCCGCCAGCGTCACACCGTAGGTTCTAAGCGTCGGGATTTCCAAGCTGCGGCAGAGGCGGCCAATCCATTCGACACCGTCTTCCGCGCCGGCGTGCGGCCGTCCCGTCAGCAGCCGCGCCACCTCGTCATAGCGCCGCAGCGCTTGGCCCGCGGGCGCCCGGGCGTGCAGGGCGCGAACGTTGACCTCCATGGCATACGGCAGCAGGGCCGCGCAAACGGCGCCGTGCGGGGCTGCCCAACGCCCTCCCACCGCCGCCGCGAAACCGTGAACCGCCCCCAACCCGGCATTGGCCAGCGCCAGGCCGCCCAGCAGGCTGGCCCAGGCCATATCGGCGCGGGCTTCGCGGTCGCCGCCGTCGGCCCAAACGTGCGGCAACGCGGCGGCGGCGCGGCGCATGCCCTCCGCGCAGAACTGGTCCGTCATGGGGTTGGCGCGGACCGAGACGTACGGCTCAATCAACTGCGTCAACGCGTCCAGTCCGGTGGATGCCGTTGTGGCGCCGGGCAGGCTCAGTGTCAATTCCGGGTCCACCACGGCCAGCCGCGGCAGCATGCCGGGGCTGCGCAGGCTGGCTTTCACACCGTGCTCGGGCGCGGCCAGTACGGCGTTGCGGGTGACCTCCGAGCCGGTGCCCGCGGTGGTCGGGATGGCGATGAATGGCGCGCCGGGATGCGCCAGCGGCTGCGCACGGCCGATCACTTCCAGGTAGTCCAGCGGATCGCCCGGATTGGCCAGCATGGCCGCCACAGCCTTGCCGGCGTCGATGGCGCTGCCGCCGCCAATCGCGATCACCAGGTCGCAGCCTGCGGCCCTGGCTTGGTTCGTCCCGTTGCGGATCAGCTCAACGGTCGGCTCGCCCGCCACGCCGAAAGTCACGCAGGCAACGCCGGCCGTTTCCAGTCCCGCCCGCAGCGGCGCCGCGCGCTCGGGCGACGATCCCGTCACCAGCAGCGCGCGCGTGCCCATCGCCGCGGCCGCCGCCGGAACTTCGCGGACCGCGCCTTCGCCGAAAACGATGCGGCCGGCGGTGGCGAATTCAAACTGCATGGCGGTCCCTGGTAGGACAAGACCATCGCCTTTTGTGGTCTGTCAGGCTCCTCTAAGTCACGGGCGGTTGAAAGACAACAAACCCGATCGTTCTGTCCTTACTTTACCAGCCCGCGTCGGCCGGGTAAATGTTGGTGTAGATAGTTCGCGTGCGCGGCTCGGCGAACATGTCCGCCACCTTGGCGGCCCAGGCGTTGTAATGGGCGCTGGCGCGGTGGCTGGTCACGTCGTCGGGGCTGCGATAAACCTCCAGCAGCGCGAACCGCGTGGGGTCGTCAGCCTGCTGGATCAAGTCGAACTGCGCCACGCCCGGCTCCTTCACACTGTTGCTGGCGTTTTCGATGGTGGCCGCCTGGAACGCCTCGATGTGCTCCGGTTTGATCCGGATGTGTACGTGTACGATGTGCATATGGATGGCTCTCACACCTACAATAGCTGTAGATGAAGGCTCTGTGCACCATCCTGATTTGGCCGGCGCTGCTTTGGAGTGCCGGGGCGCAGGATGCCGCCCGTCTTCCTGCCCGTCAGCCCGCCGCCTGGCGCCTGGTCTGGAGTGACGAGTTCGCCGGCCAGGCCGGTTCGCCGCCCAACCGCGCCATCTGGACCTGCGATCTGGGCCCCGATCGCGAACTCACTGTCGCCGAGGTGCTCCCGGCCGGCAAACGGCTATGAGCGAGCACTCGGTGGCGGGCTCGCGCGGGCTGGGGAGGGACATTGGTCGACTGCTATCGGTGAATGTCGGACTTCCGCGCGACATCGAGTGGGCGGGTCACACTGTGCACACTGCGATCTGGAAGAATCCGGTGGATGGCCGCTGCCGGGCCGGCCGGTTGAATCTGGACGGAGACGGTCAAGGCGACGTGGCCGGGCACGGGGGTGAGCAGCGCGCCGTCTTCGTCTACCAGATCGAATCGTATCGCTTCTGGCAGGAGCAGATGAAGAGGACCGGCTTCGTCCACGGACAGTTCGGCGAGAACTTCACCATCGAAGGATTGCCCGACCATGCCGTGTACATCGGCGACCGTTATCAGATCGGCAGTGCGGTGTTCGAGGTCACTCAACCTCGCGTTACCTGCTACCGCGTCGGCATTCGGATGAACGAGCCCCGGATGCCCGCATTGCTGACATCCAGCGGGCGGCCGGGGTTCTACTTCCGCGTCCTGCAAGAAGGCGAGGTGGGAGACGGCGACGAAATCGTGAAAGTGGGAGAGGCGAAGGAGCGAATGACCGTCGCCGAGATCAACGCGCTCCTCTATTCGCCCAATCATCCACGCGATCGACTGGAGCGCGCAGTGCGCATCGAGGCGCTTTCACCCGGATGGCGCTGGTCGTTTGAGGCGTTACTGCGGAGCCAGTCGACTGGCGCGGCGAGTGGGAACGCCGGGCTGGCGCCGGCAGCAGCCGCGCATCCGGCTGCACCAGGATTTCGGGCGCTCGCGGTTACGGCGATCGATCAGGAGTGCGCGGACGTCCTCTCGCTGACGATGCAGAGCCCGGACGGCCAGCCGCTGCCGCCGGCTCTGCCAGGCCAGTACGTGGTCTTGCGTCTTCAACGGCCCGCCGGCGGCCCGCCACTTTTTCGCAGCTACTCGCTCTCGGGTCCCCTCTCGACGGAACGCTATCGAATCAGCGTGAAGATCGAGCCGAATGGGGCGGCTGGAACCTACCTGCGGGAGCATGTCCGGGTGGACGATGCTCTCGACGTCAGCTCGCCGCGCGGAGGCTTCATTCTGCAGCCCGGACAACGGCCGGTGGTGCTGCTCAGCGCGGGAATCGGGGCGACGCCTGTTCTGGCAATCCTGCACGCGCTGGCGGCGGCCGGCTCGACACGGCAGGTCTTATGGCTCCACGGGGCTCGCGATCGGCAGCACCATCCATTCGCCGCCGAAGTCCGCCGCCTCATCCTCGCCCTCACACACGGCCGCAGCTATGTTTGTTACAGCATGCCGGGCTCGCGCGACCGGATGGGTGAGGATTTCGACGCTGCCGGCCACCTGTCGCGATCGGTCTTAGACGAGGTCTGCGTCCCGCAAGAGGCGGATGTCTATCTGTGCGGGCCGACTCGCTTCATGGCAGACATGAAAGAGGCGCTCGCGACCCTGGGCGTAGCGCCGGAGCGGATTCACGTCGAGATCTTCAACGGCGGCGAGTCGATGACTCCCGGTATCGTCGGCGCCGCCACGCGAGCTCCGCATCTGCCCAAGGACGACGCCAGCACCGGTCCGCTGGTATCGTTCGCGCGCAGTGGCATCGCTGCACACTGGCAGGCGTCGGCCTACCAGAGCATTTTGGAGCTGGCCGAAGCGTGCGACGTCCCGGTCCGTTGGTCGTGCCGGACCGGTGTTTGTCACAACTGTGAGAGCGGTTTGGTTTCGGGGGCGGTCGTCTACGGACCGGAGCCACTCGAAAAGCCCGCCGAGGGTAACCTTCTGGTTTGCTGCTCACAACCGATTCGCGACGTCGTCATCGATTTGTGAGCTTGGCCCAAAGTGGCTGCGACCCTCCGGGTCGCGCTGGACTAATCGCGACCCAATAAGTCGCGACCCGGAGGGTCGCGACCACTTAGTCTGAATCTTAGGTCGGGTAATAACCTTCGCGCGTCTGCACCACCAGTTCCTTGCGCTTGGTCAGCAGATGGATCCGGTGGTAGCTGCGTTCCTCTTCCGTGCGGTCGGGCGAGTAGCCCATACTGTACTGGTTTCGCAGATCCTCTTCGATGGCCGCGTACACCTTGTCGATCGGCATCTTCTTCGAGACATCGAAGAACCGGCCGCCGGTTTCGCGCGAGATCTGTTCCAGCACCTTCTTTCCGTCGGGCAGGTTCGCGCCCCCCATGCCGGGGCGCCGTCCCATACCGCCGAAGGGGCTATTGCCGTATGCCTGCGAATCGGAGAACAGGATGGAGTACACCAGGGTGTCGGCACGCTGAGCCGATGCCACAGCTTCCGAAAGCGTCAGCTTGCTGCCGGTATCCACGCCGTCGGTAAGCATGATCAGGGCCTTCCGTCCCTGCTGCTTGTGCATCAGTTCGTCTGACGCCAGCACCACGGCGTCGTACAGGCACGTTCCGCCGCCGCGCCGCCGCTGTTGGCCGCCGGGGTAGGGTTGACCGCCTCCGGGGTACCCGCCGCGCCGCCTGCCCATGCCTCCTGGAAACCCGATCCCGCCGCCACCGCCACCACCTGGATAGCCGCCGCCATTGGGATACTGGCCTCCCTGCTGCCCGCCTTGCTGGCCGCCCTGCTGCTGATTGGCGTTGGCCACCTGCAACTCGTCCAGGGCTTTTTCCAGCTTGGCTCGCGACGAAGTCAGATCCTGCAGAAGCTCCACTTCGAAGTCAAAGTGAATGACAAACGCCAGGTCCTTGTCTTCCCGCAACACTTGTTCCAGAAAACGATTGCTGGCGTTGCGTTCGTCGTAGAGCACGCGCCGCTGGCTGCCGCTGGTGTCCACCAGCAGGCCCAGCGTCAGCGGAAGGTTGCTTTCGGTAGCGAAGTAGCGGATCTCCTGGGGACGGCCGTCTTCATCCAACACGAAATCGTCCTTGGTCAGATCGCGGACGATCTCACCTTTCTTGTTGCGCACCGTGGCGAACAGGTTTACCACCTTCACCCCGGTGGAGAATTTGGCCGTATTGTCTTTCGCCGCCGGCGGCCGTTCCTGGTCTGGGCGAGCCTGGTCTGGGCGAGCCTGATCCTGGTCCTGGCCCAGCAGAAGCCGGGAAGCCGGAAACAATGACAGAGCTGTTAACAGACTCCGGCGGGTGATGTGTTCATATCCCATGCTGTAGTAATTAGGGATGCGCAGGACGGCAGCCCGGTTACATGCGGCAAATCGCCACCGATCGACCACTACCAGAAATGCCACCACGGCCGGGGCAGCGGATAGCCTTCCAGCAGCCACAGGTCGGCGCGGGTGACCACCGCGGAAGTGGCCAGACTCTTTCCGTCGGGCGCCAGGCTGAGCCGGGCCTGGTAGGTGGCACCGCCCGAAATCACCGCGTCGCTGGCATAATCGGCGATCGTACGGACTGCCCCACCGGCCAGGTCGATCGATTTCAGGAACGTCCGGCCGTTTTCCCGCCCCGCCGCGTAAATCGTGCCGCCGTCCCGCGAGAAGGCCATGGCGGTGCTGTTCAGCTTGGGAAGCGTACGGTGCTTACTGCCGTCCGGGGAGAAAAGCTCAATTCCGCTGCGGGCCTCGCAGGCGATCCACTCTCCGGTGGGCGACCATTCTAGCGGCATCAGGCAGGTAGGCGCCCCCGCAATCACGTGCGGCGTCATGTTCGCGCCCACCTCCACAATGGCCGGCTGCCACGGGTGCTCCCGGTGCATCAACCCGGCGATGGAATTTCCGTCCGGCGACCAGGCCGGCGCCACCATGTATTCCGGCGACATGCGGATGGGCGCGCCACCCACGGTGGGTTCAATCCAAATCGTGGCCGGCTCGTTGGTGGAGTAACGGACAAAGGCGAACCGGTTGCCATCCGGCGAAAAAACCGGGTGTGCCAGGGTGGTGGCGGTGCCCGCGGGGAAATCGGCGGCGGTGACCACTGGCCGGTCGAGCCCGGCCTTGGTGTTATGAATCCAGATTTCGCCGCCGCCCGTGCGGTCGGTGGCATAGACCAACTGGTCCCCCGCCGGCGACCACGATGGCGAGTACATGTCTCGGCTATTGGCCAGCAGAGTGCGCTGGCCGCCGCCATCGAGCGGCAGTTCCATCAGGTCGTAATCGTCGCTGATCGAGGTGAAGACCACCCGCTTCCCGTCGGGTGACACCGAAGGGTCGCTCTCCCCCGCCGTGCTGGCGGTCAGCTTGCGAAGCTTCTCGCTTTTCAAATCGGCCAGCGACAACGCCGGCTGGTTGTTGACCCAGGGCGCAAAGGAGAGCACGGCATGCCTGCTGTCCGGCAGCCAGCTTGCCCGCGGCACTCCGCCAAAAGCCACGCCGGCGAACAGTCGCCGCGGCTGTCCACGCCCGGCCGGGAAAGGCAGCAGCCAGATCTGTGCGTCCACCCCGTTGGCAATCAGCAGCAGCCACGAACCATCGGGCGAAAAGTGAAGGCTGTTCCCCACGCCATCGAGCGGCGTCTCAAACGGCGTCGGCTGGTAGGGTTTGGGCGTTGCGCCGGGTGGCGACGAGATCCAGACCGAACCGCGCACCTGGTTGCCCGATTGGTTGCCAGGTTGATTCCCGGATTGATTCCCGGATTCCGTCACCCGCCAGATGGCCAGACTCTTGCCATCGGGTGAAATGGCCGCCGTGCGCAGATCTTCCAGTATCCGCGCCGGCTTTCGGCCCGCCGGGCTGATTCCCCAGAGTTCTCCCTTGCCGGCGTGCGTGGTGTAATAGATCACGGTGGAATCCGGCGCCCAGAACGGCTGGCTGGCACGGGTGTGCGTCCTGGTCAACTGAATGGGAGTAGGGGAATCCAGCGCGCGCACCATCAGTTCGGGAATGCCATCCACCGTTTTCAAGTACGCGATACTCTTGCCGTCGGGAGCCCACGCGCCATCGGTTTCGGGTTCATGGTCATTGGCGAAGGGCGTGAATCGATAAGCCGTCAGGTCGATGGGCTCCAACCTGGTGATGCGCGTCATCACCAGCCCCACCATGATCATCGCCACCGAACCCGCCACAATCGGCCTGGCCCACCGTCGCGGCCGCGGTACCGCAACCGTGGGCCCCGCGCCGCTCGCCCGCGTAGTGGAGGAACTGGTGGTGGAGGAACTGAGAGTGCGCAGCGCAAAGGCCAGGTCGCGCGCCGAGTGGAAGCGGCGGTCGGGCTCTTTTTCCAGGCAGTGGGCCACGATTTGCCGCAGCCCCGGCGGCGCCGTTTCCGGCAGTTCCGGCGGGTCCTCGCGCAGAATGGCCGTCATCGTCTCCACCGCCGTGGCGCGTTCAAACGTCTGGCGGCCGGTCAGGCATTCGTGCAGCACCAATCCGAAACTGAAGATGTCGGACCGGTGGTCCACCGCCGCCATGCTGACCTGCTCGGGGGACATGTAGGCGGCGGTGCCCAGAACCGCGCCCGGCGACGTGCGGGTAAGCGCGGCCGTGGAATCGCCACCGGGCGGCGTCACCTGCTTGGCCAGCCCGAAGTCCAGGATCTTGGCGCGGCCGGCGTACCCGCTGGCAGGTCCGGTAATCATGATGTTCTCGGGCTTCAGGTCGCGGTGTACGATGCCGGAGGCGTGGGCCGCGGCCAACGCGTCGGCCACCTGGCTGGCGATATCGATCGCACGGTTCTGAGGGATCGGCCCGCGTCTCAGCATCTCGCGCAGCGATTCGCCCTCGATGAGTTCGGTAACGATGTAGGTCAGCCCATCCTGGCTGCCGAAATCGAAAACCGTGAGGATGTTGGGATGGTTGAGCGCGCTGGCCGCCCGCGCCTCCTGTTCGAATCGCGAGCGCCGCCCTGGGTCTCCGGCCACTTCGGCCGCCAGCACTTTCAGCGCGACCGTGCGGCCCAGGCGCCCATCGCGCGCGCGGTAAACCTCGCCCATCCCGCCCGCGCCCAACAAGGAGACAATTTCGTAAGGACCTAGTTGTTTACCAGGTGACAACATGCCACAACATGCCTGTGGGCTTATGATACCCCACGCTTGTGATGTGCGCCGGGCGAACAGGGGACAGGATGAAAGTCGCCCGTGGAGCCATGTGGGGCAGCTTGGCAAGCTGCGGCGGATTGGCAATCCGCCCGCCGGGAGTTGGCGCGCCGCCGAACTTCCACAAGCGACTTTCGAGAGTCCGGCGGATTGTTAATCCGCCCCCGCGATGCGGCAGCGAGCCGGCCCGCTTTTTCGGCGCTTCCCGACGAGACCTTTCAGAAGCGGGTGGCCGGGCGCGGAACGGCGGGGTCGATTCTTCGGGTATCAAACGCTTCGGATCTGATTCTTAACAACCGCCTGCATCATCCAGTTGTGTGATGTGCCGGCATGAGCGGCCCGCACGAACTTGGCGACACTTCGCCGGAAGGCGCCGTACGGGAACGCATCGGCCAATCTGACTACGTAACCCTCCCGCTTCGTCAGGTCCATCGTGTCAGCCAGGTTGCTGGCGTAGGCTTCATCCCACAAGCCATCAAATAGGACGGGCACGGTGGCCAAACCGAGCACGCCAGCGTACAAGAGAGTTTCGTCCCACGACAGACAAGTGTTGTTCTCGTCCCAAATCGAGAAAATCATGAAATACGTGGGGAGATCGATGTAGTGTAACGTGTGCTGTGCGAACAGGTTTTCGCCGCAGATTCTCCAGCCCGGGCTGATGGCCGGCCGTATCTGGGCGTGAAGGTTCTTTACCCATCCCCGGCTCGGATGCGAATTACTATCTAGGCTTCGTGCGTGGATGTAGTCCGCATACATGGTCGTGTTTTCCCCGTCCATCTTTTCGGTAATGATGACCCGGCGGCCATTGAAGAGGCTGGTATCTTCGAGCACTCGGTCATCGTCAGTTCTTCCGGGCGACCATGGCAAGTGATAAGTTCTTGGATATTTCACCCGATCCCGAAAAACCGGGAGCATCCCGGCTGACGCCAGTACCTTGCGGACAGACTCATCTCCGAAGAGTTCGCCTTTCGTACGTGTGCCGTCCGCGTTGACGATGTTCCCCCACTTGTCATAAACGGCATCCCGATAAAGATGGTCTGGAAGTGCCACTTGTCGAATGCCTGCCGCCGCGCGAACCTCCTCGCAACTCAGGACGGTTTGTTCGGCCTTACGATGGCACCCGGCACGGCCCTCTCGATCATCGCAGAGGGTAGCGCCATTTTCGACATAGTAGCCGCCATCATCCCACAGTCTCCGCTCCATGATATGGTGGGCGTCAAGCGGCGGTTCGCTGGAACCACAAATCACACACCTATACCCGTCTCGCCTGAACACGCTCTCACGAAACGAGTCCCGATCCAACAGTTCCGATTTATCGTTCCGCATAGCATCGGCCAAATAAAATGCCGCTTTCCTTTCCACGATAGCCGAGGAGCCGTGGTTTGGGCAAATCGCCCAAACGCCCCCCATAAGTGGGCTGCAAGCCTTTGTGGGGCAGGTTGGCAACCTGCGGCGGATTGGCAATCCGCCAGCCGGACTGATATGCGGGCCTCTCTGTCGGGCCTCTCTGTCGGGCCCCTCTGTCGGGCCCCCACAAGCGCCAGAGGCACGCCATTGATATACTCAGGGCGAATCCCTTATGGGCAAGATCGCCGTTTGTCGTCTGTCGTAGCCGGCTTCGCTGCGCCTACTGCTTTGCCTCATTCAGAACGGCGACAATTTCCGTGAAATTGTTCGCCGAAGCGCTGTCGGCGGGCGTACGTCCCTTTCCATCCCTTGCCAACCTGTTGGCGCCGGCCAATAGCAAGGCGCGGACCGCATAGAGCCGCCCAAAGGCTGCCGCTATATGCAACGCGGATTCATGCGAATCCCGGGTGGGCGCGCCTACGTCGGCCCCCCTGGCGAGGAGAGTCTCGATCACGCTGACATTGCCTGAAAGCGCCGCCAGATGCAGCGGCAGGAACCCGGCCTTGTCGGGTACATCGATCTTCGCACCGTGTTCCAAGAGGACTTGGATAACCGGTAAACTTGCCCGCAGCGCGGCATCGTGGAGAGGCGTATTTCCTTCGGCATCGACACCATTCGGATCGGCGCCTAAGTCCAGGAGCAGCGAGACGACACCGGCTTCGCCCTTCGAAATGGCGTATTTGAACGACCACACCTTGCCATCAGGCCCCTCTCGGATCGCGCCCAAACGTTCCAATAAGAAGATCATTTGATTGTGGATTTCACCCGGCGGATACAACCTGGCCAGAAGATGGGGCGTTTGACCGGCACGGTTCGGGGGGTACCGGTTGGCGTTGGCAGCCAACAGCAGGTAGACACAGGCGGGTTGACCCGAGCGAACGGCTTCATGAAGGGGAGTATTCCTGGCGGGGTCGTTCTCATTGATGGAAGCACCGGAAGCGATCAGCCGCTCCACAACCGCTACGTCGCAAGTACGGACCGCCTCGTGCAGCCCGGTTTCCGCTGAACCAGGTAGAAGGGAAGCAACCAGACTGACAGTCAGACTGACGGTCTGCACCAGACACCGGCGAACTCTCATGGATGGCGATGAGTATATCAGCAGCAAGAGACGGATTGCCAATCCGCCGCAGGTTAGCAACTTGGTTAGCAACCTGCCCCACAGAGCTGCGCTGGCGCGGTGATAGAATCGGTGCGGGCAGTCGTCGGTGGGTTCCGGGCTGGGAGGATACGGTGGCAGTTTTCTGCGCGTTCTTGCTGTGGGCACTGTGGGGAGCAATCGCGGACTGGCGGTACATCAGGCTCGGCGGTATGAAACCTACCCGCAATGACAAGATCGGGTTGTTCATTTCAATTGGGCTTTTGGTCGCTGTCATAGTGGTTTATTTGAATGCCAGGGACGAAGCAGATGGTCGGTTTGCAGGGCTCCTGGTAACCATCGTTTTTAGTCTGTGGGAGCTTGGTCGATGGAGCGTCAGACGGAAGCATCCAGTGCCCAAAACTCCGAACTAAGACGATTGGGAGACGTAGTTTCTAGCACAGCCATTCTGAGAATTCATCTCTCAGAATTCTCACGCGGCAAACAGTTCGAGAACCTGTTGAATCGGACGATCGGCGTTGTAGTAAGCCGTTTCGACCTTGCTGGCGGGCTTGCGGGCTTCGTCAGGCCGGTGATGAAATAGCGAGTTGGCCAGTGGCCCACAGACACGCTTGTGGAACAGGATAAACATGAGGGCTGCTTGGATGCCCTTATCGGTGAGAGGGTAGCGGTAGCCTCGTCCGATGCGTTCCAGCAGACCGTGGGCTTTCATCTTGCGCAGATCGTGGCGGAGTTGAGTGAGGGTGTAGGTGCTCGCCGATAGGCCGAAGGCGGCGAGGATGGCTGGCTGGATGTCGGCGGTCCGCCATCGGTCAGTTGGGTTCCCCCGTGCAGCAGCACCTCCATCAGCCGCTTCGCGAAGGTTTCCATCGGTCGCCTCCTCTGATGTTTGGCTCGCTACCAAAATCATCCGTCTAGGCGACCGGTGGAATCAACCAGGCCGGAGGTAGTCGTTGCGTTCTTGGCGTCTTGGCGTCTTGGCGAGAAACTATTAGAAGGCTGCTATGACCGAGAATGCCATTGCCACGGATTTTGTCGACGCCGCTTTCCGCATTCACACGACGCTTGGTCCGGGCTTGCTGGAATCCGTTTATCAAACCGTCTTGCCGTATGAACTCGGCCGGCGGGGTCTCCGCGCGGTGAGCCAGCAAGCGATTCCGGTGATCTATGACGGCATCCGCATCGACACCGGATTCCGGGCCGATCTGGTGGTCGAAGATAAGGTCATCGTGGAAATCAAGTCCGTCGAACTGCTGGCTCCGGTTCACAAGAAGCAGCTTCTGACCTATCTCCGACTCGCCGACAAGCGTCTTGGCTTGCTGATCAACTTCCACGTGGCGCTGATCAAAGACGGCATCACGCGAATTGTCAACGGTCTCGAAGACGGTTCTCACGCCAAGTCGCCAAGACGCCAAGACGCGTAGGGATATCCCGTCACCCTCTCCTTGGGATTTCATGGGCGCAGCCCTTGGCTATGGTTAGGAACGGGCGCAATGGATAACCAGGCGCACCGGCCACCTTCATTCGTCCCGGCGGCCAAGCCCGGAGCGCCGTGGCAGTTCACGTTTTTCCAGAAAATAACTCCTTTCCTCCCCATCACTTACTCCAATCCTATTTCAGAGTCCACCCCCTCCCCGTGCTATATCTGAACCGGAAGGCTAACTCATGCCGCGCTCGAAACCCAAACCAGTCTCTGGCGAACAACTCGCCGCCAATCGCGCCAATGCCGCTCGTTCCACCGGCCCACGCTCTCTGGAAGGCAAGGCCCGCTCCGCCCAAAATGCCCGCAAACACGGATTCAATGCCTCTACTTTCGCCGTCGTCCGCCTGGAAGACGTCAACGAAATCGCCCATCTGAGAGACGACGCCGTGGCCGTCTACCAGCCTGTCAACTCCCAGGAACTCTTCGCCGTCGAGCGCATCGCGCTCGCCCAGCAGGCCATGCTCCGCGCCGCCCGCCTGGAATCCGGCCTCTTCACCACCTGCCTCAACGAGACCCTGGACCAAAGGGACCGGCCCATGGTCCTCATGGCCCCGGATTTGGTCGATGGCGACGTCGAAATCACCCGCCAACAGAACCGAAACTACCTCCTGGCGGAAGGTTTCACCATGGCGGCCAAGGCGTCCAACGTCTGGTCCCTGTTCCTGCGCTATCAGGCCCAGGCCGAACGCCATTACCGCCGCGCCGTCGAGGAATTCGACCGTCTCAAAGCCCAGCGCGAAGAATTACTGAACGAACCCATTCTCGACCCCCAACCCCAACAAGCCGAACCCACTTGCCCCCGAAATGAAACGAACCCAATTCCGGCCGAAACCCCTGTTCCCGCCCCCTCCCCGGCCCCTGGCCCCCGGACCCTGGCCCCCAATTCGGTCCCGGCGCCGAAACTGTGCCGGGTACCCGGATGATAGAATCGGTGCGAATCCCCAGGGGTCACGATCAAGATGGGCAAGATAAAGATGGGCACTATCAAGATGGCCAAGATCAAGCGGCGGAGTTTCCTGGGGGCGCTCGGCTGCGCTCCCTTAGCCTGGTCGCAAGATGGCGGCCGAATAGAGCATAGTCACGCGGTAGCGATCGTGATCGATCCATCCGACCGGGTGGCCGCGGCGGCTCCGGTCCAATGGGCGGCGCGCGAACTGCAGCAGGCGCTGACGGATGCCGGAGTCGCAGTCAGCCGCCACGAACGCGTCGCACAGGCGGGCGCAAATGAACTCTGCATCGTGGTCTCGGGACCGCGGGCCAATAACAATTCGGCCGGTGTGACGGTACCCAACGCGGCCGAGTGCCTGTCGCTGGCGGCATCGAAAGAAGCCGGGCGGCAACTGGTGCTGGCATCGGGCAGCGATGCCCGGGGCGCTGTCTACGCGCTGTTGGAACTGGCCGACCGGGTGCGGCACGGCGCCAATCCCATGGCCGCGCTGGAAATCGCCAGGCCCGTGGTGGAGCAGCCGGCCAACACCATTCGCAGCGTCGCACGGCTGTTCTGCAGCGACGTGGAGGACAAGCCCTGGTTCAACGACCGCGAAATGTGGCCGCCATATCTCACCGCGCTGGCCATGCAGCGCTTCAACCGATTCAACCTGAGTCTGGGCATCGGCTACGATTTTCTGCGCGATGTTACCGACGCATATTTCCTGTTCGCCTATCCGTTCCTGATCGACGTACCGGGCTACCACGTCCGTGCGGTCAACGCTGCCGGCGGCCTGCCCGACGCCGAGCGCGACCGCAATCTGGCGATGCTCAAATTCATCAGCGAGCAGACGGCGGCGCGCGGTCTGCATTTCCAGTTGGGCATCTGGATGCACGGCTACCAGTGGATCGACAGCCCGCATCCGAATTACACCATCGAGGGGTTGACCGCGGCCAACCACGGCCCCTACTGCCGCGATGCGCTGGCGGCGCTGCTTAAGGCTTGCCCGGCGATCGACGGCGTGACCTTCCGCATCCACGGCGAAAGCGGCGTGGCCGAGGGCAGTTACGATTTCTGGAAAACCGTATTCGACGGCGTGAAACTCTCGGGCCGCAAAGTCGAGATCGACATGCACGCCAAGGGCATAGACCAGGGCATGATCGATGTGGCGCTGGCTACCGGCATGCCGGTGAAGGTTTCGCCGAAATTCTGGGCGGAGCACATGGGGATGCCGTACCATCAGGCCGACATTCGCGAACAGGAGATGCCCAAGGGTCGGCCAGGCACCGGGCTCATGGCCTTGAGCGCGGGCGAGCGGAGTTTTCTGCGCTATGGCTATGGCGACCTGATGCGCGAGGACCGCAAGTACGGCGTGCTGCACCGCATCTGGCCGGGCACGCAGCGGCTGCTGCTGTGGGGCGACCCGCTGACCGCCGCCGCCTATGGGCGCGCTTTCAGCTTCTGCGGCTCCGAGGGCGTGGAGATCATGGAGCCGCTTTCGTTCAAGGGGCGCAGAGGCTCGGGGTTCGCAGAAGTGCCCGCGGGCAATCGCTGCGGATATGCCGACGCCGCCCTGGCGCCGCGGTGGGACTGGCAGAAGTACGAATACTCGCTCCGTGTGTGGGGCCGGCACCTGTACAATCCCGACGCCGATCCCGACGTGTATCGCCGGGCACTGGGCGCGCCGGCGGCCGAGAGGGCGCTGGCCAGCGCCAGTCGCATTTTGCCGCTCATCACCACGGCGCACCTGCCATCGGCGGCCAACAATACCTACTGGCCGGAGGTCTACACCAACCAGCCAATGGTAAATCCTAAGAAGGACAATCCGTACACGGATACGGCTTCGCCCAAGACATTCCAGAATGCCAGCCCGCTGGACCCGCAACTCTTTTCGCGCGGCACGGAGTTCGCCGACGAGCTACTCAAAGGCGAGCGCAGCGGAAAGTATTCGCCGGTGGAGGTGGCGCAGTGGCTGGAGGATCTGGCGGCGGCCGCCAGCAACAACCTGTCGCAGACGGCCAGCCTGCGTGGAGTGGAATACACGCGGATGTTGACCGACGTGGATATCCAGATCGGGCTGGGGCGGTTCTTCGCGGCCAAACTGCGAGCCGGCGTGCTGTATGCGATCCACGAACGGACCGGCGATCGCGGGGCGTTGGAGGCCGCGCTGGCCGGGTACCGCGATGCGCGCGCCGTCTGGGCTCGCATTGTGGCGCGCACCAGGAACGTCTACGTGGACGACATCACCGTGGGTGAGCACCCGTGGCTGCGCGGCCACTGGGCTGACCGATTGCCGGCCATCGACGAAGACATCGCGCAGATGGCGCAGCGTTTGGAAGCGGCGAAAGTGGTGAACGACGCGGCGGTGCGGGCGGCGGTTGAAGCAGCCCGGGCGCATCCGGCGCGGGATCTGTCGGCCTTCCGGCACAAGCCGCCGGCGCGGTTCAATCCGAAGGACGCCCTGGCGCTGGAGATTGCAGCCGAAGGCGTGAAACTGGCTGGAGCCCGGTTGTACTACCGGCACGTCAATCAAGCCGAGCGGTGGCAATCGGCGGAGATGCAGGCGAAGGGCAGCGGTTTCCACGGCCTGATCCCCGCCAGTTACACGGCATCGCCCTATCCCATGCAGTATTACTTTGAGTTGAAGGGTGGTCGCGACTTATCCTGGCTCTATCCCGGTTTCACGCCCCAGTTGACCAATCAGCCGTACTTTGTGGTGCGGCAGGCGTGAACTGGCGGATCGCGCTGCTGATCGCGTCGGCCATCGCCATCAGCTATTTCGACCGGCAGACGCTGCCCATCGCTATTCACGCGATCCAGCGCGAGATCCCCATTTCCAACACCCAGTTTTCGCAATTGCAAGCCGCGTTTCTGCTGGCCTATGCGCTGATGTACGCCGGCGGCGGCAAGCTGATCGACGTGCTGGGTACGCACACCGGCTTTCTGCTGATCATGGCATTCTGGTCGCTGGCATGCGCCAGCCACGGCTTGGCGACCGGCTTCGGGATGCTGGCGGCCAGCCGGTTTTTGCTGGGCATGGGCGAAGGCGGCGGCTTTCCGGCGGCTACCAAGGCGGTGGCCGAATGGTATCCGGTGGAGCAGCGCGGCGCGGCCATGGGGATCATCAACGCGGGCACCGCGGTAGGAGCGGTGATCGCCCCGCCGGGCATCGCGCTGGTGATCGCCACGCTCAACTGGCGGTGGGTATTCTTCCTCTCGGGCGCCCTTGGCTTGCTGTGGACGCTCTGGTGGTGGCGGGCCTCCGGGCCGCCGCAGCCCGAGTCCGTCGTACCGCAACCCATCCCCTGGCTGCGCTTGCTGACATTTCCGCAAGTCTGGGGCTTGGTGACGGCCAAATTTCTGAGCGATTCGGCCTGGTATTTTTACCTGTTCTGGCTGCCCAAGTATCTGTACGACGTGCGCGGTTTCGACACCAAACAGGTAGGCTATTTCGCCTGGATTCCCTACGCCGCTTCGGGCGTAGGGAGCCTGTGGGGCGGCTGGTTTACGGGCCGCCTGATAGGTGCCGGGCGCTCGCTCGATTTCTCGCGCAAACGGGCGATGGGGGCGAGCGTGGCCGTGATGCCGCTCATCTTTTTCGTGACCCGGACGCCGGTGCAACTGGCCATCGTGCTGTTCAGCCTGGCGTTTGCCGGGCAACAATCATGGTCCACCCTGGTGATGATTCTGCCGGCCGATTTGTTCCCGCGAAACGCGGTGGGCTCGGTGGCCGGGCTGGTGGGGTTCGGCGGCGCCATGGGCGGCGTGGTGTTCGGGCTGGTGGTGGGTTACCTGCTGGACCATGGATTCGGCTACCAGACGGTGTTCGCCATCGTGAGTACCCTGCACGTGGCCGCATTCGGAGTAGTGCTGTTGAGTGTGCGGGAGGTGAAGAGGCTATGCGCTTGATTCAATTATCGGGCCCCGAAGGCCGTCGGGTTGGCCACGTGCAGGAGAATCGCATTCGTCTGCTGCGCGGCCATGATTCCGTGTACCAACTGGCCGTGGTAGCCGCCGGATCCGGCACGCCGCTCACCGGCATCGTCACCGAATGGCTCTCCCCCGATCTCCTCGACTACGACGCCATCTACGCCGGCGCTTCCCCTTGGCGAATTTCGCCCCCCATCGATCATCCCAGGGAGCCGGCCCGCTGCATGGTGAGCGGCACCGGCTTGAGCCACACGGGCAGCGCCAGGAACCGGCAGGCTATGCACGCGGTCCATTCTGATCAAGTCCAGGCTGAGCAGATGACCGACAGCATGCGCATGTTCCAATGGGGCATTGCAGGCGGGCGGCCGGCGCCGGGCGAGATCGGCGTCTCGCCGGAGTGGTTTTACAAGGGCACCGGGAGTGCCCTGCGCGCGCACGGAGAGCCGCTGGACGTGCCCACTTACGCCGAAGACGGCGGCGAAGAGCCGGAGATCGCGGGTGTTTACATGATCGATGGCGAAGGCCAGCCGCGCCGCATCGGCATGACCGCGGGCAACGAGTTTTCCGACCACCTGTTCGAGAAGCGGAACTACCTGTACCTGGCGGCATCGAAGCTGCGCACCTGCGCCATCGGCCCCGAGTTGGTGGTGGACCCGGATTTCCAGCACGTGACCGGCGAGGTGGCGATTGAGCGCGCGGGCGAGGTGGTGTGGCGGAAACCGATCGAGACCGGCGAATCCGCCATGTGCCACAGCCTGGCTAATCTGGAACACCACCACTTCAAATTCGACGCCCACCGCAGGCCGGGCGATGTACACGTACACTTTTTCGGCGCTGACGCTTTCAGTTTCGGAGACGGCGTGCGGCTGGCGGATGGCGACGTAATGAAGGTGCAGTGGACCGGGTTTGGGAGGGCGCTGCGGAACCCGCTGCGGGTAGCGGGCGGACCGGACCGGTTGGTGACGGTGCGAGGGCTTTGAATCCCGATTCGCCGGCTTGATATGATATATCAATCACTATGACCGATCTTCGAACGGAATACCCGCCTATGTCCGATGCCGTTACGAACGATGTCCGCGTCGAGGTTCTCGCGCAGCACTCGCCCGAAAACTCGAAGCCTCAACAGGGCCAATGGGTGTTCCAGTACACGGTGCGCATCACCAATCAGGGAACCGGGAAGGTTCAACTTCTCAGCCGGCACTGGATCATCACCGATGCCCTGGACCACGTCGAAGAGGTTAAAGGTCCCGGCGTGATTGGTGAGCAGCCGGTCCTGGCGCCGGGCCAGTCGTTCAAGTACTCGTCGTGGTGCCCTCTCCCGACACCCACTGGTATGATGCGCGGCACTTATCAAATGGTGGGCGCGGGCGGGAACCAGTTCGATATCGAGATCGCGCCATTCGGGCTGAGAGCCCGGTACACGGTTCACTAGTTCACGGTGGGAGCTTTCTCGATACGGTCGACCACCAAAACATCCACCGGGCCTTTTTTCTGTTCGAGCTTGAGGCCCAGTTGTTCTTGCAGTGCGCCGAAGATGGTGGGTCCCGGAGCTAGATCGTCGGTGGAGTATCCCGGTCCATCCATGACCCAGTTCAGAGTGAAATCGTATCTTCCCTTCAAGCCGGTCGCATCCGAGACTGGACGGCGCAACTGATCCGACAATCTCCCGGCAAACTCGGCCATGGATTCCTCGACGGAGCGCATTGTGGCGTGGCCGTTTGGGATGACCATCGTCATGGGTCCGCGGCCGGGCGGAATCGGGAATCCGTTGGCATCCATTTTGGGTTTGGGTAGGCCAGGGGGTCGCGATGCGGGCGGCGCCGGGCCACCATCCGCCGGGCCGCCATCCAAGGGCGGAGTCGCTGCCACTGACTCCTTCAGCTTTGGTCCATTCCTGGCGGCTATCAGCACGTACACTGGCATTTCCTTCTTCTCGCGATGGAACGTCAGCTTGAAGCGTTCCGCGAGCAGGTTTTGCTGCATCAGGCGGAACTGTTCCTTGGTGGTTCCTCCCCGTATTTTCGCGGAGATGTTGAATCGTGTGGATTGCGTCCAGTCCGGACCCGAAAACTGGTAATCCTTCAGATCGTACGCTCGCATGACAAGCATGGAAAGGCTGCAGTTCTCACAGTTGAAGAGACCTGGGTCTGGCGTTCCAGGTCCGCCGGTGAAGGTGGTCCGGATGAACATCCCACTCGGCGGTGGAGCGGGCTTTATGGAAGCTACTTCAAATTGCGGCGATGCGTCCGCCGCTTGCCCACGCGCTGTGGCGCTGGCACAAACGATCAAGAGAGTTCCCGCAATGGTTCGCGTCATCCGGCGCTGATCTCCTGGATTCAAGATTTTGGACGAGTCAGATTCAGCGCCACGCTAAGGCCCACCAGCAGCCGCCTTGCGCCGCCGTGCCGCCAACCCGGCTTATTCGGCAAGGTGAGCGCCACACGTCCTAACTATTTAGGAGTATGCGCCGGGAAAACGAGCGTTGTCAACTAAAAGTTTAGGAGTTCACCAGCGGCTTTGGTTTCCGGACGAACCTCCGTGGCACTACCCAAGCTATGCTAAAGCTGGGGTTTATGGGCTGGTCGGCAATCTCGCAACGGGTGTTGAAGCTGGTCGGCAAGCTGACAGCGGCGGTGCTGGCCTACTGGGTGCTGCGCACCACGGGTTTCTATGATTTCATGGCGCATGAGGCCGAAGGTCTCAACACCGTGATTCTTCTGGTGGGCAGCATCTACTCGGTGATGTTCGCGTTTGTGATCTTCGTGATCTGGAGCCAGTTTACCGACGTGGAGAACTTCGTGATGCGCGAATGCAACTCGCTGAACGATTTGCTTCGGTTCAGTGAGCATCTCAATCCGGACGCCGATCACAAGATCCGCCGCGGTGTGGCGGATTATTCCCGCAGCGTCTTGAAATCCGAGTGGCGGGCTCTGGGCGGCCGCAGAAGAGACAAGCCCACGGAGAAATGCTTTTCGGAGCTGATGGACGCCGTGATCCGGACGCTTCCGGCCGGTCCAGCGGAGGATGCGATTCACCAGAGGCTGATAGACATTGCGCGGCAAGCAGGGGAGCACCGCGATGAACGAGTCACCAAGAGCCTCACGCGGATTCCGCCGACTCTGGTCCGGCTGGTCGACACCATGGCCGGGGCGCTGGTACTGCTGGTTTTCGTCTACCCGTTTCACCATTGGCTGGTCGGTGTGTCCTGCTTTGTTCTTCTCTCCGTGGTTCTGTTTCTGGCATATCTGGTGATGGAGGACACGGACAATCCGTTCGAAGGAGTCTGTAACGTCAGCCCGCAGCCGTTCTCGGATCTGATGCTCTAGGTGGCGGATACTTTCGGCAAGCCTCTATTAGTACTCGCTCGAAGAGAAAGCTGGGCGCGCCGCAGGCCGGTGGCCCATTGCAGCCGCGCGCCGTGGTCCGGCTCGAGATCGACGACGGCGCGCTGGCGCGCATAACACGACGATCCCGACGGCACGCGCGCCCAGGCGACGGGCGGTTTGAACTGCCCGAGGGGGGCGCGCCGCAGCCAGCTTTGTCGATATCCAGCGCCCGCTTGACCCGTCTCGCTTCCCTCGCAAGCGTCCCGTACCGCTCACCCGCGAAGGCCGCCAATGGAACGGCGCCGGAATTTCCGTCCAGATTGAGCCGGCCGCTTACGGCTGCCGGTCCGCATCGAGGAGCCGGAAGCCCGCTGATCCGCGTGCACCTCCGCCGGCGGGCCGCCGTGCCTGAACGCCGGGGCAACTTCAACGATCAGTGGGAGCGCATCTACGCACGGATGGCGATGCGGTGAGCGGTTTTGTGTCATTACTCTTCGCGGAGGGCGTCCATGGGTTGAAGGCGGGAGGCGCGTGAGGCGGGGGCGTAACTGGCGGCGAGCGCGACCAGGGCGAGGAGGGCGACGGCGGCGCCCAGGGTCAGGGGGTCGCCGGGCTTCATGCCGTAGACGAGGGAGGCCGCGGTGCGGCCGGCCCAGGCGGCGAAACCGACGCCGATGATGAGGCCCAGCGCGAGGAGCAGAGTCGCCTCGCGGAGGACCAGGCCGACCACACGGGCACGGGTGGCGCCGAGGGCGATGCGGACGCCGATTTCGTTGCGGCGACGCGCCACCATGTAGGCAATGACGCCATATAATCCGAGGACGGCGAGCACACCCGCCAACAGGCCGAAGGCTCCGGCGAGAGCCGCCATCAGGCGGTCGCGCATTAGGGAGTTCTGGATCTGGGTGGTGAGCACGGTGAAATCGACACCGATTTCGGGATGAATTTCGGCAGCGGCGGCCGTGGCGTTATGGTAGAACTCGCCGAGCGGGGCATTGGTCCGGAGGACAAACGTGGCGCCGGTGCCCGGCTGCTGGTTCTGCGCTTCGGGAACATAGGCAACGGGTTGGAAATCTTCGCGGAGCTCGTAATATTTGGTGTTGCGGACCAGACCGACCACGAGGAATTGGGAATCGGGGATGTCGCCGAACTCCTCGCGGCGGAAGGTGCGGCCGATGGGATTTTTGCCTTGGAAGATTTTGCGCGCGAACTGCTCGTTCACGATGGCCACTTTGGGCGCGGCGAGATCGTCGTGCGGATCGAAATCGCGACCGGCGACGAAAGGGATGCCCATGGTGCGGAAGTAGCCGGGTCCGGTGCGGTTGAACAGGACGTCGAGCTTCGGGCCGCCATAGCCGGGCTCCCAGGCATTCTGGTCCCAACCGCCTCCGCCAACGGGGGTCATGTCGACCTCGGCGGCGGAGATGGCGCCGGTGCGCTGCCAGAGTTTATCCAGTGTCCGGCGACGGATCTCGGTCATGCGGTTCTTGGGCATGTGAGCGGCGCGATAGTCGACCCGGACGGCGATGATTCCCTCGGGGCGGAATCCGGGATCGATGGCGAGGAGGTTGCGCAGGCTGCGGACGAAGAGGAGCGCGCCCACGAGGAGGACCAGGGACATGGCGACCTGCGCGACCACCAGGAGGCGGCGCAGGCTGAATTTCTCACGGCCGGCGGTGAGGCCGCGTCCGGCGGAGCGGATGACGGCAGCGGGGGCGACGCGCGTGGCGCGCAGCGCGGGGGCGAGGCCGAACAGAACGCAGGTGAGGATGGCGGTGCCGGCGGTGAAACCGAGGACGCGCCAATCGAGCCCGAGGCCAACGAACATGCGGTTGCGCTCGGTGGTGAGGAAGGCGACCAGGCTGCGGCTGAGCAGGGCGGCGAGGCCCATGCCCATGGCGGCGCCGAGGAGGGCGAGAAGCATGCTTTCGGAAAGGAGCTGCAGAACGATGCGCGAGCGGGAAGCGCCCATGGCTTGGCGGATGGCGATTTCGCGCTCACGGGCGCTGGCGCGGGCTAAAAGAAGATTGGCGAGATTGGCGCAGGCGATCAGCAAGACCAGGCCGGTGGTGGCGAGGAGGAGCCAAAGGGGGTCCTGAAACTGGCGGCGCAATTGGGAGACGCCGGTGGCGCCCTCGGTCACGGTGAGCTTATTGGCCAGGAAGCCTTTGGCCATCTCTGAGCGGTACTCTTCGGGCAGGCTTTCGCGCATGATGGCTGGGGAAACGGCCTGGATGTGGGCATTAGCGCGGGCGACGGACCACCCGGGTTTGAGGCGGCCCATGATGGAGAGCCACCAGGCGGTGCGCGAGGGGATCCGGTTTTTGCCGGGCTCCCAGAATATGGGGTCGGAGCAGAGGGGGATGGCGACCTCGAAGCGGTGGCCGATTTCGACGCCGAAGAACTCGGGCGCGGTGACGCCGATGATGGGGAAGACATGGCCGTCGAGGCGCACGGTGCGGCTGGTAATCGCGGAATCCTGGGCGAACTCGGATTGCCAGAAGGAATAACCGATGACGGCGGCCGGTGAGCCGCAGCCGGGGCGATCGTCGGCGGCGGTGAAGACGCGGCCCACAGCGGCGCGGGCACCGAGGGCGCGGAAGAAGTCTCCGCTGACAAAGAGGCCTTCGGCGTATCGCGCCTTGCCTTCGGCGACGAGGTTAAACGAGTAGGCGCTCCAGGCAATGACGTCGGAAAACGCCTCCTGGCGCTGGCGAATACTTTCCCAATTGGCAGAGGTGAAGGTGGCGCTACGGGTGGACCACCAGCCGCCTCGGCGTGCGTGCGGGGCGTAGTCGAGATAAGCCAGCTCCTGGGGATTCGCGACAGGCAAGGAACGGAGCCGGATGGCGTTGATGAGCTGGAAGATGGCTGTGTTGGCACCGATGCCGAGCGCGAGAGAAAGCACGGCGACCAGTGTGAACATGGGGTTGAGGCGAAGCTGGCGGAGACCGTAGCGGATGTCGGCGGAATAGCGATCCATGAGGCCCTCAAGCGTTATACTCCGCGGGAGGGAAATGGTTACGCGAGTGTACGGATCGGCGACGACCCGCACAATAGCATGTCGGTCGGCATCCCCGTCCATCAGAACTCGCACGTCAGTTGGGAAGGCCGGTCCACTTACTACGGCCAATTGGTCGCCCGCATACAGTCGATGCCGGAAGTAGTTCCTTGTAAGAGCGGGATGCGGAGGACGGCGAAATACTCGGGGTGATCGTTGCCGTTAGCCGGTGGAGTGGCGTTGGACGAGATTCCGGCGGCGAAGCGGCTGTGGGGCCGGCCCGAAGTCGTGCGCGGCGCCCTGCTCGCGGTGCGCCCTTCCGGAATACCACCGTATCCGGCGCCAACATCAATCAGACCCTGGCCCGCCAGTACTTCCCCAACGGCAACGCGCGCGGCAGCAAGGTGCGCATCCCCGACCTCGGTGGCGCGGACCCGAACATTGCCGCCCTATTTGAACCGTCTCTTATAGAAAAAGTCCAGCCCGAAAAGCCCGTTCTCTTCCCGCAGCGCTACCGCCGACCACTGCTTCGAGAACGCCCACTCCACCCTGATCACCTGCGGATTGCTGGTGGTCACGTTCGTAATGTAAGTGAACGTGATACTGGGCGTCACTTGCTGCTCCAGCGTCAGCCGGGCTTGCGGGTTATTTTCCACCCCCGACAGCGTCGGATCGATGCGCAGTTTGCTGACCCCGAAGAACCGCTGGAGCCGGCCGGCCACAGGGTTCGCAATCGCCTGCCCCAAAAGCGCGGAGGCGCCGATCTGCTGCCAGGATTGCGGCTCGGAGCTTTGCTGCGTCAATAGGGACGGATCGGAAGTCGGCGTCCGGCCGGTCGCCAGCAGCGCCACAATTTCGTTGAATTGCAGCGGCGGGTCGGAGCGCGGCGTCAGGGTCGGTTTGGTGGCCGGCCCGGAAACCGTCAAGGTAACGTCGATGCCGCGAGCCTTGGTTTCCAGGTCGATGTTCAGGATGGGCTCAATCTTCACCGGGTTGTAGAACGCGATCGAGCCCTGGTTGATGGAGTAGCTGACGCCGAAGAACGTCAACTGGCCCTGGGTGATGTTGATGCGCCCGAGCAGCGCGGGATTGCTGGCCGTGCCGCGCAGCTTCAGGTTGGCCTCGGCCTGCAGGTTTTCGGTGAGAGAACTTTGAAACTGGATGTCGGGTGAAGTGTCGATCTGGACGTCGAAGTTCATTCCCCCGACCAGGCCGGGCTGCGCCGATGGCGTGTGCACGGGTTGCGCGGACTTGGCCAGCAGCGAGGAGAAATCGGATTGCAGGTTGATGCCGGAGCGGAGAATGGTGATGGTACCGGCCAGCATGCTCCGCTCCTCCGTCCCGGTGAAATTGAGACTGGCGTCGGCCACCGTGCTCACGCCTTCGGGATAACGGATACGAACTTCGTGGGCGCGCGCGTGCAAGCGAAAGACCAGCGGGCCGGCGCCGAAGAGGGTAAACCCGGTGAGTTCGATTTCGCCGCCGCCAGTCTCGCCCTTCAGGCTCTGGATGGTGGCCCGATCGCCGGTGAAGAGAATCACGCCCTGGGCCTTGGAGATGCCGTTCGGCACGTCGGCCAGGTTGAATGCGGCATTCTGGAATTCCAGGCGGCCGTTAACCTGCGGGGAACTGAAGGCGCCGCGGATGGTCGCATCCGTGTTCACGGTGCCAGAGGAGATCAGGTCAGGGCTGAAATCCTGCAGGATGGCGAGGTCCAGATGGCCGTTCACGCGAAGATCCAGAGGGCTCTTCTGTTCCAGCGAAATCCGGCCGGTGAGGGACAGGTCCGTGGAGCGGCCAGTCAAGCGGGCCGTATCCACCGTGATGACCGAATTCGCCATCCTCACTACCATCGGCACGGTATTGTGAATGGTAAGAGGCGCGGCGGCCAGACCGGACGCGGGGGCGGGGCCAATCTCGAATTTCCCGATGCGCAACTCGGCCTTCATGGCCTTCGGCTTGAGGGCCGGCCCAGTAATCCGCACCTCGCCTTCGGCCGAACCCACGAACCTGCCGGCGCTGCTATCCGGTGAAGGGGAGATCCACTCGCGCAACTCGGCCAGGTCGAGTTTGGTGAACGTGACATTGGCGCTGCCTTCGTAGTCGCCCTCCAGCCGCCACTGGCCATCGCCCCGAATGTCGCAGTGGGCCAGATCGGAGACCAGGTGGGCGCGAAGAACCTGGTTTTGCGAGTCCACCGTCAGGTTGGCGTCACCCAGTGCCTGCCCTGTCAACTGCAGGCCCTTGGCCTCCACGTTGGCGTGCAGGTCGTGAATGCGATAGCCCTCCTCGCCGTTGCTGGGCGGCGCCAGATCGATGTCGCCTTTGGCCGTGAGTTGTACCGTGCCTTTGGCGTCCGGACGGGCTTCCTGGAGCGTGTGAATCTGTTCCAGGGGGATGGTGTTGGTGGTCACTTGAAAGCGCAGGCGACCGGTGTCGAAGCGGCCGGCGGCATGGTCGAAGGTGGCGGCCAACTGGATCTGCTTCGGGCCGGCCGCTATCTGCGCCGCCGTGATCGCAATGGTGCGGCCGGAGTAATTCACGTGGGCGCTGAGACGGTCGAAAGCTTCGTCACGGTACAACCCTTTGGCCACTTCGAAATCGGCGGAGACGTGCGGATCAGCAACAGTCCCGGAGATCTCAGCGGAGCCACTGAGGGTGCCGGCGAGGCCCAGGTCCTTCACGTTCGCACTCGCCTTCGCCAGCGACGCCACGTCGGCCAGCGCGGTGTTCTGAAGGGTTCCGCGGCCGGCAATCTGGCTGGTGTCCGGGATTTTCCAGTCATCCATTGCCAGCGATCCGTTAAACTGAACCCGCAGCGCGCCGCGCGTCGCCGCGGCATTTTGCACGCGCAAGCCGTGCGGCCCAACCGTCACGTCAGCCTCCAGCGAATCCACGCTTTCATCCGAATACACCACGCCCGTCGCGCGGGTGTGCCCCGCGATTTGCGGGCTGTCCAGCTTCCCGGTAACCGTGCCATCGAAAACCATGGCGCCATTCTGCAGCTTCACGGGAAGCTTGGCAGCGCTCTCGCCCAGCGCCGGAAGCAGGTCTTGAAGATCGCTCGTTTCCAGGTGGGCGGTCAACTGACGGCCCAGAACGCCGGAGAAATCGACACGGGAGTGAGGAAGGGTGAGGGTGGATCGGCCCAGATCGAGAGTGCCGGAATCGGCGATGTAGTTGGCGATGACCTGCCCATGAACCGGGTCGCCCTGAGCCGCCGGTGAGAGGGTGATGTTGCCGGCGATGCGCAAATCCTTGGCGCGATGGAACGAGCCCTCCAGGTGCACCAGGCCGGAGGCGCGGCTGTCCCACGGCAGCGCCGCGGTGTCGAACAGGGCGAAGGCGCGTTTCACGGCCAAGCCTTCGATCTCGCCGTCCACCTGATACCGGTTCAGATCGCGCAGACTGGCCTCACCGAGGAAACTGCCGCCCAGGCTGCTAAGCGCCACGCCGCCCAGGTCGATATTTTTGCCCCGCAGGGCGAAGCTGGCAATATTGCCTTCCACCGGCGTGCGCTGGTCCCCATTGACGTAGTCGCCCGAAATGCGCAGCGCGCTGGCGTCAACCCCATGAGCGCCGGCGGCGACCGATCCATCGGCACGAAAGCTGGCGAGGCGCAGAAATGCGTCGCGGTATTCCACCCCCACGGCATGCAATTTGCCGATGAGCGAAAGGCCGGCCGCCGCGGTCCAGGTGGCGCTGCCCGAAACCTGCGCGACCCCGTGTGGCAGTTCCTTCACGTGCACGATCCGCATCACCTCCGGGACGGAGACTTTGGCATCGTACCGAAAGGCGGCGCGCGGTGAGGTCAGGTCTTCGATGACGCCCGAAATATCGATCTGGTTAGTGGCGTATGTCAGCCTGGCCGAATCGATGCCGACGCGGTTGCGCTCCATGGTGACGTTGAGCGCCACGTTGAACGGTACAGGCCCGTAGCCGCCCGCCTGCGCGTCGAGCGGCTGAACCGAGATTGAGCCGCGGTAGCGCGGGCCGGCCGGGGTGATGCGGTCATACGCCAGCGTGACGTTGAGATTCTGGCCACGCGCGGCAAATGGTGTTTGACCCTGGGGTGCCGGCCCGTGGGATTCCACCTCGAAGACGCCGCGGGTCACGTTGAAGCGGCCCACCGCCAGATTGAGAATGGTCTCGAGCGGCGGGCGTGGGGCGGCGGGCTTGACGGGCTTGACCTTGGGTTCAGGCACGTTGGTCCGGCCGTCGGAACCGACGATGAGGTAAATCCGGGGATCGGTGATATCCAGGTACTGAATATCGAAATCGCGCTTAAATACGGAAACGATTTTGAGGCCGAGGGCCACCGAGCCGGCGCGAAGCAGCGGCGGCTTGCCGGCTGGCTCCGTGCCGTGGATTACGAACCCGTCCACCTCCGCGCGCAGACGCTTCCAATCGAAACGGAAGGCGCCGATTTCCACCCGGCCTCCGCTGGCGGTCTCCACGGCGCCGACGATCAGATGGCGCACCTTTTCGAAAAACCAGGAGCTCTGCAATACCAGAATGCCGGCCACTGCCAGGGCGACGATCAAGCCGGCCAATACGCCGGCGATCCGCAGAATGCGCCGGCGCGGCATCCATTTGCTCACTGAAACACCTCGTCGTGATAGACAATCTCCGTCCGTTTGCGAGCTTCGTGCAGCCAGGTATCCATTTGCTTATCGGCGCGCTGGCCGGCAATCGTCGTTTCGATCTGGTCGCGATAATCCTCCAGGTCCACCGGTTGGCCGGGATGCGCGACCTCGGCCGCGGGCTTCACCGTTTTGTCAAAGTAGTCCTGAATCTCCTGGTCGGTTACCGTGGCGCCGGCTTCAAAACGGATTTCGATGAACAGGAGCAGCGTGCGCTGCCAAAGCAGCAGATCCTTGAAATCCTCCTCGGTGATACCGTATTCGGCGAGAGCCTGCTGGTAGGCCGCTTCGTTTGGGAAGTGGTCTTTCTTGAACTGTTCGATGGCCGGCGTCAATTCCGCGACGCCGGGAAGGGGATAACGGCTGTTGGCAAGTTCGAACTCGATGAGTTTCTGCTCCACCATGCGCTCGGCTGCGGCGCGCCGGACGGCCGGCGAGAAATCGGGCTTCACGCCATCCTGAAAGGCGGCCACGCGGAGCTGGCGGTCCAGGCCGCTGGCTGTGATCACGCGATTCCCCACCGAGACGGCCACGCGATCGATGATGTCCGCCCGGGCGGGTGCCAGGGATAGCAGCAGCAAAGCGGCGATTTCGCGGAAATGCGTATCCACGTCCTTCAGGTTATCGTCCCTGAGGCTTGGGTGGGGCAGCCTGGGTGTGTAAGCACACGAGGAAGGGGAAAAGAAAAGCGATTTCGGCGTGACTGCCGCGGGGCATACTTCCCAATTGCGCCGCACACACCCACGAGCACCACCACAACGAGGCGGCCAAGCGATTGCAGCATGTTCATCAGCCTCACCTGGAAAGGCCAGCCGCTCTGGAACTATGAAGCGGTCATCAATCTCATCGGAGCGACCCGGACCAAGAGTGGCCTGAGGGTCAAAGCTGTTCTGGACACCAACGAATATGAAACAGGTGTTCCAATCTCGGACGAACAGATGCAGAAGCTCCGCATCCGTCGGCACAAGACTCATCCGGCCTGGAACTACACACTGTCACCACGTGATACCTAATCGCAACTGTTCATTTAATTATTCCGTGTCGCCTAAGTTCCACCGTCTCCCGGCTATTCTCCCGGATTGTGACAGACTCCCGGACTTCTCAATGGGCTTCATGAAACCAGGGTCCATCCAATCACTGTGTCGTGGCGTGATGGTCAGAGAGAAGAAGGGCATAGGCCGATTGGCAGCGCTGCGTTCGACCCGACCACTGATCCGGAACGTCTGCGCCTTGACGAGTTTGAGATCAATGCCCCGAATCTGAGATCCCGCCGAAACCTGCATCTGTGACGCGACACCGGCATCGGAGGCGTTCGGATAGTAGACAGGAATGTATTCCTCGCCCGGGATGTTGACCGGCCCGGAATGGCTAGCCTTCAGGAAATACCTCCCTGGTGCCACTCCGAAAATATGATATTCGCCCAGCTCATTTGTCTCAGCGCCGAACAGCACCTCAAGCTGGCGGTGGATTCCGTAGTAGGCGTAGCGCATTAACTGTGCCCTCGCGAACGGCAGCGGATCGCCGTCTCCGTCGAGTACACGCCCTGTGATCACAGCCGCGGGAATCAGTACGGTCATAACGCCCTTGATGGTCTGTCCGGCGGCGACTTTGAGAACAGTGCCGAGCGTACCAGTAGTCTGAGCTCCATATTGGGCAGCTAAGAAACCGTTGCGCTGCGCCCGAAGGAAATAGGATCCCGGCGTGACATCGCTGAATGAGAAATACCCCTGGGGATCGGACGTCGCCGAGACCGACTCGTCCACTGAAGGCCCATTGTGTTGCAGCATGATGCTAGCCTTGTTCAGCGGCTCGCCCGTGACAGCGCTCAAAACTCGGCCCTCGATTCGTCCCCGTTCCTCCTGTAGTAGAGGCTGTTGCTCGAACGCCGCAGCTAGGGCGAAAGGCAGTAATAAAGCTACGCTCCGCATGGCCATACACGAAGTCTATCGAACTCCTCGTTCGCGATGTCGTGCGCGATAGAAGGCGTTATCGGAAACTGGCCGAGACGCCTTCGCCGCAACGTTCGGAGCTGCTTCGACCAGATGGTCGGCCACTCGTACAAAGCTCAGATCGATCCCGCCAACCGGTGACCTCGTAATTGGTCAGAAGCGGCATTCTGGGCAGTGTGGGCCGACTGCTCGGATCGCATCGTCTGCATCCGAATGCTGGCGTGCCGGCGAGGCCCTTCCGGCCAAACTCCGAGCAGCCATGATGTTGCCCCGGGGGTCAACCGATATCGTGCCGGTTTCGATAGCGCGTGAGAACGGAATCCCGCAGCCTGACCGACAAATAGAAGCCGCTCGCTTCCAACCGAGCCAGCGTCGACGGGAGATTACCGAGGATGCCAACGACATCGGCTCTCTCCAGTACGCCTAAAGTGCCGGTGACCGGCAACTGGCGGCGTATCGCGAACGAGCGGCCCTCGCGGTCATCCATCAGCAGCAGATCCGCCTGCAATTCCGACGCCAGTTGGATTGCCTCCCGTTCTCCGGCGTCTAGAGCGTCGAGAGCGGGGTCGTATGGGAGGCTTACGGTCGAAGAACGCACCTGTAGCCGGTCGGGAGGGTCCGCCAGCCAGGTCTTGACCACAAGAGGGGTCGCTTCCGCTTGTAATTCGGTCCAAACCGCACCCGGCACAATCACGGTTCCGTAGTCGAACGGATTGACGCCGGTCAGCTCGCAGGTATGGATCAAACTCATAAAGTCTACCGGCTTTGCGTGAATTCCTGTCTTTTTCTTGTGGGCTTCACTCAAATGTCCAACTTATTATTTAACTTCCTCTTATTCTAGTCTTAGCGTGATTTGCCCGGATAATGGGCAGGACGACGTCTTCACCGTCGCTGGCGCGCTCAGAGAACGTAGAGTCGCAGCATCCACCAGACAAGGAAGAGGGCGATCAGGGCCACGACGATGTAGCGGACCCATTGGCCCAGGCTCTTCGGTTCCGTGCGGTTTTCCACCTCAGGATTTTAGCATTTTGATGTCCGGTTCGCAGGTGCTGCGGCATGCGCCTCCGCGCTGGATAGACACACAGATTGTTCCAAAAGACGGCGGAAGTTTGCCGTGGCTGACGAGATTCGGATTCCGATCGCGGACGAATCGTCCTATCGTAAGGAACGGCTCGCGAACGACCATCGAAGAAGACCCTGGGGGCCATGGGAGAGCACGGGCCAACGATCATTTGGCCGGCCGCGCGGCGCTGAGGGGCCTGGCTACTTCACGATCGTCAGATACTCCCGCCAGGGCCCCACCGCCTCGCCGTACTGCCTGGCCATCACGCGCACGATCTGCGCGATGTGGCCCAGGTCATGCGCCACCCAAGTGGCGATCAGTTGGCGCAAGGTGACGCGGCCCAGCGCCGGGTGGGTGCCCGCGGAATCGAGCCGCCTTTCATCCAGGTCGAACCCGCGCAACGCCAGCAGACTCTCCCGGCGCAATTCGGCAAACTGGCTGAGCAAAGCTTCGCCGGATTGGCCATCGACGATAGATCCGAAGCCACGCCGGTCAAACGGCTCGAAGGTCTTGGCCGGGCCACACTCCAGGATGATCCGCGCACGTGGTATCCAGTCGGCTTGCTCGCCGTAAATGAGGTGGCCCAGAACGTCGATCGCGCTGAAGGTGTCCGGCCCTTCGCGGGCGTTCAGCCAGACATCCGAAACGCCGCGCAGCAGCCCGGAAATGGCGACCGGCGTTCGTTCGAGGACTTCGATGGCTTGTGCGATCTGGAATTCCATAACCCTATTGTGGGGCAGGGATGGTATCCTGCGGCGGATTGCGAATCCGCCCGCGCGATGCGGCAGCGAGCCGGCCTGGGTTTATTGCCGCCCGCAGGGCGCCAGAGGCGGACCAACAAGCCGTCGCAGGTTGGCCACCAACCCGGGTTAACCAACGGCCCCACAAGTGTACGATGAAGCATGGCCCGACCCGCTGAAGTCTTGTCGCTCCACAGCCGCCACGTGCTGGTGGCCGGCTTCGGCGGACTGCTGCTTCTGATGGCTTTCGCGGGCCTCGATAGCGTCCGGTCGCTGCGCGAGATCCAAGCGGCGAATGATAATATCCGCGAGGATTTCCTGCTGCGCACCCGGCTGCTGGAACGGATTCGCGGCGACGTCTACGTCTCCGGCACCTACGTGAGAGACTACCTGCTGGAGCCGGAGAGCGGTAAGGCCGAGGGGCACCGGTATAGCCTGCGCGAAAGCAGGAAGGACATGGACGCGGCATTGGGCGAGTACCGGACGCTGCTGAACGCACGGGAGGCTGGGCCGTTCCACGTGTTGACGCAGGAACTGGATGCCTATTGGCGCGTGCTGGAGCCGGTCTTCCAGTGGACCACCAGCCAGCGGCAGCGGGACGGCTATCTCTTCCTGCGCGACGAGGTCTTTCCCCGGCGCATGGCGATGCTGGGAATTGCGGACCAGATCCGCGCCATCAACGAGTCGCAGCTTAACGACGGCAAGGTGCGGGTTGCAGCCATCTTTACCACCTTCCGGGGGCGGCTGGGAATCGCCATTGGGCTGACCATCGGGCTGGGCCTTCTGCTGGCTGCCTTCAGCGTTCGCAAGATTCTGGCTTTGGAGACGGAAACGGCGCGCCACTTTACCGAAATTGCCACGGCGCGCGCGGAGTTGCAACAGCTTTCGGCGCGGCTGCTGGAGGCGCAGGAGAACGAGCGGCGGTCGATTTCCCGCGAACTGCACGACGAAGTGGGCCAGGCGCTGACGGGCGTGCTGGTGGAGATGGCCAACCTGTCTACTCTCATCCGCACCGCCAACAACGACGCGGTTGCCGCCAAGGCTGATGAGATCAAGAAACAGGTGGAGGGCTCCATCAGCGTGGTGCGCAATATGGCGTTGTTGCTGCGGCCTTCCATGCTGGACGATCTGGGTTTGGTGCCGGCCCTGCAGTGGCAGGCGCGCGAGGTTTCCAAACGCGGCGGCTTGTGGGTAAAGGTGGATGCGGACCAGGTGGCCGAAGACCTTCCGGAGGATCACAAGACATGCGTCTACCGTATCGTGCAGGAGGCGCTGCACAACTGCGTGCAGCATTCGGGAGCGCATAACGTGAACATTCAGGTGCGGCAGGGGTCCGGCGAACTGCGGCTGACGGTGGAGGACGATGGCAGGGGCTTCGATGCCCGCCAGGTGCGCGGCATGGGGCTGCTCGGCATGGAGGAGCGGGTCGGCTACCTGGATGGAAGACTGGCGGTGGAATCGGCGCCCGGCCGCGGCACGCTGTTGCGGGTGACGCTGCCGCTGGCCGGGAAGCAGCCGGCATGAAAACCATCCGCATTGTGCTGGCCGACGACCACACCGTGGTCCGCAAGGGGCTCCGCCTGCTGCTGGAGAGCCATGCCGGGTTTCACGTGATTGCCGACGCGGCCGATGGACGCGAGGCCGTGGCCCTGGCCGAGCAACACGCGCCGGACGTGGTGGTGATGGACGTGGCCATGCCGATACTCAACGGCATCGAGGCCGCGCGCCAGATTGCGGCCAAGGTGCCGCACGCCGCGGTGGTCTTCCTCAGCATGCATTCCGATGAAGGCTACGTCCTGAAGGCGCTGAAGGCCGGCGCGCGGGCGTACCTGCTGAAGGACTCGGCGGAGCAAGACCTGATCGGCGCCGTCATCGCGGTGAGCGAGGGCAAAGCCTTCTTCAGCCCCGCTATCAGCAAAATGCTGGTGGAGGACTATATGCTGCAGATGCGGGAGCGCCAGGTGGAAGACAGCTACGACTTGCTGACCACCCGCGAGCGCGAGGTGCTGCAACTGCTGGCTGAGGGGAGGAACAACAAGGATGTGGCGGCGATTCTCAACCTGAGCCTCTACACCGTGGAGACGCACCGCGGCAACATCCTGCAGAAGTTGAATCTGCACAGCGGAGCGGAACTGATTCTATATGCGATCCGCAAAGGCGTGATCACGTAGCAGGTTGGTTCACTCTGGTACCATCGCCTCTGCCCGACGCCGGGCTTCCTGAATGGAGTTGTCATCCACGTGCCAGCCGTGGCGCAAGATCTGTTGAACGCCCTGCCGCCGGCGCAGGTGGGAGCAGGACAAGGATCGGTATGTGTACCAGACGTGGGCACGGGAAGCCAAGGCGAGGCTGGTAGAGAAGTAAGCGGCGCACAAACGCCGGAGTGCAAGGATCGCCAAATGGCGCTATACTAGGCGACAGAATGGTAAACGAACTTTTGGTTACGGAAGAGTTGGGCGGCGAGCCGGTGCTCGGCCGAACGCTGCACACGGTAACGGACCTGCAGGCAGCCATTCGTGAGGGCTTTCCTCAGAAAGCGCTCGAAGAGGTGGCTCAGTCGGCCGGCATCACGCTGCAAGAGTTAGCCACGGCTTTGGATCTGTCGCCCCGCAGCTTGCAACGGCGGCGCCGTGAAGGACGATTGGCGCGGTTTGAATCGGACCGCCTGTACCGGCTGGCGCGGATTGTGGCGTTGGCCAAACACTATCTGGGCGACGATCAGGCGGCGACACGATGGCTCAAACGGCCCAACCGGGCGCTGGGCGGGCAGGTTCCGCTCGGGTTGATGGACACGGAACCGGGAGCCCGGGCGGTTGAGAACATTCTCGGCCGGATTGCGTATGGCGGAGTCAGTTGACCCGGGTGTTCCGAATCCTGCGGAAGCCGTATTCCAAGAAGCCGCTCGATGGCGAAGGCGCCTACCGCTTTGGCGGACGCTGGTCCAGTCCAGGCGTCAGGATCGCTTACACGGCTGAACACTTGTCGTTGGCGATGCTGGAATACTTCGTTCACTTCGATTCCGACGATCCGCCAAAGGATCTGGTGGTGGTTACGGCGGACGTCCCGGACAATGTGCCACGAATATCAGTCGCACGGAAGCAATTGCCAGTGGACTGGCGGCAAGTCCCTTCTCCCCCGGCGCTGGCGGAAATCGGTAACGAATTCGAGCGAAAGGAGCGGGCGGCGATACTGATCGTTCCTTCGGCTCTGGCCCCGGTCGAGTCGAATTGGCTCATTAATCCCCGTCATCCGGCTTTCACCAGAATCCGGGTGAATCCGGCGGAGCCCTTTCAGTACGAGGCGCGGTTCTTCAGATGACGTTCTTCAGATAGACATTCTTCAAATAGACATGGGGACGGAAGCGAAGCGTTGTTTCAACTCCCGCTCCGCCCGCAACCAGTCGGCTTCCGTATTGTCGCGAGCCACTTCCCCGCAGCCTGCCTCCCGGCCGCGGGCTTCCCAATAAGAATAGGCCAGACGCGCAATCTCTTCGTGAGTTGGGGTTCGCGGCGGCTTCGGTTCGTAACGTTTCAGGGCAGTCTTCTGGACAGTCCGGGGGGTGTGGGTCTTAACACAAAAATGCGCCATATTCTCAGCACGAGCATCTGTTATACGAACATCTGTTATACCAGAAACCGAGCCTACTTGAGCGGATTTTCCGGCCACGCGTGTTTTGGATAGCGGCGCGACAGCTCCTTGCGGACCTGCGGGTAGAGGCGCTGCCAGAAGCCGGCCAGGTCGCTGGTCATCTGCACCGGACGCTGGTTGGGCGCAAGCAGCCGGACCACCACCGGAACGGCGCCGCGCGCCACGGCGGGCGTTTCGCGCATGCCGAAGAAATCCTGCAGGCGGGAGGCAATCCACGGCGGCTGGTCCGGTTCGTAATGCACCCGCAACTGGCGTCCGCCCGGTAGACGGATGCGCTCGGGAGCCACCTCTTCGAGCCATCGCCGGGCGGATTGCGGAAGCTGTTGTTCCAGGGCGCGGAGCAGTCCGCCATCGCGGGCCGCGGCTGTCAGTTCGGCGAAGCTCTTGAGGCCGGTGGCGAGCCCGCGCAAGGCGTCCTGCAGAGCCTCGGGGCCAAGCGGCGGGACGTTGCCATGGCGCGCGGCGAAGGCGGCGCGAGCCAGGAAGGCGGCAGTCTCTTCGGGCTCCGCGAAACGCGCCAGACCGGTCTCGGCCGCCTTTTCCGCCAGTAGCGCGGCGGCGGCCTCGGCGCCGGGCACGCTGCGGCGCGTTTCGATGGCGATCTGGTCGAACATCAGCGCGCTCACGGCTTCCACCCGCTCCGCAGTGCGGTTCCACTCGACGTGCGTGGTTTCGCGAAGGCGTTCGGGAAAGAGATCGAGGAGCCATTCGGGCTCGATGGCGCTGGCAATTCGGACCAGCGGCGACTTCTGGTCCTTGCGGTCTTCGGCTTCTACCGCGACCAGCAACGGCGAGTCCGTGACGGTGCTGGAAGGCGCCAGTTGCGCCGGCCCGCCGGCGGCAAGCTGCAGTTCGGCATCCTGCCGGCGTTTGGCAACCCGATCCGGGAACGCCGCCAGCACGGAGATGAGCACGGCATCTTCGTCGCGCGACTGCTGGCGCGGCGGAGCGGCCGGCATGTACGGAGCCACGATGCGGCGGATCTGGCGAACCAGTTGGGCCGTGCGCGGCTCCCATTCCGATTCCATTAGGACCAGGAGGTCAGACCGCGTGGCGTGCGCGGGGCGCGCGGGGAGGCGTTCGCCGGCGCTGAGCAGGGCGGCGATGGTACAGCCGTCTTCGCCCACACCGCGGCGGCGGGCTTCCACAATCAGGCGCGCCAGCCGCGGGTGCAGCGGGTAGCGCGCCATCTCCCTTAGCAGCGGCGTAGGCACATTTCCTTGCCCCAAGGCCCCCAGTTGGCGTAACAAATCTTCGGCGTGCCCGGTGGCGGCGTCGGGCGGCGGGTCCAGCCATGCAAGCGCATCGCTCCCCATCCAGTTCAGCGCCATCGACTTCAGCAGCAGCAGCGTCGGGGCCAGGTCGGCACGCTGGACCTCGGGCGTGTCCTGTGCCGGGCGGCGGACGAAATCCTCCAGCGGGTAAAGGCGGATGGCCTGGCCTGGTGCGGTGCGGCCCGCGCGGCCGGCGCGCTGGTTGGCGGCGGCCTGGCTGATGCGGCCGATCTGGAGCGTGGGCAGCCCTGACCATGGCGAGTGGCCGGCAATGCGCGCCAGGCCGCTATCGATGACCGCGGTGACGCCTTCGATGGTGATCGAGCTCTCCGCGACGTTGGTCGAAAGGATGATCTTCGGCTGCGCCGATGGCGCGATGGCGCGGTCCTGCTCCTCGGGCGATTGGTCACCGTAAAGAGGCAGCACGCGCCAGCCGTTCGGCTGCGCCAGCGGTGCGCAGGCCGTCTGCGCGCGGCGGATTTCGGCGGCGCCCGGAAGAAAGACCAGCACGTGGCCCGGCAGGTTGCCTGGCAGGTTGCGCAGGCGGTGGAGAGCCGCGGCAACCTGGGATTCGAGCGGCGCGGGCGAGTGCGGTGTGTATTCGATTTCGAGCGGGTACTGGCGGCCTTCGGAGCGCATGATGGCGGCGCCGCCAAGGTACCGGGCGATGGGCGCGGCATCGAGCGTAGCCGACATGACCACCAGGCGCAGGTCGGGACGCGCGGTGCGCTGCAGACGCCGCAGCAGGGCGAGGGCAAGATCGCCTTCCAGATGGCGCTCGTGGAATTCATCGAGCACCACGCAGGCGACATGGGAGAGGGTGGGGTCCGAAAGCAGGCGGCGCGTGAGCACGCCCTCAGTTAGGAAGCGCAAACGCGTTCGCGGGCCGGCTACTTCCTCGAAGCGGACCTGATAGCCGACGGTTTCGCCGACGGCCTCACCCTGTGCCGTAGCGACGAAGCGGGCGGCCAACCGCGCGGCCAGGCGGCGGGGTTCGAGGACGAGGACCTGGCGCGGGTCCAGGCTAAGCAGCGCCGGCGGCACGCGCGTAGTTTTGCCCGCCCCCGGCGGCGCTTCGAGAACGAGGGTGGTGGCACTCCGGAGATGGGTGAGAATGCCGGGGAGCAGCGGATCGATGGGGAGCGGTGCCAAATTAATATGTTGGCACGGGTCACTCATCGATCGAGAATCGCGGCGAACGATGCCGCGAATACCGCCAGCCGCAGCAGCCAGCCTAGAGAATGGGAAACCAGGATTCCGGGATGCAACTTGATGAAGATGAAGTTAGTAACAGTGGCGGGCAAGGCGGCGATCAGCCAAATCGCCACCGCGAGTTGGAGTGGTTGAACATAACCATGCAGCCCGAGCCGGTGCAAGAGGTACAGAAATGCGCAGGCCATGACTACGGAGACGATGGTGGCCATCAGGACCGCCTTCCACTCGTTTCCGCCGGAAAATTCTCTACGCCAGACCTCGGGATAGGCCTGATAACGGGCGTGAAAGAGCACCCCGAAGAAGAACCAGTCCGTCAGTGAGGAGACGACGGTTGCGGCCAGCACGGCCTCGGCAAAATATGCGGCATTCATCTTCCGCACCAATCGCCGGCGGGCTGTCCGAGCCGCGTGTCTAAACCTTTCGAATGAAATCTCATTCGTGCCTCCGCTTGCGCTTCGCGTCTTGAATCTGCGGCAAAAGAATGTCTCGCACATAGTGCCAATAAGGCACCAGCGCCAGTGCCTGAAGCGCGTACTGCTCCGCCGAATGGAGATCGGGCTCCTGCCGATGGAGGTTAGACCAGGCTAGATTCATCAGCAACTCCGGTTCGCCCCAATTGGGAACCAGCGGCTCGTTCGCGGCGGCCTTGTGCTGGCGCGCAGCCAGCAGCCCCTTCTGGTAGGTCTCCAGCGCGATCGCCTCTCCGCCGCCCCTTTCCGGTGGGTTGTACCACGCTCTGGCGCCCAGCACCCACAACAGGCGCGGGTTTTCCGGCTCTGCCGCTTGCGCCTCTCTCAATAGTGGCAGACCTTTCACCAGCAAGTCGTGCACCCGGGAGGCATCGTTCTGAGTTAAGAAAAGCAGGCTTGATATGCAGGATAAGGCCGCTATCTTCGGCTCGACGAAGGCGGGATTCCGGCGGGACGAAGCCTCAAACTCCTTCACGGCCGACTGAAGGTCGTGTTCCAGGCCGGCGCGCCCGGCTGATTCGTTGAACCCGTTCAACGCCCGGCGCCACAAAGCGAACCCGCGCCAGTAACAGACCTGAAACCCAAGTTCTTTGTCGTCGTTAAACGGCGCCAGGCCTTCGTAGAGACGCTGCAGCGCGCTCCGATCGCCTTCGTAATCGGCCCGCTGAATCTGCTCGACAATTTTCGATACCGTGCCGCGTCCGGAAGCAGGCCCCGCCGCTCTGACTCCGCCCGGGAATGAAAGTGCGGAAACTATGGCGATCGCCAGCGCGCCGCGCTTCGGCCCGGCTCGCCTCACGAGTGAATGCGGGGCCGTCGCACTCGCTCCCGGACCGGCTCGCTGGTACCCGGATTGGGCTGAACCCGCCATGGCTTAAATATCGTCGCGGAACATGCGCATTTACGCTGAAATTCGGTGAACCGATCAAAAGTCTCGGTCAACTCTGCCGGGCGCCGGTAAGCCAGGCATATCATGACGATGACGATGTTGAAAAATCACGTTTATGGAGGCTTTGGCCTCGGCGGTTCGCTGGCGGCTGTGGCCGCCGACCTGGAACTGCAGTACACCAGTGTCTCAGCCCACGTGGGCTCGGCAAACTATGCTTACCTGATGGATGTATCAGTCACTGACCTTACTATTGGCCATTTTCTGGGCGTGCCCGCAATCCTCGCGGAGATTGCCGGCTTCTGGTTCGTTTCTCGCGGCCTGCTCCCGAGGGACGGCCGTTTGGCGAACCTCTTTCTTGCGAGCAGCGCCACAGCCTTCACCCTCGGAGCGGCCTTCCATGCCATGTTCGCGCCCATCGGCCTGGCGATGAAACAGGCAAGCTCTCAAGGTGCTTCCGCGGAGACTCTGGCCGGCATCGCAGCCGCCGTTCGCCCGGTCCACCAGGGTCTCGGCGCCGCAGTCATGATCGGTATGCTGGTCTACTCGCTGGTGTTCGCCTGGGCCGTGTCATTGGGACGCAGCGCGTACCCACGTTGGGGCGCCCTTGCCAGCCCATTGGTATTCGTCTTATGCATGGTACCGGCAGTGCGGCTTTCACCTTTCCTGAGGGGCATATTGGTCCCTTGCGGACTAAACCTGGCGAACGCCGTCCTTTTCGGCATGTGCCTTCTCTTCGACACTCGACCACGCAAGGTGATGCACCCTGAAGACGAGTGAGACGATGACGGGTGAGACGATGACGAGTGAGACGATGACGAGCGAGGCCATGCCGTGAATGGGCGGACCGGTTCGGTTGAATCCATCCCTGGCTCCAGGCAAACTGAGAGCGTGATTCATGTCTACGATGGCCAAACGGTGAAGGCTCTCAGGCGTTACATCATTTTGATCGTGGCGTGGCTGCCCTTCTTTGCGGTGTGGGTGCTCATTGCCGCTACCTATGGTCAGATGAGCCTGCAGGGCGCCCTGGCTTCCAGCAGCATCAGTATGGGGACTGCCATGCTGATCGGAGCTTATGTTTGGCACACTTGCAGGCGCTGGCCGTGGCCTCTCCATCCGGCGATCTCTTTCTACCTGTTTCACGCAGGTCTGGCCACGGCGTATAGCGTTCTCTGGAACCTGACCATCTGCGTCCTGGAATCGATCCGGCGCGGTTCGGTCATTTCGGATTTCTGGAACTCACGGATCATTGGCTGGCAGTTGCTGACCGGCGTGTGGATTTATGGGCTATTTGCGGGCGTTTGTTATGCGGTGCAAACGCGAAACCGCCTCCACGAAAAAGAAATGCTTGCCATCCGTGCCGAATCGTTGGCGGCAACGGCGCGGATGGACGCCGTTCGCGCCCGTCTGAATCCCCATTTCCTGTTCAACGCGCTACACACTCTCGCCGCTCTGGTGAAGTTCCGGCCGCACCTGGCGGAAGGCGCCATTGAACGTCTCGGCGACATGCTTCGGTATACCCTCAAAGAGGACGGCCGTGAGTTGGTTGAATTCTCGGAGGAGTACACTTTCACCTGCCAGTACATCGCGTTTGAGCAACTTCGCTATGAAGATCGGCTGAAAGTGAACCTCCAGATCGATCCGGGATCCTTCCATTTCGACATACCGCCGTTCTCGATTCAAACTCTGGCGGAAAATGCCGTTCATCACGCTATATCCGTCCGTCCCGAGGGTGGCTCGATTTGGATCGGCACTTCATGCCGCGATGGAACGCTGCGGGTCACGGTTCGTGACGACGGGCCGGGAGAAGGCCGGGAAACCGGCAAGTCGCACCAGTTCGGCCTCAAGTCGCTCCGGGAGCGTTTGCTGGCTTCATTTGGACCCGGCGTACAACTGCGGGTCCAGAGTGGTTCCGAGGGTTTTCAGGCGTGTTTTGACATTCCGGCGCCGGGCGATACCCAAGGTGAGCGAGGTCAGGTCACCGGTCAGCCTCTGTGACAGGCACGGTTATGACAGGCACGGTACTGATTGCCGATGATGAACCGCTTGCCCGGCGTACGCTTCGCGCGCACCTTGTCGAGTTCGGTTGGATGGGCGAAATCAGAGAAGCGCAGGACGGCCTGACGGCGATTGCGATTGCCAACGATGTCAGGCCCAGCCTGCTCTTCCTGGATATCGTCATGCCGGGCGCTACCGGCTTGCAGGTGCTGCAGCAACTCGACTATGAGCCGCAGGTGATCTTCACCACGGCGTTCGATCAATATGCGATAACGGCGTTTGAGTTAGGCGCGCTGGACTACCTGCTGAAGCCCTTTGGGCGCGAAAGGCTCGCCAAGGTTCTGCGCCGGGCGCAAGCCGCCCTGAATGGCCCGGCGGTATCCCTGGCAGTTCGCGCGCGAGAATGTTTCCAGCCCGCGCATACACTATCCAGAGTCTTCGTGCGCGAAGGCAACCGCATCGTGCCCATTCCGCTGGCCTGTCTGGAACGCGCTCAGGGCGCTGACGACTACGTAACCATCTACGCTGCTTCGAAACAGTATCTGGTCAGTGTGCGCCTTTCCGAATTGGAAGCTCAATTGGGGGCCACGCACTTCCTCAGAATTCATCGATCGCATCTCATCAATCTGGAGTTTGTGAATTCGATAGAACCTTTCGACACGGCGCGAGTTGAGGTGGTAATGAAGAATGGAGCCCGTATCGTAGCCAGCCGCGCCGGGTCGAAGCGTCTACGGGACCTGGCCCTTTGAATTGCCGGCATCACCGCGGCGAGTCCTCCCTTTCACATCCGGATAAGCGGCCAGGGCGGCAGTTTGTCCTGCGATTGGCCGCCCGGCTCCGCGCCCCCGGTTGCCAACCATGTCGCGTACCGCCATGTCGCGTACCGGTTAGCGAACCAGTTCGCGAACCAACTCGTAGTCGCCGCCACGGGCCCCGCCGGCGATTTTCCAGCCGGCCGAAACCGCAACTTTCCAGCCGTCCCCCGCCGCGCTACGTGCATCATGAGACATCGGAGAAGGCACAATCAGCCCGCGGTTACTCACTACGATGGAAGCCGCATCGACGGTTCCCCAATCGCCGCTGCCCCGGAACTTCGGGTACAGAGTGCCAACCCCCGGAATCGGAATCATACCGGCCGTAGTGAAGGCCGAGCTCTTCGCGGGCGGCAGCAAAAGGACCGGACCATCCACAAAGCGTCGCCGCAGTTCAGCCACCCTCTCTTTCTGCTCGGCATCGCGCCTTTCTTCAAAACTCCTCAGCTCACGGCCACCATAGCGGCTGACTACGGGACCGGCCTCTTCCTGGGGCCGCACATTCGCGGCAATCGCTGCCAGGCCCCCAAGATCGTCAGTGACTTGGATACGCTGCCTCCATCCAGGCGCAAGGCTATCCAACAGCAAGCCATACGCTGCCCCCATACCATAAGGGAAGGTTCGAATGAAGGTTGCATTCAGCGGAGCATTCATAAGCTGGTACACGGCATCCTGTTCGGCTTCCTCCAGTGAGGCCGTGGTAACCACGGTCGCCGTATACTGCGCCAGCCCTTCGTTGATCTCGAGCCTCCGCTCGTTCTCACCTGCGTCGGGAAAAAGGCGCCGCCGCGCGCCGCGGAAACTCACGGCGTCGCTGAGGGCCGCCTGGCGAATTTGACCTCGCGACCCAAGTGCCCTCGCCAGCGCCCTCCATTCCAGTTGGATCAGGTATCGCCCGTCCAATGTGTCCAGGTGCTCATTGTGGCCCTCCTGACCGAGCAATCCGAGCTGTGGCTGAATGCGATGGAAGAGCTCATGGACCATCAATTGCGCTCGCAGGTGTTGATCTTGTGAGATCGTTTACCACACCAACGTGCTCCACCGCGTGCCGCCCCAATCCATGGCGGCATTCGCGTACCCCAGCACCGGGGGCTTGCTGGCCGCCGGCGCCGGTTGGTTGGTCGCGATGGTTTTTGTGGATGCATCGTAAATTACGATAGGGCCGCAGAGAGAGGTCTTCCAAAGACTGCCGCCCTCATGCGCACAGAGTGCGGCCGCCTCCCCGAAGTATTGGTTCGCCCGGTCGGCGTTTACCTGGGCGACCGCGGCCGGCCCCGAACATATCGCCAGATAAATCGCGCCAATGGCAGCGGGCGTACAATTCTTAATCATTCTGTCCCCATTCCCGGTTTCGATCAGGCTGTATCGCTCGAATCAGTCTAGCAATCGGCACAGCGTCCTTGGATATTGCATTCGGCAAACTGGCAAAACACCCGGTCAACAAGCAGTGCGGCCAGTGAAATATTCCCGCGCGAGGTTTCGTCGATGTGTTTCTGAACCGCCTCGCCCTCAATTGCAGGCCCCCGGGCCTGACCGCCCGGTTTTGTGGCGGTGCGGTGCGTGCGGTGCCAGAGACTTCGCACGGCAATTATATTTCCCATTGAATCAGTGAGGTAGGGGGAGATTCGCATCCGGGGAGATTCGCAAATGCCCAAATTAGCGCTTTTTGACGTAAACTTGCACTTAAGTGAAGGCAAGTAGCGGACT
>DATMNI010000084.1:0-38672 GCA_035570275.1 Candidatus Acidiferrales bacterium | reverse complement strand
CTTCATCGCCAAAATCAATACTTCCGGGCCCAACCCGGCCGTCAATGCCGGCGGCGTTGTCCCCATTAACAGCACCGTCTCAACCATTCAGCCGGGCGAATGGGTTTCCATCTATGGCGCCAATCTCGCCAGCGGAACCGCGACCTGGACCGGCAATTTCCCCACCTCTCTCGGCGGCGCCAGCGTCACGATTGACGGTAAGGCAGCCTATCTCTGGTACGTCAGCCCCACGCAAATCAATCTGCAAGTCCCGGATGACGCGGCCACCGGAAGCGTGCCGGTAGTGGTAAGTACGGCGAGTGGCACGGCGACGGCCACCGTAACCCTCGCACGCTTCGCTCCTTCCTTCAACCTCCTCGATTCCAAACACATCGCCGGCATCATTATCCGATCCGATAGTTCCGGCGCGTATGGCGGCGGAACTTACGATATTATCGGCCCGACCGGATCGTCGCTCGGCTACCCGACGGTCGCCGCCAAAGCGGGCGACACAGTGGAACTTTTCGGCGTCGGGTTCGGACCGACCAATCCCGCCGTTCCCGCAGGTGCGGCATATGTCGGATCGGCCCCCACGACGAGTCCCGTGACTCTCAGCATCGGCAATAGAAGCTTGTCACCGTCTTTCGCCGGCGAGACGAGCTCAGGCCTCTACCAGCTTAACGTCACAATCCCGTCCGGTCTGGGATCGGGTGACGTCTCGCTGCAGGCATCCGTGGGCGGGGTGCAGTCGCCGGTTGTAACGATTTCACTGCAATAGGAGCGAAGGCAGCACCGGCTACGATGGAATTCGGCAGAAAATAAGCGTCATGGGAGGCCAGGCCATTTTCACTCCGTTGACTTTGACCTGCAAGGCAGTGCTGTTCGATATGGACGGTACGCTGGTTGATTCTACTTCTGTGGTTGAACGCGCATGGGGCTGGTGGGCGAAACGGCATGGGATTCCACTCGAGGCCGTACTCTCGTTCTCACATGGACGTCCAACGATCGCAACCATGGATCACTTCTTACCCGGGCATGACCACGCTGAGGAATTGGACGAGATGGCACGTTATGAGGAGACACATCTCGAAGGCATTCTGGCTGTACCGGGCGCATTACAAATTGTGTGTGCGCTCCATAATCATCCGTGGGCGATTGTGACTTCCGCCTGGAGGACGCTTGCGGAGGCACGCGTCGCAGCCGCCGGTTTCCCAGTTCCGAAGGTCATTGTGCCAGTCGATGAGATCCGGAATGGTAAGCCAGACCCGGAAGGCTTTTTGTGTGCCGCCGGGCGATTGGGAGTACCACCAGAGGAGTGCCTGGTTTTCGAAGACACGCGTCCTGGCATTGAGGCCGGAATAAATGCCGGCATGCAGGTGGTGGGGATTTTGACCACTATGCCTGCCAACCAATTGAGACATCGTCCGCTCATTCAAGATTTTCGGGACGTGGCGATCCGACCGCAAGGCGACGATTTAATAGTTGACCTAAGAGAAGCCTCGACCCTCGATTTTCATCATCGCGAGCAGTCGCCCAAGATGTGACCGATGGCGGGCCATGTTTCCGGATGGCGATCGTATGACGCGCCACTCGTAGGACGGTGTCTATCCCCAGAGCCCGCCACCGACCTCTCTACGGGGTCGACAGGTACGGCGCTGGGCGGACGCAGACGGCTCAGTTTTCAAGAGCCGGTTCCGTCTCAGCCGGCGCCGTCTCAGATGGCCCCGTCTCAGCCGGTCGTCTCACCCCAGGTCACGGAAGCTGAGCAGCGCGGCGGTTTCGTCTTCGAATGTGGGGACGATGGAATCGATCTTCGTCAGGGACAAAACCCGCTTCACCTGTGGTGTGGGCTGCAGCAGTTTGAGTACCCCGGCGTTGCGGACGGCGTGCGTATAACACCGCATCAGCATCCCGAGGCCGGTGCTGTCGATCCGGCTGACCTTCTGCAGATCGATGAGGACCTTGGTATCGCCCCGCGTGTCAACCATGCGCACCAGGGCACTCAGGTCCGAGGATGAGCACGTAAGTTGGGCCGAACCTGTGAAACGAATCACCGTGACATCACCAGCCAGGGCGCTCTCCAGGGCGCTCTCCATGACGTTCTCCAGGGTCCTCTCCACGGCGCTATCGACCGGCATCCCGCCCAGTTCCCGGATCAGGAGTTTCGTCGCGCGCAGCTCTTCGAAACATTCATCGCAACCAAGGTAGTGGTTCTCGAGCTGCTCGGCGGCGCTCGTACTCAGCGTCCGCGCCAGATACCGCGCGAAGGTGTGCTCGCGGGCTACGGGGTCGGTATGAAACGTTTTCTCCATGTGCCTACTGTTTAGTGGTTCGAGGCGGCCCGATATTGCACGCTCCGGGAATAAATCTGGCGAAATCTCTCCTTGGCGCGGCACAGCACGACCCGGAGATTCTCCAAGGTCAATCCGGTACGTTCCAGGATTTCTTCGGTCGACTGCTCCTCCAGATAAAACGCGCGCAACACCAGACGGTCTCGCGGCGAAAGCTGCTTCATCGCCTCGTCGAGCGCCTGGCGCAATTCGAACTGCTCAGTCTCCGGCAGCGATCTGGCGGAGGGTTCCGGAATGACCTCAGGCATCGGCGCGTCGCGATAGAGGCGCCGCCGGTATTCGGAGATGACGTTGCGGCAGATTCCATTGGCGAAGGCGGCCGCGGCTTCCTCGCTGCGCAACTTGTCCGCCCGCGTAGCCTCCAGAAATCTCCGGAGGGTTTCCTGGACCAGGTCGTCGATATCCGGGCAGGCAAAGCCTACTTCGTAACATACCCGGAAGCGCAATTTTTGTCCGAACTTCTCAATTTGCAGGTCGGCCAAGTTTGTCCCCGCGATCTTTTGTTGGAGTGTATCACGAGGAAGGCCGCATAGGCCGGCGTCCGATCCGCCCGATTTCAGCCGGGGGCTGGCCGACCGTGCCCCTCGGCGGTATGGGAATTCATCTGGTGAAGATCATCGCCGATTCCATCCGCTACCACCGGTCCGGGGGCCGTAATGTGCTATCGTTTACCTTCTCAGGGGAAATCCGGGCAAGCGGGACTTGAGAAATATCTGACGCGCCCGTGTAATAACCGGCCGTCGCGCGACACATTAAGGTTAAACGATCCTGGTTCAGGTAAATCTGGTTCGGGTCGTTAACTATGAGAAGAGAGAGGTAAACAGCAATGAACGTTCGGAAATTGCGGTTCCCCATTTTGATCGGCATTGGCGTCATCGGCGCCGGCATACTTCTGTATCAGCCGAAGTCACGAATCGACTCGCAACATACCCAGGGCGCCATCGGCCAGCGCGACGTGTATCGCGACGGGCAGGTAAGCGCGGCGGATGTGAAGGCCAACCCGGGAAGCGCTCCGGTAGCCGCCAAGGTGCTGATGGAGAGCAAAGAGTTCAAGGCTCTGGCGAAGAATGAGGCCTTTCAGGGCCTGCTGGCCAGCCAGTCGTTCCAGTCGCTCTCGCAGAACAGCAATTTCGTCAACCTGCTGCAGAACCCGTCTTTCTTCCAATTGCTGCAAAACCAGGCCTTCGTGAATTTGATGCAGGGCAACAACATCGCGGCTCTCGTACACTCCCTGCAGAGCCAGGGCATGTCGCAGAGTCTGAATTCGTCGCAGTTGAGTGCGGACCTTGTGGCTTACAACGCGCAGTCCCTGGCCGGGAACCAGGCGTTTCAGGGTCTGGTGACAAGCGCCAGCTTTCAGGCCTTGGTGTCCAACGTCGTCGCCAGTCATGCGTTGACGAACCTGTTCAACTCCCAATCCTTTGTGCAACTGGCACAGGGCTCGGCTTTCCAGAGTCTAGTGCACGAATCCAACTTCCAGAACGCCATGATGTCAGGGAATGTGGCGGCCCTCAGTTCCGGATCGGTGCATCAATAACCCGGGACCTGGAGCGATTTGAGCCCCAAAACAACTTTTCAGCCGGGAGTCCTGTCCAAGGCGGCGGGACTCCTGTTTTTTCTGCTGCCGCTGGTAGCTGCGGCTCCAGCCTCCAAGCTGTATATCCAGGCCACGGATCACATCGAACTGATGTACTATTCCCCCGCGCATGAATACCTGGTCACCCATCTGATTCGATCGTACGAAAACGCGCTCGCCTTCGAGCGCGGGCTGTTCCACTACACGCCCTCCGGGAAAGTGCGCGTGTTGCTGGAGGATTTCGGAGACTACGGCCACGGCGCCGCCGCCAGTGTGCCATCCAACTTCATCGACATCGGGCTGGCGCCCCTCAGCTACACTTACGAAACGCTCCCCGCCAATGAACGGATGACGTGGATCATGAACCACGAATCGATCCATATCGTCATGGGCGACAATGCCAACCGGACAGATCGCCGTTTTCGCGCGCTCTTCTTCGGGAAACCGGCGCCCACCGACGAAGATCCCATTTCCATGTTCTACAGTTCCCTGGCCAGCCCGCGCTTCTATTCCACGCGCTGGTTTCACGAAGGCGTTGCAGCCTTCATGGAGACGTGGATGTCCGGCGGTCTGGGCCGCGCCCTGGGTGGCTATGACGAAATGGTGTTTCGCGCCATGGTGCGCGACGACGCGTACATGTACAACGTGGTGGGCCTGGAATCGGAAGGCACGTCCATCGACTTCCAGACGGGCGCGAACTCCTACCTGTACGGCACGCGCTTCATGACCTGGCTTAGCCGTACCTACGGCCCCGAGAAACTGCTGGAATGGATCACACGAGGGGACAATACGCGCCGCTACTTCAGCGCGCGCTTCGCCCAGGTTTACGGAACGCCGCTCGACGAAGCCTGGAAACACTGGCTGAATGACGAGCGGCGCTGGCAACACGCCAACCTGGAAAAGATCCGCCAGTATCCCGTGACCGTTCCGGAGCGCCTGTCCACCAAAACGCTGGGGTCGATTTCGCGGGCGTACGCCGACTCCGCGAATGAGGTAGCCTATGTCGCCGTCCGCTATCCCGGAGAGATCGCCCACCTGGCCACGCTCCACACGCGCACCGGGCAGACCGAGCGTCTGCAGGATATCAAGGGCGCGGCGCTGTACTATGTGACCTCGCTGGCGTTCGACCCCGGCGCGCGGAAACTCTTTTACACCACCGACAACAACAATTGGCGCGACCTTCACGTCTTCGATCTGGCCACCCGCCGCGCGCGCCTGCTGATGAGAGACGCGCGCACCGGCGATCTGGCTTTCAGCAAGGCAGATGGCCTGCTGTGGGGCGTGCGCCACAATAACGGGCTATCCAGCCTGGTGAGCATCGCGGCGCCTTACACCGCGCAGAAACTGGCACATGAGTTCGAGTACGGCAGCGACATCTTCGATATCGATGTCTCTCCCGATGGCCGCTACCTGACGGGTGCGCTTTCCGATTTGAGCGGCCGCCAAAAGCTGGTGCGCTTTGAAACGGAAAAGCTGTTGCGCGGGGATGCGGCCTTTGAGGTGCTGCACGATTTCGAGTACAACACGCCGGGCAACTTCGTGTTTTCTCCGGACGGCCGCTACCTGTACGGTTCGTCGTATTTCACCGGCGTCTCGAATCTTTTCCGTTATGACATCGGCGCCCAAAAAATGGATGTGATCTCCAACGCGGAAACCGGCCTTTTCCGCCCGCTGCCATTGCCCGACGGCACCCTGATGGCGTTCGAGTATACCGCCCGCGGGTTTGTTCCCGCGCGCGTTCCCACCAGGCCGCTGGAAGACGTCACCGCGGTCCAGTATTTCGGCATGACGCTGCTGGAAAAGTTCCCGGTTCTAAAATCCTGGAAGCTGCCGCCCCCTTCGTCCGTCGATAGCGACAAGCTCATCACGCGCGCCGGAATTTACCGGCCATTAGAGAATCTGCGGCTGGTTTCCGCCTACCCCATCGTGCAGGGATACAAGGACACCGCCGCGGGAGGAATGCGCATCGAAATCGCCGACAGTCTGCGGCTGGCCGGGGTTAATCTCACGGCCGGCTACTCTCCCGATCCGGCTCTGGGCGCCGGCGAGAAGGCGCACGTTTCCTTCCAGGCGCACCTTTGGAACTGGAAGTTGAGCGGGTATTACAACAATGCCGATTTCTACGATCTCTTCGGCCCCACGAAGGTCAGCCGCAAAGGGTATGCGCTCCAGTTCGGACACTCGAAGTACCTGATCTACGATGCTCCCCGCACCCTGGAACTGACCTGGAAGGTAGCGGGATATGGCGGCCTGGACCGGCTGCCGGACTATCAAAACGTGACGGCCACCTACCGAACCCTAGCCGTGGGAGATCTCGGACTGAAGTACTCGTTTCTGGACCGTTCCCAAGGCGCCGTGGATGACGAAAAAGGCACCCAGTGGGGTGTTTTTGCGCGGCTGAACTATGCCGGTTCCACTGCCCTGCCCCGTTTCTGGGCCAACTACGACCGTGGACACTTGCTGCCGCTCCGCAATTCGTCGGTCTGGATTCGCGCCGCTGCCGGCAAGTCCTTCGGGGATCAAACCAATCCCTTCGCCAATTTCTATTTTGGAGCCTTCGGCAATAACTACGTCGACCATGGCTCCGTCAGCCGCTACCGCGACTACTACAGCTTTCCCGGCGTTGCGCTGGATCAGTTGCCGGCTACCAGCTTTGGCCGGCTGATGGGGGAATGGAATCTGCCGGCCGTTAAATTCCGGAGGGCGGGAACTACCTGGCTGTATGCAAACTGGGCGCGGTTCTCGCTCTTCTCCGCGGGCCTGGCGACTGATTTCGGCAGCGCCGCGGCCCGCAATTACTATCTGGACTTCGGGGGCCAGTTGGATTTTCGGGTGGTATTGTTTTCGTACCTGAGCACAACTTTTTCGGCTGGTTATGCCGGCGCGGCGGACCGCAATGGGCATGTGTCGGGCGGGTACGTGCTTTCCCTGAAAATCCTTTGACCTCAGGCGCCGATGCTGGTTTTCCTCTTTTGTCTGGCGCCGATCGATACTTACAAAGCTAAGGCTGCACCGCATCCCTGAAACCATGGGCATCGGCTGTGTGGCGGCCCTGCCCCGCAACTTCTTGCGAACTTCCGGCCCCACGCCAACGTATTAGCCTTTCAAGGACAGCCTTTCAAGGATACCCAAGGACACCTCTATGAGCTTGTGGCAAGACATTCGGTACGGCGAACGCATGCTGCGGAAATCGCCTGGTTTCGCGGTCACCGCGGTTCTCACCCTGGCCCTGGGTATTGGCGCGACCACGGCGGTTTTCAGCCTTTGCGACGCCATGCTGTGGAAACCGATGCCTCTGCCGCACCTGGAATCGCTGGTCATGGTGCTGCAGCGCGTACCGGAAAACGCCAACTGGTGGAACGGCGTCACGCCAGCCGACCTCAAGGACATCCGCCGCGAAAGTACGTCTTTCCAAGAGCTCGCCACCTGGGATGGGGATCTGGCCAACATCGCCGGCGCCGGCGGCGAACCCGAGCGGGTGAACCAGGCTCACACCAGCGCCAATTTCTTCGATGTCCTGCAGGTTCATGCCGTACTCGGCCGCACCTTCCAGACGGGTGAGGATCAGCCGGGCCGTGAACGGGAGGTGGTCCTCAGCGATCGCCTGTGGAAGCGCCGTTTTGCCGCGGACCCGGCCATCGCCGGGAAGACCATCATGCTCGACGACCAGAACTACGTCGTCACCGGGGTCATGCCGGCCACCTTCGATTTTCCGTTGGCCACCGAACTCTGGACACCCCACGCCCTCACCGCCGAGCAGGGTGCGTCGCGGCGTAACAGGTCGTTCGCAGCCGCCGCGCACTTAAAGCCTGGGCGGACGGTGGAACAGGCAGCCGCCGAGATCGATGGCATCGCCCGGCGACTGGAGAATGCCTACCCCGATACCAACAAGGGCCGCCGCCTGATGGTGTGGCCGGCACATCGCTTCCTGGTGGAGTATGAAACCGAACAGTACCTGATCATGTTGCTGGGCTCGGTGGCCTTCGTGCTTCTGATCGCCTGTGTGAACGTGGCCAACCTGCAATTTGCGCGCGCCACCGGACGCCTGCGCGAGGTGGCTGTGCGGACGGCGCTGGGCGCTTCCCGCTGGCGGGTGGTGGCGCAACTGCTCACCGAAAGTATTCTGCTCTCCGTGGCCGGCGCTGCCCTGGGATTGCTGATCGCCAGATGGGGGATGAGCCTGATGAAGGCCGGGATGCCGCCGGAGATCGCCCGCTACATTATGGGCTGGCAGGATATCCAGCTTGACACGCGCGTGCTTGGCTTCACGCTGGCGGCGGCCGTGCTGAGCGGCATCCTGGCCGGCCTGGCGCCGGCCTGGCAATGCTCGCGGCCAAACCTGTCCGATGCATTGAAGGAAGGCGGCCGCGGCGGCTCTACAGGAAGCGCGCGTCACCGCCTGCGCAATACCCTGGTGGCAGCCGAGATCGCGCTCGCCGTGGTGCTGCTGGTTGGGGCCGGGCTGATGGTCCGCGGGTTTCGTGCCCTGAACGAATCGGGCGCGCGTCTCCATCCCGAAACCATCCTCACGCTGCGGCTTACCTTGACCGACAACAAGTATCACGAGCCCTTCCAGCGCGTGGCTTATTACCGCGACGTGTTGGAGCGCATTTGCGCCGTTCCGGGCGTGCGTTCCGCCGCGGCAGTGTCGTCCCTGCCCTATGCCGACCATTCCAGCAGCCGCTACTTCACCATCGAGGGCCGGCCCGTGGAACCGGATAAGCTGCCGGAAGGCATGTTCCAGTTAGCCACCGCCGATTACTTCGACACCATGCATATCGCTTTACGCGCCGGCCGGCTGCTGAACGAAGACGATGGCCCCGATACCCCCAAAGTGGCCGCCATCAGCCAGCGCATGGCGGAGCACTGGTGGAAGAACCAGTCGCCGCTGGGCCAGCACATCAGGTTGGGCGCCGCCGATTCCAAGAACCCGTGGCTGACCATTGTGGGCGTGGTGGCCGACACCGTGCATAACCCTTACGATCGTGAACCGCGCCGGGTATTGTACGTACCCTTCCAGCAGGCGCCGGCGTTGTGGATGGATATGGGCATCCGCACGGCGGCCGATCCGTTGGCGGTTGCCCCGGCCGTGATGGCGGCCATCCGCTCGGTGGATCGCGAGCAGCCCATCACCGACATGCGGACCATGGAGCGGACCATCCACAACCGCGCCATCGGGCTGAACTATATGGCGGTGCTGATGGGCATTTTCGGCGTGCTGGCGCTGGTCCTCTCGGGCATCGGCGTCTACGGCGTGATGGCCTACATAGTGTCGGAGCAGACCCACGAGATCGGCATCCGCATGGCGCTGGGTGCGGAGCGGCAAAGCGTGCTCGGCATGATTTTCCGCAAGGGCATGATCACGATCGCCGCCGGACTGGTGGTTGGGCTGCCCGTCGCCTGGGCCTTCGCACGCCTGATGGCATCGCTGATCTACGGCGTCAACGCCAACGATGCGGTGAGCTTCACGGCGGTCCCGCTGGCGCTGATCGTGGCGGCGGCGCTGGCCATCTACATCCCGGCGCGGCGGGCCACGAAGATCGACCCGATTATCGCGCTGCGCTACGAATAGCGCGGGTGTAGATTGGCCCCATGCGCACCGCATATGGATACTCGCTAGTACGCCGTTTCAGAAGTTCGCCAACGTATCGGGAAACCGCTTGCTAACGCGCGCGGCTCCGATTAACGCGCGCGGCTCCGATCAGAGCCGCGACGGTCACGGAGCGGCTGTCTCGAAATACGAGACCGTATTATTGAAACGGTGTACTTAGGGAGTTGAAGGTCAGGTCGGCTAAAGAAGCTCGAGCACGGCAGTGGATTCAGCCGGCCAGGCGTCGGTTTGCCGTCCATCCCGCCGAACTGGTAACAAATATTCGTCTACACTTCGCGACTATGCAGGAGCAAATCGCTGATCAGTCGGACCGAAGCGCGCTCATCGGATCGATGTGTGTGGCGCGGCAGGCAGGCACATAGGCCGCATGCGCCGCCGCAGCCGGCAGAACGGAGCACGACAGCAGAATGGTCACGCCTGCAAACGTTGCGCCAGTTCCTGGTAGTAGGCGACCCGGTCCGGCATGGGATGGGTGAGCCAACGCCGATGACGTGATGGGCGCACCGCGTCCGGCGTATTTTGCCCGCCGGTTAGGCTTCGGGAAAACGCCCGGAGCTTGATGGGGCGGTTCGCCGGAGCTAATCATGACAAAGGCCTAACACAATGGCTCAGGTTACAGAAGCTATCTACACCCATGGTGTTCTCAAACCCGAAAAGGAACTGGCGTTGCGCGAGGCCCAGCGTGTGCGCCTGATCGTCGAGCCACTCGACGATGACATCGACCGTGGAGACCGGACCGCAGCCCTGCAGCGGCTTCGGGCGGGAATTGAGGGAATGAAGTTCTTCTCCAGTGAACCTTTGCCCTCTCGGGACGAACTTAACGATCGCCCTTGATACAAACGATGATACAAACGATACCAACGTTCTAATTTACGCATGCGACAAAGCCGACTGGAGCGCCCCAGCCTTAAATTAAAAACAGACCGGCCTGTGCTGCTCAGAAAGGTTGATGGCCATCCCGCAGGAATCCCGCATCCACATACCGCACAACGCCACTGCGCGGAACTGCCGAACCGCAGATTCCGTCCGGATGGCCGCCCACTCGGAAAGAGGTGATTTTCCGGGGGTGCCAGCGTTCACCTGATCCGCATGGCGTTGGCGTCGCCTCATTGTGGAAGTGCCGTCCTCGCCCGCGCCGGATTCCTGTCGCCACCAGCCCATCCGTCCAACAACCAGATCCCTCCCGAAACGCCGGTAACGAAAGGGGGCTCCCCATGAAGGTCGCGAAAGCATCTCGGCGTCTTTCGCTGGTATTATCAAAATCGAAGGCGAAACTCTATGCGCTATACGGTCATCCTTGAACAGGAAGCAGACGGCGGATACGTTGCCACCGTGCCGGCACTGCCCGGCTGTGTATCCCAAGGCGACACTCGTGATGAGGTCATGAGGAACATCCGCGAAGCGGCAGATCTCTACATCGAAGACTGTATCGCCGCTGGTGACCCGGTCCCGACTGAAGCGGGAAGAGAATACTTTGATCTCACCACCGGCACCCACAAGTGAAGCTCCCGACGGATCTTTCCGGCCAAGAGCTGAAGAAGGTGCTTTTGCAGGTGGGACAAGGGACAGCACTGGGACAACATTCATAGCGGTCGAACATGCCTTCCGTTTGTGTGCCACACTGAGCATAGTATGTTAAACTTGCAAGCCGGGTAGCGCGTCAATTTCCCATAACGTACTGACGTCAGTGTATGGACTACCCGACCCGAAGGTAATCACGGAGAGACGCGCATGCCTTGGTCGGAAAGCGATGAATTGCGCGCCGTTCGCGGGCGCAGCGTCCTCTTCACGAAGTACGTTTTCTGGGCGTTGTCTTGCGCATTTGTCCTGTTGATCGGAAACGCCTACTTCTCCCTTGTGCAGCGCTGGCTGGTGCTGCTCGAAACAGCCCGTCAGCTCCTCGGCATCCCTCATGCACCTTTAGGACCGGACTGGTTGCTCTGCACGGGCTTCGGTATTGCTATCGCATTGCCGGTAGCCATCATCGGAATCTTATACTGGCGGTACCGGAAACACTGGGAGAACCGATTGCGCGACATTTGGCAGACCGGCATTCCCGCCCACGCTAAGCTTCATCGGCTCCGTTCCGCAGCAGGCGAAGGCGAACTCCAGCGGCGGGTCGAATACTTGGGTGCCTTGCGCGGAACGCCAGGGTGGGCGGCTGCGGCCATGCCAGATTCGGGCGGGAGTGCCGAAACTTACAAGCTGGCAGCGGAAGCCGTGCTCCGTGAGTTGGAGAAAGACATTAGCCAGAGGGCGATCACATTAGGGCTGGTGGTGGGTGTTAGCCGGAACCGCGTCGTCGATCTCTTCATGATCGCGGCAGCCGCGCTAGAACTCCAACTGCAGATCCTGACACGCTTGGGTAAACGGCCTTCGTGGGCAACGTGGCGGCAGATGCTGACACGGACTGCTTCGAGCCTGTTCGCGAACTCCTATCTGAATGCTGACGAATCGCTGGGGCTCAGAATTGCCATCAAGAAGATGGGGATGGGGCTGGAAGTTGCATCTGATTTGATCGATCACGCCGCGACGTCGATTGGCGATCATCTGGAGAATGTGCTCGGCCAGCATGACCATCCACTCAGCGATTCGGACGATGTAGATTTTGACGACCTTGACCACCTCTCTCCAGAGATCCTAGGGATCATGCGTCCGGTCTTCGAATTACTGCGACAGGGAACTGGCGTGTTGGTCGGTGTCGGTACTTTTGGAATCCGCCAACTTGGCGTATTCATTGACAAAACGGGAGACGAGCTCTTTGAGGGTGCGGTCGCCGGAGGAGTGCTCTACTATCACGGCATTGCTGTGGCGGCAGACTGTCTCGCTCTTGACCGCGTCCATCGTGAATCGGCTAACATGAACCGGACATTGGGTCAGTGCATGGCGGTTTCATCTGCCGCCGCGGGAGTGGTTCTGCTCGAAGGCGCTCGCACCTTAAGAAAGGCCCTGAGGGAGAAGCGGCGACGCGCTCTTACTTTAGCGAGGGATGAAATCGGAAAGCGGGCATCAAGCGTCGCACGGTCGGTTGAGCGAGCGGCCGAGAAAAGTGGCGAACTGCTGCAGACTGCGGTTAGAGACACGGGGGCGGCGATCTCTACGGCATCGGAACACGCGAAGAACTTATCCGGAGACATTTGGGATGGCGCTAAGACGACAGCCGAAAAGGCTTCGAATCTTACGTCTCAAACAGCTTCGACAGTCAGGGATTCCGTTACCGGGGCGGCGGGGGCCGTCGGTAACGCTTCGCAAAAACTGTGGCAACGTACGAAGAAGAAGCGCACATAAGTTCACCGGCCAACCGAGAAACTTCGGGGCTTCCAATCTGTCTTTCTAGCGCGCCGATTGGGATCTTGTGCTCGAATCTCATCGTTGCATCCCTTGTTTTCCTGCTTGGTGGGCGGGTGAACAAGGGAAAACGAGAGAGGACAAACACTCCCAGTCGATTCCTCCCGCGAAACGCCGTTCACGAAAATGAGCCAGCTGAACCCTTTGGTCGGTTCGCCGCCTTGTTGCAGAAAGTGACCGTCGCGGGAGCCCTTGTCGGAGTCCCACCATGTAGTCGCCCGGTCCCTGCGCCAGCGTGCGCGCGGTGGCGAGCCGAACTCGCTGTGGAATCCGATTCTCCGCTCCGCCCTAAACCCCCGCACGCCGCTTGGCCCCCGCCCCCGCCGAGGGCTACCATACCTGAATGGCCACTGACCGTCCGAAACTGCGCAGCCAGGGCTGGTTCGCGCAACCCACCTATGAGAGCCTGACCCATCGCGCCGCCATCCGCGCCGAAGGCTTCACGCCGGAAGTCTTTCAAAACCGGCCCGTCATCGGGATCTGCAATTCCTGGAGCGAGCTGAACCATTGCAATCTGCATCTGCGCACCGTGGCCGAGGCGGTGAAGCGCGGGGTGTGGGCGGCGGGCGGTTTCCCGCTGGAGTTCCCCACCATTTCGCTGGGTGAGATCTACATGAAGCCCACCACCATGCTCTACCGCAACCTGATGGCGATGGATGTGGAGGAGTCCATCCGCGCCAATCCGCTGGACGGCGTCGTGCTCCTTTGCGGCTGCGACAAGACCACGCCCGCGCAGATCATGGGCGCGGCCAGCGCCGATCTGCCCGCCATCATGGTGACCGGCGGGCCGCAGTTGAACGGGCGCTGGGGCGATAAGGAAATCGGCGCCGGCACCGACGGGCGCAAGCTCTACGACCTGTACCGCACCGGCCGCATCGATGACGAACAACTGTGCGAGATCGAAGGCGGCATCTACCGCAGCGCCGGCCACTGCAACGTGATGGGCACCGCGTCCACCATGACCAGCCTGGCCGAAGCGCTGGGCATGACGCTGCCCGGGTGCGCCAGCATTCCCGCGCCCGATTCGCGCCGCCAGGCCATGGCCGAACAGAGCGGACGCCGCATTGTGGAAGCCGTTTGGGAAGACCTGCGGCCGTCGCGCATCCTGACCCGCGCGGCCCTGGAAAACGCCATCACCGTGGATATGGCGCTGGGCGGTTCCACCAACGCCGTGGTACACCTCATCGCCATTGCCGGGCGTTTGGGAATCGATTTGAAGCTGGCCGAGTTCGACGTCATCTCCCGTCGCACGCCGTTCCTGGCCAACGTGAAACCCTCCGGCCAGTACCTCATGGAGGATTTCTTTTATGCCGGCGGTTTGCCCGCGCTGATGAAAGAGATTCTGCCCCTGCTCCACGGCGGCGCCCTCACCATCACCGGCAAGACTGTCGCCGAAAACGTGACCACCGCCGTGTGCCACAACCGCGAGGTGATCCGCGCCGCATCCCACCCGCTGCACCCGGAAGGCGGCACCGTGGTGCTGCACGGCAACCTGGCGCCCCATGGCGCCGTGCTCAAGCAGACCGCCGCTTCGCCCCATCTGTTGCAACACCGCGGCAAGGCATACGTTTTCGAAGACTACCAGCAGATGCGCGCGCAGATCGATTCGGACGATTTGCCGGTGGAGGCTGGCACCGTGCTGGTGATGAAGAACTGCGGTCCCAAAGGCGCCCCGGGCTTCCCGGAATGGGGGCACATTCCGATGCCGCGGGTGCTGCTGAACCGCGGCGTGGCCGACATGGTGCGGATCAGCGACGCGCGCATGAGCGGCACCAGCTTCGGAACCGTGGTGCTGCACATGGCGCCCGAATCGGCGATTGGCGGCCCGCTGGCCGTCGTCGAAACCGGCGATGAGATTTCGCTCGATGTGGCCGCCCGGCGCGTCGAACTGTGCGTGCCCGCGGGCGAGATGGAACGCCGCCTGGCCGCTTTCCGGCCGGCGCCCCCAAAGTATCAGCGCGGCTACGGCAAATTGTTCCTGGACCACATCATGCAAGCCGACCAGGGCTGCGATTTCGATTTCCTGCGCGCCGTGGGAACCCCCGCCGTAGACCCCGCCGCGGTTGGAACCCCCAAATGAATAGGCGCGCCCTGGTCACCGTCTGCAGCGCCGGCTTCGCTTTTTCAGCCAACTACACCAACCACGCGCCCATGGTCCCGGCGCTGCGGGCGGAGTTCGGCTTCAACCAGGCCAGCGCGGGGCTGCTGACCACGGGCATCTTCCTGACCCACGCGCTGATGCAGGTGCCCAGCGGACGCGTGGCGGACCGGCTGGGCCCAGTCCGCGTCCTGCCCGCGGCCCTGGCGTGGGTGGCCTTGGGCAGCTTCGCCATCGCGTTCGCCGGCGCGTACTGGCAGCTTCTGTTCTGGAAAACGTTAACCGGCATTGGAACCGGCGCCTGTTTCACGGCGGGCGCGCGCTACATCGTGTCCGTGTTCGAGGGCCGCGACCTGCATGTCGCGCAGGGCTGCTTCGGAGGGTCGATCGTGCTGGGGTCCGGTTTCGTCATCTTCGCGATTCCCCAGTTGACCGGCGCCTTCGGCTGGCGTGGCGCGTTCCTCGGGTCCACGGCCGTTGCGGTAGTAGCCATTACCCTCTGGGTGGCGTTTGCACCCCGGCCCAATCATTTCGTGAAACACTCCGGCAGTCTCGCGGACGTAGCCCGCAGCCGCGAATTGTGGCGGTTGGGCGTGGTGCAGATGGCATCCTTCGGCCTGGTGATCGTGGTGGGAACCTGGATCACCACGCTTCTCAAGAGCGGCTTTCAGATACCTATCCAGCGCGCCGGATTGATGGGTTCCCTGGTGCTTCTGCTAGGCATGGCGACCCGTCCGCTGGGCGGCTGGCTGGCCCACCGGATGCCGGTAACCAGGCTTCTGCGATCGGCGCTGTTGCTGAATGCGGCGGCTTGTGCCGCGTTGGCGTGGGGGCAGTGGCTGTGGCTGACGTGGGTGGCGATCGTGGCCCTGGGCGCAGGTTGCGGCCTGCCCTATGCCGCCGTCTTCGGCCGGGCGGCAGCCCAGTTTCCCGGACGCGCCGGCGCCGCCATGGGGCTGGTCAACATGGTGGGGATTCTGATGATTCTGTTGGGGGCTCCAGCCGTCGGATATCTGGCCGACTGGACCGGGCAATTCCGGATCAGTTTCCTGCTGCTCGGCGGCTTTTCCCTGGTGGCGGCGCTGACGGCCGCGGGTTCGCCCGCGGGTTCAGTAGATGCTCGCCCGGGCTCTGGGTGAGTCCGGCGATATGGTACACTCCACGCAAATGGAAACTGATCGCGCTGCCGGCGGTGTGGTGAGACCGAGTTGGGACGAGTATTTCATGCACCTGACGGAAGAAGTCGGGAGCCGTGCTACCTGCGATCGCGGCCGCAGCGGCTGCGTCGTCGTGCTGGATAAGCGGATCATCGCTACCGGATATGTTGGCTCGCCGCCCGGCCTGCCGCACTGCGATGACGTTGGCCATCTCTTCAAGAAAGTGATTGACGACGACGGCACCAGCCGCCAGCACTGCGTAAGAACCATTCACGCGGAACAAAACGCCCTTTGCCAGGCTGCGAAGTACGGCCTCAGCCTGCGCGGTGCCACACTCTACTGCAAGATGGAGCCATGCAGGGTCTGTGCCATGCTGATCATCAGCGTGGGAATTGTTCGTGTGGTGGCTCTTCGCCGCTATCACGCCGCCCAGGAAACGCGCGAGATGTTCCAGGCTGCCGGCGTGGAGTTGGCGGTCTTGGAGGACCGCATTGAAACCTACGCCGGTCAAGTCGCCACGGAAAAGGCGACATGAACGATGCCGCTCGGCTTCCGATATCGACCCCGGCTAGGACTAGGAGATAACTGGCTCTACCAGAAGACCGTGGAGGCGCCGGAAGCCCAGCAGTTGCAGACCAAGGTGCTCGGGAGCGCGAGCGAGCCATCGAATCGGCGCGGCAGGTGATTCTGCGGCTGCTGGGCGAGGCGTCCACGCTCAAGAACCAATTGGCGCAGATTGACGAGTACCTGGCGGAATCGACCGCGAAATGGCGCGGTCCACGCGCGAGGATCATTTTGGGTTGATTGTCATCGTTCTTCGGTACGGGCGAGGCCCTCCAGTTACTCTTTCAAGAACACCAAAATTGATACGATGTGTATATACGTCAATCGTGTTGTACAAGTCAGACGCTCCCTTTACAGAACCAAACCGGTCCAGCCATGATTGCACCGTTGGAGCTTCCACACGGTTTACAAAGTCAGCATGACAGCTATGGCCTTCATCAGGAAACAACTCTCGCGCCACTAGGTATAAACCGCCAGACACTTCGCGGCCTTCTGGTCCTTCAAGAATATCAATCCGGGCGTCGCACTTGACTGACTTAACCCATGAGTTTCCAAACACCATCTTTACGCGAATGTTGTGATCTGTGCTGCTTCCGCGGTTGTCAAAAGCAACGGTCACACCTTTCACAACAGTGCTGTGTGCAGAATCATCATCGCACGTAGGGGGCATTAACTGTTCGGAAATCCATGTCGTATGTTTATCTAAAGGAATTGGCATAATGGTCATGAGCTCACATGGATGTTCTCCTGGATTGAGAAATACTTCTGACTTCGATTCTGAATCCTTATTCAGCGGTACGGTAACGCTCCGACTATCCATTTCACGCTGCGCTTTCGTGTGATCGATCCACCAATATGACAGACTGAACACCACGGCTGCGCTCATAATGACGAGCCCACTAGCGATTCGGCGCTGAAGTGTCCCAACATCACCCTTTGCGTCCTCCCAGCGCATGATCTTAGAAGCTCCATATACAATGGATGCGACGTAGAAGCCAGCAGCGATATAGTATTGCCTTTCATACATTGCAGTCACTCCGATGGCGTATAGCGCAGGCGCAATAGTAACCACGACTCCGTCACGCCAACAATTCTGCCTAAGCCAGTTGGCAGCAAGTATCATTCCTCCGAGAACAACCGCTTTGATAGCTGCGGATGTCTGTCTCCCTGCACCTGCCATTTCATCAATCGCGTGCTGAGACCGGGTCTTATTCCAACCCTTATATCGCATCCCTATCACGCTAGCACATGCGAAAGCGGCTTCGCCGCCAGGGACAAGATAAATCGTTGGCCCTTGCTCTTGAGAGAGAACGCAGCCAAGACTGGCTCCGCTACCGATTACAGGATGGCACGCGAGCTTGTGGGAAACACCCTGCGGCGGACGGCGGAGTCGGGCCAAGCATTTGATAAATTGGGTGAGTTAGCGGGAAAAAATATTTTAAAAAAACTTGTGATCGCGAATTTGCACCCGGTCTGTCCGAAACGCCGATGTAGGCGTGCCCTCAAGATTTGTGGGTGAAATCACGCGGCGACAGCAGCCTGCGCTGATCGGCGCCCCCAGAAATTCCCCGCAGTCTTTTGGACATCAACCCCCGGTAGCAATCTGCCCCGCGCCGTCCTATACTGTTATCTGATGGCGCGAGCTCCGCGCGCCCACCGGCCCTTGCTCTGCCTGCCTTCGGAGAACCTCATGAGCGACACCCTGCAGACCGTTTCCGGCGGTCGCCTGCTGCGGCTGGCGTTGAACCGTCCGGACAAACGCAATGCGCTCAACCTGGAACTTTGCCGTACCCTGGTGGAAGCTCTGGAAGCCGCCGACCGGGACCCCGGAGTGGGCGCCATCCTGCTCACGGGGAACGGAAAATCCTTCTGCGCGGGCATGGACCTTCACGAAATCGCCGATGCCGACAGCGACGCTGACACCGGGGCCATCAGCCAGGTGCATGAGCAGCTTTTCACCATCGGTGCGCGCCTTGCGAAGCCCTTGATCGCCGCCGTGCATGGCGCGGCGCTGGCGGGCGGAACCGGCCTGGCAGCCAATTGCCACATCGTGATCGCCAGCCCGGACGCCACCTTTGGGCTGACCGAGATCCGTCTGGGCCTGTGGCCGTTTCTGGTCTTTCGAGCGGTGACAGCCGCCGTCGGTGAGCGCCGAACCGTCGAACTGGCGCTCACCGGACGCGTTTTTGGGGCGGCCGAAGCCCGGGAACTCGGTTTGGTCCACGAAGTCGCCGCTGGTTGGGACGCCCGCGCGCCGGAAGTGGCCAGCGCTCTCGCCGAATCCAGCCCCACGGCCATACGAAGCGGCCTGCGTTGCGTCCAGGAGGTGCGGGGCATGGACTGGAAGCTGGCCGGCGAGATTTCGCAGCGGGTCCGCCAGGAAGTATTTGAAAGCGCGGACTTCCAGGAGGGAATCCGGGCTTTTCGCGAGAAGCGCAAGCCCCGGTGGCCGTCGATTTCGGGGGGTGCGTAACCGTTATGGGAAAGTGGCTCGCTCGGCAGCCCGCCAGCGGATTAGCAATCCGCCGCACTCTCGGAAGGCGCTTGTGGAAGTTCGGCTGCGCGCCAACTCCCGGCGGGCGGGTTGCCAGTCCGCCGCAGCTTGCCAAGCTGCTTGCCAAGCTGCCCCACATAGCGCCACGGGCGACTTTTATCCTGCCCCCTGTGCGCCCGGCGCACATCGCGAACAGGTTAGCAACCTGCCCACAAGGGCTTGCAACCCGAAAAGGGCGGATAGGCGATACTATATGGAGTGGTATCGGGGCTGAGGGCACTGGATGCTGTGGTGAATATGCTTTACTTTTTCGCCCAGCGCGTTTAGTATGGTTACAACTCCCCCGAGCCAAGCGAGGTCAAGACTTTGCTGAAACTGAAACGCGTCGAACTACAGGGATTTAAGTCTTTTTGCGACCGCACCGAACTTCGGTTCAATGGGGAAGGTATCGCGGCGATTGTCGGGCCCAACGGCTGCGGCAAGTCCAACATCAGCGATGCCATCAGTTGGGTGCTGGGCGAGCAATCGGCCAAGAGCCTGCGCGGCAGCCGCATGGAGGACGTGATTTTTGCCGGTACCCGCGACCGCAAGCCGCTTGGCATGGCATACGTCACCATGACCCTGGTCGACCCGGACGTCCACGACCTCCATGCCGGCGTGGCCGGCCCCGTCCCGGTCCCAGACGGGCATCCACCGAAGAGAGGTGAAATCACCATCACGCGCCGCCTCTTCCGGTCGGGCGAAAGCGAATACCTGATCGACGGGCGCGCTGCCCGCCTGCGTGATATTCAGGACATTTTCATGGGTACCGGCCTGGGCCCGGAAAGCTACGCCATCATTGAGCAGGGCCGCATTGGCCAGATCCTGAGTTCCAAGCCGCAGGACCGGCGCAACGTGATTGAAGAAGCGGCCGGCATTACCAGGTTCAAAACCCGCAAACGCCTGGCCGAGGCCAAGCTGGAAGGGGCCAAGCAAAACCTGGCGCGCGTGTACGACATCCTGGAGGAAGTTACCCGCCAGGTGAATTCGCTCAAGCGCCAGGCGTCCAAAGCCAAGCGCTATACGGAGCTGAAAACCGAATTGGAGACGCGGTTGCGCGTGGTTCTCTCCGGCAAGTACCGCCTGCTGGAGCGCGACGCCGCCGAAACCGCTATCCAACTCAGCCTGGCCAACACCTCACTGAGGGAACTGGGCGATCAGGTGACCGAAAAGGAACTGGCCCATGAACGCCAGCAGTCGGTCTGCTACGAAGGGGAGCAGCAGTTGACGGCGGCGCGGCAGCAGCTTTCCGGCCTGCAATTGGAGGCTGAACGCACGCGCGGCCGGTTGGAGTCGCAGGTGAAGGAGTCGGGCGCCATCGAACAGCGAATTGCGCATTCGGAAAAGGAATCGCAGGAACTGGAGGCGAGGCTCAACGCGCTGGATGAGGAGATCGGCAGCCACCAGACGACCGTGGAGGCGCTGGAAGCGCAGATCGCGCAGGCACGCGGGCGCATGATGGAGACTAACCAGCAGCGCGAGCAGTTGCAGATCAAGGTGCGGGAGCGCGAGCGCGCCATCGAACAAGCGCGGCAGGTGATTCTGCGGCTGCTGGGTGAGGCGTCCACGCTCAAGAACCAGTTGGCGCAGATTGACGAGTACCTGGCTGGAATCGACCGCGAAACGGCGCGATCCACGCGCGAGGAGCAAGTGTCGGCGGCCGAAATCGACCGGCTGGATCAGGCCCGCAAGCAGCTTTCGGAGACGGTTGCCGAGCGGCAGCTTGAACTGGAAGCGGTGACGGGAGAGCGGCGCCGCACCGAAGAGGAACTGGCCGAACGCCGCCGCACTTCGGTGGAATTGCGCCGCGAGATCGATGGCCTGAAGACCGAAGTTTCGCAGATCCGCGCCCGTAAGGAATCGCTGGAACAGGTGCTGGCGCACCGCACCTACACTACCGAATCGGTGAAGCGGCTGTTCGCATCGCTCGAAAAAGGCAAGGCCGGCGACCTGAAGCCCATGGGCGTGATGGCCGACTACGTGGAAGTGGACCCGCAGTTCGAAAAGCCCACGGAAGAATTTCTGCACGAGGAACTGGAATACGTGGTGGTGGAGAACTGGCAGCAGGCTGAGCGGGGCCTGGATTTCATTCGCGCCGAGCTGGAGGGCCGCGCCACTTTCCTGGTGCATCCGGAAGCCGGGACGAATGGCCGGGCGCATCTGCCTGAGCCCGCCATCGGCCCGGAGACCGGCATTGCGGCTCGGCTCAGCGAGTCGCTGCGGCTCACCAACGGTTTCCGCGACCGCGCGGTGGACCTGCTGCCGCGGGTTTCGCTCTGCTTCCTGGCCGAAGACCGCGCCGCCGCCCAGCGCCTGGCGGTGTCCTACCCCCACCTCTACTTCCTGTTGCCGGATGGCGTCTGCTACCACGGCCACACCGTGACCGGCGGCAAGAAATCGGGCGCCGGTCCGCTAGCCATGAAGCGCGAAGCGCGCGAGTTGACGGTGAAACTGCAAGGCCGCCAGGCCAGGCTCGATGAAATGCTGGCGCGGCTGGATAGTCTCAATCAAGAGATCATTGGCCTCGAAGCCGAACTGGAGCGGTTGCGCGCCGCGCAGCAGGCTCGCGAGAAGGACCGCGTGGCGTTGGATCACGACATGCGCAAGCTGGGCGAGGATATCTCGCGCGCCAACTCGCGCCTTTCGGTGGCCCGTTTGGAATTGGAGCGCCTGCGCCGCGACGCCGGGAAATCAGCCGAACAGCGGGAGCGCAGCCGCGCCGCGGTCTCAGAGAAGGAGCGGCTGCGGGCGCAGAGCGAAGAGGCGCTGGAGGCGGAACGCCAGGAACTGGAGAAACTGGAAGGCCAGGCGGCCACCATCGCCGAGGAGCATGCCGCCAGCCGGGCCGACCTGGCGGGCCTGGAAGAACGCAACCGCGGCGAGCGCTCCGCCATGGGGCGCCTGCAGCAGCAATGGGACGAGACCACCAAACGGCACGGGGCCATCGCGCCCGAAATTGCCCGCTTGGGCGAACAGCGCGCGCGGCTGCTGGCCGACAATATCGAACTGGACCGTAAGGCCGCGCTGCTGGCCGAACAGATCAACAGCCTTGAAGCGCGCGTTAACGAAATGGCGTCCGAGGAAGCCGGCATGCGCGAGAATCTCCGCGCCGGCGAGGAAGAGCTGAAGTTCTTGCGCGCGGCGGTGCAGGAATGCCACGAGAAGCGCACCCAGGTGGAGATCGACCTGGTGCGCAAGCAGGCGGAACTGAAATTCCTGGATGAGACCAGCCGCAAGGAACTGAACTGCCCTGTGGTGGACCTGGCCTCGGCCGACGACCCGGTTCCCGACTCCGATGCCATCACCGAAGCCGAGCAATCGGCCAACGAGGTGCGCCACCGCATCGAAGGCTTGGGCGCCGTGAACGCGGCGGCCATGGAAGAGTATCAGGAGGCACAGCAGCGGCAGGACTTCCTGAGCGCGCAACGCCAGGACCTGATCGATTCCATCCGCGATACCGAGAAAGCCATTCAGGAAATCGACCAGGTGTCGCGCCAGAAATTCGCCGAGGCCTTCGAAGCCATCAACGCCAATTTCCGTGTGGGCTTCCAAACGCTGTTCGGCGGCGGCACCGGTGAAATGCGCCTGACCGATCAGGCGAACATGGCGGACTCGGGCATCGACATCGTCTGTTCGCCTCCCGGCAAACGGCTGCAGAACGTGCTGCTGCTTTCGGGCGGCGAGAAGGCGCTGGCCGCGGTGGCGCTGCTCATGGCCATCTTCAAATACCAGCCGAGCCCCTTCTGCATCATGGACGAAGTGGACGCGCCGCTGGACGAAGCCAACATCGGACGGCTGACTAAGCTGGTGAGGGAGATGTCCGCCGAGACCCAGTTCGTGGTGATCACGCACTCCAAGCGGACGATGGAAGCCGCGCAGGCGTTGTACGGCGTGACCATGCAGGAGCCGGGGGTATCGCGGTTGGTGAGCGTGAAGTTCAACGCCAATGAGGCGGCGGCGTAGGGGCTACGCGACGTTTAGCCGTCGCCGCTGGCGGCCGTGTTCGCGGAGCCACTCCATCCAGGATATGGCTCCAGCGTTGCGATAGAATGCGTAACTGAAATGTTCCTTTGGCAATCGCCTCTCCTTCCCGCGGTCGCGCTCGCCGCCATGGCCGCCATCCCTGGCCGAAGCCAGACTCCGGCGGCGTACACCGCGCGCCAGGCAACCGATGGTCTTGCCGCGTATCTGAATAACTGCGCAAGCTGCCATCTCCCCGACCTGGCTGGCCGGAACGAAGCCCCGCAACTGGCCGGCGGCAATTTCATGAATGCCTGGGGATCGCGCGCTGCCGCCGAACTGATCGGGTACATCCAGGCCACCATGCCGCCCTCGAATCCGGGAGGGCTGAGCGAGGAGACGTACACGAACATTGCCGGCTTCTTTCTGCAGGCGAACGGGGCTCCCGCCGGAGACCGCCCGCTGGCCGCCTCGACGACGGTCCGTATCGGCTCTGTGGCCAATGGACAAATGCCTCCGGCGCTACGTGAGACGCTGGCGAAAGCCGCTATTGCGGATCAGTCCTCGGCGTCCCGCACCCCTGCGCCTAAAGGCCTCACCGTCTCCGGTCAGGTGAAGAACTATATCGCAGTCACGGACCAGGCATTGCGCAATCCCAATCCCTCCGACTGGCTGATGGCACGCGGTAATTACCAGTCGTGGAGCCACAGTCCGCTGACCCAGATCACTCCCGAAAACCTGGGGCGTTTGCAACTGGCCTGGGTTTGGGCTATGAACGACGGCGGCGCCAATGAGCCCACCCCCATCGTCCATGACGGAATTATTTACCTGACCAACACCGGCAACACACTGCAGGCGCTGAATGGCCGCACCGGGGACCTGATCTGGGAGAATCGAATTGGTCCGGAACCCACCCGCGCCTACGGCGCCACGCGCACCCTGGCGATATACGATGACAAGCTGTTGCTTACCACCACCGACGCCCGCCTGTACGCACTCGATGCCCGCACGGGCAAAATTGTTTGGCAGACCGCCATTGCGCCGGAGAAGAAGGGATACAGCAACACCTCCGGAGCTATCGTCATCAACGGCAAGGTTCTGACAGGCATGACGGGTTGTGGGCGCTACGGCGCCGACTGCTATATCAGCGCCTATGATGCCCGCAACGGCGAGCAGGTCTGGCGTTTCAGCACCATTGCGCGGGAAGGCCAACCCGGTGGCGACACGTGGGGCCAACTGCCCAATCTGTTGCGCGCGGGCGGCGATACATGGATCGCCGGCAGCTACGATCCCGGGCTCAACGTCACCTATTGGGGCGTGGCCCAGCCCAAACCCTGGCTACGCGTCAGCCGTGGCGCCAAGCCTGGCGATAAGGCGTTGTTCACCAGTTCCACGCTGGCGCTCGACCCTGATACGGGCCGGCTAAAGTGGTACTTCCAGCATGCGCCCGGCGAGTCCTTCGACATGGATGAGGTGTTCGAACGCGTCCTGGTAGATCTCGACGGGAGCAAGCTGCTGTTCACCATCGGCAAGCCCGGAATTTTGTGGAAACTCAATCGCGAAACCGGCCAGTTTCTCGGTTCCAAGGAAACGGTCCACCAGACCCTTTTCACCAATATCGACTCCAAGACCGGAGAGCCGACATACCGCAGCGATATCCTGGAGCAACAGATTGGCCAGTGGTTTCAGATCTGTCCCAGCACCGAGGGCGGCCATAACTGGCAGGCGATGAGCTACCATCCGGAAACGTCGCAACTGATCATCCCGCTGAGCCAGAGTTGCATGGCCATGTCAGGCCGCAAAGTGGAATTCAAGGAGAATTCGGGCGGCGGAGCGGGAGACCGCCGCTTTCTTGAGATGCCGGACACCCACGGCAACATTGGCAAACTGGCGGCCTACGACGTGCGCACTCTGAAAGAGAACTGGTCAATCGAGCAGCGCGCACCGTTCCTCACCGCTGTGCTCTCCACGGCCGGCGGAGTCGCTTTCGTTGGCGACCTGGACCGCTATTTCCTGGGAGTCAACGTGAAAACCGGCAAGCTGCTTTGGAAAACACGGCTCGGGACCTCAGTCCAGGGTTATCCAATCACGTTCGCTATCGACGGCAAACAATACATTGCCGTCACTACGGGGTTGGGCGGCGGAAGCCCACGCGACGTGCCCCGCGTGATCGCGCCGGAGATCCACCATCCAGGCAACGGCAACGCGCTCTACGTATTCGCCCTGCCGGACGACCGATAACACACTCGATCCAACAGATTGGCGGGCGCCGGACCACGTGGAAGTTCCGAACCCGATCTGTGGGTCACAAACGTGATATGATCCGCTACGCCAATTGCTGTGACCGGACAGAAGCGATCAGACGCTCCGGCAAATCAGGTTTATGGAGGCTTTGTATGACCAAGCGGGAATTCCTCACGGCCAGTATCGGGACTGGCTTGGCCCTGGCGAAAGGGACTGCTGCCTTTTCGCAGCAATCGGTGGCCGCCGCGCGAAAAGACGGCGGGCAACCGAATCCGCGGTCTTCGTCCCGGAAGGCGAAGACAACGAAACTATTCAAGAGCCCGGAAGGATTTCCCAACGCCATTGCCGTCACGCCGGAGGGCTTATGGATTGGCGAGCAAAAGCTGTCGGGACCCCAAGCCGCTGTGTATCAACTGCCCGAACCGAAAAACCTTATCGAAGAGGCCTGGCTTGTCGACTGGAATGGCAAGCTGCTGAAGACGGTGACGACGGGTTCCAGAAACACCAGCGGGATGGCCGTGGGCGGCGGGTATGTCTGGATGGTCGCGAACGCGCCTCCGGAGGGCGTTTTTCAGGTGGACATGAACTCGCGGCTGGTTAGCCACCGTCAGATCCCGCTCGGTCCGGCCAACGATGGCGGCGGTTGCCACGGCGCCCTCTGGCAAGACGGCAAGCTGTGGATCGCGTCTTTGCGGCTGCGCGGTAATCTTCGTGTTGACCCCAAGACTTGGGAGCCGGAATTCATGATCCCGTTCTACCAGGCTCCGGATCGGGTACGTTACCACGGCATCGCATGGGACAACGGCAGCATCTGGCAGGTTGTCGGCAACGACTGTAAGCGCTACAGTGACTACCGGCCCTGTCTGGCGAGGTACGACGCCGCCACCGGCAAGGTGCTGGAGACGGTGGACTTCGTTCCGAACTCCTGCGACCCGCACGGCCTGGCGATGTTCGACGGCAAGCTGATCAGTTGCGATGCCGGCATCCACCCGGGCTGGCCCAACAACGATAGTCCAACGGCGGGCTGGATCTTCCAAATCGATTTCATCTGAGGAGAGGGTCGCGCAACTCCCGCCCTAGTCCGCCTGGCGTCGATAGATCGCCGTCTGCCCGGTCCGGCTCACTTCCTGGTAACTCGTGAACCACTGGCGCAAGTCGGGATAGTTACCGATCGCCAGTTGCGGGTTGTAGATGCCCAACCCATCGAGCACAAATGTGGGGCGCGAACGGGCCAGATCCGCGCGCCGGGCGTGGGCCTGCGTGGTTTCCACCGGCGCCGATTGCGTCAGATGCCGGTCCGCCGGGACACCGGTGAGCGGCTGCGAATCCAGGAACATAGTAGCCGCGGGAAGTCCGGCGTAAACGTAGATCTCCGGACGGAAGCCCCAGACCAGCAGGGTATCTCCCGGTTTGGCCAGTTGGCGAACCAGCGCGGCGGCGGCGCGGCTGTCGCGGTCCATGGCGGTATCGCGCCACTCGCGGTTGCGCCAGGCGGTGATGTACGGCGGCCCGAATCGCACCGCGGGGATCAGCAGCAGCAGCATGGCCAGGATGCGCGTCTGGCGGCCGGCCACGGTGAAGCCCCGGGCGGCCAATAGGACCAGGATCGGCAGAAGCTGGAAGTAGTAGCGCGGAAAGAAGCGCAGCCCGAGGGCGACGGCGACGAACGAAATGGCCAGCCATGTGAGCCAGCGGTAGTTGCGAGACTCAGCGTGGTCGCGGCCCTCTGGGTCACAACCGGGCTTCGCGACCCTGAGGGTCGCGGCCACTAGAGCTGCAATTACCAACCCCGAGTGAAACCCCAGCCAGGCGAGCGTCCGCATGACACCGTTCCGCACCGGCGATTCGACGAACGTCGCCGCCGCATAGAGCCGCCCCCACCGCCACACCTCGTCCCAATAGGCGCCCAGCGCCCCCGCGCTCCACAGCCACGCCGCGGCCGCGCTGCCCACCGCCAGAAAACCCGCAACCATAAGGGCCGCGCCTGCCGGGTACCACACCACGCACGCGGCCAGTACAAACACCGCCTTCGGGCTGGTCAGAAGCGCCACGCCCGCCACGGTGCCGCACCAGAACGGGCGGCGCCGGTATGCCAGCCAGACGGCTGCCATGTGCGGCGCCAGCATCAGTAAATCGGCCGCTAACGGAATTGCGGCCGAGGGCATTTCGAAAATCATAAAGAATCCCGAGAGGCCCGCCGCCCACAGGCCTTCGCGTTCGCCCCACAGGTCGCACGCAAACCGGAATGCGATCCAACAAGCCAGCAGCGCGTAGAGGGCTCCCGCCAGGCGCAGCCTCCAACCGATGTCCAGCCTCCAAGCGGCGCCCAGCGTCCAACCGGCTGGTGCGCCCAGCGCCCAGTCGAGCGCCGGCGCCAGGGGCGGCTTATCGAACCAGATGTCCCGGTAGAGGACCTTGCCGGCGTGCATCTGCCGGGCGGCGGCCAGCGGCAGCGTTTCCTCGGCCCAGAGAATTCCCAGATGGCACATGCGCGCGCCAAGCAGCGCCAGGAACAGCAGCGCCGCGGCCATCAATTGGCGGCGCTTGCTCAAACCGTCACGGCCGATTTCGCCAGCAGGCGTTCCAGCGCACGGCGGAAATCGGCGCCGTATAACGGGTCGGCCAGCGCGAACTCCACGAAACTTTCGAAATAACTCGGGAAATTGCCGATGTCGTAGCGCTTTTCCTGCGGCGTCAATTTCACCGCCATCACGCGCCGGCCTTCCTCGCACAGGAACTGGATGGCGTCGGTAAGCTGGATCTCGCCGCGTCTGTCGGGTTGCACGCGGCGGATCATGTCGAAGATCACCGGAGAAAATATGTAGCGGCCGGCGATTGCCAGGTTGCTCGGCGCGTCCTTCGGGTCGGGCTTCTCCACCAGGTTCACAATCCGGAATACGTCGTCCGCGCCGGCGTCGGGTTCCACGATGCCGTAATGCGACGTCTGTTCGGGGGCCACCTCTTCCACTGCGATTACGCAACTGGCGTGCTTGGCGTCAAAGACCTCCGCCATCCGGCTGACGGCCTGTGATACGGCGTTCAGCCCCAGAATCGAATCGCCCAGCGCCACCAGGAACGGCTCTTCGCCGGCGAAGTTTTCGGCGCACAGGATGGCGTCGCCCAAGCCCTTCTGCATGCGCTGGCGGGTGTAAAAGAAATGGGCTTTCAAAGCATCGAAATTCAGCTCCCGCAGCAGGTCTTGCTTGTTCGCCTGGGTGAGGGCGGCGAAGAGTTCCGGGTCGTCGTCGAAATGATCTTCGATGGACGCTTTGTTGCGCCCCGTGACGAACAGGATCTGCTGGATTCCGTTGGAAACCAGTTCTTCCACCACATATTGCACGATGGGTTTGCGCGCCACCGGCAGCATTTCCTTGGGCTGCGATTTGGTGGCGGGCAGCAGCCGGGTGCCATGCCCGGCCACCGGAACGACGGCGCTTTGAATCACCTTTTGAATATAACAAGGCTTCAGCATGTGGGGCAGGTTAGCAACCAGGTTGCTAACCTGTTGGGGATTGGCAATCCGCCGCTCACACGTGCCGCTCAAATCCCCCAAACGCGGCTCGCTGCCGCATCGCGCGGGCGGATTAACAATCCGCCGCAGGTTGGCAACCTGCCCCACAACGTACGCTGTTCACAACTACTTACTTACTTACTTACGACTCGCGGATTAGAACTTGAGCCGCAAATTGAATGTAAGCTGCCGCGGCGAGTTCAATTGACCGGTGGTGGGGCCGGTGTTGTTGGAACCGAGTACGCCGAAATTTGCCGGATCGTTCAACGCCATGCCTGGATCGCCTAGAGCGACGTGATTGAGCACGTTGATGAACTGGAACGACATGGTCATAAACACCCTCTCCCGGAACAGACGGAAGTCTTTGGCAATGTTCGCATCCATGTTCCAGTTAGGCAATCCGCGAATGTTGCCGAACGATCCGCAACTGGTGTCAAAACCCAAAACGCAAGGCCTGAACTGGTTGAAGACCGCCGCCGGATCCTTGAACATGTTCATGTTGTTGCCACCGTTTGCGAAGTTCGAATTGACTCCCGCACCCGATGCGCTGTTCGGAACGTTGATGTTGTAAATGGCCGTGTTGCCGCCAGTAAACTTGCTGGCGAGGACCGCGCCGTCCTGCGTGCCGCTGCTTTGGGTCTCACCGAACGACTCGGCGCCGCCATTGAGGTTGCCCACGGCCAAGGGGGCGCCGCCACGCGCGGTGAAGATCGGCGCGATCCTCCATCCGGCAAGCAAATGTCCGAGGATGCCCCTATTGCCCTTGAAGAACGGCTCGGACCATAGGAGAGTTTGCGAATAGAGGAACTTGTAGTCGAACTGTTGGGGACCGTACATGGATGTGCGTACGTCAAATGGGTTCAGCGCAGTGTAACCCGACGTTGCCTGAGACTGGCTGCCGGTGCCGAGCGCGCGCCCCCAGGTGAAGTTCGATAGCGTGGTCAAACCATGCCACTCCCGCATCGTGAACGTGGTGTACAGAGCGTTGTAATTACCCGAGCCGGAGCTATCGTCGGCGTTGACCGACGCCAACTGGCCCGAGGGAAGTGCGGCGCTTTGGCTGCTCGGAATCGTGCGGCCGAGCTTCCAGGAAGAAGTCTGATTTAGAGCCGACCAAAACTGGAAAACCTGCGTCTGGCTGATGAAGTTGTTCATGTTGGCGTTGCCGACAACCGCCGCCGTGCAACTGGCGAAGCCCTTGCAGAAGGACGAGCCCGCGCCACCGAGCGCCGCTTCAAAAAACGGTTGCGGAGCGGGCGTGCCGCCGGCCGCCACGGCAAAGTAGGTATTGGCGTAAGCGTTCGCAAAGCTCTGGCCGCCCAGCGTCATCATGGTGGGAACCGCATTGAGATCGCGCTGCTGAAATTCATTGGTGATTTTACGCCCGATGTAACCGACTTCAAACAGAACGTTCCGGCTGACTTCGCGTTGGATGCTGAAGTTGAAGTTGTACGTCGCGGCCGGCCGGAAGCTCGGATCGAGCACCGAGGCCGCGCCCGCCGCCGCTTGCCCGTTGAGACCGGGAAATACCGGTTGCGGCAGCGTCTGTGACGGAGTTGGTACCGGGGCGTTCAGACCATCGGTCCCAATCCGGAACGCAGTCGCCGGAGTCACACCGCCGGTACCCAGGCACTGGCCAGTCCTAGAAGCGCCAATACAAGATACCGGTTGGCCGAGACCGACTCCGAGCAGCGGAAGCAGCACCAGACCGACGCCATTCAGACGGCTATAGATCTGGCCGTAACCGCCCCGGACGACGGTCTTACCGTCACCGAAAACCTTTCCCAAAATGCCGTCAGTGAACTTGGGATTCCAGGCAAGCGCCGCCCGCGGGCTGACGCCGCCATAGAACGGATTGAATGGATATTTGTGGCTCGCGCCAGAGACATTCCCAACGGTGGCAAAGCCGATCGTAGGGTTATACACCTGACCCTGCAACGCCATCTGCTGTGTGGTATTGAAATAATTGGTGAAGTTGATCGGGTGGCCCGAGGAATCGACCAGCACCACTTGCTTGCCATTCGCCTCGACCGGCGGCATCTCGATCTGGTAGCCGAGACCGTAGGTTAAGGTGAGGCTCGGCTTGATGTGCCAGGAATCGGTGACGTAAAGGTTGTAGAAGTTGATCGTGCTCTGGTCGAACATCGGCGTTCCCACCGGGTTCAACGTGAGGTTGGACCCGCTGCGGGTGAACAACTGTTGCGGCTGGTTGACGATACCCAGGACCTCCGAATAGTACTTGTCCCAGTTTCCGGTCTGGCTGGTGGGGAGACCCACCGGCCGGGTCGCCGCCGAGTACTGGATGCCTGAACCGTTCAGGATCTGGTACACCGGCGAGGTGTTGATGCCCTGGCCGTTATCGTTGCGCAGGTGGTAGTCGTAGTTCCTTTGGTAGTTTCCGCCAAACTGAATGACGTGACTTCCCTTGATCTTGGTCACATCGTCCTTGAACAGCGAGTCGTGCCCGTCCCAGAACCGCTGGCGCGTGTTCTGATTGTTCACGTTGTACGGGATCAGCGCGTTGGAGGTCTCGCCGCCGATTTCGAGCGCTCCACCGAGGCCGGGCAGTTGCGGCGGCGCCGCCGACGTTGCCCATTGCCACCAGATTTTCGAATAGTTCCAATGGAAGTCGTTCGTCAGCGTCGGGCTGATGTTCGTCGTCAATCCGGCCACCAGGAATTCCGGCTTTTGCGGACGCGGAGCCCGCGACGCCGGCACACCGAGCGTATCGCCCGGCAACGCGCCGCCGATATCGATCTGATTGGTGGTTGCCTGCTTGAGCGCATAGTAACGATAGCTGCTCATAAGGCGCCACTTTTCGCCGAAATCATGGTCGACGCGGCCTACCAGGAACTTCGAAGTCTCCGGAAGCGACACCTGACCCTGGAATCCCGCCACGTTGTGGGCGTCGCCCGTGTTGAAGTTGTTCGGCTCCGGCATGAACTTGTTCCAGATCTGCGAAACCTGGGAATTGATACCGATGCCGCGCGGATCGCAGGCGCCGCCGCCGCAGGAGGCCGGCTGATAGGTGATTCCATTCACCGTTACCGCGAAGGGATTGATATTGAATGGCACGTAGGTGCCGCCTTCGTTGATCTGAATGACGCCCGCGCGCAGCGTGTCGGTCGGCACCGGCTTGTTGATAATCTGCGATTGCGGGAAGTTGAAGCCCTCGTAGCCGAAGAAGAAGTATGTCTTGCCGCCCCAGAACTTCGGCAGCATCGGACCGCCGACGGTAAAGCCGTATTTATTGTTATGGGTGATCGCAATAGGCGTGTAGCCGAGGTTTCCGCTGGGGGTGTGGTTGTTGTCCCAGGAGTTGGCCCCGCCCACGTCGCTCGATTGATAATAATAATACGCCGAACCGTGGAAATCGTTGGTGCCGCGTTTCGTCACCGCACTGATCTGCGCGCCAGAAGCGCCGTTGAAGTCGGCCGTTTGTCCGGCGGTGGACACCTTGAATTCTTCGATCGTGTCGACCGGTGTAGGCAGCAAACCGCTGGGAGGGTTGCCCATGCCGCCATAGGCATTGTGACCGTAACTCCCCGTGTAGTCTTTCATGCTGCCGTCCATGTCGTTCGAATTGTTCCCGCCGTCCAGTTGGAACGTGTTCTGGTCGTAAAACGATCCGGCGACCGAGCCTTCCGGCGAAACGCCCGGCTGGTAAATCGCCAGACTCGAGGCGTCGGAGCCGAAGATCGGAAGATAGGTCAGGGACGGTCCGGAAACAGTCGTACCGACGGTGGCATTGACCGTCTGCAGCTCAGCGCCTGGCGACGTGTTGACTTCGATCACGCTATTCACCTGGCCAATTTCGAGGGTGGCGTTGATAGTCAGGATTTCAGCCACACGAACGTCTTGCCTGTCCACCTTGCGCGTCGAGAACCCGGGCTTGGCGAAAGTGATGTCGTAAGCTCCTGGGCCGACGTTGGCGACGATGAAGCGCCCAGACTCGTTGGTTCTGGTCGTGTGCGTGATGTTGGTTGACGGCTCAGTCAACTTGACGTCCACGCCCGGCATGGCGGCTCCTTGTTGGTCAGTGACTTGACCTGCCACGGTGCCTGATCCCGAGGACTGCGCCAAAGCGGAAACGCTGCAAAGGGCCAGCAGAGCGGCGGCCAGGCAAATCCCAAACAGCCCAGAGAACCGGAATAGACCTCGGTGTCCGAGGCCATTCCTAAAAAAACCGAGTGTAGTACTCCCTTTCATGTGTATCCCTCCTGAAACGTAGGTGCAACTTTCCGTTAAAAACGGAAGAAAACGGCTTGGGGGGGATTTTAGAGCCTGGAGAGGCCGGTGTCAAGGGGTTAATTTACTGCTGACTTAACACGGTTAATTAAGTGGATTGGCTGCATTTACCCTATAAAAATTTTCTATTAACCGTAAACCATAGCTCCCGTGGTGGTTGAGGGGATTCCGGTAGAGGGCGAACCAGGCGGAAAAGAACACTGCGGCGTCCCGGACCGGCCGCCAACATTTTTTCGCGCCGCTCATTTCCAGTACGGTTTGGACGCACAAGGCGGCGACCGTCAGGCAGAGACATCAAGGCGCCATCCAGTGGCGTCGTCCAACCGGTAGCCGGCAATGAGGTCTTGGAGCGCGCACATTCGCGGGACTGGGCGGCGTCCGGAGTAGCTGGATTATGACTGGGACCCAGAACTGAGACCCAGGATTCTTTCGTACGCGGGGAAGTCCAGTCGCGGCGCTACGGCGTGCGTGCGCACGATGCGCTGGTGATCGAACCCCTCTGAGTCGCGACCCAGGAGGGTCGCGACCACTGGAGGATGATCTTCACTTGAGGAGCACTTTGGCAACGCCGGTGTTGTTGGCGGAATCGGCGGCGCGAATCACGATGAGGTGCTCGCCGGGCGCCAAACCCGTAAGGTCCAGTACGAACTTCTCGCGCAGCGAATCGATCACGCCATCGGCGGCCTCGATCGGAACCCAACCGCCGGCGTCGAGAGAGTATTCGCAGCGCCGCAGCGCGGAAGCCGAATCGGCGGCTTCGAACTCGATATGAGCGGTGGCGCCTGCGTGGCGGACCTCGCCGAGGGTGACGATGGGCGGGGTATTATCGATCATGACCGGCGCGCTGACCAGCGTGGCCTCGCGGGCGGAAGGCGGCGGGTTAGCTTCCCGGTCGGAAGCCACGACACGGAAAAAGTACTTGCCATCGGCCAGGACGTCGCCATCGAAGGTAATGGAGCTGTCGTGGGTGTTGCCCTTCAGCAGTTTCCACTGGCTCTCCTCTTCGCCGCGGAAATAGACGCTGAAGATCAGGCGATCGCCATCCGGGTCCTCGGCCTGCCAGGAGATGGTGATCTGCTGCGAGGCGGCGCGCGGCAGCGTCTGCGTGGGGGTGCCCGCCGAAGTCGGGCTGGTATCGCCGCTATCGCTGACCGTCACCGTGTAGGCTGAGCCCGAGTTGCTGGAAGACTTGTTGGTTTGCGGAGTGGCGACAGATTGCGTGATCACGTTGATGCTTTTGACCACTGGCGGCGAATTCTGCGGCAGGTAGGCCAGGGTTACGCTGGTGAGCGCCGGGGTGGCTCCGAAAGCCGTGACTCCGGAAGCAGTGGCTCCAGAAGCAGCAGCGCCCGACGATGGGGCTCCGGACGCAGGACCGGTCATTTCCATTTTCCATTCGATATAGCGGGCGTTGGGGCTGCCAATGGGAGATCCGGCGGGATTGGAGACCGGCTCGGACCAATCGCTCCAGGTGCGGTCGGGCTTGGCGGAGTTGCCGGAGCGCGTGCGGAAACGGAGCGAACACCCAGCGGGAACATCGGCGCGCCAACTCAAGCTGCCCCAGCGCGAGGCAGTGCCGGAATCGTGAACCGGGGCCTCGTAAAAGCCGCTGGAGCCCGGGGCTTCGCCAAGGCGATAGATGCGGCCCATGTTACCCGTGGCCGCCAGTACCGAATGTTCCGACGGAAGCAGCCGCGTGGTCTCGCCCTCGTTGGTCTGGGTGACCAGCGTGACACGCCGGTCAGGGGCCAGCCCGTAAATGCGGCCATTTTCGTCGGTGGAGAAGAGAATCTGCTTTTCCAGAGCCAGCAGATCGTAGACGTTCTCCTCCTTGGAACTCCAGAGCGTTTCGACGGTATTATCGGGATTGATGCGGTAGACGGCCGACTTTTCCACGCCGCTTACATCCACCACCGGCGTGAACTGGGTACTGACCTGAGGCGTGGAGGCCGCGGCGGGCGATGGCGGTTGCCTGGCCGCATCCGGAGGTTTGATCTCGCTTCCCGGGTTGGTGTTCTGAGCCTCCACCGTAATGGTGGTAATGGCGGATGGCGTACCCCCGGCACCGGACTGCATCCCCTGCGCCGCCTGCGCCGCGCTCTGCGCGCGCTTGGCTATGGAACCGCCCAAAGCGGCGGCGTATACGGTGCCATCCGGCATGGGCACGATGGCACGGATTTCGGGCAGGCTGGAATCGTACAAGACGAATGCCTTGTCCTTGGCGGTAATGCGGTAAAGGATGCCATTGGGCTCGGTCCCGGCCAGGAGGCGGCCCTGCGAATCCAGGGCCAAGCCGGTGATGTGCGACTGGCCGGTCTCATAGTAGACTTCACTCTTGCCGTAGACTTCACCCTTGCCGGGCCGATCCACCCGGAAAACCTTGCCCTGGTCGCCTGTGCCCACGAAGAGCACGCCATCGGCCCCCACCGCCAAAGACCAGATGTAGCGCGCCTTGGGAGCGAAGTACTCGGCGGCCTTGCCGTTTTCAATACGGTAGACCTTGCCATCGGGGGAAGTGGCAGCGTAAACGGCGCCGGCGCTGTCCACGGCAATGGCGAAAATCTCGGGCTGCTCGGCGGTCCACAATAGTGAGCTCTTGCCATCGCGGCCAATGCGGTAGAGACGGCCGCGGTGTCCGGTAGCGGCGTAGAGGGTGCCATCCGGGGCCTGGGCCACGCTCCAGATCACCGGCTGGTCGGAGGTAAAGATCGTTTCCACTTTGGGCGAGAGCGAGAGACGCCCTTCCCGGCTAAGGGAAATGCCAGCGAAGCGGCCGCGCACGAAATCGTTGTAGGAGTTCATCTCCCAGGTAGCGGTTCCGCTGGGGAACAGGGAGGGAGCCAGCACGGCGAAGAGCGCGCCCGCGCATGCCAGCCTGAGAATCGCCATGAACGGGCGTATGGAGGGAATCATTCCTTCACTTCCACCTGAATGGTCTTGGCGCCGCTGACCACCTGGTCGCCGGCGTCAATCTCCATCTCCGCGATTTTCGAATTCCGCGTCTGCGTGATGCCTGCCAGGCTGGACTGGGAGCCCGCCAGAATGAGGGCGACCGAAGCCGGCGGATCCGGCAGGTCGGCGCCCTCCAGTTGAAAAGCCGGATCGGCACGCCATACACGGACGTAGGCTTTCGTATTCGGATGGAGATTGTTCACGGTGGCGATCAGTTGCGCGGCGCTATGCGGGTTCACACCGAGGATCTGGCGGAAATCGGCGATATTAGCCGTGTTGCCGTCCGCTACCGTGACGTAGAGAGTTCCGGGTTCGGCTCCGATGGGCACCTGGTATGCAACCGGGTAATTGGTCTCGGCTCCATTTTCGGCCGCCAGCACCACGTTCAGCGTGATCTTTTCGCCGGCGCGGACTTCGTGCCGCGAGACCGAAATGCCATCGATGGTCATTTGCTTTTTCCGGTCCGAAGCTTCCAGGTGGAGAGCCACCTTCTTCAAGCGCAGCCCGTCGAAGCCGCTCTGCAGGACGTAGGCAACCGGGATGGCCGCGGAGAGCGACACCTGCATGGCGGAACCGTTATCGCCGGCAAACATATTATTCAGTTTGACGGGCGCGGGCGCGTTTTGGAATTCAATTTCTCCGGTGACCCGGATGGTGGAGGCGCCGACAGTGCGCTCGGTGGCATCGATGGTGGAGAAAACGGCCATTTGGATCAGCAGCGGCGAGAGCAGCGGGTCGTCCACCATCTGCATCTGGTAAGATTCCATCGGCTTGGTGTTGTGCGAGACGCTAACGGAGACCGGCACCATAGCGGCCCGCCTGCCGAGTTCACCGGACACCGCCGTGTTGTGGTCCTGGGACATGGCGCCCATCCATTCCCGGGCGGAGGAGAGTTTGAACGAAGTGTTGGTGTTGGCCAGCAGCGTGATGACCTCGGAGCGGGCGAATGGAAGGTCGGTGGCGCCGACCGCCAGAAAACGGTGGCCGAAGGCGTAGACACGGTTGCCATCAATGTGGGTTACGGTGCCATCGGCGCCCACGCTGAGGTCGCCCGCCATCAACTGCACGCTGATCATGGAGCCGGGCTTGAGGTCGGCGGGGTTGCCCATGGGGCCTTCGATTTTGGCGCCGGCGGTAATGCCCTGACGGGGTTCCAGGCCGAGCGCGCGCAGTTGCGGGGCGAAGGCGTCGAGCGTGGCGCGGCTGAAGCCGCCGAAAGACATTGGCGTGGCAATGTCGATCATCCGCGATTCGCCGGCGGCCCCGGCAAGCACCCCGGCATCGGGCCGGGGAATGCGGCGTGTAAGATCCTTTTCGCCGTAGCCAAGCGCAGCTCGCTGGCCCTGGGATGCCGGCGCTGCCGGCGGACTGGACGGGCCCGTGCCGCGCACCATATCTTCGATGGGCCGAATGCCGGCGATGGGGTCTTTGGCAAAGGGAAAGGCCATGGCGACCGCGCCAACCAACTTTCCATCAATGTAAACCGGGCTGCCGCTCATGCCTTGCATGACTCCGGTATGCTCCAGCGGACCACCGGACAGGCGGGCCAGGATGAGCGACTCCTTGGGCCCCACATTTTCGAGGACACCTAGAATTTCGACCTGGAATTCCTCGATCTGGTTACCCTGAAAAACGGTTCTGCCGGACCCGCGCATTCCCGGCCGGATGTTCTTCAAGGGGAAGAATGCGGTTTGTGCGGACAAAGCGGCGGCTAGCGCGAATACTGCCGGGACCAAAAAGCGATGCACCCTATCATTGTAACCGGCCGGGGGATTTGTTCGGGGCCTTGGTTTGGCTTCGGGTGCGCTAAGCGTCTCAGCCTTAAGATTCAGCCCGATTTGCCCGATTTGCGACATGATTTGACGGGAGGAGTTTCGTACGCTACGATGTGAGTGCGGGGTGGAGCAGTCTGGTAGCTCGTTGGGCTCATAACCCAAAGGTCGAAGGTTCAAATCCTTCCCCCGCAACCAAATCCCTCAATTGGTTACGGTTCCTTCCGGCCCTTTTCCCCCATCAATTGCTAACGGATTGCTAACACTGGCCTCCGCTTTGTGGCGGACCTTCGCATCGGCCATCGACTTTTCGTAGCGAGCGCTGGCTTCCTTGCCGCGGCCTGGGAAGAGATGCCCGTAGGTATCGAAAGTAACCTTGATGCTGGAGTGGCCCATCTGGTCGCGAACGTAGGCGGCGGTTTCGCCCTGAGCGATCAACTGGCTCGCGAAGAAGTGTCGCAGGTCATGAAAGCGCGTGCCTGCCATGCCGGCCTTTTCTGCGATAGGCTTCCAAACTTCTGCGTCGAATTTGTCCGGGTCTATAAAGCCGCTGCAATCGCCGGGGAAGATGAAAGCGTCGTCCGGTTTGCCGACCTTCAAATCGGCCAACATCTTCATTACGCTCTCGGTCGCGGCGATGCGGCGTAACGATTTCCGAGACTTCGGCGGCCCAACGTGCCACTCCCATTTGTGCGCGCCATCTGTACCACGGCGTTTCGAGATTGCGTGACGCACATTTACCTCGTTGCCAAACCACTCGATGTCATT
>DATMNI010000083.1:0-7148 GCA_035570275.1 Candidatus Acidiferrales bacterium | reverse complement strand
CCTAGAGCTGGTCCACGCATACTTGGCGATTCACGATCCGACGGTGAGGAAGAGTATTGCCGAAACGATCCGGGCGATTGCCACAACACCTCTATCGCTCCGCCGCGGTTCCTGAACTCCAAGCGTGCGGACACCCCGCGGGCGATCGACATGGCAGCCGGCCCAGGTTTCGAGGTTGCTCGCGGCCTAATCGCGCCGGCAGGTCTAATGCCGCCGTTGCGCCAATCGAGCGGATCGGCGCTCCAAGCCTTCTTTCGCAGCGACATAGATTACTTCAAGCTGGCGGTCGGAATAGACTTCGCTGGGCAGTGCATCCGCCGGCAGAAGGGTGCGGAAAGCCCTGACCGACTTCCCAAGTCAACGGCCGGTCACCGAACTCGTGCACGATCATGCGCAGCCCGAGGCATGGGTGATCAAGGGCTTCAGGAGGGTGGGGTGAACAGCGCCGTCTGTTTGATCTCGAAGGCGGCGATGGACAGCGCCATGGGCCATGGCTTGCAGCCTCGAACGTGCTGGAGCCGGGCGGCAACGTGGTGCCCCTCAGGAGAATGGCGTAAGGTACTAGAGGCTGGGCGGGTTCACCTCTCTTTTTCGCCCGGCGGCGTCCGCCCTGTCTGCTGAGCGAGGGCGCGGGAGGCTACCAGACGGCCTATCCCACCGCGCCCGCTATCCACTCCGGGGGCGGACGTCACGTCTGCTCCGACGGGGTGAATAGCGCCGTCTGTTTGATCTCAAAGGCGGCGATGGACAGCGCCATGGTGACGGTAGGCGTCCGGGTCGAAGTCGCGAAAGGCCTGTAGCTTCTCGCGCATAGTGTCCGGGGTTTCCTGCAGCGCCTCCGACAGCATCGCTTCCGACAACATGGCCCTAGTTCACCTGCGAGCGGGGAACGGGAACAATCGAGGTTTCCTCGTCCGCTGCTTTGGCGGCGCGTATCTTGGCGAGCTGATCCTGATAGACCATTTCCAACTCGTCATCTTTCAAGCGTTCTTCGGGAGTCCTGTAAACTTCAACTTCCTGCCGCTGCAGGCTCGCCACGACGCGGAGATAGGTTGCCGGATCTTCGTCGCGAACCCTCCTGAGCGCATCGAGGCCCTTAGCGCCACCCTCGGCGTTCGCTTCCTCAAAAGTATCGGCCAGGCCAGCCAGGAACGCGGCCGATAGCCGATCGCGAGCGCCCTTCTGCTTGGCGCGGCCGGGATTGTCAGCGCTGAAACGGGTGGCTGGACTCGGATTTGGGTTGCCCTTGGGCATTCTGATTATCCGCAAATTGGAAAAGGCGAGTGGCAGACTATCACCATTCCGGGCCGGTCACTACGGAATCTGTAGCGCCGCCCAGCGGCCTCCCTTCCCCCCTTTTCGACTGGGCGACCCTTGCGACAGTTGCGACAGGCCGGCCGGGCCGGCAGCAGTTGGCGCAGGTGTCGAGGTTTGATGGAAGCCTGAGCGGCGCCGGTGGATCGATCCTGCTACGCTGCGGGATGGAACGTGCGACGCTGGAAAATGATTTGAGCCGAGCCGAGGCTCACGTTGCAAACGGTCAGAAGCGGATCGCCCAGCAGCATGAAATCATTGCTGAGCTAGACCGGGAAGGGCATGACTCCGTGCCAGCAAAGGAATTGCTCGCTACTTTCGAGAATACGCAAGCAATGCATGTCGCCAACCGCGATCGAATCGCCGGCAAGCTGGCAACCCTCGACCTAGATTATCGGCCATGGCCAGCGAGACCAAGGTCGTAGCCCTGCACCTTGGTGCGCGCCCTGTACGACGCGACAGACGGCCTGCCGCGGCAATGGCGCATATTGGAGGAGTTGGACGGGGGCGACCACAGACGCAATCGTGTTCGGGGATGGCTAGTCGGCGAAGGTGACCCGCCGTTGGATTGCCATGCCGAAGCTGTTTCTCAAGACAACGCCTTGCGTGCCAACCGTCTCCCAGCCTCGGTCAGGCAAATGCTGTCGTCCCGATCATCAACGAGAAGCCATCCATGCTCGACAGCGTGCTCTACAGCCATATGCATCCGCGCCCCGCCGACGGGCTTTCGCCACTCCATCGGCCACCCGTAGGTGAACTCGTAGAGTTCCCTGCATAGGACGCGGGCCAACTCATCTGCAGTGGCGCGCTTTTCCATGCGCTGAGCCTCCGAACGCTCCCTCCTAGCTCCCCCCTATTCCAGTGACGAAAACGCTGTGCCCATTCTCTACGGGCGCGTGGCTCACATCCGCAGCCTACTCCTACGAACTGCCGGCGTCGGAATTCGGAATCACAGCGCCCTCGCCCTTGCCTGCCGTCGGCTTCCACCTTGGCGCGGCCAGCGTCTCGGCGAAGTTGGTGAACATGAGATTGAACGAGATGCTGATGCGCTCGGTCGTGCCTTGGTTGGAGGGAACGTGGTGCCTCAGCCAGGCCGGGAATATTACCATGCGGCCCGGCTGCGGTTGGGCGACGGAGGCGTTGGCGGTAACGCGGCTGAGCTTGCCGGTCCAGGGCATCATCAGGACCGGTCGCGGGTCCTGGAAAACGAGTTCCGGGCCGCCCTCGGGTACTGCGACATAGTAAACGCCGCTCAAGTAATTGTTCGGGTGATTGTGGGTGGGGTGGTAGGCGCCCGGCGGATTGATGTTGGCCCAGCAGCCCGTAATCATCATCGGAAAACTATCGACCTGCAGGTACTGCGCGACGCTCTGCGCCGCAATCTCTACCAGCTTGGTGAAGTCTGCGAAGGTCGGACGTGTGTGCAGATCGTGCGGCGTCTGCCAGTTGCTGCCGCTGGGTACCTTGGGGCGCGGCGAAATGATGTTTTCGATTTCGGTTTTGAGCTTGGCGTTGAAGGCAACGGCATCCGCTGGGAGAATGTTGAGGACCCAGAGCGGCGTGGGAAAAAGTTCCTGGACTTCCTGCTTTACCCTCATCCCCTTACTCTCAATGAAGTGGACGATGTCAGCCAAGCAAGCAACCAAGCAACCCGCGCTATTATGCGTCGGCTGACTTACAGCGTCCTTTCGTCGCCAAGACCAACGGCGCGCAACATCAGCCGGCGCGCTTCATGGCAGCAGTGACCTTAATGGACGAGAAGTGACCCGCTCCGGTCCACCGCGTGTGGACCGGCCGTGTTAGCTAAAGGTCCGCCGTAAAGAAAAATGGCCCGCTCGGGATCAGATCCGTTCCCAAAACCCTCCCCGCAATGACTGGAGCAAAGTGGCGAGCGTGCTGCTCCAGTGGAAGCGTCCACATCTTTACCGCCCGAAAAGCGGCGGGCAACGGCGGTTTGCGGACTCAGCCCTAAGTTCGGCGTACGGATGTGTCTCCGTTCATCATTCGCGCAAAAGGACGCCCACCAACGAGCTATGGACCTCCAGGTGGCCGTTGTAGTCGATGAAGCCCAACTTTCTGAACTTGTTCATGAAGAGACTCACGCGCGGGCGCGTCGTGCCGATGATTTCGGCCAACGTCTCTTGGCTGATCGGTGTGGTGATGGGCTGAGGACCGCCGTCCTTACCTATATTCGCCAGCAGAAGAAGCGTGCGTGCCAGCCGCTTTTCGCTTGAGTTGAAGAGCTGATCGACCAAATCTTCCTCGACCCGGCTGTTGCGCGTCAGAAGATGCTTCATGAACAGCTCGGCGAAGCTCGGCTCGGCGTGAAGGACGCGCACCATCTCGGCCTTGCTGACCTGGACGATCTGGCTTTCGGTCATGGCCTTGGCCGTTGCCAGGCGTAAGGGCTGGCCGATCAGGCACCCTTCGCCGAAGAAGTCGCCGGTGTTCATAACCGCGACCACCGCTTCCTTGCCCTGCTTGGACGCGACCACAATCTTGATCTTGCCCTTCTGGACGTAGAAAACCGCGTCCGCGGCAGACGACTGCCGGAAGACCACTTCGTCCTTGCGGAAGTCGGAGACGCTGTGACCCGGACCTATGGTCGCGAGAAAGGCTTTTGGATCGAAAATGGACTCGGCTTTCCTAGCCATACTGCCCACCTGTCCCTGCAGGGAACCATTATACGCTTCCGCGCCCTTCCGTCATAGACGCCCGCGAAAAACCGTCATTTGCCCCAGGCCGTCTCCCGGTTCTTCGGGACGGACACGAGCGGGCCTTTGATGGCGGACATACGCGATGGGGCCGGGCGCCCCTGCTCAACGGCCGATCGACCTTGGCAGCCATTACCCCGGCGTTCTGAGCAAGCAATGCGAGGGCTCAACCGTCGGCCGTCGACGGGGGCCCTAGGAGCCGCCATTCTTACGGCGCCCAACCCTAACATCACCGCTGAAGCGCGCGTGCAAGGGATGCTTTGCGCGATAGTCGCGAACGGCCTCAGACGCTTTAACTTTTAGGGCGAGGGCCGCCGTCTGGACATCTGGGGGATAGCCCCTCAATCGCTCGCAGCGCCTAAACGCAAAGAGTTCAAGCTTCAACAACCGAAGAAGTTTGGGGTCCTCTTCGTCCATAGAAACAAAATAGCACGAAACCGATTTATGGTTGCCGTCCGCTACCGGACAGACGGCGCGACCCGCCCTCTACGTCCGCGAGATCAACTGCAGTCTGCGAGACCTTTTGGGATGGCGGAATCAGGGTCTGGATCGGCGATCCGGTGAACGGCCACAAGGTCGAGACCATCTTCAGCCGCGGCGTGATGGCTGTTTGTGCCGGCGGCCATATCACAATCTAAGCACTGGCCGTTGCGAGTTCCGCCTGATTTCCTGCGATGGGTTCAACGCGTGCTGTGCGCAACAGGAGATCAATATGATCAACGAAACGCACATAGGAGCCGGTCGAGGCTCATCGGCGCCGGCCCAGGACCCAGACCGGGGCGGTGGTGGGTATTTTGGGACGTGTGATGGGCATCTTTCCCAAAGAGAAGCCCGCTCGGAATCAGGATGCGTTCCCAAAAACTCCAAACCCGAGCGGGCCAAAAACTGGAGCGAAGCAGGGAGGAGTGGCTGCCCCAGTGCAGGAAGCGACAACGGCTACAGAACGTCTACGGGGGGAAACGGTGACTCGACAAAGTGAACTGTCCGGATGCAGGCGAAGTACGCCCTACCGACGCGATGCGGACTGAATGGCGCTTTAAGGCCGCGCTCCATGGCTTGCCCCCAAGCTCATGTTCGGAGGAAAGCTTGGGCGCAAATCGATTGCGAGTCACCGCTCTGTCCGTTTGCGGACTGTTGGCGTGCCTGCGTCACCTTTCAAGGGGCTGGGGCGTTTCCGTGCCAGCGTAGGCATGCCCATGCACGCTCCGGCCCGCGCCCGTTGGTCACGCCCGCCCCGGCTGCCCCCGCTTCCCGGTGCGGGCCTTTTCCTGTCCGCTTCGTGCCAGCGTAATCCGATACCCAGCGAGACCGAGACCCTAGCCGAACTCGCGAACACCCAAGGCACTCGCAAACCACACGTCCCAACTAGCGCGCGAACCTAAAGGGCAAAGGCTCTGGACACATGGCACTCCGGGATGTTTGGTCCGACGCCTATTGGTCTTGTTCCTTGTCGAGGCGAACGGCGGCGGCCGCTTTCATTCAAAGGTCTTTGGCGGGCTTGCTTCAGTACGTCCCTCAAGACAGCGTCTTGCGAACCTCCCGCCGGCCCTCATCCGTCAGACCAATTCTGATACCTTCGCTGTCAACCTTCAGCCACCCGCAGCCTATTGCGAACAACATAGCCCTATGCATCAGGTCACCCCCGACAATGTGTCGCCATTTGTTCGGCTGACCGTCCGTAAACTCGTAAAGCTCCTTGCACATACGCCGGGCCAACTCTTCGACCCCTACACGGTTCACCATTACGCTAGTCCCAGTACCGCCCTCCCCGGCGAGGTGCATATTGGAAACGTTTGAGGCGGAATGTTGACGAGACCAAGCGGACTTACGCCCAGCCAGCGCTTAGTTGAACCGCCCTAACACAGAGCGGTGGGGGCCATAGCCCACGAGGTGGAAGCGCGCGGCGTGCGGACCCCTGCCGGCCGTGACCGCTGGGCGCCGGCCCAAGTGTCGAGGTTGCTGGCCGCCTGATTCGTGCAGCCGTGCCCGGTCAGCCGTCGAGGCCGACCATCACGTCAGAGGCTTTGATGATGGCGTAGCCCTCTCGGCCGACCTATAGCACATTGCTTGTAACTGAGCCTCTAAGGCGGCGACATCCGTTTTTGAGGAGGATGCGTACGTTGGGCCAAAATACAGGGCTGTTCGAGCAGTTTTTCCAGTGGTCCAAGAAGCAAACTTGGAAGTACTGGGGCTTAGCGGTCATCGTGAACCTTGGCGCGGCTGTTGTGGCCGCCCTGGCGTTTGGCGCCTGGCAGCGATCCCAGGCGCCACAAAGTGCGGCCAGCGTTCCCGGCAGAGGTGGAGGCGGAGCCTTTTACGAACTAGTCGACGATGTCGGCTTTATCCCGAGGGCCAACGCTCGGATGACGCGCGCTAAGGCGGAAGGGCTCCGCACAACCAATGATGTCGTCTACACCATCGGGCCTGACCATTTCCGGGTTGTGCCGGAGGCGACGGCGAACCCCGATGCCTGCGTTCTGTTGTTCGGCGATTCGTTTACCTTCGGTTCTGGCGTGAGTGACGAAGATACCTACGCCGCGCAGATCGCGACGCAGAGCGGGGGCCGCGTAGCCACCCAGAATTTCGCCGTGGGGGGATGGGGGCCGCATCAGTTTCTGGCGGGATTGCAATCCGGCCGCTTCGAGCGCGCGGTCCGGTGCAAGCCAACGGATGCCGTATTCCTGATGATTCCCTCGCTGATCTGGCGCGCAAACGGCGTGACCAATCCATGGGACACGAACGGGCCGCGCTACAGGCTGGGCGCCGATGGACAACCGGTCCGAGACGGCAAACTTGGCGATCCCGATCCCTACAACTGGCGGAGCTGGATCGGGCTGAATCCGATCAGCAAAAGGGAGGCATCGTGGCTTGCGAGGGCCGTGGTCGTGGAAGCGATGGGCGAACTCGGGCGCCTCTATCCCGGCATCCGGACGCACTTCATCTCGTACCGCGTCGCCTCCTGGAGCGACACCGGCTTCAGCAGCGAGGACTTGGCGAATTTTGAAGACAGCCTTGAACCGGCAGGCATCATGGCGCTTCCGCTGGAGGCCATCATCCCTCGGTACCGCTATGCGCAACGTGACTACGTCCTGGACCCAACCGACCTTCACCCCAACGCAC
>DATMNI010000082.1:0-43834 GCA_035570275.1 Candidatus Acidiferrales bacterium | reverse complement strand
GTGCGCTTTGCGTCAAAACATCCAAGGTAAGAACCGTGTGCGTTAGGAGCGCTCGCACGGATCTGTGCGGGGGGTGCCGGGCAGACCGGCATCCCTACCGCGACCGGCGGATTGTTAATCCGCCCGCTGCGATGCGGCAGCGAGCCAGCCCGAATTTGCCGGGTCGCCTGGTCGCATGAAAGCGCGCAACTGTACCGCTTGCTCACGCGCGCGGCTCTGATCGGAGCCGTGACCGTGAGGGAGCGGTGCCTTCACCACAAAAACTTCAAGCTCATCTGTCCAATCCGCCCCGCCTTGGCGCTGGTCACGCGGCCGAAGTTGCCGCTGGTGAAACTGCCGCTCGGGTTGCTGAACTGGGCGTGCTCCAGGGCATTGAAATACTCGGCTCGGAACTGCACCGACTGGCTCTCGTGGATCTTGGTAATCTTCTGCAACCCCAGGTCCCAGTTGTTGATCCCGGGGCCGTGGAAGAAACGCTGGTTGGCGTCGCCCATCGCGCCCAGCACTTCCGAAGTGAAGGCGGTCTTGTTGAAATACTGGTGGTTGGGCGTGTCCCGCACATCCGGTGTAATCACCAGCCCGCCCACGTAATCCGGGTGGTCCACGCCGCCGGCGCCCGTCAGAGAGCGGTCTCCGCTCTGCGAAATGGCGATCGGGAACCCCGTGGCAAACCGCGTGATGCCGTTCACGCTCCAGCCCTGCGTCAGGCGCTTGGGCAGCATCCCGGCCCGGGCGAAAGGCAGGGCGTAGTTGTAGCTGATCACAAAGTTATGCGTAGCGTCGAACGACGAGAGCGCCCGGCTCAGGTGAAAATTCGAGAAGTTCATGGTGCTGAACGCGGAGGCGTTGTCCATGGCTTTGCTGAACGTGTACGCCGCCAGAAAAGTGAAGTTGGCGGCGCGCCGCTCCAGCGTAGCCTGGAAGGAATTGTACGCCGAGTTGGCATTGGTGGATTCGTACGTATTGCTGCCGAAGTCGAATCCCAGCGGGCCGCGCGTTCCCAGCACCTGGCTGCCATCGGGACGCGTGAAGACGGCGCTCTCCTGGTTGGGGCCGCACTGCAAGGTGCCCTTCGCCACCCCCGATCCTCGCAGGCTGAGGCAGAGATTGGCGTCCCCCGGGTTGGCTTCGTATTGCGCAAAGAGTTTGTGCCCCTCGGTTCCCACGTAAGCCAGCGTCATCACCATATTGGAGCTAAGCTCCCTCTGGATGGAGAAGTTGTAATGCTCCGCGTACGGCAGCTTGTTGCCGGGCAGATATCCGGGTGAACTGGTGATCGGCAGGAAGACGGACCAATCCAGATTCTTGATGGCCGCCGAGCCTGGAACCGGCAGCGTGAACGGGAAGCGCTGAGTCTGCGAAGTCCCGTCGGCCCGGGTGAGAAATGGCTGGTCGAACAGCACCGGCGCTTCGCTCACCCAGAACAATCCGTACGGGGCATCGGCCACCTCCACGAAGAGGCCCGCGTCCTGGATGGCGGTGTAGTAGATGCCGGCCGCGGCGCGTATGCTGGTTTTCCCCGGGCCGCCAAACAGCTTGCCCAGCACACCGCCCGAAGCATTCGGAGACCAGGCAAAGCCCAGCCGCGGAGCGAAATTCCCCCAGGTGGTGGGCGCCAGCGTGGAAGGAATGGGGCCGCCGCCGGGAAGCCCGGGGTCGCCCGGCACCAGCCACCCTTTGGGCGCGCCGGAAAACACCGTCGATTGCACGCCGGGCACGATCGTCTGGATCTTGTTCTGGGTGTCGTACCAAGGCATGCTGACCTCCCAACGCACCCCATAGTTGAGCGTGAAATTCGGCGCCACCCGCCAGGAGTCCTGTGCGAAGGCCGCGCCGTATTTGGTGCGGGAGTCCAGAACCTGGAGGCTGGCCTGGATGTAAGATGCCGGAGCACCCAGCAGGAAATCCGCCACGTCATGGCCGGTCTCCGAACCGTCAAACGAGAAGTTGCCGTTCGGCGCGTAGATATTCCGCTCGTTGATCTGCAGGTAGCGGTACTCCCCGCCGAACTTGAACGCGTGTTTATTCCAGATCTTGGAAAAACTCTCCGAGGCGTGCCAGGTATTGTTGTATTGCCCGGTAGCGCTGATCACCCGTCCGAAATTGAAGTTGACCTGGCCGGAGAGCGAAATCGGCGGCACCGATTGCCAGTTGTCGGGCCCGGAACTGATAATTCCCAGCGTGCCGGCCCCGGTGACGAAGCCGAGGCTTGACAGCGAGACCGGGGAGTCTGTCGGCTGGTTGCTGACGGACGCGACTCGGGTGAAATCGACGCGGGCTTCATTGACGGCGGTGGCGCCGAAGGCGCGCGTGTTCGCCAGCACGCCCTGCTGCGCCCGTCTCGGCGTAGAGGAGCCGAAGTTCCCAAAGGCGGGGCCGTAGGTGCCTGGGCTGACCGAAGTGGAGTCGTCAAAGTGGTAGTAACCGTACCAGTTCCCAGTCTTCTTGTTATTGAAATCGACGCGCTGGCCGGCCTTGTCGTCGTTACTCTTGCTCACCACGCTTGGTGGAATAAAGTTATTTCCCCCGGCATTGGGTAGGGGAATATAACTCTGCAACATTTTGGCCGCGATCGGCGAGAAGGCGCGGGTTGGGATGATGCCGTTCGGAAACACGCAGGTAGCGGTGCTGGTGCACGCGGCCGTGCTGTACGGCTCATTGGCGGTAACCGCGTACCCCAGGCGTTGCGACAAACTTGCGCCCAATAGGGGCCGCTCACCACCCCGTTCAAGTCGCTGGGGCTGAACGTGCCGCTCCGCTGGGCCGCGCTGGGCAACTGGCTGATGCTGCCCGACGATCCCTGGCTTTGCCGCGTGCCCTGATAGTCGGTGAACCAGAAGAGCCGGTTCTTGAGGGCCGGCCCGCCCACGGCATAGCCGAACTGGTTTCGCTTGAGCAGGGTTACAGCCGGGTCGAAGAAGCCGCGCGCGTCCAAGTCGCTGTTGCGCAGAAACTCGAATGCGGAGCCGTGAAAACCGTTCGACCCCGACTTGGTGATGGCGTTCATCACCGCGCCGCTGAAGCGGCCGTACTCGGCATCGAAGCTGTTGGTGATCAGGCGAAACTCGGCTACCGAGTCCAGATTGGGGATGACGGCGGCGCCCATGGTGCGGCCTTCGCTGACATCGCCGCCATTAACCAGGAACGCATTGGACGCCTCGCGCTGCCCGTTCACGGAGATCAGCCCGGTGGCCGACGATTCCGGAGCTACGCCGGCCTGTATCGACAGCAGGTCGATGTAGCTGCGCCCGTTCAAGGGCAAATTCAGGATATTCTTTTCATCGATCACGGTGCCTAGCTGCGTGCTGGTGGTTTCCACCTGGACGGCGGCGGCATTGACTTCCACTTTTTGCTCCAGGCTGCCGACGTTCAGGGTGATATCCACGCGCCGCTCCTGATTCACCGCCATTAGAACATTTCCGGCTATGAAGGTCCGGAAGCCGGCATGCGACGCTTCCACTTTGTAGGTGCCCACCGGGACCGCCAGGAAGCGGTACTCGCCGGTCGGGTCCGTGGTTGTCTGCTGCGTGAGATTGGTTTCCACGTTGGTGATGGTCACCGCCACATTGGGTACGGTGGCTGAAGTGGCATCACGGACGGTTCCCAGGATGGACCCGTAGACGTCCGCCCGCAGCGAAGAGTGCGCCGCCAACAAAACGCAGAGTGTGAAACTTGTTCGAACAATCATTCGAAGACTCGTCATAGCTCCCCCTGTATTTAACCGCTCCCTAACGGTCGCGGCTCTGATCGAAACCTCGCGGCTCTGATCGAACCTCGCGACTCTGAACTCCGATCGAAACCTCGCGGCTCTGAACTCCGATCGGAGCCGCGACCGTCAGGGAGCGGTTTCCCTGACCACCGGCCACCGCTACTGCTTAGCCCCCTGGTGCGCCTTGATATAGTCGTCCATCTCCTTGCGCAGCGCCGGATCGCGCGGCGTCCCATACAGATCGCTGGATTTGTACTGGCGCGTGTCCATCTTCTGCTTGATCCATTCATCGCGGGCCCTGGTGCTATCGGCGGCGGCCAGCGAGGCCTGCACCAGGTGCGGCGGAATGAACAACAGTCCCTCCTCGTCGCCCAGCACCACGTCACCCGGCATCACGGTCGCGGTGCCGATGCGGATCGGGATGTTGATCCCCGTCAGCATCACGTTTCCCAACGAATCCGGAGAGGTGCCCCGGTAGTAGGCCGGCATGCCCGTCGGGATGATCTTTCCCAGCCAGAACATAGCCCCATCCACCACCATGCCGGTGCCGGTGGTCTTCCAGATGTAGTAGGCCAGCTTGTCGCCCACGAAGGTGCCGCTGTCAATCTTGCCGAACAGATCCACCACAATCACGTCGCCCGGTTGCAGCATGTCGATGACGGTCTGGTTGCGCAGCCGCCCCAGGCCCTTGCTCTCGGCCTCCGCCTGCATGGCTCCGGCAACGTCCGGCCGGGTCGGCATAAACTGCACCGTGAAGGCGCGTCCCACCAGTCTCTTGCCAGGATTCAGAATCTTCCAGTCTCCCGCGTACTGGTTGGGAAAGCATCCGCCTCCACTGGCAGCACCGCCAGCAGCACCGCCGGCCGCGCCACCGCCGGCCGCGCCACCGCCTCCACGCCCAGCGTTGGCAGCGCCTCCACCGCCTCCCCGTCCGGCACTGCATCCCTGGCGCACCGCGCCCCACGCCTCCTCAATCACCAGCCCCTTCACCCTCTCCAGCAGGGCGTCCGGCACCTTGGGCCGCCCGTCGGGAAACCGCTCGTAGGGATTCATGGCGGTATAAGCCGTCATCTGTTCTTTCGTGAGCGTCCACTGCGCCCGGGCGCAAACCGGCACAAACAGACCAATCGCGAGCGCCAAAACCAGTGCCGTCTCCATTCTTCGCATCATGGCGGTTTTCTCCTTCTGCTACCGCTCCCTAACGGTCGCGGCTCGGCTACCCTATGTCCGCCGCGCCGGGGAAAGCATGCCGCTTCGCGGTCCATTTGGCGCCCAGATACTCACCCATGTCCAGCGTGCCCGACATGGTGTCCCCGCTCAGCTTCCCGGCAAAACGATAAGACAGCGCGGCGCCGTGCACCTCACCAATGCTGCTCGAAATCTGTACTTCATCTCCCGAGATTGTTCCCGAGAAATCGCGCGATACAAACTCTCCCTGGTGTGTTCCTACAAGCTGGCTGCCCTGCTGCCGCACGTGGAAGACATGATCTCCCGTGCCCGCCGCGAACTCGATGTGTACTTCCCACCGGCCGCTTAGGTCCGCGGACGGGGCTTTCGGGGACTCCGGACTCTTGGCGGGACGGCGAGCCGAAAGGATGGCGTGGACGCGGTCGGCCACGGTCTTGTCTTCCCCGGGGGACATCATGTAGGCCGTAATCGAGATTCCGGTCTGGCCTCCGCCACGGCCGCCTCGCCCACCGCCGCCACCCGCGCCACCACCCCAGCCGCCCAGCAGGATGCGCGGTTCGGTGGTGTCCAGGATGCGGGTCACTTCCTGTCCCGTGATTCCCAGCTTCGCCGCATCCCAATTAATCGAGAGTCCGGGGCTGTGATTGCTCAATCCCCTCGGCTGCCTGACCGCCGTCGTGACGCCGTCGATTTGGGAGACGCGGGCCGCAATATTGTTCATCCACGCGGTCCACATTTCGTCCTCGGCCTTGTGGTCGCGCTTCACCCACATCTCCACCGCCGCCAGCATCCCGACGATTTCTTCCTTGCCCACCTTCATGGTGCGGCCGTGGCCGTGGTGCGGTGCGCTCACCACCCACGCCGCCTTGATCAGATCTTTCCGCCCCAGTATGATCCCGGCGCATTGCGGCCCGCGCAGCGCCTTGCCGCCGCTGTAGCCCACCAGCGTCGCGCCCCGTTGCAGATGAACGTTGGGGATGGTCAACATTTCGGCGGCCGCATCCACCAGAACCGGAATATTCTTCTTCCTGGCGATGCTGTAGATGGCGTCATAGGACAGCGGCCCGCTTTCCATCCTCTGACCCGCCATGAGGTAAACCATCGCCACCTTCGGTCCCAGCGCGGCCTCATATTCGGCGGCGTCGCCAACTTCGATCACCCGGACGCCCGTGGAGCGGACCGCCTGATCGTACTCATTGCGCGAGTTCCTGGGGATGACCACCTCGTCCTTGGCGAAGCCGGTCAGATCGGGAACGCGCACGTGCAGATCCGGATTGCCGCCGGTAATGCACGCCGTCGTAATGTGGGCCAGGCCCGCGGCGCAACCCGAAGATACAAACCCCCACTCGGCGCCGGTCAGTTCCGCCAGGCGTTGGCCCACCGCTTCCATCAGCTCATCAAGAGCCACGAAGTGTTGGGCGGCGGCGTCTTTGGCTTGTCTCACTTCCGGCAGTTCCAGGGAGCCGCTGATCACGGTCAAGGTTCCCCGGCAGTTGATAAACGGGCGCACGCCGATCGACTGGTAGATGCCGGAACCGATCTCGAGTTTTCCGACCGTCAGTGGTGCGGCCGCCGCAGCCGGTCGGGGGCCGCCCAAAAACGCCGGTGTAGCCGCCAGTACCGCCCCGCGCCCCAGCAATTTGCGGCGGGTGAAGCGCCCGGGATGCTCGTTGGAAGCTGGAGGCTCGTTGGAAGCTGGCTGCTCATTGGAAGTGTTTTTCACGAAATTCCCTCCAAAACACCGGTTAGAGAATTCTATCCCAAGTAGAGCCGCTGCGGGAAGGGGAAGGGGTTGCGCATCGATTACGTTTTCGTAATTTCCCGCCAGTTGGCCAAAACAGTCACCGCCAAAGGAGCGGAGTCAAACAATAAACTGGCCAATTTGAGTCGAGCGTAAGGAGGATGATCGGCTTGGAGCGTGGATTTAAGAAAGGCAAGATTTCACGCAAAGCCGCAAAGCCGCAAAGAACTCGATAACCTGTTCGCGATGTGCGCCGGGCGCTATGTGGGGCAGGTTGTTAACCTGCGGCGGATTGGCAATCCGCCCGCCGGGAGTCGGCGCTCAGCCGAACTTCCAAAAGCGACTTTCGAGAGTGCCTCCACAGTTTGTTTCGGCAGTTCGTTCCCGGTCGCGTTGACTTCGATTATCCCTCTTATTTTCGGGCTTGGCGGCTTTGCGTGAAATCCTGTCTTTGCCCTTCGAGGAGGCACGCCTTCTCTGCAGAAAACACGGCAGGCGATGCGTACTTTCTTCGATCTCGTAAGTACTTTAACTGACAGTAAAGTATTGCAGTGTGGCCGTTTGAGGAAACATTTACACCGGCGGTACCACGCCGCGGACCTGGCTGGCTACCATGAATCAGAGGACAGTGGATATGTCATGGCAGGCAAGCCGTTCCGTCGTAATGGGCAATAGGTTCAACCCAGTCGAGCCGATCGAACGGCGTCAATCAAAAGGCGGCAAGACCGGCGGGCTGCACCAGGCGCTGGAGGGACAACCGAGCAGGGCTGTCCAGGCGCTGTATGATGGGGCAATCCGACCTCTGGCGGTAGTCCGTCGGAAGCTAACCGACGTCGCCGATAGGTTGCCCGTGGGAGACCGCCACCGGCTTCAGCCGCTCACATCGGTTTTGGCCCTGTTCGAGGATGAGTTGCGGCGCCTCGTGGCGCCGATCGCTCGCCGCGTCAACCGGAACGAATCGCCGGCAGGAAGCCCCGTCGTAGTGCCTCTTGAAACGTCGTAAGGTGCGGCACTCGGGGCCACCGTTGATCGGGCATCACTCCCGCAGGTGACGGTCGCACTCCGCGATGGCGGAATCGGCTGCCTTCAAGCGATGCACTGTTTCCGGAGTCTGCGGCTTCCAGTATTTCCAGCGGACGGCATTCTTTTGGAACACGCTCCGGGCCCAGCCGTAATGCTGGTTCCGAAGCAGCATTCGGCCATAGAGATCATCCAGATCGGACGCCGCGCCCATGGCAGCTAACGTAGGCCGGGGGACCGCCAGCAGGCGGCTCTGCAGAGGTTGGGCTCTGGTAACGATCGCCGCTGCCCGATCCAATCTGCCGCGTTTCAGCAGATTCTCCGCTTCGTGGTTCATGGCCGTCAATTGCTCTGTCGTTTGCCGATACCCGTCTTCCATTGTCAAATCGGGTTTGGGCCGGTCCTTTGGTGGCGGAGATGGTTGCGGAGCAGGTGCGCACGCGATGAGAGCTGTCAAGGCTGCCAGAGTGAGGAGCAGGCGCACAGACCCCAGCATAACGGCCGCCACGGTTTGATGGGAAGAGTGCCTCACTTCCCGCCGCGCGGTTCCGCTTGGGTTCGGTTTCCTTGACACCCGGCTTCGAATCGTTTCCCATATTCTTATCATGCGATCGCTTCTTCCGTTGGTTTGCCTGATGCCGGCCGGGTTCCTCCCGGCGCAGACTCCAGACGCCGGCCGGACTCAGTTTGACGGCCATTGCGCTACCTGCCACGGCAAAGGGGGTAACGGCGGCGAACTCGGGCCCGCCATCCTGCCGCGGCTGCCGAACTACAACGATGGAGAGCTCGCTGCGCTGATCCACACCGGTCTGCCCAACTCCGGCATGCCGGCCGCCAACCTGAACGATGGCGAGACGAAGTCTCTGATCGCCTTCCTTCGTTCCTTGAAGCCTTCGGGCGACCATGCGGTCCCTGCGCGGGCAAAGGTCGCGCTGGGCGGGAGCCGAACTCTGGAAGGACTCGTCCTCAACCAGAGTTCCCTGGACATGCAGTTGCTGACGGACGACCTGCGCATCCATCTGCTGCGCAAGGATGGCGCGGGTTACCGGGAGGTCACCAGCCAGTCCGACTGGCCAACCTATCACGGCGAGCTCGGCGGGAATCGTTACAGTGCGCTGCAACAGATCTCGAAAAGCAATGTGGCGCGGCTGGCGCCGGCGTGGATCTTCCCGCTGGTCAACACTTCTCCACTTCAAGTGACGCCCATCGTGTTCAACGGCGTCATGTATGTGACCAGCGCCAATGAGTGCTACGCGCTGGACGCCGGCACAGGGCGGCAGATCTGGCACTACCAACGGCAGCGCACGCGCAACCTGGTGGGTAATGCGGCGGGCGGCATCAATCGCGGCGTGGCGGTGGCCGGCGAGCGCGTGTTCATGGTTACCGACAACGACCATCTCATCGCGCTGAACCACGCCACCGGAAAACTCTTGTGGGAAACCGAGATGGCGGATTGGCGTCAAAACTATAACGCCACTGCGGCGCCGCTGGCGGTGGGCAGCCTGGTGATCTCCGGGACTTCGGGAGGAGACGAAGGTGCGCGCGGTTTCGTCGCAGCTTTCGACCAAGCCACCGGAAAGGAAGCATGGCGCTTCTGGACGGTGCCGAAACCGGGCGAGCCGGGTTCCGAGACCTGGAAGGGAGACGGCATCAATCACCCCAGCACGGCTACCTGGCTGACTGGCACCTACGATCCCCAACTGGATACTCTCTATTGGCCCACGGGCAACCCCGGACCCGATCTAAATGGCGACGAGCGCGGCGGCGACAATCTCTATTCCAGCTCGATCGTGGCTCTGAACGCCAAGACCGGGACGCTCAAATGGTATTATCAGTACACTCCGCACAATGTTTGGGATTGGGATGCCCAACAGCCGCCGGTCTTGGTAGACACCACCTGGAACGGCCAAAACCGCCATCTGCTGCTCCACGCCAACAGGAACGGCTTCTTTTACGTGCTCGACCGGACCAATGGCAAACTCCTGCTTGCCAAACCATTCGTGAAGAAGTTGACGTGGGCGCGCGAAATTGACGCCAACGGCCGTCCGGTCCTAAATCCTAACCAGGAGCCGACCACCGCTGGAAACAAGATCTGCCCGGCTCTGGAGGGCGCCACCAACTGGTTCTCCACCGCCTTCATCCCGGCCACCCGCCTATATTACGTGCAGACGCTGGAGAAGTGTGACATCTTCACCAAGACCCCCATGCAATGGAAGGCCGGTGCCGGCTATTTCGGCGGCTCCTTCGAGGGTGCGCCGGAAGAGTCGCCGCAAAAGGTGCTGCGCGCGATCCACATAGAGACCGGAAGCATTGCCTGGGAACTTCCACAAACGGGCCTGGCCAATTCCTGGGGAGGAACCCTGGCCACCGCCGCCGGGCTGGTCTTCTTCGGCGAAGACAGCGGAGCGCTGATGGCCGTGGACGCGTCAACCGGTAAACCGTTGTGGCAGTTCCAGGCGAATCAGACCTGGAAAGCCTCGCCAATGACCTACATGCTCGATGGCAGGCAGCATATCGCGGTCGCCTCCGGATCGAACATCATCTCGTTCGCGTTACTCCAGTAAGGAACTCATGTTCGCGATAGATGGCCTGCGGCCACACATCACGACGACGATTAAATATCAGGAATAGTAGGCATGAAGGTGCTAATCAAATCTGCGCTCATAGGATGCACTCTAGGCACCCTGCCGGCGTGGCCTTGGTACCGGCTTGGAAACACGGTTCAGGCCGGTGTCGGTCTGTTGATGCTGCCGGGACTCCTCGTAGCTGTGGTATTTAGCGGGGGATGGTTGCACGACGTAAACTTCGGCCTCACTATCGGGGTGAGCTGCGCTTTCTACACGGCGTTGAGCTACGCATTCTTCCGGATGCGGAAGAGCGGGAGGTGAACACCTGCAGGACTTTCGGTTTACATGGTTTGATCGAGTTGCTTTGACTACTGGCAGCGCTTGCCCGGCTCAGGAGGCACAGTCCAGAGCTGCGCTAACGGAGCGCGCGTGCGGAGCTCCAAATACGAACAAAGCTTAACCGTCCCAGCCCCGAATTGGGCCCCTGCAGTAGCCTGCGCAGGCTATCGTGTTTCCGGCGCTTAAGCCGCATGATGGGATTGTGAGCGGGCGGCTACAAGCCAGAACCCGCCAGGAGAAAAAAAAGATGAAAACGACATTGATGACCATCGCTCTGGCATTCGCCACCCTGCCCCTGACATTTGCCGCCCAGACCCCGGCCACGCCGCCCGCCAGCGGCAAAGGGGCGCCGGCCGTTACCACCCCCAAGGTGAAGAAGCAGACCAAAAAGCACGCCGTGAAACCGGCCGTGAAAAAGACCAGCGGCAGCACCACCACCGCCGCCGCCAGGCCCGCTGCCAAGCCCGCCCCTGCCGTGAAGCAGTAAGTGCGGGATGCCAGAAGCCCCGCCGGCCCATTATCCCGGGCCTGCGGGGCTTTTTGCGTTTAGTTAAGTTAGGGGAAGTTAAATAATAGGTTGACTGCTGTAAAGCAACGTCGAACTCATGGCGCGAATGTCCACGTGGTTTGCCGTTCAGCCATTCGGTCCCGCGGTAAGCTTTCCTGCCCGAACAACTTGCAGAGCTGTATGACGTGAATGTCGTCAGAACTCAACGGGTCAACCGAGCGGCTCTTCCTCAATTACGAAAGCAGAGGCGGGGATTGCTGGCGTGGGTTCACTACTGCCTGCGCCCAGCGGCTGGTGCTGGCGGGGCTCCGGAAGCGGCGCCTCGACCGCTAACGGGGCCATCCACGCGGAAACGGTTTATCGCCTCCTCGTTCAAGTCCAATCCTAGACCGGCTCCCTGCGGAACCACAACCTCGCCGCCCCGGTAGACAAACGGCACTGAATTCAAGATCGGCATCGCCGGCTTCACGCGATCGTCTGGTAACTGAGGTGGATTGAGCACGGAAATTTCCTGAATCATCGAGCCCATCGCCGCCGATGCTTGTACCCGGCCCGCCCAGCCCAGCCCGGCGGTGCCATGGGGACAGATTGGGATGCCCCAAGCCTCGCACATCACGCCGACCTTCCGCATCGTGAGAATGCCCCCGACGCCATTGCAATCGGGCTGGAGAACGTCATAAGTGTGGTGCATCAGACATTCCCTGTAGGCGGCGAGACCACGATAGCCTTCGCCACCCGTGATCAGGATCTCTACCTCGCGCGCCAGACGTGCCGGACTTTCGAAGTCGTTTCGATCGAAGGGTTCCTCCAACCACCAGACGCCCGCTTTCTGCAGGGCTTGCGCGGCCGCCAAGCCTTGCGCATAGGTCCAAAGACCTGCCGCGGAAGCCGTGCGGTCGGCCATTGTCCGGAAACCCGGTCCCGCCGCTGCCATGATCTCCGAACAGGCTTCCACGTCTTCCATGAAGTCCGGTCGCATAATCTGGACCTTCATGGCGGTGAAACCGGCCTTCTTCACAACGGCTCCCCACTCTCCCTGCTGTTTGGGCGTCACTTTGATTTGCCGGTCCCCCCACACGTAAGTTACGTATACCGGTAGCGTCGCCGGTCGCGCTCCTCCCAGCAGCCTGTGGACGGGCTGACCTGCCGTTCTGCCGATCGCGTCCCAAACGGATTCTTCTATCGGCGACCAGTTGATCAGGCCACGACTGAGGTGCTGTTCCACAGCGAATAAATCCTCACCGACCATGACTTTTTTCGCGTTTTCCACATCCGCCGTCGAACCACCCAAGAACGAATACCCGCGAACGCCGGCCTCCGTGGTGATGCGTGTGCACACTAAACGTGACGGATCGGCGCGGGTTCCCGTCGCGGCAGTCGCGGGGGACGGTTGGCCACCAGCCCGTGGCAATTGAAGCGCGAACGCTTCGATGTTCTGAATACGGACCCGCTTGACATCGGCAGCGATCGCCTTTACGGGTTGCAGGATCTGACTCGTTGTGACGCCCGCTGTCGCAAATGTTCCCGCGCACTTCAGTAGCTCTCTCCGATTCATCTCAGCTCCTTTTTAATAATCGTAGTTCAAAATGTTGGTTTCAGTGCCCGTTGGATCTGATCCCGCAGTTTCAAACAGTTCGAATATTTTGACGCGGGCGCAATTGACTAGACACAGGGATACCCGGGCGCCTATCTACTTGGGCTAAGGCACCGCCAAGAGGCCAGCGCGCTTTGAGCAGTGCACGCTACGGCAAAGTGTAGGCGATGACTTGGACGTTACCGTTGGACGCGGAGGCCGGCCCCCGGGCCGCGGCTTCCGTCGCCGGTGGCGCAGCCCCCGATCTCGCTCCGCTGCGGCCGCCGAAGGGCGAGGCCGAGTACACCACCAGGTACTGCTTCCCGTTTTTGACCTTATACGTCATCGGATTCGAACGGACCGCCCCTTCCGTGGTCGTCGACCAAAGGACCTTTCCGGTGGCCGAGTCGAAGGCGCGGAGCTGGCGGTCGGCCGTCCCGGCGATGAAGAGCAGGCCGCTCGACGTCACCAGACTGCCGGCCTGCGTGCGGGTTCCCGTGTTCATGACGCCGCGCGCTTCCATGGCCTCGTCGGTTCCGAGCGGCACTTCCCAGGCGATTTCACCGGTATTGGCGTTGATCGCGAACAGCTCGCCCCAGGGAGGCTGGAAACAAGGGCGGCCAGTGACAGGGTCGTTGAATCCGCCACGTGGCGTATAAGGACCGTCGTTGGTGTAAGGCATCGCGGGACGCGTCGGTCCGGCCGTGTAGCGGATGGTTTCCTCGGCCTTGCGGGGGATCAACTGGCCGACCGCCGCCAGTTGGTTAATGTTCACGTAAATATAGCCGAGCGTGGGGTCGAAGGACACCCCATACCAATTCGCTCCTCCGCCGGTGTCGGTGAACACGAGGGATTTCTGCGAGGCGTTGTAGGCGGTGAAGGGTCCATCGTGTTTTAGAGTCTTGAACAGAGCCTCGCAGGCCGCGGCTGTTTCGGGTGTAGTGCGATTGAGTTCCGCCTCGGTCACCGTAAGGCGCGCCAGTGGCGGCGGCTTGACGGGAAAGGGCTGGGTCGGCCAGGAGTGTTCACCGGGGACGTCGGACTTGGGAACGGGGCGCTCCTCCACGTCGTAGAGCGGCTTGCCCGTGGCGCGGTCGAGGATGAACAGAAGGCCGTGTTTGGCGATCTGCGCAACCGCCGGAATCTTCTTGCCGTTGTGCGTGACATGGATGAGCGCCGGGGCGGCGGGAACATCGAAGTCGTAGATGTCGTGGTGCACGATCTGGAAATACCACTTCAATTTTCCGGAATCGGCGTCGAGCGCCACCACGCAGTTGGCGTATAAATTAGTTCCCGGGCGGTCGCCGCCGTAGAAGCTGTCGCCGGGATTGCCGGTCGCGACGAAGACCATGTGGCGCTCCGCATCGACGGTCATCGGCGCCCACGAGCTCGGTCCGGAGCGGTCTTTCCATCCATCCGGACCCCAGGTATCGTTGCCGGGTTCGCCGGGTTGGGGAACCAGGTGAAATCTCCAGGCCTCTTTGCCGGTGAGTAAATCGAAAGCGCGGATGGCTCCGCTCGGGCCGATCGCCGGTCCTTCCTGGTGCTGCGAGCTCAGAATCGCCAGGTTGCGATAAATCGCCGGGGGGGAGGTGGGTCCGTAAGGGGAATCGGGGAACTTGTCGGCGAATCCGGCGCGCAGATTCACGACGCCGTTGTCGCCGAAGCTCGGGACGGGCTGCCCAGTCTTGGCGTCGAGAGTGTAGAGCCGGGCGTCGGTAGTGGCGGCGACGACGCGCGGCGGGTGGTTCTTGTCGCCGGGCCAGTAGGAGACGCCCCGATGGAAGCTCGACTTGGTGAGCTTCGGGTCGTATCGCCAGATTTCGCGTCCGGTGGCGGCGTCGAGCGCGAATACCACTTGCCGGGGCGACGTGACGTACATGACTCCTCCGATTTCGATCGGGGTGACTTCGGCCCCGCCGGTCACGCCGAGGTCGGCTTTCCAGGAGACCTTGAGGTTGGCGACGTTGCCCTTTTTTATGTCACTGAGGGTGGTGTAGCGGGTCGCTCCGGGATCGCCGTGGAAGACGGGCCAGTCGGTTTGGCCGAAAAGAGCGGCGGAGAAAACGGCGGGGAGGAGCAGGCACGGGATTCGTTTCATGTCGTTGAATCTGTTCTTTTTTGTTTGACCGCGAGCACGGGTTATGATATGGTCCCTCACATCGGAAGTCAACCCGCGAACTTCGAAAGCGGGAAGTTAGAGGCCGATCCTGACAGGATCAGAAGGAGCGGTTATGTCTTTCCGGCCGTTTCGCACGGGGACCCTCGGCGTTTTGTGGGCGGCCGTGCTTGTCACAGCAGCCAATGCCCAAACAGTGAGTGGGCGCTTCACAGGCAGCGTGGTGGATCCATCGGGCAGTATCGTGGTGGGCGCATCGATCAAGTTGGCTAACGAACAGACGGGAGATATTCGGAAAAGCGTTACCAATAATTCCGGCGTCTTCACGTTTCCCGCCGTGCAGCCTGGCCAGTACTCGGTGAAGGTTGAGCAGCAAGGTTTCAAAGGGTACCAAAGAAAAGGCATGAACCTTACGGCGAACGATGTGTTTGCGCTAGGCGAAATCAAGCTGGACGTCGGCGCAGTGACAGAATCGGTCCTGGTGGAAACACAAGGCTCCGTCGTTTCGACGAACAGCTCGGAGCATTCCGCGCTGCTGACCGCCAATGAAACCGCGATGCTGCAGGTGAGAGGCAGAGAGGCGATGTCGCTGCTGAAGTTGCTGCCGGGGGTGACGAATATCACCGACGAAGAAGCCATGGGCGGCTCCTGGGGATCGACTGTGCCCAACATTCAGGGCAACCGAACGAATACGAACGCCGTGTCAGTGGACGGCCTGGCGACCAACGACGGGGGCGCACCCACGCAGGTGAGCCCGATTAACCTGGACGCCGTGGCTGAAGTAAAAGTTCTGCTCAACAACTACCAGGCCGAGTACGGCCGCAACGGCGGCGCCGAAATCAGAATCGTGACCAAGTCCGGCACCAGAGATTTTCACGGCACGGGTTACTGGTACAAACGTCACGAGATGTTCAACGCCAACAGCTGGCAGAACAACCGGAACAACGTACCCAAGCCCATTTACCGCTACAACAACGAAGGATTCACGCTGGGCGGGCCGCTCTATATTCCGGGAAAATTCAACGTCAACAAGGACAAGCTGTTCTTCTTTTATTCCGGCGACCTCTGGCAGAGCTATTCTCCCCAGGCGCTGCGGACCTTGACCATGCCGACGCAGCGGGAACTCAGCGGAGACTTTTCTCAAACGCTCGACACCAGCGGCAGGTTAATCACGATCAAGAACCCCTTGGCCGGCGGGGCGCCGTTTCCGGGGAATATCATTCCGGCCAACATGATCGATTCGAACGGACTGGCTCTGCTTAAGATTCTCAAGACGCCGAATTTCGACAACCGCGCAGTCACCGGAGGGAACTATAACTTCACGTTCCTCGAAAGCCTGCAACTGCCGAAGAATCAGAACGTGATACACGGCGACTGGAACCCGACGGCAAAAGACAAGATTTCCGTTCGGTATTCCGCCTGGAAGAACTACCAGAACGGGTACGCCGCGTCGTCGGGCCTGGCCAACTGGGGTCTAGGCACAACCCACTACAGTTACACGGACGACGGCGGGACCATGAACTATGTCCATATTTTCAGCCCCACCATCGTGAACGAGTTTTCGGCGGGCGTCCGGCATAGCATCGAGTCCAATACGATCGACGCCGATCAACTCGCCCTCATCCAGCGCTCCAAGGTCGGATTCAAAGTCGGCCAGCTTTACCCGGCGCTGAACCCGTTCGATGTGGTGCCGACGGTCGCCTTCACGGGAGTCATTTCCAATGGCCCGTCGATCACCTACGACAATCGGTTCCCGCTGTTCGGCGCGGACACCAATTTCGACTTCAGTAATAGCTTGACGTGGGTCAAGGACAAGCACACGTTCAAGGCTGGAATCTACCTGAACCGGTTCCGTAGCCGAAAAGGATTCCGCGCCGCTTTTGCGGGAGCCCTCTCCTTTTCTCCCGATACAAACAACTCAGCCGAGAGCGGCGATCCGTTTTCCAACGCCCTGCTCGGCAATTTCACCAACTACAACGAGTCGAGTTCGCGGTGGGCCAGCGAGGCCCGGACTTGGGACGTCGAGTGGTACGTGCAAGACACTTACCGCATCACGCGGCGGCTCACCCTCGACCACGGCTTGAGACTGACTCGCTATACGCCTCTCACACAAGAGTGCGCCTGCTCAGCCAATCACCAAAACGCGGCTTTCGACCTGTCGTTGTACAATCCCGCGCAGGCGCCGCAGTTGCTGGTGCCCGGTATTAACCCGGCCACCAAGACCCGGCAGGCATACAATCCTCTCACGGGACAGTATCTGCCCGCGCCACTGATCGGTTTCTACGCCCCCAACTCCGGCAACCAAAACAACGGCATGGTTCTGGGAACGGACTCGACGTATAAACTCGGTAATGATTTCCAGCCACAGCCGCCCGTTCAGCTTGGACCCAGATTAGGCTTTGCTTACGACGTGTTCGGGAACGGATCGCTGGCGGTTCGCGGCGGCGCGGGAATTCTCTACCAGACGCGACCGGCCACGGCGGGCATTTTCTGGAGTCTGCCGCTGAACCCGCCAGTTCAGATCAATCCCAACATCTACTACAGTTCGTTGTCGACGCTCTTGAACACAACCGGCTACACCTCGCCTCCCGGCAATATTTACGGCTACGACCCCGGCTATAAGACGCCCAGCACCTATAACCTCACGCTGGGTATTCAGAAGTCGCTGCCCATGAATACGCTGCTCGATGTCGCCTATGTGGGGACGTTGGGCCGGCACTTGATCCAATCCCAGAATATCAACACGGTTCCTTATGGAGCGCACTTCCTGGCGCGAAATCTCGATTCCACCAACGGCAAGCCGCTGCCGGACAATTTCTTCCGCCCGCTTCCCGGTTACGGAAGCGCCAATATCTACAACACCATCGGCACGTCCAACTACCACTCGCTGCAAGTCAGCTTGAACCGGCGCTTTGCCAAGGGGATGCAGTACGGAATCGCCTACACGTATTCGAAAGCCATGGATCTCACCGATGGCGAGGCCGGCGCCATTCCTCTCTACGAATCGCTGCGCGTCTGGTCGTATGGGAAGGCCGGCTTCGATCAGACCCACAACTTCGTCGCGAACTACAACTGGGATCTCCCCAAACTGACCAAGGTGCTGCCGAACCGGGTGGCCGGTGTGGTGTTCGATAACTGGCAAGTTTCCGGCGTGACGTCATTTGTGAGCGGATCGCCGCTGGGCGTCAATTACACGACCACCGACAACGCCGACATTACCGGCGGCGGCGATGGCGCCCGCGTCATGGTAACCGGGAAGGCGCAATTGGACTATGGCGACCGTTCGCTGACCAGGTTTTTCAATACCAGCGTGTTTGCAAGACCGCCCCAGGGCAGCGCCGGTAATGCGCCGAAGGATATTTCCCGAGGTCCCGGATTGAACAACTGGGACATCTCTCTCACGAAGGTCTTTCCTCTTGGAAAGGAAACGCGAACCTTCCGATTCCGTTGGGAGATGTACAACGCCTTCAACCATACCGAAGCCGCCAGCTTGGACACCACGGCGCGATTCGACACCGCTGGCGCTCAAGTGAACCCGACCTTCGGCCAGGTGACTTCATCGCGCTCGCCGCGCGTGGTGCAGGCTTCCCTGCGGTTGGGCTTCTAAGCACCAGCCGTGCGGGGCGCCTTCGGTTCTGACATGGGGCAGGCTGATCGCCTGCCCTGAAATCGCTGAGAGCTGCGCGTTCCGATCATCTTGATGAACCGCCACCGGCGGCATTATGGCGTCCGGCGCAATCCGAGGATTGTTGACTCTTGCCGATCTCCCTTGGCGGGAATGCGTTGCCACCATTACAATTTACGCGAATGTGGCGGTAGCAGGCCGCCTCGTTACGGCGGAGTTCTTCATGCGATTGACTTCCGTTGGAAGGCGGATATATACTCCCGCTCAGGACTTGGACGCAGGCTACGCGTGCGCCCGCTGAAAAGGCGAACAACATGACAAATCAAAATGGCGCTTCAGGCAGACGGGATTTCTTGCAAACGATGGGTCTTGGCCTGGCTGGCTTGGCCCTTTCCCATGGCGCGCGGGCGGCCGCCACAGCCAAGCCACTCCGCGGGCTTTTCCCGATTGGGTTTACGCCCTTCACTCCGGACGACAAGATTGACCTCGAGGGCATGGCGGCTCAGGTTAAGTTCAGCAATCGCGGCGGCGTGCATGGTTTTGTGTGGCCGCAGAACGCCAGCGGTTGGAACACCATGTCCGAGAAGGAACGGCTGGACGGCGCCGAGGCGGCCCTCTCCGCCGGTAAAGGCGGGAAGACGGCGATTGTGATCGGCGTGCAAGGCCCGGACGTTGACACGGTTACCCGATACGCCAAGCACGCGGAAAAGCTGGGCGCGGACGCCATTATTTCGCTTCCGCCCACCAACGCGAGCGATGATAAAGCTGTCCTCGCCTACTATCAAGAGGTAGGCAGCATCACGGGTCTTCCTTTTTTTGCGCAGGCTGTCGGAAACTTCAGCGTGGACCTGCTGGTCCAAATGTACAAGACCATTCCGACCTTTCGTTATGTGAAGGACGAATCGGGCAACCCGCTCGAGCGCATCTCGGAAATACGCGAAAGGACCGGCGATCAACTGAAAGTATTCTCCGGCGGCGGCGCCAACGCCATGATCGTCGAAATGGAGAAAGGATTCTCCGGTCACTGTCCCTATATGGACCTGGCCGACGTGTTTGCGTCCGCCTTCGACCTTTTTCACAAAGGACAGAAGCGGGAGGCGTTCGACATGTTTGGAAGGATTCAAGCCTTTGCCAGCATTACGCCAGTTAGCTCAGTAGACATCATGATCGCCCGTGGAGTTTTCAAGCCGGGTACGAAACTTCGCACGGGCGCGGCGGCTGCCGGAGCCGGATCGGGAGGGCGCGGCGGCGGCGGCGCCAGAGCACGCGGACAGCAGATGTCAATCGAAGAGATCCGCAAGGAGCTCGATGCGTATCTGAAACCGTACCTCAAAGCATGAGCGCAGTGACAGCCAGGAGACTTTCCAAATGAAGAAGACAATATTAGTCGCCTGTTCGGCCTGTTTAGTGGCTGGATTTCTGAGCCTCGACAGGGTGACCGCGAACGCGCAAGCTCCCGAAGGCGCGCCGAAGGGCGGCCGTGGGAGCAAGGGCGGAGGCGGCGGCCAGGGCGGTGTGCGTGGACCGGCGACGAAGGAACTGATCTACGTGACGCTTCCCGGCACACTCGAGGGCGGGTGGGACCAGAACGGCAACGGAATCGTCGTACTCGACGCCAGGAACAACTACAGCTTCGTCAAGAGAATTCCCGTGTTCGATGTTCCGGCCAGCCAAAACCCCGAGCAGATAGCCGGAGTGACGGCGAGTGCTGTTACGCAGATGATCTACATCGCCGCCCGCGGCCGTCTGGCTGCGATCGATTTGAGGACTGAGAAGAAAGTCTGGGAAAACGCCTACGATGGCAATTGCTGCGAACGGCCGCAGATTTCCCCGGACGGCAAATTCATGTATGTGGGGTCGGATCTGAAAGATTTCTGGTACGTCGTGAATCCGATGACGGGCGAGTTAATTACGAAAGCCCAAGCGCCGCTGAGCCCCAACGCGCATAATTTGAATCTGAGCGCGGACGGCAAGTGGGCCTTCATGTCGCCGAACGGCAAAGTGATGTCGATCGCTGACACCAGCACGCACAAAACCGTCAAGACGATCGCGTTCAAGGACAACATCCGCGTATTCGTCCTCAACCACGACTCCTCGCTGATCTACACCAACCAGAACAACTTCCTCGGATTCCAGATTGCCGACGTCGCCACCGGAAAGGTGCTCCACACGGTCGAAGTCACGGGCTTCCCCTGGCGCGAGAAGTGGAACGCGACACCGCGGCCGAGGATCCCTCATGGATGCCCGAGCCACGGCATTGCCCTGACCCATGACGAGAGAGAAGTCTGGCTTTCCGACGGAATTAACGACTACATTCATATCTTCGACAATACGGTGATGCCTCCCAGACAGATTGAGAGCATCAAGACGACGGGCGGCCCTTACTGGATCACGTTGAGTCTGGACGGAACGCTGGCCTACGTCTCTTCGGGCGACATTATCGACATGAAGTCGCGCAAGATCATCGGCACGATGAAGGACGAATATGGCCGGACCATGCACAGCGAGAAGCTGCTCGACATGCTTTTCACCAACGGCAAACTCACCGCGGTGGTGAATCAGTTCGGCAACGGCTTAACGCCGACGCCGAACACATCGGCAAAGGCCAACTAATTCAAATATGCTTAGCGGGCGATCTGCCGAATGCTGAACTCCTGCGCGCCGTGGGTTCAGTCACACGCTCATGTAACAGCTTGCCCAATCAAATCCACAAGGTTGCCGAGACTATAGGGCTTCCGAATGAAGCGCTCGATTCTCCCATGCAAGGATGCGGCGGCCAGGTTCGATCTTCGCGCGGAATCGGCTACTTCACGTTCTTCATCTTTACTTCCCACTTAGAATCGGCGCAGAGCCCGCAGTTGGCTCCAATAAACATCTTGCTGGCGCTTTGGTTCCCTTTCAGGTTCCAATCCAACCAGGCATTAACGGCTACGGCGAAAGCGCCGCCATTCGGTTCCCGGTACGTGGCCGGGTAGTGACCCACATTCTGAAAGGCAAGCAGCGCTGGAACGCCTTCTATGGCTTCAAAGCCCGCGACCGCGCCATTGTAAGCCAAGTCGGACGGGCCGCCATTGATGAACGCGACCGGCCCGTGAAAGGTCACCGGGCCGCTCCCTTGCGGACGCGACATAGGGGTAGCCGGAACCGCCGGAGCGTAGGGAGCGTATCGATTGGCCTGTCGGGTCAGCCCGGCAGCCATGGCGCCCGCTGGAGCGTTGGTATTGCCATACGCGCCGGGAGTCTGGGTCTGGGTACTGGGAGGAGTCTGGGGGGCGGGAGCCTGAACTGCCGGCGCAGCGCCGCGATTTCCGCCCATTGGCCCGCCGCCGTTCAGAAACACGGTAGTGGTGACGCGGGGATCGCCGGAAACTTCCCTGGCTTGCGCAGTACCGCAGGACTGGCCCATGACGGCTACCTTGGAAGTATCGATCTTCTGATAATACTCGCCGCCCTGAAGGCTATTCTGCCTGGTGGCCCAGTCTACGCCATCGAGTAACTGCGAAGCCACCGTTTGGCCGGTTCGCCCCTCCGATCCCCCGACCACGGCATTGCCGGCAGGCCCGATGGCCACGACCATGTAGCCGTGGGATGCAACGTCCGATAGGAAGTTACGAAATTCGCCCGAGCCGTTGCGGCAACCTCCATTGCCGAACGCCACGATGGGCAGCAGCAGTTTGCCGCCGAAAGGCTTCAGATCACGCGGGCGGTAAATTGCGTGGGTCGGAAGCGATGAGTCGCCGACCAGGACCGCTTTGTAGTTGCCGGTACCGCCATCGCCAATGGTGACCACCAGACTTTCGACCCGGCCGCTCGCCGAACCGACATTGAAGTTAACCGTCCCGACCAAGTCCGGCTGCTTCTGTTGCGCCGCGGCGGCCCAAGGCAGGATCACCGTAAAGCCCAAACAAATCCACGTCGTTTTCATTTCGCTTTTCTCCTTTGCGGCACAGTCCCCGGACAGCGGGCTTGACCAGACCGATAATTTGCGCCAGTTCGATAGATAGTATATCCCGGCACCGGATGTCACCGGATGTCACCGCGCTGGGGTTGCCGGATGGGACGGAAAACACTTACACTAACGTTTCCGGATAACCTTTCAATGAATCCTTCGTGGACCGCACTCTGCTTTCTCGTAACCTCATCCTCTCTGCTGATGGCCCAGCAAACTGCTCCCGGCCAGACCGACTACGAACGCAACTGTGCGGCATGTCACGGCGGCGACGCGATGGGCGGTGAGATGGGACCGAATATCGTCAACCGGGTCGCCAACCTGACCGACGAACAACTCGACGTGGTGATACACGATGGACGCCCTAATCGCGGCATGCCAGGCTTTCCGAATCTGGCGGGTCCGGAGAAGACGCGGCTGGTCACGTTTCTGCGCACCTTGCGCCCCCGGCGGCGGGCAGCGCCGGTGCGGCGAACCATTACAACAACGGCAGGCGCAACGCTTGCCGGGCTGGTCCTAAACGAAAGCCTGGCGAGTCTGCAACTACGAACCGACGACAACAAGGTTCATCTCCTCCGCCCCGAAAGCGGGCAGTACCGGGAAGTGACGTCGCAGGCAGACTGGAGCACTTACAACGGCGACATTCGGGGCAACCGCTACAGCCAGTTGCAGCAGATTGACAAAAAGAATGCTTCGAAACTGGCGCCGCAGTGGATCTTCACGATGGATGGCACCACGCTGCGAGCCGAAACCACTCCGATTGTGGTTCAGGGCATGATGTACGTTAGCAGCGGCAACGAGTGCTGGGCGCTCGATGCCGGCGCCGGCCGCGAAATCTGGCATTTTCAGAGGGCGCGAACTAAAGGGCTGGTAGGAAATGCCGCGCAGGGGTTCAACCGCGGCGTGGCATGGCTGGGCGACCGCGTCTTCATGGTCACTGACAATGCTCATATCATGGCGCTGAACCGCTTTACCGGCGACTTGGTCTGGGAGACCGAAATGGCCGACTGGAAGCAGAATTACAACGCTACGTCCGCGCCGTTGGTTGCGGACGGACTGGTGATCTCCGGGACTGCGGGTGGTGAACAGGGGGCGCGCGGATTTGTCGCCGCGTACGATCCCGAAACCGGGAAAGAGGCCTGGCGCTTCTGGACGGTTCCGAAGCCCGGCGAACCCGGTTCGGAGACGTGGGGCGGCAAGGCGATCGATCATCCCAGTGGCGTGGCGTGGCTGACAGGATCCTTCGATCCGGAACTCGACATGTTGTATTGGGCCTCGGGAAATCCCGGCCCGGATTATAACGGCGAAGAACGCAAGGGTGACAACCTGTATACGTCGTCCATTCTGGCGCTCGATCCGAAAACCGGCCGTCTGAAATGGTATTACCAGACAACGCCGCACGATACACATGACTGGGACGCAACGGAGCCGCTCGTGCTGGTCGACGCGGACTGGCAGGGCAGCCCCCGGAAGTTGCTGATCCAGGCCAACCGCAATGGCTTCTTCTACGTGTTCGACCGGGCTGACGGAAAGCTGCTGCTGGCGAAACCGTTTATACAGAACATCAACTGGGCGAAGGAAATCGGGCCGGACGGGAGGCCGGTGCTGCTGCCGCCGGTAAGCGGAGGCACGCCGAACAGCATCCGCGTGTGCCCTTCGCAGGATGGCGCTACAAACTGGTTTTCCTCTTCCTTCGATCCGGCCACGGGCCGGTACTTTATTCAAACGTTTGAGAAGTGCAGCATCTACACGACGCGGACCACTGAGGAATGGCAGGCGGGCCGAGGGTACTCCGGAGGATCGCAAAGAACGCTTGCGAACGAAAACCCGAAGCAGATTCTGCGCGCCCTCGATTTCAGGACCGGGAAGGTGTTGTGGGAACTGCCGCAGGTCGGGACCGCGAGTTCGTGGGGCGGAACGCTTTTGTTTTCCAGCGGCGTGCTGTTCGTTTGCGCCGACGGGGGCACTCTTCTGGCTGTCGATTCAGCCAACGGAAAGACGTTGTGGCAATTCGAAACGAGTGCGTCTCTCAAAGCGTCGCCCATGACTTATGAGTTCGATGGCAAGCAATACATCGCGGTTGCGGCGGGACAGAATATTCTGTCGTTCGGGCTCAACCAGTAAGCTCAACCAGTAAGCCGGCTTACAGTTGTTACGGATGAACGGCCCTGCGTCCTGAGCGAGACCGATATTCGGATCTTGCCCGGGTTAGAGGTCGCCTGAGCGATGGGTCGAAGCACCGCAACAGCGGCTGCGGCGTGTCAGGTTCATGGACCGGCTGATTACAGGCGTGGATACACGAAGGATACTTGCCGCGTTACATGGCGTGAGCCAGCCGCACCAGCCAGCCGTACCCTTGCCCCCGGACCCGGACTCTGATAGCATTCCGGCAGTCTGAAGCCTACAGCTTCTTGAGGGGGTGAATCCATGTTGATGATCACAGGTCGGTCGGCGCTCTATTCCGGGCTTGCCGCGACATTGTTCCTGTTTTCGGTTTTGCCGGCCTTCGGCCAGGCAACCACCGCCACTCTGACCGGCACGGTCCGCGACGCCTCGGGGTCCCTTGTTCCCAACGCGGGCGTCACACTGAAGAACGAAGCCTCCGGTGACCTCCGGAAAACGGCGACAAATTCCGAGGGCTATTACAGTATTGTGGCCGTCCCCGCCGGAAGCTACGCGCTAACCGTCGAGGCATCCGGTTTCCAACGCAGTGAACAAAAGGGTATTGCGCTCAACAGCGCGGACAAGCGCAACGTGGACGCCACCCTCCAAGTTGGCGCAACCTCGCAAACAGTCGAAATCTCGGCCGCCCCAGACAGCATCACCCCGCTCGATTCGGGCGAAAAAGCGCTGACGCTCAACACCCAAACCCTCCAGGGCATCGCGATCGTCGGCCGCAGTGCCGCCGAGTTCATCAAGATCATGCCGGGCTTCGCGCAGGCCGGCAACGGCGCCACTAACGCCCCTGGCTATGACGGTCAGGTGATGGGCATTAACGGCAACGGCAACGCCGGACGCCAGAGTGCGCTCGGTTACTTCTCCGCCAATGGCACGCCCCTGAATTCTACGGAGATCGTCTCCGACGGTGCGCACGTGTCCGACCCCGGCTGCAACTGCGCCACCCCCGTCAACCCCAATGCCGACATGATTCAGGAGGTCAAAGTTCTCAGCTCGAACTTCTCCGCGGAGAACTCCAAAGGCCCTGTTGTCATCAGCAGCATCACCAAGGCGGGCGGCTCCACCTATCACGGCGAAGGTTACCTGTCCGCCCGCAACTACGTTCTCAACGCGGGTGACTGGCTCGACAACAAAGCAGGCCTCTCAAAGCCGGCGAATGTCTATTATTTCCCCGGGGGCAACGTGGGCGGCCCCGTGCGAATCCCGAAAACCGGCTTCAACCGGAACCGCGACAAGCTCTTCTTCTTCACCGGCTTCGAATACTTCTATCAGCACCTTAACTCTTCGCAGATTCAGACCTCGGTTCCGACCGCCGCCATGAGAGCCGGCGACTTCTCAGCCGCGTCCATCGCCGCCCTGGGCCCCGCCGGAACCGTCCCCGGCAATCCGAAACCCGTCACCGACGCCGCCTTCCCCGGCGGCATCATTCCGGTCAGCCGCTTAGATCCCGGCGGGAAAGTCATGACCGGCCTGCTGCCCTTGCCCAACGCCGACCCGGCGCAAACCGGCGGCTACAACTACGCCTTTAAGGCCGTGTTTCCGCAAAACGGTTCCCAGTTCGTGACGCGCGTCGACTACTCCATCAGCGACGCCACCAAGCTCTTCGTCCGCGCCTACCACCAGCAGGAACAGCAGAATTTTCCCATCCAGCTCTGGGCAAACGCGGCGAACCAGGTACCCTACCCGTCCGCCGTCACCGCGCCCAACCACTCAGAATCCTGGTCTGTCGATCTGACCCACGTCTTCAACGCGACGCTCACCAATGAGTTCATCGGCGCGTTCACATACATCGGCTTCCCCAACACCTTCGTCAATCCGGACGCGATTGACCGCACCAAGCTTGGCTATCCCTACCACGGCTTCTTCAATAACGGCATCGCGCAGATCCCGAACATCCTCTCCGCGGCCAGCCAGACCGCGGTACTTTCGAACAACGGCGGCTTCGCGGCGGGCGGCGGCACGCTGTTTGCGAACAAGCCTCTCGGCAGCCTTGCCGATAACCTTGGGAAGGTTTGGGGCACCCACACCATTAAAGCGGGCTTCTATGCCGAATACGTGGCGAATCTTCAGCCCGCCGGCGGAGCGGCCAACGGCAGCATCACCACAGACGCAACCAGTCCTATCAGTTCCGGCAATGCCTATGCCGACCTCCTCCTCGGCCGCGTTTCCGCCTTCTCTCAGGTCAACTTCAACAACGTAAACCGCATTGCCTCGAAGCTGTACGAGGGCTACGTTCAGGACAGTTGGAAGGTCTTCCGCAAATTCACGGTCGACTACGGCATCCGCCTGCAGCACGAAGGTCAGTGGTTTGACCGCTACGGTCTAGGCTATGCAGTCTTCAAGCCCTCCGTCTACAAGCCGGACCCCAACGCCATTCTCCCAGGCATCGTCTGGAACAAGATCGACAGCAGCGTGCCCAACCCCGGCTTCCCCACCCGCCCCGTTTTCCTGGCTCCGCGCTTCGGCATGGCCTACGACCTTTTTGGCGATGGCAGGACCGTAATTCGCGGCGGCATTGGCCTGTTCCGTTATCGGGGTTCCCAGAGCGGCACCGGCACTGCGCCCGCCACGGGATCTTACACGCAAAATCTGACGACGTCCTCGGGCACCACACTGGCAGCCATCGACGCCGCGCCTCCCATCGCGCGATCCACCCTGAACGGCTCGTTCCCCGTCGTGAATTCCACCGACGATCAGAATCCGCTCACCTGGTCTTACAACCTGACCCTCTCCCAGCGCGTACCGGGCAACTCGCTCCTCGAAGTTGCCTATGTGGGCAACCTGGTCCGCCATGTCCTGATTCAGACCGGCATCGACAACCTGAATGCCGTGCCTTATGGGACACTGCTGAGCGTAGCCAACGCCAACAGCGTGAACTACAACCTGTACCGGCCCTACACCGTCTACGGCGACCTCTACATCGTCGACCACAACGCTTACTCGAATTACAACGCTCTGCAGGTCGGCCTGAATCATCAGAATTCGCGTTACACCTGGCTGGTGAACTACTCCTTCTCCAAGGTCCTCGGAGCGGGCACCGCGGGCACCACCATCGATCAACTGACCCTGAATAACAACTATGGGCCGCTGAATTTTGACCGCCGCCATATCTTCAACGCCGCCTACTCCGTGCACCTAGGCCGCCCGATGCGGAACAACAAACTCGCCGGAGCGCTCATCAATGACTGGCAGGTGTCCGGCGTGCTGCAACTGCAAAGCGGAGCCCCCCTGCAGCTCAACAGCACCAACAGCAACTTTAATCTGACGCTGCCCAAGGGCGTCACCGCGCTGAACATCACGGGAACCAAGTCCGTGCCCGCCATGCCCGTACTTACCTGCGACCCGACCAGCGGTCTGGGCGCGAACCAGTTTCTGAACCCGAACTGCTTCGCTCTGCCCACCGCGGGCAACAACGGCGCGATCATTGAACCCGAAGGCTTCGGACCGAAGTTCTTCAACACCGACGCGTCTCTGTTCAAGAACTTCCAGTTCAAAGAACGCCAGCGTCTCCAGTTCCGGCTCGAAGGCTTCAACTTCATCAACCATCCGAACTACACCTTCGGCGCCGATCAGAACCTCAACCTGGTCTTCGACGCTGCGGGCAAACAGACCAACGGGCTGTTCGGCACGGCCACCAGCAAGCTGGGACACCGCATCATGCAACTGGCGGTAAAGTATTACTTCTGAGACCTTCGAAGCTAAGAACTCAAACGGCCAGGGCGCAAGCGATCCTTGCGCTACTGGCCGTTTGCGCCTTTGCGCAACCACCTGATCAGAGGCTCCAAGCTGATCAGAGGCTCGCTGAGGCTCTCCGCATTCACCAGTCAGGCGACATTCGCGCAGCGCTGCCGCTCTATCGCGAATATTTGATGACACATCCGGAGTCGGTCGACGGCCTGGCGAATTACGGGGCCGCGCTCGCCCACGAAGGCCAGTATGACGAAGCCATCGCGCAGTACGGCAAGGCGCTGACAATCGCGCCCGACAACCCGCAGGTACTGCTGAATCTCGCTCTTTCCTATTACAAGACGGGCCGCTACACCCAGGCAAGAGATCGCTTCCAAAGCGTCCTGCCGCGCCTTCAGCCCTACTCACCCCCGCACCGCCAGATATCTTTTCTGCTAGCCGATTGCGATATCCGGCTCGGCCAGTACAAAACAGCGGTCGAACTGCTCGATCCCTGGGATCGGAAGTCCCCGGATGATATGGGCCTCGCTTACCTGCTAGGAACGGCCCTGCTGAAAGACAAGCAATTAGACCGCGGCGCGAAGGTAATTGACCGCATCCTGCGAAAGGGAGAGTCTGCGGAATCCCGTCTCCTCATGGGTACGGCAAAGCTGAATTCCCTCGATTTCACTGGCGCGCGCGATGAGCTGCAAAAGGCCGCCGAGCTGAATCCGACGTTACCCGAAGTGCACGGCTCACTGGGACTCGCGCTACTCGGTCTGAGTCAGGCTGATGCCGCGGCCGCCGAGTTCCGCAAAGAACTGGATGTCGATCCCAATAACTTCGCCGCCGTATTTCAGCTTGCCATACTCGCCAAGCAGGAACAGAGGTTCGAAGAATCCCGCAAGTATCTTGCCCGAAGCCTGAGTCTGCGCCCGGGCGACGCAGCAGTGCTTTATCAATCCGCTACCGTAGATATAGCGTCGGGAAAGCTTGACGAAGGATGTCGCGAACTGGAAGAACTGGTAAAACTCAGCCCGGATTTCACCGAAGCTCACGTCAGCCTCGCCGGTGTCTATTACCGGCTGAAACGAAAAGAAGACGGAGACCGCGAGCGAGCCCTGGTCCGCCGCCTCACGGCTGAAGCGCAGGCCCGTCAACCGGCGGCGAAATGATCCTCCTATTCCTCGCCGCCGCCGTCCCCGCCTGTGCCACCTGCCACCCTGCCGAGGCAAAGTCGCACGCGGCCACGCCGATGATGCACGCCCTGACCCCCGCGCGTGACTCCGCGATCCTCAAGGCGAATCCGCAACTTCAATATCAAGACGGTAACTACCGCTGGCGCATCGCACGCGAAGCCGGAGAGCCGGTCTATTCAGTCACCGACGGGAACCAGGCAATTACCGCCAAACTCCAGTGGGCCTTCGGCTTCGGAGAGATGGGCCAGACCTATCTGTATGAACACAACGGCGCGCTCTATGAGTCTACGCTCAGTTACTACACCCTGACTCAGTCGCTCGACTTCACCCCCGGACATCTCGATCGCCCCCGCCGAAACATCAAAGAAGCCGCCGGACGCCTGATCGATCCCGCTGAAGTCCGCCGCTGCTTCAACTGCCACGCCAACAACAAGACAGACCCGATGATAGCCGGCGTGCAATGCGAACATTGCCACACCGGAGCCGCCGCACATGTGACCTCGCATTCAAAGATGACCCGCCTGTCTCAGGCCCCGGCTGAAGAAATCTCAAACCTCTGCGGCGCTTGTCACCGCACTTGGGAAGACATCGCCGCCAGCGGCCCGAAGAGCGTCCTGAACGTTCGCTTCCAGCCCTATCGCCTGGCCAACAGCAAGTGCTACGACGCCACCGACCGGCGGATTTCCTGCACCGCTTGTCATGACCCGCATTCCGTCACCAGCCATCAAACCGCCAGTTACGATGGCAAGTGCATGGCCTGCCATGCAGAGGGCAAGGTCTGCAGCGTAGCCCGCCAGGATTGCGTAACCTGCCACATGCCAAAGGCTGAAATTCCCGGCATCCACTTTGCTTTCACCGACCACTGGATCAGAGTCGCACGCCCCGGAGAGCCCTACCCGCAGTGAAGCCCAGCCGCCGCCAGTTACTAACTTACGCGTCGCTGGCAGTAAATCCCGGCTACCTGCTGGCCGCTGACCCGCCCCTGTTCGAAGAGATACCTGCTGCCCGAAGCGGCATACACTTCGTCCACGACAACGCCATGTCGGAGAAGCGCTACCTCCCCGAAAGCCTCGGTCCCGGCTGCGCTTTCCTCGACTACGACAACGACGGCTGGATGGATATCTATCTCGTCAACAGCGGCCCCTGCGATTTCTGGGCCCCGAATAAACCCGTCCGCAACGCGCTCTACCATAACAATCGCGACGGCACCTTCACCGATGTCACAAAGAAAGCCGGAGTAACCGGCGGTAACTTCGGCATGGGCGTAGCCGTGGGGGATTACAACAACGACGGCTACGCCGATATATTCCTCACCGCCTACGGACGCACCATCCTATACCGTAACAATGGCGACGGCACCTTCACCGATGTCACAAAACAATCCGGCCTGCTGGTGGAAGGCTGGACCACAGGCGCAGTCTGGTTCGATTACGACAATGACGGCCGCCTTGATCTCTTCATCGCGAGTTACATCGATTACGGCACCCACGAACACTACTCCTGCGGCAACAACAAGCTCGGCCGGAACTTCTATTGCGTTCCCCGCCTGTTCAATCCAACCGCCAGCCTCTTATTTCGCAACAATGGCGACGGCACGTTCACGGAGGTAGGTGCAAGAACCGAAATCGGCAGAAGCCCAGGCAAAGGCCTGGGGGTGGTCGCCACGGACATCAACAACGACGGCCTTATGGACCTCTTCGTCGCCAATGACACCGCGCAGAATTTCCTCTTCGTGAATCGCGGCGGCGGCAAGTGGGAAGAGGCCGCCCTGGCAGCCGGAGTCGGCTTCAGCAGCGACGGCCGACCCCGTTCCGGCATGGGTGTTGACGCGGCGGACTTCAATGGCGACGGCTGGTCCGATCTCTTTGTCTCCAACATCGATCAGGAACGTTTCTCGCTTTACCGCAACCAGCACGACGAAACCTTCACCGATATTGCCTTCGACCAAGGGATTGCCCAATCCACCCGTCTGCTCAGCGGCTGGGGCCTCAAGTTCTTCGACTACGACAATGACGGCGACTTAGACCTGATTCTCGCCAACGCACACCCTGATGACATGGTGGAAAGCTACTCTCCCGGAGTTAGTTACCGCGAGCCCCTGCTGCTGTTTCATCAGGAAAGCGGACGCCTGCGCAACGTGACAGCCACGGCCGGGCCCGCCTTCTCCCGCACTTACACGGCCCGGGGTCTGGCTGTTGGAGACTTCAATAACGACGGCCGTTTGGACGTGCTCATCGCCAACAACGGAGCCGCCCCGGTGCTGCTAAGGAACCAAAGCGGGCAGGCCAATAACTGGCTAGGCTTGAAACTTGTAGGAACGCGCGCCAACCGCGATGCCATAGGCGCGCGCATCACCTGGTCAGCCGGAGGCGTTCGCTGCTGTCGTCTCAAGACGGGAGGGGGCAGCTACCTTTCATCGCACGATCCCCGCGAAATCCTCGGTCTGGGCCGCGCCTCGAAAGCGGACTGGGTTGAAGTGCAATGGCCCGGCCCGAATGCCAAAACCGAACGGTACACAAACCTCCCCGCCGGACGCTACACCGTCATCACCCAAAAGTAAACAGTAGTGTCCCGAGCTAGAAATTCGCCGTATAGTTCCCTGAATTGTGGGCGGCCAATTCTGGCCGCAAGCCGGCTGGGGTCGCCTAAAAAGGCGGCCTTGTAGCCATGTCTGCCCCCAGGAGCTTGAGCACACTACGGGTGTACGAGCGGTAAGAAAGTTCGTTGCGGGCGGCCGGGCTTTTGGGGTTGTCCCCTCGGACTTATCGCCGAGGTTCAGGATATGGGTCGGTGAGGTCCAACCGGACTTCAGTGGACCAGAGGCGGGATACGGGGCAAAGCGTCGCCCGCTGCAAACAGTGTCCCCCCCCCCACGGAATTCGTAGTCTTAACTGCGCGGCGCCGCAAATGGCTCAACAAGGCTTTTGTTCCTCTCTGGCCTCGGCCGTTTTGGCGGATTAAGCCTCCGAGCAGGTCCTTCTCCTTTTCACTTGGGAGCATCGATGCCTTTCGTAACGCTGTCGTCCAAATCGTGGAAGCGACCCCTTTCAATTCCTTCACGCACTCGTCGGTCGAGGCCAGGCTGATGAATTATGATCCCAGTAAAAAACCACTCTGGCGGCCCGAAACACAGGTTACCCGCGGCTGACGAACCGGTTTCCGCGAATCAGGAACCGCAGCGGCAGCTCGGCGCACTGCGTGATGCCGATGCGCGGCGTCACGGCGATCTCAAAGGTCCGGCGTTCGGCCGTCTGCCGCACCACCAGCGCACCGCGGGTGATGTCTACGCCATTGTGCGCTCGGGTGATCGCCATGGCGAGCGTCAGCTTGCCGGGGCCGCCAGCCAGGTCCTCGGGCTTGCGCGCGGTTGGACGCCGGCGCCGCATTTCGGGTAATCCAGCCACCGGCTCCAGCGCGCGCACCAGCACGCAGCCCGGCGAACCTTCGGGTTCGGCTACAATGTTTAGGCACTCGTACATGCCGTAAATGAAATAGACATAGGCGTGGCCGGGCGGGCCAAAGATGACGCGCGTGCGGCCGGTGACGCCGCGGGCCGAGTGGGAAGCCAGATCGCTGCCACCCAGGTAGGCTTCGGTTTCTACGATGATGCCGGCCGTGGGGCCGTGTACCAGCACCTTGCCCAGAAGTCCGCCGGCCACTTCGATGGCGGGGCGGGCGTAGAATGGGCGCTTGAGGATGGGACCAAAAAGCATAGCAGCCTCTCCATCATAAAATGCGTTTATGCGATTGTTCGTCGGACTGGATTTGACTGGTGAGGTGGTGCGCAATCTGGAGCGGCTTCTGGACCGGCTGCGGCCGGCCGCCCGGCTCAACTGGAGCCCTCCGGCGAACCTGCACATCACCACGAAATTCATTGGCGAATGGCCGGAGGATCGGCTGCAGGAGTTGCAGGTGGCGCTAGGCGGTCTGCCTTCCAGGGCGGCGATCGAAGTGCAAGTCCGCCAAGTCGGATTTTTTCCCAATCCACACTCGCCGCGGAGCTTCTGGTGCGGCATTGAGGCAGCGGGGCTGAGCGGACTGGCGGCCGATACCGACCGGGCCGTGGCAGCGCTGGGCATCGCCAGGGAAACCCGCGATTTCTGTCCCCATTTAACGCTGGCCCGGATCAAGGAAAGGCCGCACCTGCAGACGCTGCGGGAGGCGGTGGCGGCGCTGCCCTCGCTCGATTTCGGCCGTTTCGAAGCCGGCAGTTTCTTTCTGTATCAAAGCACGCGGGGTCCTTCGGGTTCCGTGTACACTAAACTTGCGGAGTTTCCGCTCTCAAAGTGATGATGCCGTTTTTGGCTGTGGTGGTCGCGTATCTGCTCGGCGCGATTCCGTTCGGATACCTGCTGGTGAAATGGAAAACCGGCGCCGATGTCCGCGGGTCGGGCAGCGGCAACATCGGCGCTACCAACGTGCTGCGCACCGGCGGGCCGGCGGCCGGTATCGCCACCCTGCTGCTGGACATCGCCAAAGGCTATGCGGCGGTATGGATTGCCGGCCGCCTCACTTCACAGGAACCGCCTTGGATGGCAGCGGCCGCCCTGGCGGTAATGGCGGGCCATGCCTATCCCGTTTTCCTGAAATTCAAGGGCGGAAAAGCGGTGGCGAGCTTTGTGGGAGCCTTCTTGTGTTTAACCCCGGGCGCCATTGCCGCCGAATTTATTGTGTTTGTAGTAGTTGTGGCCTGGACGCGGCACATCTCCATGGGGTCGATTGCCGGAGCCGCTACTTTTCCCCTGGCCGTCTGGTTGATTGCCAGGTCGCCGATAGCCGCGGTGGCCGCCATCATCGGCGGGGCATTTATCATCTACAAACATAGTAGTAATATTGCCAGGCTTCGTCTCGGGACCGAAAACGTCTTCCCCTCCGGAGCCCGCAAGTCTTGAAGAAACTGGCGATTATCGGCGCTGGAAGCTGGGGGACGGCGCTTGCCGTCGTGCTGGCGCCGCGATTCCCCGCAATCCGGCTATGGGTTTACGAGACGGACTTGGCGGCGCGGATGCAATTGTCCCGGGAGAATGACGTCTACCTGCCCGGTTTCCGGCTCGCCCAACATGTTCAAGTCACCAGCCAGATACCCGACGCCCTGGAAGGAGCGGAAATCGTCCTGAGCGTCATGCCGTCGCACCTGGTGCGCGGATTATACGGGCAAATGCTGCCATTTCTTAATGATTCGATGATTTTCGCGAGCGCCACCAAAGGCCTGGAAACCAGCACTCTTCTACGTGTGTCGGAGGTGATCCGCCAAGTGCTCAATCCGCACTTTACGCCCAGGGTGGCGGTGATCTCCGGTCCAACCTTTGCCCTTGAGGTGGCGCGGTTTGAGCCCACGGCACTGGTGGCTGCCTCGGACGACAGCGCGGTAACCGAATGCGTCCAATCCGCTTTTTCCGGGCCCACGTTCCGGCTCTATACCAGCCCTGATCCTATCGGTGTAGAAATTGGCGGTTCTGTCAAGAATGTCATTGCCATCGGGGCTGGCGTCTTACACGGTATGGGGCTGGGGCACAACGCCATGGCCGCGCTGATTACCCGCGGACTGGCGGAGATGACCCGGCTGGCGGTGGCGATGGGAGGGCGGGCGCAGACGCTTTCTGGTTTGGCCGGACTTGGCGACCTGGTCCTGACTTGTACTGGGGATCTTAGCCGGAACCGTACTCTGGGAGTGGAATTGGCTCGCGGCAGGAAGCTAGATGAGATTGTCAACTCCATGAAAATGGTGGCGGAAGGAGTAAAAACTACAAATGCAGCAGCAGACTTGGCCAAGCGCTGTTCGGTGGAGATGCCGATCGCGGACCAGATGTACCAGATGCTCCATTTCGGGAAATCGCCGCGCCAGGCCATTCAGAATTTGATGGAACGGTCCCTCAAAGGGGAATGAGCGCAATGGTGATTTAATTCCGCGCTAATTCATGCATGCCGAATTAAATTCCCGGCGCAACGCAACCTCGGATGCCAGAACGTGTTAGATCGGGTATGGAGGGAGCCGCGGAGGCTCTGGATTACGATGCGGAGCTGATGCTCCGTGTCAAAGATGGCGATGGCGCGAGTTTTGGTGTGCTCCTGGACAAACACCGCTCGTCCGTTGTTCACTTCCTTTACAGGATGATTCAGAACCACGCGGTGGCCGAGGAATTGGCTCAGGAAGTCTTTCTGCGCGTGTATCGTTCGCGGAGTACGTACGAACCGACCGCGAAATTTACAACCTGGCTCTTCCGGATCGCGACGCATTTGGCGCTAAACTCACTCCGGGACGGTAAGAACGAGCGATTGCTCGACCACCTGGACGACGACACCAAGGATCTGCCGGTTCGCCAGGTTTTCGATCGGCGGCCTTCGGTGGAACAGTCGATGGTGTATGAGGTGAAACTCACGGAGATTCGCCAGGCCATCGCAGCCTTGCCGGAAAAGCAAAGGGCAGCGGTCCTGATGCATAAGTACGAAGAGATGGAATACACGCAGATCGCCGGTGTATTGAGTTGTTCGGAATCGGCGGTGAAATCGCTGCTGTTCCGGGCATATGAGACTTTGCGCGCCAGGCTGGCGCACATGGCATGAGGTTTAGGGTTGGTTTTTGGGGTTGAAGGTTGGCTTAAGAGGTTGAAGGTTGGCTTATGAAGTGTCCTATGGAGACTCGGGAGAGCGCGGAGCTGCTGCTGGCCTATGGCACCCGCAAACTGGACGCCGAAACTACGGCGCTCCTGGAACGGCACATCGGAATCTGCCCCGCTTGCCGTGACTTCGCCGGCAGCCAGCAGGCATTGTCGGAGGCTTTGGACGCCTGGGAGGCGCCGCCCGTATCGGCGGATTTCGACCGTCGGCTTTACCAACGAATTGAGAAGGACGTTTCGTGGTGGGATCTGCTGATCCGTCCGTTCCGTCCGATGTTGGTTCGCCAGGGCCTGCCTATGGCAGCGGCGGCTTGCGTCATGTTGATGGCCGGCGCGTTTTTGCAGCGGCCGGCAACCGTGGAACCGGTGGCACAGACGGAGTCTGCTCAGTTGGAATCCGTGCAACCGGAGCAGGTGGAGCATGCGCTCGATGCCATGCAAATGCTCAGCGACTTCAGCCACCAGGTACGAGCCGCGGCCAACGAATCGGAGATGTAAGGTGCTTTGTGGGGCAGATTGTTAATCTGTTCGCGATGTGCGCCGGGCGCACAGGGGGAAGGATGAAAGTCGCCCGTGCCGCTATGTGGGGCAGCTTGGCAAGCTGCGGCGGATTGGCAATCCGCCAGCCGGGAGTTGGCTCGCAGCCGAACTTCCACAAGCGACCGTCGAGGGTGCGGCGGATTGTTAATCCGCTGGCGCGATGCGAAGAGAAGCGCGCCAGCCAGAGTTGGCGGCTTTGCCAGCAAGTGCGACCGGCGGATTGCCAATCCGCCGGACCCAGAGGGTACCCCTCACAACCTGCCCCACATACCCGCTTCAGAAACGCTAAGATGTGCTAACGTGACCCGAGCTTTCCAAATTGGCGGACTGCTGCTGCTGTTTGCGGCTTCCGGGATCTCCGACCAGAAGGGTAGCGGCAAACCGCCCAAGGCTGCGCCGCCACCCCGCGCCGAAGCAGCCAGGCCCAACAACCCCAAAGCCAACGGAGAGTTCAAGAACGGTGCACCGCGGCTTCCCAATCCCTTGGGCAACCCGGTGCAGCGCCTGATGGCCATGCCTCCGGAACAGCGCGAACGCGTCCTGGAAAAGTACCCCCCGCAGCAGCAGGCTAATCTTCGCCAGCGCCTTGACGAGTTCGACAAGCTTCCGCCCGCCGAAAAGGCCCGCCGGCTGCAACTGTTGCAAAGTTTTTCAAACCTGCCGCCTGAGAAACAGCAGATTCTCGCCCGGCAGCTTCCCGCCTTCAACGCCCTTCCCGACGACCGGCGAATAGTGCTGCGCAAGGAACTGGTGCAACTGTGGCGGATGCCGGAAAGCGAGCGGCAGGCCCGTTTGAACAGCGAGGCATTCAAGAGCCAGTTCTCCCCTTCGGAATTGCAGATGCTTTCGGACATTTCGCAGAATTACCCGTTTCCGGGAAAGTAAGGGTCGTGGTTCGCGCGGAAGTCGGATTGCCAATCCGCCGCACTCTCGAAAGTCGCTTGTGGAAGTTCGGCTGCGCGCCAACTCCCGGCGGGCGGATTGCCAATCCGCCGGACCCAGAGGGTGCCCCTACCATCCTGCCCCACGTTTGACGCGGCTCCGGGCGCCGGTATACACTCACCACCGTGGACAGAAGAATCTTTTTGCAAGTCGCTGCGGCGTCCCCGATGCTCGCCGTTCCCGTGGACGAGCCGGTTTATCACAGGGTTACCCGGTTTCAACCGTCGGGGTCGCTGGGGATGCCGGGGCCGTATCCGGGCCAGGTGGTGCGGGTGCATTCCGAAGCGTCGGTGGATGCCGCCGCCGATAAAGTGAATCGGGACCTGGTCAAGCAAATGCTCGCCCGCGGCATCAAAGCGTTGACGGGCGATGCACGCACGGAGGACGCCTGGGCGCGCTTCATCTCGCCCAGCGACGTGGTCGGAATCAAGGTAAATTGTTCGGGCGCTCCCAAAATCTGCTCCAGCCCGGAGGTGGTGGCGGGCATTGCCGAAAACCTGGTGGCCGTCGGCGTCCCAGCCAAACAGATTTACGTCTATGAGCGGTTTGACAACCAGTTGCAAAGCGTGGGTTACGGCAAGTATTTGCCCGAGGGTGTGAACATCCAGGCCGCCGAGACCTCGCGCCGGTCCATTCTGGGCTACGATCCGCGCACCTACGTCGAAACCAGCTTTTTCGGGGAGGACGATACGCGGTCGAACCTGGTGCGTCTGGTTGCGGAAACGCTCACCAAGATCGTCAACGTGCCGAACGCCAAGGAACATCAGGCGGCCGGCGTCACGGGCTGTCTGAAGAACATCGCCTACGGCAACTTTTCGAACGTGGACCGCTCGCACCGGTTCGCCAAGACCAATACGCTTTCGTTTATCGGCACGCTGGCGGCCACGGAGCCGGTGCGCTCGCGCGTGGTGCTGAACATTATGGATGGCCTGCGAGGCGTCTGGCACGCCGGCCCGTTCAGCGAGCACGCCAAGTTTCGCTTCCATCCGAAACAGCTCATGTTCGGCACCGACCCGGTGGCAATGGATCGCCAGCTCATCGACCTGATCGAGGCCAAGCGCAAAGCCGAGGGCGCCGTTTCCCTCTGGGACCGGTCCGAGAAACACGTTGGGCGGGACAACACCGATCCCAATATCAATCACTTCATTCGCGAGCCCGGCCACGTGGAATATGCGTCGAAGCTCGGGTTGGGCATCTATGATGCGGCGAAAATCAAGCTCCAGGTGATCGAGCTGTGATGCTGCTATTGCTGGCCGCCCTGCCCGCACTCTTCTGGGATGGGCCCGTGGATACCGCCCCGGCGCTGCGCGATGCCGGAATTAAACACATCCAGGTGCCGGCCGCGCGTCTGGCGGAGTGGAAGAACGTTCCCGACATGGCCGCGGAGGCGGCGGACCTTCAAGGCGCCTTGAAGCTGCCGGCCCCCACGGTGAACTACCGCATGGACCAGGCTTCGGCATCGCGGGCGCCATGGTTGACCTCCAATGGCTGGCAGTTTCTGCGCCAGCCGAAAGGCCGGTTCTATTACGACGCCACCGGCAAAACCTCGGCCCTTGCGGCGGCGGAGGCCTTCTGCTTTGGCGCCAACGTCATGGTGCGAACGGACGCCGCCGGTCTGAAACCGCTGGCGGAAATGCTGGAATTCCTCGGTAGCGTCAACGCCGGGCCGCTGCCGCCCATTGCCGACATCGGGTTCATCGACGACGGTTCGGAAGCGGCCGGCGAGGTGATGAACCTGATGGTGCGGGACAATCTGCTCTTCGAGATTGTTGCCAGGCCGGATCCCCGCCTCAAGCTGACGGTGCGGCTTGGCGCCACGGAGTATCCGCTGGCCGATGCCAAAAATCCGAGCCTGGTGGCGCACGTCATTCGCGGCAATCTGACGGACGAAAAGCGGTCGGTGCGGATCTACGGCAGCCCGGTGGTGGTGGCGCGCCTGACCGGATCGGGCGGCAAGGTCCGCCTGCATTTGTTGAACTATACCGGCGCCACCCGAAACGTGGACGGCATCCGCGTGCGCGTGCTGGGGCAGTATCCCAAGCACCAGTTGGCCGCCGCCGGCAGCCCTGGGCTGGAATTGGCGGACTACAGTGTGGACGCGGATGCCACGGAGTTCACGCTGACGCAGTTGAAGACGTATGCGGTGATCGATTTGTCGCGGTGAGGTGAAGCATGAGAAATGTACCCCCTGTGGGGCAGATTGTTAATCTGCGGCGGATTGTTAATCCGCCTGCCGGCAGCACGCGTACCTCCGGAAGGCGGATTGCCAATCCGCCGGACCCAGAGGGTACCCCTAACAACCTGCCCCACATTTTCGTTTTACTACTACTACTCGCCGGCAGCGCGTTGGGCCAGCCCAATTACGATCTGCTTTTGCAGGGCGGCCACCTGATCGACGCCAAGAACGGAGTCAGCGCGGTCCGCGATATTGCCATCAAGGATGGCGCGGTGGCGGCCGTCGCGGCCCACCTGGATCCGGCCTCGGCCCTGAAAGTGGTCAACGTTTCCGGCCTGATTGTCACCCCGGGCCTGGTCGATATCCACGTCCATTTCTACGCGGGCACGGGCGAGCGCGGCTCCTACGCCGGCGATAACAGCCTCTACCCGGACGGCTTCACGTTTCGCGTGGGTGTGACCACGGTTGCCGACGCGGGCTGCGCGGGGTGGCGGAATTTCGAGGACTTCAAGGAGAAGATCATCGACCGTTCCAAGACCCGCGTGCTGGCATTCCTGAACATCGTGGGCAGCGGCATGCGCGGCGGCAAGTACGAAAACGATTTGGCCGACATGGAGGCCGCCCCCGCGGCGGAAATGGCGCTGCGACATAAAGGTCTGATTGTGGGAATCAAAACGGCCCACTACGCGGGGCCGGAATGGACCCCGGTGGAACATGCCGTGGAGGCGGGCACGCTGGCCAAGATTCCGGTAATGGTGGACTTCGGGTCGGACCGCCCGGAGCGGCCCATCGACCAACTGCTGACCAAGAAACTGCGGCCGGGCGATATCTACACCCACTGCTATTCCGGGCTGCGCCACGAACTGGATGAGAACGGCAACGTGAACGCGGGTATGATTGAGGGCAGGAAGCGCGGCGTGATCTTCGACGTGGGGCACGGCAGCGGGAGCTTCGCGTGGCGGATCGCGGTGCCGGCCATGAAGCAGGGGTTCATCCCGGACTCCATCTCCACCGATCTGCACGTCTCCAGCATGAACTCGGGCATGAAGGACATGCTGAACGTGATGGACAAGTTTCTGGCGATGGGAATGTCTATCGATGAGGTAATCCGCCGCTCTACCTGGAATCCGGCGCGGGAGATTCAGCACGAAGAACTCGGACACCTCTCCGTGGGCGCCCCAGCCGACATGGCAGTGCTGAAACTGGAGACCGGGAAATTCGGGTTAACAGATATGTACGGCGCGCGGCTGCAGGCCCGCCAGAAACTGACCTGCGAAATGACGGTTCGCGCCGGTAAGGTTGTGTACGATCTGAACGGAATCTCGCGCCCCGATTGGGATAAACTGCCCAAGAACTACATGCAGACCGGCGATCCGCGATGGGATGGCATTACGCCGCAGCGCCGGCCAGGCCAGCGCCCGCCCGCCAAGTAGCTTTGTGGGGCAGGTTGTTAACCTGCGGCGGATTGGTTAATCCGCCCGCGCGATGCGGCAGCGAGCCGGACGGCGTGAGCCTTGCAGCGGGGGCGCGTTCAACTCGCCGTAGGCGGATTGCCAATCCGCCGCAGGTTAACAACCTGCCCCACGCAACCACATGACAAACCCTTGGTATTGGCGTCCATCCGGATGTATACTTTGCCTATACAGGTGTCTGATTCCTGATTGATTTTCCGCTGCCGGTGTGGCCAATGGGAGCAGTCCGGGGGGCGGCAAGAAGGGGAGTTGCAATGCAAAAACCAACGTGGATGTTGATTGCGGGGCTGGTGTGTCTGGCCCCTTGGCTGGCCAGCGCTCAGGAAGTAAGCGCCGGCATCACGGGGCGGGTAACCGACCCGTCGGGGAGCTCCATTGTGGGCGCCTCGGTTGTGGCGAAGGATCACGACCGCGGCACGGAATGGAGTACTAAATCGAACGAGGAAGGGATCTATGCCTTCCCACGCATTCCGGCAGGTGACTACGAGGTGCGCGTGGGTGCCCAGGGTTTCAAAGGCTTCGTGCAAGAACGGTTGCACCTCGATATCAATGAGCGTGCCCGCCTGGATGTGCCTATGCAGGTCGGCGCCATATCCGAGAGCGTTTCCGTAACCGCCGATGCGGCGCTTTTGCAAACCGACACCACGCAGGTCGGCACGCAAATCAATGCGCAGACCATCGACCACCAACCGTTGATTAGCCGCAATCCGATCGCCCTGACTCTGCTCGCACCGGGTGTGGTAACACCCAATCCCGCTACCCTGAACGACGGCCGGCGAAGCATGGGTAACGGCCGCCCATACGTTAACGGGAACCGCGAAGAGGGCAACAACTTCCTGCTGGATGGCATAGATAACAATCTCACGACGGAGAATCAGACCGCGTATCAGCCTAATCCGGACGCGATCCAGGAATTCCGGCTGATCACCAACAACGCCTCGGCAGAGTTTGGTAATTTCCAGGGCGGCATTATCAGCATCGTGATCAAATCCGGCACCAACCAGTTTCACGGCAATGCCTTTGAAGATCTCCGCAACGACAAGCTAAATGCCAACAACTGGGGCAACAACTGGCACACCAACCCGACCATCCCGCGGACTCCGCTGCGCTGGAATCAATTTGGTGGGACTTTCGGCGGCCCGGTAATCAAAAACAAGCTGTTTTTCTTCGCCGATTATGAGGGTCTGCGCAAGGACAATCCCGCCACTCCCAATAGCTTAACTGTATTTCCGGCCGACTGGCGACAGGGTGATTTCTCCCGGTTGCTCGATCCGGCGAACGGCGGCATTCAGCTCTACAATCCGAAATCTCTGGACACCAGCGGCAACCGCATTCCGTTCCCCAATAACCAGATTCCGCTCAGCATGTTCAGCCCCGCCGTCCTCAAGCTGTTCAGCACTCCCAGCCTTTACCCGCTGCCTGTCAGCTCGGCTATCCGGTTCAACCAGTTCAATTCGCAAGGGTCGCAGGTGAGTTCCGACCAGGGCGATATCAAGGTGGATTGGAAGATCGACCAGAAGGACGATTTCTCGGGCCGTTATTCCAATGGGCGTCAGGACAACCCGACGCTGAACTCGTTCCCTACCCTCTATAACAGCTTCAACCTCGCGCCGTTCTTTAATGGAGTGCTCAACTGGACGCGTACGTTCAGCCCGACCGTGGTGAACGAAGCGCGCGCCGGCGTCAATTACATCGCCCCTAATACGGGCGGCGCCGACAAGGGCCTGGGAAATATCGCCGCTACCCTGGGCATTGCGGGTGTACCCACCGGCCTGCTGGCGTTGCAGGGCTTTACTTACGTCAGCAACATCGGTACAGCCAACGACGGGACCCAGAGTCTCTTCGCTAATACCACCTGGCACTATGCCGACAACGTCACCATTACCCGGGGCCGTCATATGATCAAAACGGGCGGCCAGGTTTTGCGGCAATGGGCCAACGTCTTTTACGCTGGTAACAACGGCCGTACCGGCTACATTAACTTCAACGGCCAGTACACCCAGGGGCCGAACGGCAAGTCCCCCACATCCAAAGCGGTTCCCGAAGCCGACTTCGTGCTGGGCCTTCCCAATGATCTCGGCCGCGGCCTCAGTTCCGGAACCTGGGGCCAGCGCAAGACGATCTATGGACTTTACGTACAGGATGACTGGCGGGTTAGTGACAGTCTAACGTTGAACCTGGGCATTCGATGGGAGTACAACACGCCGCTGGTGGAAGTCAAAGACCGCCAGGCGAACTTCGGTCTTTTCAGCGGACAACTCGAACTCGCCGGCCAGAATGGCAATAGCAGGGCACTCTACAATTCGTACTATAAGGATTTCCAACCGCGCGTGGGCTTCGCCTGGACTCCCGGCGTCGCCGGCAAGAAGTTGGTGCTCCGCGGCGCCTACACAATCTCCTCCTTCATGGAGGGAACGGGCACCAATCTGCGCATGCCCCTGAATCCGCCCTTCGAGTCGGAATTCGAGTCTACTTACCAGAGCAGCCTGGCCAACCTCCCGGGCTCGACGCTCGATCAAGGATTGAGCGCAATTAACCCAAAGGATCCGTTCGCGGGCGCTAATATCCGTCTCTGGGATCCTAACATTCGTCCCGCTAACGTGCAGCAATGGAACCTGACAGCCGAGTATCAGCTTCCTGCCAGCAACGTCCTAAGCGTAGGTTACATAGGCCAGCACGGAACGCACTTAGTCGCCGCCATGCCCT
>DATMNI010000081.1:0-10562 GCA_035570275.1 Candidatus Acidiferrales bacterium | reverse complement strand
GTGTGGAGCGGCCTGACCACGCCCTGGAAGGGCCGGCCGGATCCCGATCTCAGCCTGTGGACCAGCGCCCTGGAAGTCGATCCCGAGGACCATTTTGCGCTGACCAGTCTGGCGCTGGTCTATCTCCGGCTGGATCCGCCGCAACCGGAAAAGGCGCTGCCTCTGTTGCAGCGGGCACTGCAGGTTCGCGAAGCCGCTCGACCCGGCATCCCCGGTGGGCTGAAACTGGACTCTTCCACCACTCTGGAGGCCCTGGGGGATGCCTATATGGCGATGGTGCGGGATATGCCGGATGGCCAGGACCCGGCGGTCTGGCAGCGCAGAAAGGACTTGTACCAAAAGGCAGCGGAGAGTTTTCAAGAGGCGGCGCTGACGCCTTTTGGGTTTGCGCCGGGCGATGGTAGGCTGCAGCGGGCGCTGGGAGACGCGCTGGAAGGGTGGGCGCAACAACTGGACCGGTTGGCGTCCGCGCGCCCGGACCCGGCGGCCACGGGTGAAGGCCGCCTATCGACGATCCGCCTTCGGGACGAACTGCGCAGCCGGTCCGAAGCGGCGTTGTTGCGGGCGCGCCAGATCCTGGTGGCCGGCAATGTGTCGCGCGACGATGCGGATTTCCGCGAAACCGTGCTGGATGCCGGCACCACGGTGTTCCAGCGCGAGGAGAATGCCCCGGCGGAAGAAAAGCCGGCCCTTTTTCGCCAGGCGCTGGCGCGCTATCAGGACGCCGAGGGGCTGTTCCCCGACGACCCGCGGGTGTGGCTGTACGAGGGCCTGTGCTACCAGCGGCTTCGGGTGGCGGCAACATCGGCGGCGGAGAAACGCGCGCTCTTCGAGCGCGGCGACGCGGCCTTGCGCAAGGCGCTCACGCTGCATACCACGGCCAGCGGATACACGCCACTGTTGCCATATCGCGCGCTCGCGACCATGTATTTTGATGCGGGCGACTACCGCGGAGCGCTTGGTTTCTTGAAACAGGCGCAGCAATTGGACCCGGCCGCCAGCCGCACCAACAATGTGGATCGGGATATCCAGGTGGTGGAGGGGATGTTGGGAAAGAAGTAGGAAGGCAGCGCCGAAACTTAGTACACGATTTCACAAATGCAGTCGCGTATTTGGAAGGAACCGCTTCCTAACGGTCGCGGCTCTGATCGGAGCCGCGCGCGTAAGCAAGCGGTTTCCCGGATACGTTTGGGAACTTCTGAAAGGGTGTACTTAATTAGGAGATTCGGCAGCGACGGATGCGCGATGCGCTGCTATTCGGCGCGCAAGGATTCCACGGGATTTACCGAAGCGGCACGGCGCGCGGGGATGAGACTGGCCAGGAGCGCCGCCATGCCGAGCACTCCCGCGACAGCGGCCAGGGTCGGAACGTCCCACGAGCTGACGCCAAACAGCAGTCGCCGCATCAGGCCCGCCGCACCGACCGAGCACCCCGCGCCGAGCGCAATGCCGAGCGCAATCAGCCGCCCGGCTTCCCTCAGAATGAGCTCATAAATGGTTCGGGGCTGCGCGCCCAGAGCGATCCGGATGCCGATTTCACGGCTCCGTTGGCTGACCGAGTACGCCACCACGCCGTAGAGGCCGACGACGCCTAACAGCAGGGCCATGGCGGCGAACCCTCCCACCAGCCAGGCCAGGGAACGATGCAGATAGGCCGACGGCGAATCTTGGATTTTGGCCGTCATGGTCATGCCTTTAAGGGGAACGATGGCGGGATCGATTTGACGAATCGTGGCCGCCAGCAACGGAAGCAGCGGCCGTTCGTCCCGCGACGTCCGAACCACCAGCGAGAAGTAGTTATCGGGACTCTGGTCAAACGGCCTATAGAGAACCGGCGGGATTGCCGAATCCAGCGGGCCTTCCCGAATGTCGTCCACAATGCCGATAATCCGAATGTTCGTGGGCGGCGTCCCGTGCTCGACAATCTCCTTGCCCACTGCATCTTCATCCGGAAAGTAGCGTTTACCGAAGGCTCGGTTGATAATGGCCACGCCCGGCCCGGACGCGCTGTCGCTTTCATTGAAATACCGGCCGCGCAGCAGCCTGGCGCCCAGAGTAGTGAAGTAGCCGCCGCTTACATCGCGTTCGGGAACGTCATTGTGTTCGCCATGCCAGGGACGGCCCAGCACGTGGAACCAGGTAGTGTTGCCGTTGCCGCTGAGGGGGACGCCATTTTCCGCGACAGCCACCGAACTGACGCCGGGCAGGTCTTCGACACGGCTGGTAACCAGCCGCGCCAGCGCGATGGCCTGCGGGTCCTTCCCGTAGGTTTCCCTGGGCGCATAGACTTCCATGGTGGCCAGGTGATCGGGCCGTACGCCGATTTCGACGCGCAGCAGACGATACAGGCTCTGGCCGAGCAGCCCCGCGCCAGCCAATAACACCATGGCGGTGGCCAGTTCCAGCACCACCAGCCTGGAGCCCAGGCGGCGCCACACCGTCCCCGCCGAGCCGCGGCTGGCCTCCGCCAGGCCACGGCGCAATTCGGGCGACCAAATACGCAAACTCGGGGGCAGCGACAATAGCGCCGCCGAGAGGGCCGCGATGATGACGCCGGCGGCCAGCACGCGGCCGTTCAAGCCGAGGCCGTCTAAGAACGGCATGCGGGCAAGGAAGTCTTCGGAGATCAGCCGCCGCAGAAGTTTGATCGCCCACGAGGCCGCGGCCAGGCCGAGCGCGCCGCCACCCGCCGCCAGAACCACGGCTTCGGTAGCGAACTGCCCGACCAATCGGGCCGACGAAGCACCCAATGCCGCGCGCACGGCAATCTCACGCTGGCGGCTTTCCGACCGCACCAGCAGCAGGCTGGCGACATTCACGGCCGCGATCAGCAGCAGCAATCCCGCGCCGCCGAGGAGCACCATCAGCATGGGCCGGATATCGCCCACAATGGCTTCGGACAGCGGCGTCAACTCCGCGCCTTGATCGCGATTAGAGCCGGGGAACTCCTTTTCGAGCTGGCTGGCGACGGCTTTCACGTTGGCCCGTGCGGCCGAGAGAGAGACACCATCCTGGAGGCGCGCCACGCCGTAGATTCCGTGGCAGCTCCGTCTCAAATCGCAAGAGCCCGTAGCGCGAAAGGGAACCCAGAACGCGGGGACGCCGACGGGGGCGAAATGAAACTCGCGCGGCAGCACGCCGATGATGACATACGAGTCGCCATCCAGCGTAACCGCCTGCCCCAGAACATCGGGCTTGCCGCCAAATTGCTGCTGCCAGGCAGCGTTACTGAGAAGCGTGGTGCGGGGCGCGGAGGGCTGGTCTTCGCCGGAATAAAAATCGCGTCCCAGCACGGGCGACACACCGAGAGTCCGAAAGAATCCATCGCTGACGCGAGCGGCGCGCGCCGGTTGCACACCGGTAGGAGTGCTCATGCGGAAGCCCTGCGACTGATAAATGTCGAGGGAGCGAAAGACGCGGTTGCGCTGTTTCCAGTCTAAGTAATCCGGGTACGAGAGGTTGCTCAGGGGAACCATCGCGTTGGTCTCATAGACGGCCGCCAGCCGGGCGGGATCGCGATACGGCAGGGGTTTAATTAGAGCCGCATCCACAAAAGCGAAGATCGCCAGGCTGGCGCACATGCCCAGAGCCAGGACGAAGATCGCGGTGCAGGTGAATCCGGGATTCTTTTGTAACTGCCGGATGGCGAAGCCGAGGTCTTTCCGCAAGTTGTCGATAAGGTTCAATTCCCGCATATCGCGGCACTCCTCTTTGCGTTAGTCAGCGCCCTGCGCCAGACATCCGCTCGTATAATTCCGTCACTACGTGAACGGCGGCCTCCGCCGCGGCGCGGTCCGGCTGCTCGTTGGTATCGTTGTAGCCCTCCATCTCACCGATCCCCCCATCCTGCACGACGATCCCATCGCGCCGTGCGAGGACATTCACATTCTTATAAAACAGTCCATAATTTACTTCCGGCTGCGGAATCAACCACGCGATCTGACCGCGCACGGGAACAATCGACTCGTCCTTCCACAGGGCCCGTGCGCCGTAGCCGGTCGCGTTGATGATTACCTTCTGCGTCACTTGGGTCAACTCGGACGGCGAATGAAACTCGACCTTCTCAATCTTGCCGCCCTCGACTAAGAAGTCTGTCACTAGCTGCCTGGAGTAACCGGCGATATTGAACGTGAGACTCGAATTCCGCCTGGCGTACCGGGTAGGAAAAGGATGGCTGCCCGGAGGCAGGTCCTGGTGATGCGGTGTCAGATCGGTGACGCGGTTTTGATAGTGCGCAAAGTCCAGTGCATCGCCGCGCCGCTGGCTGGGTTGCCCATCCGCCGGGCTTTGGTCCCACAGCGTGTAATGATCGGTCCACTCCACGGGATTCCCCGCCATTCCGAGATAGCTCTCATACCGGTGGAAGGAAGCGCGGCACATCTTCTCCCACAGGGCCGGGAAATCGGGCGCCGCAGAGTTAGTCAATGCGATCCGCGAGTCGGGCGTCCAGGATCCGGTGGCCCGCGCGGATCGCACCTCCGGCGGACGCTCCTTGGCATAGATGGTAACCCTGGCGCCCGCCTGTTGCAGCAGAATGGCCGAGGTCAATCCCAGAGCGCCGCATCCGATGACGGCCACGTCGCGCTCTCCGGCGGCCATGGCTTTCTCGACCGCGACACTGCTCGATCCCCACGAGAGCGACCAGCCGCTGCCCCCATGGCCATAGTTATGCACGACGGTCTTATCGCCGACACGCTCCACGTCCAGGCGCGGCCCGGCGGCGCGAAAGGGGCGGAGGCACACCGTAACGCGAAAGATCCTGTCGGCGTGAGCCCGGATGGGCATGAGTTTGGGGAGTGCGTCGTAGGACGGCAGGCCCAGCGGAGGAGTGGCCGCTATTCTGGCCCTGGGCGCGCAGCCGGTCAGGCCCGCGATCGCAATACTTCCAAGGAAATCACGTCGATTCATCAGGCTCCTCGCAGAACCCGGATCCGGCTCATGGTGGCGCCGACACCTCGGTAGTGAACAATATAACAGACAGCATGGCCGGAGCCCGTGTCGCCCGCGTCAACGCCCGTGCAGCATCCGCGAACGGATCGTTCTCCCCGCACCGCAGGGACTTTTGGTGGTCGCCGGCGCCGGGCGAGGATGCGCAGTCCGTGGCGCACGGTCACGTCAGCGGCGCCATTTGCGCTACTTCGTGTCGTAGAGCGACCTGCCGTACCCGAGCGTGATCGGGTGATTTGTGTCTTGGGACGGCGCAGCAGTCCGCTCTACGATCCAGACTCCTATTGCGATTCTGCGCGCTTGAGCCTGATTGAACCGTTCCCGGTGGTGATGTGAATGGGCGCACCGCCGGAACCTAAACTAAAGTCCAATCGCCGGGGTCTCCCGTTGGCATCCTGGGTCTGGGGAAGTGGAAAATCCGACTGAATGCGGCCCATTCCGGTCTCCGCCTGTATGCGGGCAGAGTACTGGGCCGGCATGGCAACTGTAACGCCGCCGTTGTGGGTGCTGAGTTCCATTTGCCGCCCATCCCATACAGCGCCGGTCAGCTCGACCTGGATTCCGCCGTTCACGGTGCCGCCGCTTACATCCCCGACAACCCGCTTTAGGTGCACGCCGCCGTTGTTCGCATCGAAATGGATTTGGCCGCGCACATCGGAAATCGTGATTCCGCCGTTGTTGGTCTTTAGACTCAGATCGGTAGCCTGCGGGACGAAGATCTCGTAGCTGACGCTCCACCCCGAATTGCCAACCTGTTCCGGCCCCGTGGCTCGCACCTGTCCACCGGATCCGTCGATCAAGACCCGGCTCGCCATGATCCCCGCGGCAGCTTCGGTCTCGCCTGAAGCCTCGATGCGCGCGCGAACCAGCACATCGCCCCGAAGCCAGCCTTTGACGTTCGCGCCACCGTTCTGGCCCGCATCTATGCTCAGGCGGCCTATCGAGGGTAAAGCCTGCTCGCGGATTTCGCAATGCCGTGCGCGATCGCCATCGTAACCGGCGTTTGCGCACGTCAATTGTTTTTCGCTGTTGTCTTGCATCTGAGCTGGTAATGGAACGTTTGCGGTGGAAACCGCCAAACCGATCCAGGCCGCGCTTGTGAGTACCGATCTCATTGAATCCTCCTTGCCAGACGGCAAAGTGCGGCTGCGTTGGTTAATCCGCGAGCCGCGCGGTTGCGCCGTCGGCTATATTACCGGCGGATCCGGAAAAGGTTACACACGCCATTCCGAACGCTCCTGTGCGCGTGATCCAGCGGATGCAACCTAAGACCTCAGAAGGTCCCGGGACGAACCTTGCTAATGCGGTTGATGCTAAGCTTAATACATCATGAGCATCAGAACCACTGTTTCTCTGGATGACGATGTGGCGGCGCGCGTTAAAAGGGAGAGCCTGTCCAGGGGAGCTTCGTTCCGGGATACCCTCAATGATCTGCTGCGAGCGGCACTGTTGGGTATCGACTACAAGCCACGCCGCCGTGCGCTCACAATTCTACCCACCCACATGGGGCACAAACCAGGGCTGAACTATGACAGCATCGAGTCGCTCCTGGAGTACGGCGAGGGCGACCGCCACCGATGACCATCATCGACGCCAACCTGCTCCTGTACGCCTATAACGCCGATGCGCCACAGCAGAAGGCCTCTGCACAGTGGCTTCAGGAACTGCTCAAGAGCGGCGGAATAATCGGCCTGCCTTGGCTAACGTTGTGGGCATTTATTCGCATCAGCACCAATTCCAGAATCTGGGCGAATCCGAAATCTGCAAAGGAAGCATTTGCAATCGTTGGCGAATGGCTGAGGCAAACCGGCGTCGTTCCATTGCATCCTGGACCACTTCATGCTGCGATTCTGGAAAAACTCGTCAGTGATCACGGAGCAACCGGTCCGTTGGTAACGGACGCTGTCCTTGCCGCACTCGCGATGGAACATGGAGCCCTGCTGGCATCGACCGACCAGGACTTCCGCCGCTTCCCGGAGCTACGGTGGTTGAACCCACTCGGGACTTAGCACTGCGCGCTGGCTTGTCACTTCGTTCACTTGGCTGCAAAACGCCCGATCCCTAGAAGTGGCATCCGGCTTGGGGACCCCGCGCGGACCGGTTATGCAATGCGGGTGTAGACTGAATTCGATCCGGACTTTGGGCCGAAAAACGGCAGGTCACAGATCAGGTTAGATCAGCTTACAGGAGGAATTCGTGGCGAATTGGACGCGAAGGGGATTTCTCGGGTCGATCCCGGCGGCAGCGGCCGGAACGTCGTGGGCGGCTCAGCAAGGCGGCGCCCGGCCGCTCTCCGATCAGCGCGCGCCGCGCGCGGCGATTAAGATCACGGACCTCAGGTGCGCCATAATCGGCCGCAACCCGGTAGTTCGCATCGTGACGGATCAGGGCGTCTCCGGGTACGGGCAGGCCGAGTCCGCGAAAGCGTATCTCAAGCCGATGGTGCTTTTCTATAAGGACTATCTGCTGGGCGAAGATCCGACGGACGTGAATCGCGTCATGCTGAAGATCCGCCGGATGGGCGCCTCCAAGCCCTGGGGTTCGGCGGTGAGCGCGATCGAAATCGCGCTCTGGGACATCGCCGGGCAGGTGGCTGGAGTGCCGGTATATAAACTGCTCGGCGGCAAGATCCGGAACCGCGTCCGCGCCTACAACGGAGCCGTACGCTTCCCCATGACCGGCCAGACGCCGCGCGACTACGCCGAGAACATGGCGAAGATGAAAGAAGCCAAAGAGGGCTTCACCCTCATCAAGCAGGCGGTTGGCTTTCACAATCCGGCGATGATGCGCGCCATCCCCAACGGCTGGTACGACGAACCGCGGACGGGACCTCCCCACTCGGACCGCGGTCTGCTGACGGAGCGTGGCCTGGCCCAGATCATTGCCTGCGTCGAGGCCATGAAGAAGGTCCTCGGCGATGAAATCGGTCTCGCCCTGGACTGCGGACCCGGGTGGACGGTTAAAGATGCCATCACGTTTGCGCGAGCGCTCGAACCGCTCCACATCACCTGGATCGAGGACATCATCACCGGCGACTACGCGCCTTATCCGAACGCCGAACTCTTTCGGGAAGTAACCCAAAGCACTTCCCTCCCGATTCACACCGGCGAACAGATCTATCTGCGGGAGAACTTCAAGGATCTGATCGAGAAACAGGCCGTCAACGTGATCGGACCCGATCCCGAAGATGTCGGCGGAATAGCGGAATTGAAGTGGATCGCGGAATATGCCGACCTCCACGGCATCCTGGTGGCTCCGCACGGAGTTTTCGATGGGCTGATCGGGTTGGCGGCGCATGTGCATCTGGCGGCCGCGCTGCCGCAGAATTATATCGCTTTCGAGTATCCGGTCGGCCAGCCGGAGTGGTGGTATGACATCGTCGACGGGCTGCCGAGCCCGATCATGAAGCAAGGCTTCATCGATGTTTGGGACCGTCCGGGCCTTGGTGTGACATTCAATGTCCAGGCAGCGAAGGCGCGTCTGGCCGACGAGGATCGTCACTTCTTCGACTGAGCACGGCCTCCGGTGTACAGTAATGTAAGCTGCCGATCCGCTTCCGGACGGAAAGCATTGCATGGAGGGCATACCGCCTGTCCCAAGCGGGCAGGGCCGCACCTATGTGGATGGTTCAGAAGATCGAGATCAGCGGTGGGTTTCTGCCCGGACTGAGCGTCAATATTCCGCAGGGTCTGACCTGCATCATCGGGGCGCGCGGCAGTGGAAAATCGACGCTTGCGGAGGCCGTGCGGTTTGCGCTCTGCGGCATCTCAGCCGCGCCCAAGCAATGCGCCGACCTGATTCAGGCAAATCTCGCAGGCGGGGCTCTGGTCACGATCACGGCTCTGGCCGAGGGTTCGAACACCTACACGATCAAAAGGGGTCTCAAGCAAAACCCGGTTCTCCTTACATCGGATGGGAGGGCCATCAATACAGTCGATCTCGATCGAGGCACGTTTCTGCCCTTGGACGCTTACAGCAGCCTCGAGATCGAGTCGATAGCGGACGAAGTCCTCGGTGACAAACGCCGGAATCTGCTGGACGAACTTCGTAGCGAGCAGATGCGGACCATCCACTTGTCGCTGGCTGAGAGCACGCGCGCGCTGGAGACGAATGCGGATCGTATCCGGACCGCGCAACGAACCATCGACGACCTCACCGAACAGATTGAAGAACTCGGCGATGTCCGTGCCCGGCTGAGCGCTCTGGCGCCGTCCGACCGTGAATCTTCGGCGGATTTCGTCCGGCTTTCGCGCCAGCAGCAGCTCAATCAGCGCGAGATCGCGAAACTGGACTCCGCGGATCGAGATCTGAGGACGCTGGGACAAACTCTGGAGCAACTGCGAAGCGCAGCGCGGAATGTGTTTGCGGCCCGCCTGGCGGAGGAGCAGTCCGCGAATGCGGATACCGTGCGCCGGTATGACGATCTGCTGGCAGCATCCCTGGGACCGGTTGATAAACATCTCTCTGCCATCAATGCCAGGATTGGCGACGCCCAGGGCACACTGGCCCAGGCACGCCAGGCCGTCATCGAGATTCACACCAGCCATGCGGGCGAGTTGGCGCGGCTAAACGCGGTCAACCAGGCGGCCAGCGAGCAGGCTCGCGTGCGCGCGTCGCTGGAGCAGCAAGCTGCCAAACTGGAAGCTTTGGAGCAGCAGCGGGCGGAACTGAATGCCGAGTCGAAACTTTTGTTTGAGCGGCGAAAGTCTCTCAAAGCCGATCACATTCTGATGCGCGATCAGATTTCGACCATGCGGGACGAGGTGGCGTCCGAGCTTCAACACGAATCCGGCGAGCGGGTGCGCATTCGCGTCATGCGAAACGCCGACCACCTGGCATACCAGCAGATGCTGGTGGATGGCCTCAAGGGAGCGCGGGTTCGGAATCAAAACGAGATCCTGGCGACTCTTATGCAGTTGAGGCCGGAGCAGCTCGCCCAACTCATTCAGTCCAACGATCTGGATTCTTTCGAAGAACTGACGCATTTCGGCACGGAGCGGTCGCGGAAGATACTGGATTCGTTTCGCGAGAATGTCGATCCGCTGGCGCTGGAGATAACCGCCATCGAAGACAGGATTGGCATTGAGTTAAATGTCGCGACTGCGGGAGGGCCGCACTTCAAGGACGCGTCCGATCTATCCCGCGGTCAGAAGTGCACGGCGCTGCTCCCTATACTCCTGGCAAGAAGAGATAACCCGCTGATTATCGACCAGCCGGAGGACAACCTCGACAACCATTTCATTTTTGAGACTGTCGTCAACGCGGTGAAGCGAATGAAGAAACGCCGTCAGATGATCTTCATCACCCACAATGCGAATATCCCCGTTCTGGCCGAGGCGGAGCTGGTGCTGGTCATGAACTCGGATGGCCGGGTTGGAGCCATCGAGAAGTTCGGCACCGTCGACGAGTGCCGCGAACAGATCATCGACTTGCTCGAAGGCGGAAGAGAGGCGTTCGACCTGCGCTCGAAGCGCTATGCAGCAGGCTGAGTTTCTTCACGAGAGCCTCCGGCGCCTCGCCGTAGAGGACCCGCGTGAGGCCCGCAAAATAGTTCTGCGGATTTTCGATTCCGGCGGTTCCGCTCTGGAGCAGTTTCTTGGACAGATTTCTTCTCC
>DATMNI010000080.1:0-19051 GCA_035570275.1 Candidatus Acidiferrales bacterium | reverse complement strand
ACCGGCATCCGTTCCCCCCGCCCCCTCTGCTAAACTATGATTTACCCAACTACCCACGGAAGGAACAGCCTGAATTGAATCCTGCCACCCTCGCCCTGGAAGACGGTTCGGTCTTCAGGGGCCAGAGTTTTGGTGCGCCCGCCGAACGGTCCGGAGAAGTCGTCTTCAACACTTCCCTCACCGGCTATCAGGAGGTGTTCACCGACCCGTCCTACGCCGGCCAGATCGTTATCCTCACCAATCCCCAGATCGGCAACTACGGCACCAGCATGGAGGACAACGAATCGGCGCGCCCGTACATCGAAGGGCTGGCCGTCCGCGAGTTTTCCCCCATGGCCAGCAACTGGCGCTCCGATGCCCAGGCCGATGCCTTCCTCAGCCGTGCCGGTATCCCCGTCATCTCCGATCTCGATACCCGCGCCCTGGTCCGCCACCTGCGCTCCCGCGGCGTCATGCGCGGCGTGCTCTCCGCCATCGAAACCGACGCTCCCAAGCTGGTCGAAAAAGCGCGCAGCATCCCCACCATGGCCGGTCTCGACCTGGCCACCCGTGTCTCCACTACCGAGCGTTATGAATGGTCGAAGCCCGTCGATGCCTGCTCGCCTTCCGAACTCGTCGGCCGCCCGCCCCAAGCCAGCTATCACGTAGTGGCGTACGACTACGGCATCAAGCACAACATCCTGCGTCGCCTGGTGCAGGTGGGTTGCCGCGTGACCGTGGTGCCCTCGCTCACTTCCGCCGAAGACGTACTTGCGCTCCAGCCCGACGGCATCTTCCTCTCCAACGGGCCCGGCGATCCCGAGCCGCTGCAGCCGCAGGTGGCCAACATTCGCAAACTGATCGGCAAGAAGCCCATCTTCGGCATCTGCCTCGGCAACCAGTTACTCGGCCTGGCGGTTGGTGGCAAGACTTACAAACTGAAATTCGGCCACCGCGGTGGAAACCATCCGGTGCGCAACGAAATCACGCAGCGGGTGGAGATCACTTCGCACAACCACGGCTTTGCGGTCGATCCCGACTCGCTCAATCCCGCCGAAGTCGAAATCACCCACGTCAACCTCAACGATCAGACGCTCGAAGGCTTCCGCCTGCGCAATCATCCGGTTTTCTGTGTCCAATACCACCCGGAAGCCGCGCCCGGCCCGCACGATTCGCGCTATCTCTTCGATGACTTCGTGAGCCTGATGCGAACCGCGACCCATCCAATCGGAGCCGCGACCGTAAGGGAGCGTTTTTAAGAAGATGCCGAGACGCAACGATCTCCATCGCATCCTGATCATCGGCTCCGGCCCCATCGTCATCGGCCAGGCCTGCGAGTTCGATTACTCCGGCACCCAGGCCGCCAAGGCCCTGCGCGCCGATGGCTACGAAGTCATCCTCGTCAACTCCAATCCGGCCACCATCATGACCGACCCGGATTTGGCCAACAAGACCTACGTCGAACCGCTCACGCTGCCCTATCTCGAAGAGATCATCCGCCGCGAACGGCCGGATGCGCTGCTCTCCACCGTCGGCGGCCAGACCGCCCTCAATCTCTCTGTCGAACTTGCCGATTCCGGCATCCTCCATAAGTACGGAGTCGAACTGATCGGCGCCAAGATCGACGCCATCAAGAAGGCCGAAGACCGGCTGCTCTTCAAAGACGCCATGCGGAAGATCGGCCTGGAGACGCCGCAATCGCAGCTCATCAACACCATCTCCGGCGGCGCGGCCTTCGCCGAGAAAATAGGCTACCCCTGCATCCTGCGCCCCAGCTTCACCCTTGGCGGCACCGGCGGCGGCATCGCGTATAACAAGGAAGAGCTGGTCGAAATCCTGGAGCGCGGGTTGGCCCTGTCGCCGGTGCATGAGGTTCTCATTGAAGAGAGCGCGCTCGGCTGGAAAGAGTTTGAGCTGGAGGTGATGCGCGACCTCGCCGATAACTGCATCATCGTCTGCTCCATCGAAAATTTCGACCCCATGGGCGTGCACACCGGCGATTCCATCACGGTGGCCCCGGCCCAGACCCTCACCGACCGGGAATACCAGATGATGCGCGATGGCGCCTTGGCCTGCCTGCGCGAGATCGGCGTCGATACCGGCGGCTCCAACGTGCAGTTCGCCATCAACCCGGTCAACGGGCGCATGGTGATCATCGAAATGAACCCGCGCGTGTCGCGCAGTTCCGCGCTGGCTTCCAAGGCCACCGGCTTCCCCATCGCCAAGATCGCGGCCAAACTGGCCGTGGGCTACCGGCTGGACGAGATTCCCAACGACATCACACGCAAGACGCCGGCCTGCTTCGAGCCCACCATCGACTACGTGGTGGTCAAGATCCCCAAGTGGGCCTTCGAAAAATTCCCCGGCGCAGACCCCACGCTGGGCACGCAGATGAAGTCCGTGGGCGAAGTGATGGCCATCGGCCGCACCTTCAAACAAGCGCTCTGGAAAGGCATCCGCAGCCTGGAAACCGGCAAGGCCTTCGGCAGCGAAAAGTTCGACCCGGCCCTCATCGCCAAGAGGCTGATCACCCCCACGCCCGACCGGCTCAGCTACATCCGCTTCGCCATGGCCAACGGCTACACCGTCGCCGAAATCCAGGAGCTCACTTCCATCGATCCCTGGTTCCTCAGCCAGATGAAAGAGGTCGTCGATTTCGAAATGGCACTGCCATCCTTGGCCGTATCTCTGGCAGATGTTTCCAAAGAAACCTTCCGCCAGGCCAAGCGCTATGGCATCTCCGACGCCCAGCTCGCCAAGACCTGGGGCGCCGCCGAAATCGAAGTTCGCAATCGCCGCAAGGAGTTGGGCGTTACCGCCGTTTTCAGCCGAGTTGACACCTGCGCCGCCGAATTCGAAAGCTTCACCCCCTACCTCTATTCCAACTACGAAACCTCGTGCGAGGCCGACCCCGTGGATCGCCCGAAGGTCATGATCCTCGGCAGCGGCCCCAACCGCATCGGCCAGGGCATCGAGTTCGATTACTGCTGCTGCCATGCCTCCTTCGCGCTCCAGGAAATGGGGGTCGAATCGATCATGGTCAACTGCAACCCGGAGACCGTCTCCACCGATTACGATACCAGCGACCGCCTCTACTTCGAGCCGCTCACGCTGGAAAACGTCCTCAACATCTGCGACACCGAAAAGCCCGATGGCATCATCGTCCAGTTCGGGGGCCAGACGCCGCTCAACCTGGCCCTGCCCCTGAAGCGCCTCGGCATGCCGATCATCGGCACCGACCCTTCGAACATCGACCTCGCCGAAGACCGCAAGCTGTTCGGCAAGCTGCTTGACGAACTACGGATTCCCTGCCCGCCGAACGGTACCGCCACCAGTGTGGAGGAAGCCTGCGAGGTGGCCCGCCGAATCGGCTATCCGGTGCTGGTGCGGCCGAGTTACGTGTTGGGCGGCCGCGCCATGGTGATCGCTTACGACGAGGAAATGGTCCGCCAGTACATGCACGACGCCGTTACGTTCTCGCAGGACCGGCCGGTCCTGGTGGACCGCTTCCTGGAAGACGCCACCGAAGTCGACGTGGATGCTCTTTGCGATGGCGACGACGTGCTGATCGCCGGCATCATGGAGCATATCGAAGAGGCCGGCGTTCATTCGGGCGACAGCTCCTGTGTGCTGCCGCCCCAATCGCTGACGGCCGAATCGCTCGCCACCATCGAAGACTATACCGTGCGGCTCGCCAAAGCGCTCCAGGTGATCGGCCTGATGAACGTGCAGTACGCCATTCAGAGCGGCACGGTTTACGTGCTGGAAGTGAACCCGCGCGCATCGCGCACAGTGCCGTATGTGAGCAAAGCCACCGGCGTGCCGCTGCCCAAAATTGCCGCGGGCCTGATGTGGGGCCGCAAGCTCAAGGATTACGGCTATTCGTCCGGCAAGCTCACGGTGCCGCAGAACTTCGTCAAGTCGCCCGTCTTCCCTTTCAACAAATTCCTGGGCGTGGACCCGGCGCTCGGCCCCGAAATGCGCTCCACCGGCGAGGTGATGGGCGTGGGGATAAACTTCGGCGAGGCCTTTCTGAAGGCCCAGATCAGCGCCGGCAGCCCGCTGCCCGAAAAGGGCACAGTCTTCATCAGCGTCAACGCCAACCACAAGCCCGAAGCCGTCGCCGTGGCCAGGCGATTCGCCGAGCTTGGCTTCCAGTTTGTCGCCACCCGCGGAACCGCCGCCGCGCTGCGCCACGCCGGCCTGCAATGCAAGACCGTATTCAAGGTGAACGAGGGCCGTCCTAATGCCGTGGACCTGTTGAAGGGCGGGACAATTCAACTCGCCATCTACACCACCACGGGTGCTCCAGCGTTCCTCGACGAGAAGGCCATCCGCCGCAGCGCGGTGCTCTACCGCGTCCCCTGCATCACCACCATGAGCGGCGCCCGCGCCGCCGCCGACGCCATCGCCGCCCGCCTGCGCGACCCCATCCGCGTCTGGAGCCTCCAGGAAATTCACGAAGCCAAACATGTGGGACAGGGTTAGAATGTAACCATGGCGACGGCGACGACCGGCTTGACTATCGACGATTTTGAGCAGCTTCCCGATGTGCTCGCCCATAACCGGGAGTTGGTAAACGGAGAACTGGTAGACGTCTCTGGAAACATTGGCAACCATATTTCATTGCGCGATGGTCTGGTTGAACTGCTGCGTCCTTACGTGCGCCAACATCGGCTCGGACGCATCCTCTCCGAGCAGGAATTCGAATTCGGCGAAAACGCGCACGGGCCGGATATTAGCTTCTTTGGGACGGCGAAGGCCGAGTTGTTCGACGGCCGGCTGCGCGTGCAGCGGTTCGTTCCGGACCTGGCCATTGAGATCGTTTCGAAAGGCGACCGGTTCGACGCGCTCTTTGCCAAGGCCCTCCATTACCGCCGCTGCGGCACGGCCGAAGTCTGGATCTTCTCTATTCTGACCTGGCAGGCGTTCGTATTCTCCGAGCATCCGACCGTGGTCCTGGTTGAAAGCCAGCACTTCCAGTCGCCGCTGATTCCGGGCTTTTCGATTCGCCTCAGCGACCTCTTTGGGATGATTTGAGCATGCAGGGGGACGATTTGAGCCCTGCCGGGCTCCTGGCGCACGCCAAAAAACCCGGCGGAGTTTAAATCCGCCGGGCCGCGTCGTTCAGGTTTGACCCTGTATTGGTAACTTCCTGGTCCCCTTCGCATCGGGGAGGGTCCCCTACACTATATCACTGAATCGTAGCCTTCTTGACATAATCCAGCCGGGGAAAATGGCTCTCCAGGTATTGATTTCCCTGAGTCTGAATTTTTGTCGAATCCGGGCCCTGGCCCCGCGGCGGCATGTCGCCGTATGAGCTGTACAGGCGCTCCACTACCTCCATTCCGGCGATCACTTTGCCGACCGGCGCGAAGCCGCCCTTGTCCAGATCCTTGTTATCCTTGAGGTTGAAGAACAATTGCGTGGTCCGGTTATTGGGTCCCAGATGCGCGAACGCCACGCTGCCTTTGACGTTGCTTTGCTTCACCGGATCGTCGGGCAGAAACCCGTTCGACCACACGCCGTTAATCTGGGGGTCGCCGTTGATCCCGAACTGCGCGTACCGCTGGGTGACGCGGAAGAACCGGTTGCCGTCGTAGTAGCCGGTCTTCACCAACGCAAACAGGTGGTCCACGCCGATGGGCGCCCAGTCCTTATGCACCTCCACTACGATGGCGCCCTTCGACGTGTCCAGGTTCAGCTTGAAGACATCGGGCGCCTTCTCCGCTTTGGGCGGCGCGGACGCTTCCTTCTTCGCCGCGTTGTCGCCACCGGTGTCGCCCGACGGCGAACAGCCCGACAGCCACAGCAGAACCGCCGCAACCGCCGCAATCGCCGTACTCCAGCCGATTCTCCGCATGGTTCACATAGTATGCCATGCTGAAAGCGCTGTTGAAAACGACCGCGACCGCCACCAACCGCATGGCCACCTACGACGACTTCGCCTGGTTCTACAATCGCTACTGGAACGAGGAATTTCACAGCCTAGCCTGGGCCATTCTGGAACGCATCTGGCTACCTGGCGTGCCGCCGAAGGCTCGCATCCTGGATGTCTGTTGCGGCACCGGCTATCTCGCCGGCCTGCTCACGGAACGCGGTTATCAGGTCACGGGTATCGACGCCTCATCCGCCATGATCGAACACGCCCGCAACCATGTGCCCGCCGCCCGGTTCCATGTCGCCGACGCCACCCGGTTCCGGCTTCACGGCAAGTTCGCCGCGGCGGTCTGCACCTTTGACAGCCTCAACCACATCCTCAGCGCCGAAGGACTGGAGGCGGCATTCCGCAACACTGCCGCCGCGCTCAAACCCGGCGCGCCGTTCGTCTTCGACATGCTGCTGGAGGGCGGTTACCAGACCGGATGGGCGGAAGGTTTTACCATCGTGCGCGACGATCACGTGCTGTTGATTTCGGACTCCGGCTACGATTTCCGCCGCCGCGTGGCGCAATGTACCATCACCATGTTTCGCCTGGCCGGCAACGCATGGCGCCGTTCCGACGTGCAGGTGCAGGAGCGCTGCTACTCGCACGAAGAGATCGATGCCGCGCTGGCCCGCGCCAACTTCACCGGAACCGCCTGCTACGACGCCCGCGATCTGGGTATGGGCGGCCAACTGGGCGAGGGGCGCGTCTTCTTCGTGACTAGAAAAGAGTAGGCTCCGGGGCGGCGTGCGCTGGTTCCCCGGCGGATGGGCTCAGAGCTTCTTGCGAAGACCCGGATCTGAAGCAGCGGGGGCGGGAGCCTCGCCGTGGCTGAAATCGAATTCGGCGGTGACGGCAACCGGCAGACCGGCCTTCTCGGCGGCATGAAAACGCCACTCCCGGATGAGGCTGATGACTTCATCGTCCAGGGCAGGGTCGGATGAAGAGAGGATCTTCACCTCTCCGGGAACACCGCGTTCGTCGATTTGCACTGCAATTCGGAAGGTGGCGTAGCGTGGACCCTCCGTCATCGCCGGATACGGGGCCCGGATGACGGTGGGCATGGAAACACCGGGCTCGGTCCGGAAGGCGGCCCGGTTAAGGTGCCAGTCGGAGTTGGCATACAGATGGAACGAGACTTCGATGGTGGACTCCACGGCAACCGCTTGCGAACCCTTCATGGCGGGTTTGAACCGCCAGGCGCTGACGGCCGCCACCGCGTTTTCGTCTAGGCCCATGCCCACGGATTTGCGGACGCGTATGTCTGACGGATGACCGTTGGCGCCCACTACCAGGGACAGCGCCACGGATCCCTCCAACTGGGCGTTGCGCGCCTCCGCGGAGTACTCGGGCTGGCTCTGGTGGATCAGCACCGGAGCGCTGACGCCGTTGCCCACGCGATAGATGGCGGCGTGATCGGGAGTCTGAGCAGCCGCCGCGGCCGCCAGCAGCAGGATGGGCCAGAATCGCATGGACGTGAGGATACCATTGGGAAGCCGGGATTGGAAGCGGCCGCGAACCCCCGCCAACCCCGAGGAGCACCCGAAATGGCTGGCGCCTCACTCTACTGAATCTTCACCACCCCCGCCTGCACTTCCCGGAAACGCGTCATCACCGCCGGATCGTGCCCCGGAACGATCAGCTTCACGTCTGCCGCCAATTGCTTCATCCGGTCCTGCGCCCGCAGGTTCGACACGGCATCGAGCGTGGCGGCGATGGGCACGTGCTTCTCCAGATTCTCGTACAGGTACATATTGTCGCTAGCCAGCACCACCGTCCCCGCCGCCGTATTCACCCCCACGTATTGCGACGCATAGGTGTGCTTGCCGCCGGTGTAGCACGTCACGCCGGGCAGAATCTCCTGCGCATCGCCGTTCACCAGCCCCATCTTGCCCTGCAGGTTCAGTTTCACCGCCGCCATCACGTCGTCCGGATCGATTCCGCCGTGCGTCCGGCGCGATTGCCAGGCGGTGCCGGCGTAGTATTCCAACTCCGCGTTCTGTAGCCACACGCGCGCATTCGGAAACAGGTCCATGCCGTCGGCGTGGTCCCAGTGCATGTGCGTGATCACCACGTCCGTGATGTCCTCCGGCTGCAACCCCACCCGCTTCACCGCGTCCGATGGCTTGACGAACCCCGTCACGTGCCACTGTTTGAAGAATTGCTCGCGGTAGAATCCGGAGTCCACCAGGATGTTCTTTCCGTTTGCCCGCAGCAGCCAGACCATCATCGCAATGTCCATCTTCCGGGCTGGGTCAGCGCCCGCCACCAGGCCGGACACGGCGAAGTCCGGTATGGTGGCGTAGCGAATCGCATACACCTCGTACTGCGGTTTCGGCTGGGCCATCAGCGCGCCTGCGATCACCGCCAACCACGCCAACCGGGTCACTCGCATCAAGACAGCCCTCCTGCCAGCGACTGTCCCAGCACGCGGGCTACAACCTGGCGGTCCACGTTGCCGCCGGATATTACGGTGGCCACGCGCTTGCCGCGCAGTCGATCCTTCTCCTTCAGGATGGCCGCCACACCGGCCGCGCCCGCGCCTTCGGCCACGTTGCTGGTGTCGTCGAAAATCGCCCGCATCGCCGCCTCCACTTCGCTATCGGTCACCATCACCACCCGTGCCACGTGCCGCCAGATCAGTTCCAGCGCATCCGGGTCGGGCACCGGCACCGCCATGCCATCGGCGATCTTAGTGTCCGCCGGCCGCGAAACTGGCCGCCGCTGCGCGAACGATTCGTAGTACGCCGCGGCATGCGCCGACACCACACCGACGATCTCCGTGTTCCGCCCCAACGCCTGCCGCGCCGCGCACATGCCGCAGATTCCCGAACCCAGCCCAATCGGCACGTAAGCGACGTCGATCCCGTCCACCGCCTGGAACAATTCGTACGAGTAGGTCGAATTGCCGGCTACCAGCCACTGGTGGAAAGACGGAACGTAGTGCAGTCCTTCCACTGCCGCACGGCGGCGAGCTTCCTGCCGGGCTTCTTCGAAATCCTGACCGTGCTCCACCAGGGTCACGCCCAGGCTCCGCATGGCCCGGTTCTTGGAGGCGCTGTTGCCGAACGGTACGCAGACCGTTGCCGGGATTCCTTCGCGCCGCGCCGCGAACCCGACCGCCTGCCCATGGTTGCCGCGGGTCGCCGCGATCACGCCCGCCGGCTGGTTCTGTTCAAGCCGGCCCTGTTCACGCAGGTGGCGAAAGTACACCAGCCCGCCCCGGATCTTGAAGGCGCCCACCGGACCGTGATTCTCGTGCTTGATCCAGACCTCCGTTCCCACGCGCTCATTCAGCAACGGCCAGGAATATTGCGCGGTGGGCTGCATTGCCTCATAGACAATCCGGCACGCCTGTTGGATCTGTTCGTTCGTAGGTAGTGTGGGTGGATTCATTGGGCCAAGCAACTATTGAAGCACCTTTATGGAAACCCCTGCCCGTGGCGGCCCTTGTTAAGATGGTCTTCGTGCTGCATCGTTTTGTTCTTCACAATGACCGCGTCCAGGAAGCCACCGACCTCGCGCTTTCTCCGGGCCAGGTCGGCCTCCTTTCCGGATGGGGTGTCTTCAGTACCCTACGGGTCGCCGATGGCGTGCTTTTCGCGTGGGAACGCCACTGGGCGCGAATCACGCGCGACGCCAAGGCGCTCCACGTGCCGCTTCCCGAAGACCCGGAGCGTGTGCGCCACAACCTGCTGGAACTGGTGGAGGCCAACGGCGCGCACCATTGTACCCTGCGCCTGGTGATTGTGCGCAACGGCGGCGGCATGTGGGCCGGACCTTCCAACGGGCGCGCCTGCGACGTGATTGCTCTCACCGCGGACTCCAAGGAATGGGGCGACAGCGTCAGACTCGCCTATCAGCGCGACGCCCGCCACGCCGCCAGCCAGTTCGCCGGCGCCAAGATCCTCTCCTGGGCCATGAATCTCACCTGGCTGGAATCCGCGCAGGCCCGTGGCTTCGATGAGGTCATCCTGCTGAACGAGCGCGGCGAAGTGGCCGAGTGCACTTCCGCCAACATCTTCATCGCCGATGGCAATCAGGTTTGGACGCCGCCGCTCAGTTCCGGCTGTCTTCCCGGAATCACGCGCGAGGTGCTGCTGGGCGAGGTCCGCGTGCCCGGTATCCGCATCGGCGAAAGGGCGCTCATGCCCACCGACCTGGAACTGGCCGATGAGGTCTTCATCACCTCCACCACGCGCGATCTGCTGCCAGCCATGCAGATTGAGGACAAGAAGGTTGGCCGCTCCGAGCGCGCCCGCCAGGCGCTGACCGCGGCCTTTTCCGGCTTTGTAGAGAAGTATGTGGCTAACCACAAGACCGCGCCGGCAACGCGCTAGCGGCAATGACGCGGGACTCTTAACGAAGCGCAGCCGCGGCGTCGGAGAAGCCGGCGAGATCAGGCGCAACTTAAACTCGCCTCCTTCAAGCCGGCTCAGATCCGGCGGATCAGGATCTGCTTGTATTCGGTCCAGCGGCCGGCGTCGTGCGCCTGCAGTTCGATCGGCCCTTCTTCGAGGTTATCCAGGCGGTCGTACTGCAGCACGGTTTCGCCATTGATCCGAACCAGGCACTCCGTATCCTTCACGCGCAGTTGCAGAAGCCACCACGGGCCGGCTTCGATCCGCGGATACAGGCCGCGCTGGATGGAATACAACGACCCCGTGGGGTAGTGCGCGCCTTCCACGTCGTGGAGTTGAATCTCGTAATGGCGGGCCCGCGACCCCTGGCCGGCGGTGCGGAACAGGACGCCGCCGTTGTGATGCCAGGCGTGGCGGACGTACATCTGCAGTTCGAAATCCCGGAACTTCTCGTTAGTGGCGAAGTGACCGAGGCCGTCGCTGTGGAGCACGCCGCCAAGCCCTTCGAAAACCGGCTTGCCGTCCGAGATGTGCCATTTGGCGAGATCCGGCGAGCTCTGATAAAGCGGGGTCCATCCCGAGGTAGAGGTCACTTTCGACGGCAGTTCGCGGACACGAAGATTGCGGAAGCGGATGGGATAAGAAAGCGACTCCAGGCCCAGATACCCGCTGCGCAGCCGGTGACGCAACTCCGGCACGGTCTCCACGTCCAGATCCTGAATCGGTTCGCCGTTCGTCCACACCTGCAGCTTCGGCCAGTCCATAAGGATGCGGAACGTATTCCACTCCCCCTTGTTCTTGACGTTGACCTTGAGCGGCGGCACGATGGGGAAGACGGAGCCCATGGATTCCGCCGCAGGGTGCTCGTCCACCTGGTGAAAGATGTTGATCTTCATCCCACACCACATGTTTCGTCCATGCTCGGGCGCGTGCAGATAGATGCCGGAGTTGGTCCAACCCTTGACGAAGAATTCGCCGCGCAAGTCGAAGTTCTCGTACTGCCGCGCAGAGCGCAGCCACGTGGGATATCCGGCGCTCTCGTGAACCACGATGGCGCCGCCGTTGACGTAGAAAGCCGACTCGGGTCCGTCGCGCACGGACCAGCCTGCGAGTGATTGGCCGTCGAAGAGATCGGCAAATCCGGATTCGCCCGGACTTTGTGGCGCGGCCAAGATCGCCTGTGGCGCGGCCAAGGCTGCCGGGACCGCGGATGCGGCAGTGAGGAAAGCGCGTCGATTCATACAGAGTGATTCTACTCCCGCGGTAGGACAGACCATCGTTTTCCAGTGGTCTGTCGTTTCCGCGCCGGTTCGACAGACGAACTAAAACCGCTAGTCGACAGACGACGAAAACCGCCGGTTCGACAGACGACGAAAACCGATCGTCTGTCCTACATCACTTCTTCTTCCCCTGCGCGGCCACGGCCTCCATCGCGGCTTTCACCTTCTCGGGGTCGCCAAGGTAGTAACGGTTGAGTGGCTTCAGGTGGTCATCCAGTTCGTAGACCAGCGGCATCCCGGTGGGAATGTTCAGCTCGACGATATCGGCCTCGGACACGTGGTCCAGGTATTTCACCAGCGCGCGCAGGCTGTTGCCGTGGGCGGCGATCAGCACCTTCCGTCCCGACCGGACGGCCGGGGCGATGGTATCGTTCCATAACGGCAGAACCCTCGCCACGGTGTCCTTCAGGCACTCCGTGAGCGGCAGGTCGGCCTTGCCGAGACCCTGGTATCGCGGGTCATGGCCGGGATAGCGTTCGTCGTCCGCCGTTAGCTCGGGCGGCGGAATATCGTAGCTCCGCCGCCAGATTTTCACCTGATCCTCGCCAAACCTGGCCGCCGTTTCGGCCTTGTTGAGCCCCTGTAATGCGCCGTAATGGCGCTCGTTCAAACGCCAGGAGCGGTGAACCGGAATCCACATCAGGTCCATCTCGTCCTGGATGCTCCACAGCGTGCGGATGGCGCGTTTCAGCACGGAAGTGAAAGCCACATCGAACGTGTAGCCTTCCTTCTTCAAAACCTGGCCGCCTTCTTTGGCCTCCTGCCGGCCCTTTTCGGAAAGGTCAACGTCCGTCCAGCCCGTGAACCGGTTTTCCTTGTTCCAAGTGCTTTCACCGTGGCGCACAATCACTAGCTTGTTCACTGCCGGAACGCCTTTCGGCCGGGGAATTGCGCCGCGGCGCCCAGACGTTCTTCGATGCGCAGCAACTGGTTGTACTTGGCGATTCGGTCGGTGCGGCTGGCGGAGCCGGTCTTGATCTGGCCCGCACTCGTGGCCACCACCAGGTCGGCGATAAACGGATCTTCGGTTTCCCCTGAGCGGTGCGAAACCACAGCCGTATAGCCGGCCACCGACGCCATCTGCATGGCCTCCAGAGTCTCGGTCAGCGTGCCGATCTGGTTGACCTTCACCAGAATCGAATTGGCGATGCCCTGGTCGATCCCGCGCTGGAAAATCGCCGGGTTCGTCACGAAGATGTCATCGCCCACCAGCTGAATCCTTCTCCCCAATGTGTCCGTCAGCAGTTTCCAGCCAGCCCAATCTTCTTCGGACATGCCGTCCTCAATCGACAGAATCGCCGGATACTGCCGCACCCAGTTCGCCCAGAATTCCACCATTTGTTCGGACGAGCGCTGGCTCTTGTCGGACTTTTTGAACACGTACTTGCCGTCCTGATAGAACTCGCTGGAAGCCGGGTCCAGACAGATGCCGATTTCCTCACCCGGCTTGTAGCCTGCCTGCGCGATGGCTTCCAGCACCGATTCGATGGCCTCCTCGTTGGATTTCAGCATGGGTGCGAAACCACCTTCGTCGCCCACCGCCGTGGAGTAGCCCTTCTTGCTGAGAACCTTCTTGAGCGTGTGAAACACCTCCACGCCCATGCGCAACGCTTCGGAGAATTTCGTGGCGCCAAAGGGGGCGATCATGAACTCCTGCACATCCACCGAGTTGTCGGCGTGCGCACCGCCATTGATGATGTTCATCATAGGCACGGGCAGGGTGTTGGCGCCGACGCCGCCCAGGTAGCGGTAGAGCGGAGTGCGTTGCGCCGCCGCCGCCGCCCGGGCAGCCGCCATGGAAACCGCCAGCATGGCGTTGGCGCCCAGGCGTCCTTTATTAGCGGTGCCGTCCAGATCGATCATGATGCCGTCGATTTCGGACTGTTGCGTCGCATCCTTGCCATGGAGGGCCGCGGCGATCTCGCCATTGACGTGGCCGACAGCTTTCAGCGTGCCCTTGCCGAGGTAACGCGCCTTATCGCCGTCCCTCAACTCCACGGCTTCGTGTTCTCCCGTCGAGGCGCCCGAGGGCACGGCGGCCCGTCCCATGCTGCCATCGGCGAGATAGACATCCGCTTCGACAGTTGGATTCCCGCGGGAATCGAGAATCTCTCGTCCGGTTACTTTCGTGATCGTAGACAAATGAATCTCCTAAAACCTGTGGCCGGTGGCCTAAAAACGGTGGCCGGTGGCCCAAAACCTGTGGCCGGTGGCCGGTGGCCGGTGGCCAGTGAAACCCCGGTCTAAGAACTGTGGCGAGTGGCCAGTGAAAACCCGGAGCCCGCTTGTCGCCTCCCGGCCCTTCACCGGCCACCGGCCACTGGCCACCGGCCACCGCCTTTAAGCTACTACCGTAATTCCGCCTTCGGTGATGTGATGTCCGCTGGCGCGGTCGGTTTCCGGGTCATATCCAATCACGCTGCCTTCCGGTATCTTGGCGCCTGTATTTACGATAGCGCGCCTCACACGGCTATACCGGCCGATCTCTACATTCGGCAACAGGATCGAGTACTCCACCTCGCAATAACTGTTCACGCGTACGCCCGGAGAGAGCACGCTGTGCAACACGCGGCCGCCGGAAACGATACAACCGGAACTCACCACCGAATCTACCGCGACACCCATGCGCCGGCCTTCCTGGGCGAAGACGAACTTGGCCGGTGGCTGCTGCGTCGCCTTGGTGCGGATGGGCCAGTGGCTATCGTACAGGTTGAATTCGGGAACTACCGACACCAGGTCCATGTTGGCTTCGTAGTATGCGTCCAGCGTTCCCACGTCCCGCCAGTACCGGGATTGCTTGGCGTTAATGTCGCGGAAATCGTATGCCACCACACGCGCTTTATCCAGATTGTTCGGAATCACGTCTTTGCCAAAGTCGTGGCGCGAATTCGGGTTCTGGGCGTTCTCGTGCAGCGCGCGCAGCAGGACATCGGTGTTAAAGACGTAGATCCCCATCGACGCGCTGACCATGGAAGGGTCGAAGCGGGAAGGCAGCGGGTTCCCATGTTTCGGCTTTTCTTCAAAGCCCACCACCCGGTATTCCGCATCTATGTCCAGCACGCCAAAACGCTCGGCCTCCGCGGGGGCCACCTGCAGAGTCGCCAGGGTGATATCCGCATGGTGCTGGTGGTGCCAGTCCAGCATATCGTGGTAATTCATCTTATAGATATGGTCGCCCGAGAGAATCAAGGTTTGGCTGGACGCCTCGGCTTCGATGCTCTGAAAATTCTGGAACACGGCGTCCGCCGTTCCCTGGTACCAGTCTTCGTGGACGCGCTTCATGGGGGGAATTACCTCGATGTATTCCCCGAGTTCCGGCGACAGGATGTTCCAACCGTCGCGGATGTGGCGCGTCAGTTCCAGGGCCTTATACTGTGTTAGGATGAGAATTCGACGGACGTCAGAGTTGATGCAGTTGGAGAGCGTGAAGTCGATGATTCGATAGGCCCCTCCAAACGGGACGCCAGGCTTGGCGGTGTCCCGGGTCAGCGGAAACAGGCGCTCGCCCGCGCCTCCCGCCAGGAGTATCGCTAGCACATTTTCCATTTGAGCGTAAAATCCTGAAAAGAAAGGGAATCCAGATATCCTTACCGGGAATATCGGGCGCCGTCCAAAATTTTGGGCTTGACTTTATTTGTCAACCACCTATGATATCAGTACCTTCTATGTGAGTGTAAGGGATTTTGGGGATTCGCGCCACCTCTTTGGGTGCGGCATGTCTCATAGTATCCAAAGCATTCCATGGAGATTCTTGGACTAGTCTGGAGGTGTATTTCGTTTGGCAGAAGTAAAGCTTCAAGAGGGCGAAACTCTTGAAAACGCCCTTCGCCGCTTCAAGCGCAAGGTCCAGCAAGAGGACATTATTAAGGAAGTGAAGAGACACTCCTTTTATTTGAAGCCGGGTGAGAAGCTCCGGGCCAAGCAAGCGCTGGCCCGCAAGCGAAACCGGAAGAAGTCACGCCGGGAGATTGAGTAACGCGGATGCGGGGCCCAAGCCCGACTTTGTGGCTTAGCCCCGCCTCCTTCAAATCGGACGACCACGCGTTCAGGTTGATCACGGGGCACAGGTATGCCGGAGTTTCAGGATCGCGTCCTCAAATGTGCGGATTGCGGAGCAGATTTTGTTTTCACGGCGGGAGAACAGCACTTCTTCCACGACAAGAACTTCAAGAACGAGCCCAAGCGCTGCAAGACCTGTAAGACCAAGCGCCAGGGTTCAGGGGGCGGCGGCTTCGCCAAGACCGAAACTATGACCATGTGCTCACAGTGCGGCCGCGAAACCACGGTACCCTTCAAACCCACGCAAGGACGGCCGGTCTACTGCCGCGAATGTTTCCTTAGCCGAAAAGCCACAGGAGTCGCCGCCGGCGGAAACCACTAACCGTTGTCCGCATCCCCAGCTTTGCGTGGTCCAATACGTCCCTTTCTCACTGCCGAGTGGCGCTATCTGGCGATGCTCAACTACGCCGTCAGTCCCGCGTTAGTTAAGGAATCGCTCGCCCCCATGGTTCCAGCCGGAACCGAGTTGGACCAGTTCGAAGGTAAGACCTACGTCAGCCTGGTAGGCTTCCGGTTCCTGCGCACGCGCGTCCGCGGCCTCTGGATCCCCTTCCACGCCAATTTTGACGAAGTAAATCTGCGCTTCTACGTGAGGCGCCAGGGCATTAGCCCAATCGGCCAAGGCAGCAGCCCGACCCACCGGGGTGTGGTCTTTGTGCGCGAGATTGTCCCGCGGTACGCCATCGCCAAGGTGGCGCAGTTGGTTTACCGCGAGAAGTACATCGCGCTGCCCATGTCCCACCAGGTGATCGAACCAACTTCCGAACATGGCCGAGTGCAGGCCGAGTACCGCTGGCGTTACCAGGGCCAGTGGAGCCGGCTCCGCGTCGCAGGCGCCGGGCGGCCGGCATTGGCTCCCGAGGGTTCGCTGGCCCAGTTCATCACCGAACATTACTGGGGCTACGCCACGCAACCGGATGGCGGCAGCCTGGAGTACCAGGTGGCTCACGACCCCTGGCGGGTTTGGACGGCCACCCAGGCAAGCTTTCAAGGCGACACCGCCGCCCTCTACGGTCCGGAACTGGCCAAGTGTCTCAGCGGCGAACCGGAATCGGCGTTCTTGGCCGAAGGCTCGGCGGTGACCGTGTATTCGGGGAACCGGATCGGGTGACGGCGCAGATTGGTAAACGCTGCGCGACTTATCCGGCCAATTTCTGCCGGATCCAATGCTGTGGCGCGATGAGTCACGCAGGACCACGCACGATCATTCTGCACAGTGAAGGCGGGCACTGCAAGAAGTTTTCATGAGAACCTGCCCACCCACCCTCGGAAGCCGCCCAGACAGGCCTTCGGCGGGTTCTCTCTGGTAAGACAGCTCGAACGAAAAAGAGAAATTAGCGCCTGTCCATCGGACATTGAGCGCTTTGTTCAAGGGCCGACCTCAACGAAAGATGGGCCGGTTTTTAACGACAAGGCAGGACCGATTTCCTGGCCCGCCGCGATCTGCCTCCGAATGCCTTCGGTTTAGCCGGCAGCGGAAACGAGTTGGATGTTGCCCAAGTGGCGGTAGTCTTTGGCGTTGTTTGTAACTAGTGACGCGGACAGAACCAGATCGGTGGCGGCGATCCACGCATCGGCTGCGCTCATCTGGCACCTTGGCGCATTTCCGCCAATGTCACGAACGAGACAATCAACTCGGCACCACGGATGATGCTCACGTACCGCGGGGCAAACACGGGGTGCCATTTGAAAATGAAACTGGCAACATCTGTGTCAACGGCCAGTCTTGCCGTTGCGTTTGGAGGAGAGGTCAGAACGGCGCCGCTCATAGATGAGGCCTACGAGGCTTTGGATTCTTCGGCAGGTCCAGGATCGATGTGGCTCAACAGCCGGTCGAGATCGAACGGGCATGCCCTAACGAGGTTAGGCGGTCGCTACGGCTTGCCCGTGTACTTCTCAACCGCGGCCCGCAATTCCATCAGGTTCTCGCCGCCTGCTCCGCTGTAGCGCACGATCCCATCGCGGTCGATGATGACGTATTGCGGCATCGAGTGGTCCAGCCCCTGGAACATCATCCACAAAGGGTCATCCAGTCCTTTGCCGGACATCACCTTCAGCCACGGCATGTTGTGCGAGGCAACGACTCTCCTGGCCGCTGCGATGGCGGACGGCTCGTCGGTGTTGATCGAGATCACTTGTAGAGTGGGCGCAAACTCTTCATGCATTTGCTTGATGGTCTTGAAGCCGTCAATGCAGTATCCGCACCAAGACGCCCAGAAATCGAGCAGGACTACTCTACCCTTCCATTCGCCGGACCGGAGCGCGGTGCCGTCCGTGGTTTCCATGATCAGCGTAGGCACAGGCGAGCCGAGCTTCGGCTTTTCCAGGGAAGTTTCGACCACGGTCACCGAGGATCCATCGGGCCGCAGGCTGTCGGGATCCACGAAAAACCGTCGGCCGCAGAACTCGAACACTTCTCCGCCAAACAGAAATTCCCTCTGACCGGCGACCTTGCCGTCGCCATTGAGATCGATTCCAGCGGCGCTCCCGCCCCGGAAATCACGCCGGTCGAATACACCATCCGCGTTCATGTCCCAAATAGCCATCAGCGCGCTGCAGTCGCCGACGGCGAGTATCCCTTCGGCGCGATATTCGGGCAGCCAGGTCATAACCTCCCGGGGTGAACCATTCGGGCCCGCATTTGGGTTCAGTCCCAGACGGTATGGCAATCGGCCGGCGGGCCGGTCGATCTCCAACCTCACGGCAGTTTCCGGCGTCACCTCCACGGACGCCGGCTGGTTCGCACCGCCGCTCATTTGAACCATGTATTTACCCGGCTTACCAGCGCTCGGCGTAGCACTAACTGTTAGGCCGCCAACCCTGCCCTGGCGCACGGTGCCAGGCTCGGCTATTACCTTGGCGTCGCGAGGCGGGCCGAAATCGATCATCTGGCCAGCAAATGACGGTACATTGCGGTTCAGATGGAGTTGGACTACCGTTCGGTCGCCATCTGCAGCGAACAGAAGCGCCGCGGAAGCGAGCAGGATGATTGCGGAAATCCAGGGCTTCATACGTCCCCTCTGGGATCAGTATGGATCGGACTAGCAATTAACGGCCAACCCGATGCGTACGTTCAGTCACAGACCATCGTGGTCTGGTCGACCTGAATCCTCAAGCGCTTCCCACGCCGTTTGTATCAACAGAGGGTTCGGCCCGTGCGCAGGCTCACCGGAAACGCCGCAGTGTTTAGGATTGGTCCGGTCAAGCTTCTCTTACCGGCTATCGCCCTCGGCAGGCGCCCGCCGGGGTCAAACCGGCCGCCGGTAGAAACTGTCCGTGAAATCGTGGATGGAGCGCGGCCCCTTGGCTGACTGAAGGCCCTTCAGAACACCCTGCTTGTCAGCCTCGCTGCGTTCCTGGCCGAGCTTGAACTTGCCCTCCAGCACCTCAATTTCCATCTCGAAACCGATAATCTGCGAGATCATCGGGTAGGTGTAACTGTCGGG
>DATMNI010000079.1:0-36430 GCA_035570275.1 Candidatus Acidiferrales bacterium | reverse complement strand
ATCGCGGTGGGCGAGACCTTCTGATTGGAAAGTAGCACAGCGGTCAAGGGGTTTCGGGGGCGAATGTCTGTAACCGCTTGAATTCAGGGCGAAGAAAAAGTCGATTTTGCCGTCACCGTTTACCGGCCTTGCCGGACAAGCGGCGGGAATGCGATTTCGGTTGACCCTCCAGGAATTAGCGCCCACTCCTGAGATTCCGGCATGGACGGTTCGCAATTGCCCGCAGAAAAGCACCGTAGGGGCCGGCGGGTACACTGTATGAATGGGCTTTCGGTTGGTAGTGAATTATCGGCCGCGCGGGGACCAGGTGAATGCCATTGCGGAGCTGACCCGCGGCATTCGGGAAGGCGCGCAGCATCAGGTTCTGCTTGGCGTCACGGGATCCGGCAAGACGTTCACGATGGCCAAGGTGATCGAGGCAATCGGCCACCCCGCCCTGGTGCTGGCGCACAACAAGACGCTGGCGGCGCAGCTTTACCACGAGTTCAAATCGTTCTTCCCGGACAACGCGGTGGAGTATTTCGTCAGCTATTACGATTACTACCAGCCGGAAGCCTACATTCCCTCCAGCGACGTTTACATCGAAAAAGAGTCCACGATCAACGACGAGCTCGACAAACTGCGTCTGGCGGCGACGAAATCGCTGTTCGAGCGGCGCGATTGCGTGATCATCGCCAGCGTGAGCTGCATTTACGGCCTGGGGTCGCCCGAAGCCTACTATGGCATGTTGCTGATGCTCGAAAAAGGGCAGAAAATCTCACGCAACCAGATCGTCTCCAAACTGGTGGAGATTCTGTACGAGCGTAACGACACGGATTTCCGCCGCGGCGCTTTCCGCGTGCGCGGCGACGTGATTGAAATTTACCCGACCTATGACGACAACGCCTATCGCATCGAGCTCTGGGGCGACGAAGTGGAGAGCCTGTCGCAGATCGATCCGCTGCTGGGGCAGGTGAAGCAGACCTACCAGCGGCTGCCGATATACCCGAAAACGCACTACGTGATGTCGCAGGAGACCAAGCTCGATGCCATGCAAAGCATCCGCACCGAGTTGGAGTGGTGGCGCGAGGAACTGCAGAAGCAGGGCAAGACCATCGAGGCGCAGCGGCTGCACCAGCGCACCATGTTTGACCTGGAGATGATCAAGGAGATCGGGTACTGCCACGGAATCGAGAATTACTCGCGCCATTTTTCGGGGCGCCTGCCGGGCGAAGCGCCCCCCACGCTGCTGGATTACCTGCCGCACGATTCCATCATCTTCCTGGACGAGAGCCATCAGACGGTTCCGCAATTGCACGGCATGTATCACGGCGACCGCTCGCGGAAGGAAGTGCTGGTGGCGCACGGATTCCGGCTGCCCAGCGCGCTGGACAACCGGCCGCTGACGTTCGAGGAGTTTGAGCATCGCGTCAACCAGTTGGTGTACGTTTCGGCGACGCCGGGCCCGTACGAGTTGACGAAGACGGCGGGCGAGGTAATCGAACAGATCATCCGGCCGACCGGGTTGGTGGACCCGACCGTGGAGATCCGGCCGGTGAAGGGCCAGGTTGACGATCTGCTGGGAGAGATCCGCAAGCGCGTGGAGGTGAACCAGCGGGTGCTGGTGACCACGCTGACCAAACGCATGTCCGAGGATCTGGCGGAATACTACTCCGAAGTCGGGGTGCGCTGCCGGTATCTGCATTCGGAAATCACCACGTTCGACCGCATCCGCATCCTGCGCGACCTGCGGCGCGGCGAGTTCGACGTATTGGTGGGAATCAACCTGCTGCGCGAGGGCCTGGACCTGCCGGAAGTTTCGCTGGTAGCGATTCTGGATGCCGACAAGGAGGGCTTTCTGCGGTCGTGGGGCGCGCTGATCCAGACCATCGGACGCGCGGCGCGCCACGTGGAAGGCCACGCCATTTTGTACGGCGACGTGATGACGGACAGCATGCGGAAAGCGCTGGGCGAAACGGGCCGCCGCCGGGCGGTGCAACTGGAGTACAACGAGCGCAACAACATCACTCCGCAATCCATCGTGAAGCCCATCGATATGAGCCTGGTGGCGGTGGCGGAGGGCGATTACGTCACGGTGCCGCTGGAATCGGACGAGGAAGTGGAGGCGCTGACGCCGGAGCAGCGCATCAAGTTCATAGGCGAACTGGAAGAGCGGATGCGCGATGCCGCCCGCAAGTTCGAGTTCGAGAAGGCGGCGCAGTTGCGAGACCGCGTGAAGACGTTGAAGCTTGTAGGGTAGGCGCCCTCGGGAAACCGCTTGCTTACGCGCGCGGCTCCGATCAAGGCCTCGCGGCTCGATCAGAGCCGCGACCGTTAGGGAGCGGTTTCGTCGAAATACGCGACGGTGTTTATGAAGCCGTGTGCTTAGCTAACGTCAGTGGGCTAAGATAAAGACGTTATGCGGAGCTACAACGTTCACGAGGCAAAATCCAACCTTTCGCGGCTGCTGAAAGAAGTGGCCGGCGGCGAAAAAGTGGTGATCATGCGGGATGGGAAGCCGGTGGCAGAACTGGTGCCGTACCGCGAGCCGCGCCGGAAAAAGCGTCGGCTGGGGTTTGACACCGCCCCGTTTGAGATGCCGGAAGGTTGGGAACGGCCCATGACCGATGAAGAGGTCGACGCATTCCTTGGCGGAAAGCTGTGAACTATCTTCTCGACACATCGACCCTGCTGTGGGCGGCGCGCGACCCCGACAGGTTGTCACCCAGGGCTCGCAGGATCTGCGTTGCCCGCAAGGACTCGCTGGTGGTAAGCGTGATCTCCATGTGGGAGATCGTCATCAAGTCTCGCACACCCGGGTTCGACGTCTCAGACCCGGTGGAGCGGTTAGCTGTATGGGTTGAAGGGCTCGGAGCGCGCGTCCTTCCGGTCGAGGCGGCGCATGCCTACGCCGTAGACCGTCTGCCGGGTATTCATCGCGACCCCTTCGACCGCATGCTGGTGGCGCAGGCGGTGGTCGAAGAGATGCCGATCCTTACCAAAGACGAAATCATTCATCGCTACCCGGCACGCTGCATCTGGTAGCGGCCGGCGTGGTTGTAGGGTCAGCGTTGGAACAGCGAAATGCCGGCGATTCCGGCCGCGCCGGCCGCCAGGCACTGAGCGGCGTTTTGCGTGGTGACTCCGCCCAGCGCCAGCACGGGTATCGTCACTGCCCGCACCGCTTCGCGCAGCCGGTCGAGACCTTGGGGCGGCCCGTACGCGGCTTTGGACGCGGTTTCGAAGATGGGGCTGAAGACCGCGAAATCGGCGCCCCCGGTTTCGGCCGCGCGCAGTTCGTCGAGGTGGTGCGCCGATACGCCGATCAGGAAGCCCGGGGGCGTGATGGCGCGCAAGGTCCGCGGCTCAATTGAGTTCGAGGGCAGGTGTACGCCATGGGCGCCGCAGGCCAGGGCGACATCGGTGCGCGAGTTCACCAGAATGCGGGTGGCGTGCGGATTCGGTAGCGCCAGGATGCGGCGCGTGAGGGCGCAGAGGTCGCGCGCGCAGAGATCCTTCTCGCGGATCTGAATGCGCGCAATGCCTTCCTGGAGCGCCCGCTCCACGAACTCCAGCAGGGCCTCGGCGCCGCCGGCCGCATGGCGATCCGTGATGTAATAGCGCAGCATTCTTTCCATCGGCGTGGCTGAGCCGTTCTTGCCACCGGCAGCCTGAGCCGTTAAAGCGGCGTGTAGTAACTTTCGCCGGCGCAGGCGCGGCAGAGAGTGCGGGCGTCGCGAACGGTTTCGCGGCCGAAGCTGACGGCCTCGCCGCATTGGGCGCAAACCACGCGCGCCGCCTGGTAGCCAGGCAGATCCTCGGGCGCAATGTGGACGCGCACCCACGCGATGTCGAAAAGCTCCGCGTCGTCCATGGCGCGATAGGCCCGCATCTGCTGCTGGTTCTTGTTTTCGATCTCGGGGTGCAACTCGCGGGCGCGGGCTTTGGCGCTTTCCCGCGCCGCCACGCGAACGGCGCGGTGCTCCTGCAGATCGCAGAACGTGGCGGCCATTTTGCCGAAATCGCGGAACTTGAGGGCACGCTTCCCCAGGCGGCAGCCGGTCACCACCGGGATGGCGTCGGTGGCGCAGCGGTCGATCTCGATAAACGCGATCAGCCGTTTGCGGTCGCGCCCCGCGGGATCTTCCAGGCCGAGCAAGCGCATGCCGTAGAGCGCCATGCGGAGACCCGGGATCTGGCCGGCGCAGAGGTGACCGTGCGCCTGGGCGGCGAGGATCTCGTATTCGGAAAGGGATTTCATGGCGTCACAAAACCCGCAGGGATTCCGGTGGGAATTCCACCTGCCACGTCTTATTATCCTTATTATCCTTCTGGCGCTCGTACTGGTGGCGCGGGATTTCGGCGACGACGGCGCTGTGCTCCGGTCAATCCAGAATCAGCGAGGAGACACGGGAGACCGAGCGGAAGTGCGCATCCCAAGTGATCAAAGTGGCGCCCGCTCGCGCGCACGTGGCCGCGATCCAGATATCGTTTACCGGAATGGGACGGCCCTGGCGGCGCAGGTCCGCGATGATCTCGCCAAAAGTTTCCGCCACGTCGCGATCGACCGGCAAGACTTCTACCACGGGAACCGACAGGAACTCATCCAGTTGGGCCAAGTTCTTGCTTTTGTTGGAACCCTGCTCGAAGCCCGCAAACAACTCCCCCAGCACGACCACCGGAACACCGATCCACACAGCCCGGTCCAGCAGATCCGCGATCCTGCTCTCGCCGCGCTTGAAGTGGCTGTAAGCCACGGTATCCAGGCAGTAGCGGCTCACTTCCAAAGATCCGCGTCGATGGTCTCGAACACCTGGACACGGGACAGGAATTCCTGGTGCTCGTCCTCCGTCCACGTTCCAGCCATCGGGCGAAGTCCGTTACTGCGAATGGATCCAACCCCGAGGCTCAGCCGCAGCAGATCGACTACTGTCTGGTTGAGCGACGTACCCCGGCGGCGCTGCTCGCGATCCAGGGCCGCGGCGACATCCTCAGGCAGATTGCGAACGGTTAGATAGTGTGCATTCACAATATGCATTATACGAATGCATGGATTGGAAGTCAAGGCTTATTATAGCTGCCGGAACCGTGCACTGAAATGGCGCAGGAACGGCGGCGCTTCCACGATCTCCAGGCCGCGCAGGCGATCCTTGTGCGCGTTGACTTCGAGGATGGCCTCCACCACGTAGTCGATGTGGCTTTGGGTGTAGACGCGGCGCGGAATTGCCAGGCGCAGCAATTCGTGGCGGGCGGCGGCGCCGAACATCAGGGAGCCGATCTCCACCGAGCGAATGCCGGCGTGCCGGTAGAGTTCCACGGCCAACGCCTGGCCGGGGAACTGGCCCTTCGGGATGTGGGGCAGCATGCGGGCGGCATCGATGTAGATGGCGTGGCCGCCAGGCGGTTCCACGATGGGGACGCCGTGGTCGGCGATGTGACGGCCCAGGTACCCGGTGGAGGCGATGCGGTACCGAAGGTAGTCGGGGTCCAGAATCTCCTCCAGACCGACGGCGATGGCATCCAGATCGCGCCCGGCAAGGCCTCCATAAGTGGGAAACCCTTCGGTGAGGATGAGCAGGTCGGTTTCCTGCTGGAATACGCGGTCGTCATTGGTGCATAGCAGGCCGCCGATGTTGGCAAAGGCGTCCTTCTTGGCGGAGAAGGTGCAGCCATCGGCAACAGAGAACATCTTTTGGGCAATTTGCTTGGGAGACCAATCGGCGTACCCGGGCTCGCAGGTGCGGATGAACCAGGCGTTTTCGGCGAAGCGGCAGGCATCGAGATACAGCGGAATCCCGTGGCGCGCGCAAACCCGCTTGGCCGCTTCGATGTTCGCCATGGAAACCGGCTGGCCGCCGCCGGAGTTGTTGGTGACGGTGAGCATCACCAGCGGGATGTTGGGGGCGCCGGTTTCCTGAATGAGGGATTCCAATGCGGCGACATCCATATTGCCTTTAAAATCGAGACGGGCCTGGGTGTCGGCCGCCTGGGGAATGGGGAGATCGATGGCCCTGGCGCCGGTGAATTCAATATTCGCCCGGGTCGTGTCAAAGTGCGTGTTGGAAGGGACCACGTGGCCCGGCTTGCACATCACGGCGAAAAGGATGCGCTCCGCTGCCCGGCCCTGGTGGGCGGGCACCATGTGGCGGAAGCCGGTGAGGTCGTCCACGACGCGTTTGAGGCGGAAGAAACTCGGGCTGCCGGCGTAGGACTCGTCACCGCGCATGATAGCGGCCCACTGTTCGGTGGACATGGCCGATGTGCCCGAATCGGTGAGGAGGTCGATCAGGATATCGCGGGCCGCAATGAGGAACAGGTTATAGCCGGCCTGCTCCAGGTACCGCTCACGCTCTTCCACCGTGGTGTGGCGCAACGGCTCCACGCTCTTGATGCGGAATGGCTCGATGATGGTTTTCAATGCCTAATGCCGCGTCTGATGCGCCGCCGCTTCCCAGCGGCCTACCAGCAGATCCACCATGCTCAGCCAGGCCCCCTCGGGATGTTCCAGCTTGCGAAACATGGCGACGTACTCGGGCTTCTTCATGCCCATTCCCGCGAAGGCCAGGAAATACAGTCCGTCATTCTGGAAGTCGGCCACCTGTTCCTTGGTCCACTTCCTGGGGTCGGCCAGATACGGTTCCAGGTAGTCGATGACCGTGGCCAGGGTGGCTTTACCCTTGCCTTCGACGGCCCACAGATTGACGTTCTGCACCTGGGCAATGCGGCAGGTCATGGTCAAGGCTTCCAGATTGAAGGCGGAGTAGGAAAGCGAGCGGGTGCGCGCCTCTTCGTTAGGCGCACTGCCATCGGCCTTGATCTGGCGGGGGAAGATGCGGTCGGTGTAATACTTAAAGGCCATATCGCGGGCTTTGTCGTCTTCCACGAAGGTGGCGATGGCGGCCACCTGCGCGGTCCACCATGAGGCGTGATTGTCGCGGCTGGTCCTTTCGTCGATGCCGTTCTGGCTCTGCGTGAGCCAATGCAGATACTCTTCGAACCACTTGCGGACGGCGGCCTGGTCCTTGGGATCCCATGAGCCGGTCAGCGCCAGGAACTCCATACCCTGGATGGCGCGGATGAACGACCGGCCATCCACGATCCCCGAGCCGCGCCCGGTATTCACGTTGGGGATGGCCTGCGCGTAATCCAGGCTGGGATTCATGCGGGTCTTAGGGTTGATAAACCAGGTCTGAATGACGCGGGCGGCGCGCTGCGCGTACGGCGGGTTGTCCAGCAGGAAGGCCGCGGAGCCAAGCGAGAACACCGCATCGCACATGGAGTTCAAGGCATTCTTATTGGCGAGGAAACGGTTGGGGTTCAACTGGCCATCGCGGCGCACGTAGGGAGCCTTGGGATCTTCCAGCACCGGCCACCAGTAGGGGGCTTCGCTGTAGTAATCGTGGATGTCCATCGCCACAGATCTGGGGCGTTCGGCGGCGACGGACCAGGGGCCTTCTTTCAGGCGGCGGTCGGCATCGGCGCGCAGACGGCGGACGGCATCTTGCGTCCAGGCTTCCTTTCGGATGATAGCGCTGTGGATGGGCTCGGCTTCATCCTCCGAGACGAGAGTCATCGGTATGCCCGCGGCGTTCGCAGAGACGGCGGCGCACACCGCGGCACACCAAACCGGCGCGCCCAATAGGAAGGCTGTCTTCACCAAGTAAGATTGTAGCCGATGCGCGACTCAAAGAATGGCCCATTCGGGCTATTCCGAGCTCCTTTCGTATTCCGCGTTAAATTCGCAGCCGATGAGGGAGATGGCGGCAATCAGGTACATCCAGACCAGCAGCGCGATTCCGGCGCCCACGGAGCCGTACATGGCATTGTAGCGGGCGATGTTGCGGACGTACCAGGCGAATCCGGAGGTGGCCAGCAACCAGAGCACCGTGGCCAGCACGGCGCCGCGCCAGACGAAATGCCACTGCTGGCGACGGTAGGGCCCGAAGTAGTACAGGGTGGCGGTGACCCCCACGGTGGTGGCGAAGGCCAGCGCGTACCGCGTAACGCGGCTTAGCAACTCCCAGACCCAGGCGAGGGGATTCAGCACCGGGTCCACTCTGATCCAATTGAGCACCACCCGTTCCACTTCGCTGCCGAAGACGATCAGCAGCGATGCAGCCAGGAGCGGAACGATACCGAGCAGCACCAGCGCGATGGCGACGCCGCTCTGGTGGAAGAATCCGCGGTTGCGCGGCACGCGATAAGCCGCCTGGAAGCCTTCGATCAGGCTCTTGATCACGCTGGAAGCGGCCCAGAGGGAGATGAATCCGGCGCCGATCAGCAGCCCGAGCGGCCGTTCACCGGCGCTGCGGAAGCGCTGTACCACCAGGTCTTCGGTGCCGGGCGGCAGGATTTCCGAGAGGAAATTCTCAATGGTCCGGGCGACAAAATCCGCCCGCGTCTGAACCAGGATGGCAGCGGCGGACGTGAGCACGGGAAAGAACGAGAGCAGCGCGGAATAGGCGGCGCCTTTGGCGATGGCGAAACAGCCGTCATCGCTACTGGCCACGACGCTCTGGCGGAGGAGCCATGCGAAGTTGCGAAAGTTAAGTCGCACAGGGGTAGTATAAACGGAGGCGGAAGGCGGGGATTAGCTTTGAGGGAACAGCTATCAGCTTTCAGCTATCAGCTAAACCGCGGCGCGTCCGGCGTTTTTGAGCTGATGGCTGAAAGCTGATCGCCGATCGCGTATACTAGCAAAGAAAAGGCGAATGGAGGATATCCAAGAACAACTCGCCGCTTTGCGGCGCCGTATCGCGCAGGTGGACCGGAAGTTTGCCGAGCCGGTAGCCGGGATGGTAGCCGGGACCCCGCGGGTTTCCCCCGGCCTGGCGGCCCGGAGGGTGGCGGCGACCGAGTTCATTCATGAGTTGATGTCGGGCGAAGTGGTGTCCACACCTTACGGCGAGCACTTCGAAACCGAGAAGGTCTGGGAACGGCATCGCCGTCACGGCAGCGTGGATATCTCCGATCTGGCGGAGTTGCCCGAAGACCTGCTGGACCCGCTTTCCGCCGGCGCCATTCGGAGCGCGCATCCCACCCGGTGGGCCTTTCTCGATACCGAGACCACCGGCCTGGCGGGCGGCACCGGCACCTACGCGTTTCTGATCGGCGTCGGCTCCATTGATGCAGCCAGCGATGCACCGGGCGGGACACCCGGCGATCGATCCGGCTTCCGATTGCGCCAGTTCTTCATGCGCGATTACGGCGAAGAGGCATCGCTGTTGTGGCGCCTGGCAGAGTACCTGGCGCGCTTCGACGTACTGATCACTTACAACGGCAAGGCCTACGATCAGCCGCTGCTGGAAACCCGCTTTCGCATGGTGCGGCGACGGCATCCCTTCGACCGCATGGAGCACCTCGACCTGCTATTCGCCGCGCGCCGCCTGTGGAAGCTGCGCCTGGAGAGCTGCCGCCTGGTGGATCTGGAGAACCGGGTGCTCGGCGTGGAACGGCACGGCGATCTGCCGGGCTCGCTGATTCCGTACTGCTACTTCGATTATCTGCGGAGCCGGCGGGCCATGCCGCTGATTCCGATTTTCGATCACAACGCCACCGACATTCTCTCGCTGGCCTGCCTGACCGCCATTGTGCCGTTCGCTTTCCGCACCGGTGAGGGCCGGCCGCTGGGCCACGGATTGCGTCATGGCGCTGACCTCATCGGGCTGGGCCGGTGGATGCTGCAGGCCGAGCGGCAGGAAGAAGCGCTGGAACTCTTCCGCCGCGCGGTGGAGATGGGGCTGCCGGACGACTTACTGTTCCGCGCCATGTGGGACATCGCCTCCATGGAGAAACGGCTCGGCCGTTCGGGACAGGCCCTGGAGATGGTCACGGAACTGGCGGCTTCACGAAATCCTTATCGTGTGCGGGCGCTGGAAGAACTGGCGAAGCACTACGAACATAGCGAACGTAATTACGCCATGGCCCTGGAGATGACGCGCGCCGCCCTGACCTTCGAAGATTGCCCGCAGATTCGGCGGCGTGAGCAGCGATTGAAAGCGCGCATGGAAAGGCCAGGCTCGCGACGGCTGGCGCTGTAGCCGGGTTGTAGCCGGGAGTGGCGGGATGGAATTTCGTCGCGCCGATTTCAAAAAAAAACGGCGGGATCGTCCCGCTGCACGCCTATTTGCCGGCGACGTCCTTGGGAGCTTCCGGCCGGACCGGACGGCCCGATTTGGCGCCCTTCTGGACAAGGAACTTGACCACGCTGTCGTACCGCAGCGCCTTGGCAGCGTCAAGCGCCGTGCGGCCGTCGGTGTTGGCGGCATTGACATCGGCGCCCAGTTCGGCTGCCAGCTTGACGGCTTCGAGCGTCAGCGCCTCGCGCTCGCCGCGGGCGGGTTCAACCCACGCCGTCCCACCACCCATTGCCGTCGCCGCCATCAAAGCCGTCGTCACCTCGGCCCGGTGTTGAAATCCCCGGTCCATCACCTGGTCGGAATGTTGCACGAACAGCGGGTCGGCGCCGTGCTCCACCAGGAGGCGCATGACGCCGGGCTGGCTGAAACGGGCGGCCAGCCAGTACGGCGTCGCTCCCACCAGCGCGGGCTCGAAATGGAAGTCATGCGAAGAGCGGCGGGTGGGCGTCCACGTCCGAAGCGGAGCGTTTGGATCCGCGCCATGGGCCAGAAGAGCGCCCACCAGTTTTTCGTCCCGGCGCATGATCGCCTCGTGGAGGGCGGTAAAGCCGGCCGCCGCCTGGTTCGGGTCGCCGCCATGGTCGAGTAGAAACTCCACCAGTTCCCGATAACCGGAGTGGGCCGCCAGAACCGTGGCGCTGATACCCCACGCATCGGCATCGTTGACGTTGGCCCCGGCAGCCACCAGGAGCTTCGCCGAAGCCAAATCGCCCACGCGCGCGGCAAACATCAACGCGGTGTCGCCGCCGTGCGGGATCTCCCGATTGTAGCCGGGATAGCCATGCGGCGGGACCGCCATCATCTGCTGCCACACTTCCGAGCGAGCCTGCACGCCGGCGCCGTGCGCCAGCAGCACCTTCACCACATCGGGGTGCTTCTGCGCGGCCGCCCACATGAGCGCCGTCTGGCCACGGGCGCCCCGCGCGCTCACGTTGGCGTCCCTGGCAAGCAGTTGTTCGACGATTCCCGGATAGCCCGAACGGGCAGCCACCATCAGCGGCGTCTCCCCGGCCAGAAGCGCCGCGTTCGGATTGGCTCCAGCCTCCAGCAGCCTGCGGACCATGGCCGCGCTGCCGTTCTGGCTGGCCGCCCAAAGCGGCGTGACGCCAAGATCGGTAGCGGCATTCACCTTGGCGCCGGCGCGAATCAGCAGGTCTGCGCTTTCCAGGTCATCCCGGTAGCTGGCCCAATGAAGGGCCGTCGAGCCATCCGCTGCCGCGGCGTTGACGTCCACCTTTTTCCGGAGCAGCGCGCGTAAGGCTTCGCCGTCGGCGTTTTTGGCGGCGTCAACCAGCGGTGGCCCGTCGCCGCCCGCTCCCAAGAGGAATATGGCGCCGGCCACGCCGGTGAACCCCACCGCAATCAGCCGTTGCCAGGCGGTTGTCGTCCGCATCGTTTCTTCTTTCGCGCGGGTCTTCTTTCCCGTTGGCGCTCTGCTACACACCGGAGAGCGCATCCAGCGGGAGTTTGCCCGTGCTGCCGCCGAGCCGCTCCACCGGCACGTCAAGCTTGTCCATCAGCGTCACCAGCAGGTTTGCCATCGTGGGATTGCCGGAATACTTTAGATGCCGCCCGCCCTTGAGCCGCCCCGCTCCGCCCCCCACCAGCAGCAGCGGCAGGTTGTCGCCGGAGTGCCGGGTGCTGTTGGAAATGCCCGAACCGTACAGGATGGTCATGTGGTCCAGCAGCGAGCCGTCGCCGTCGGGCGCGGCACGGAGCTTCGCCAGATACTGCGAGAAGAGCTGGGTGTGATAGCGGTTGATCTTGGACATGTGCGCGATCAACTCGGGATCGTCGTTGTGGTGGGAGAGCGGATGGTGCGCCTCCGGCACCCCAATCTGAGGATAGGGGCGCGCGCTCTGTTCTTTGCTGAGCATGAATGAGATGACGCGCGTGAGATCGGATTGAAACGCCAGGACCTGCAAATCCAGCATCATTGCCAGGTGATCTTCGAAGACGGGTGGCGCGCCCTGAGGCTGCTCCATCGCCGGCAGGGGAACGCCGCGCTGCTCCTCGGCTTTCTGGATGCGGCGTTCGACGTCGCGAATCGCCTCCGTATATTCGTCCACCTTAACCCGGTCCCGCGGCCCGAGGTCCCTCTTGAGGCCCGCCAGCTTCACATTCACCGAGTCCAGAATGCTCTTGTGCTGCCGCAATCTGGCTTCCCGCGCGGCCTGCTCCGTACTGTCACTGTCGCCAAACAGCTTCTCGAACACGGCTCGCGGGTTCCACTCCATGGGCAACGGCTGGGTCGCGCTGCGCCACGAAAGCGTGTGGGTGTAGACGCAGCTCAGATTGCCGGTGCAGGCCCCCGCGTTGGCGGGAAGGTCCATCGAGAGCTCCAGCGACGCCACCTGCGTCTCGCTGGCGAAGCGCCTGGCGAGGACCTGGTCCATCGACACATCGGCGACAATTTCCACCTCGTTCCGTCCGCCGTGGGTCGCGCCTGTGAGAAACGATCCGGAGGCCCCGGCGTGGATGTAGTTCCAGTTCGCCTTGATGCCCGACAGCACCAGCATCTGGTTCCGGAACGGCGCCAGCGGCTCCAGAATGGGTGAGAGCTCAAAGGCGCGGGCTTCGCCCTTGGGCGACCAATACTCCATGGCCATCCCGTTGGGCACATAGAAGGTTTGGAACCGATGCACGGGTTTGCGGACGGCCTGCGCGCGCAGCGAGAAGGGTGGAAGCATGGCCTCCAGAAACGGCAGAGCCAGGGTCGCACCCAGCCCCCGCAGGGCGGTCCGCCGCGGCAACGATTTCGTGAGGAAAGCCATGTCTGCCGTCTCCTTAGAGTCCAGTTTACGTCAGTTCGACGCCGGGCGGGGCGCGTGCACGAAGAAGGCAGTGTCCTAAGAAGTGCGTTGAGGGCAATTCCTGGCGTTGTTCATGAATCGTGGCGCCACCGGGACGATGGGCCTCTCGCAGCCATGAGGCGTCAGAGTCTCGCTCACCTTGAGTCGACGTGTTGGTTGCCGCCTATCGTGGCAGATCCGGCACGCCTGGATCTCATTTGAGCGGACTGTCGATCTGCCGAACTCTACCACGGAAACGCTTGTGATAAGTTGTCTCTATGGCACTCGGATCGCTCGGAAAAGATGTCCGATATGGCATTCGGATGCTGCGGCGAAATCCCGGATTCAGTGCGGTCGCAGTCCTTTCGCTTGGTCTTGGCATCGGCGCCAACACGGCTATCTTCAGCCTGCTGGATAGGGTCTTGCTGAAGATGCTACCGGTGAGGGAACCGCAGCAACTCGTCATCTTCCAGCGGCGCGACACCGCCTTCACTTACAACCAGTACAGGCGCCTGCGTGATGGCTCGCCGCTCCTCTCCGGAGTCTTGGCGTATTCGCCCGTACGGCTGAGTCTCAGCTTTGACGGGGGAATGGAGCCATCGGGTGGAGGACAGATCGTTACCGGGAATTATTTTAGCGTCCTGGGCGTGAACGCGATCATCGGGCGGGTCATCACTTCCGAAGACGATCTTGTGCCTGGCGGCCATCCAGTTGCCGTGATCAGTTACGGGTTCTGGAAGCGGCGCTTGGCGATGGACCCTGGAATTCTGAACCGGAAGATTCGTATTGGCGGCACTCCGTTCACCATCATCGGCGTGACGCCTCCGGAATTCTTCGGCACGGAAGTAGGGAGCGCTCCAGATGTTTTCGTGCCCACGACGATGCAGGCGCAGGTTACACCTGGCCTGCCTTCACCCGACCTGCGCGTGATTGGCCGATTGAAACCCGGAGTCACCATTCCACAAGGGACCGACAGCATACAAGCGTTGGGGGCGCAGTTTGACGCCGAAGAGGCCGCATTTCTCAAACGCAAGTTTCCGAAGCTGCGCGATCCCAAGGCGCGGAAGCTCGAACTGATCCAGGGCAGCAAGGGGCTCTCCGAGTTGCGCCGGCAGTTCTCCCAGCCGCTTCTGATCCTGATGGGGGTGGTGGGGATGGTGCTTCTCATCGCCTGTGGAAATGTGGCCAGCCTGCTGCTGGCACGCGCGGCGTCGCGGCAAAAGGAGATCACGCTACGCATCGCCCTGGGTGCCAGGCGCGTCCGTCTGCTGCAGCAATTCCTCACAGAGAGCGTGATCCTCTCCGTTCTGGGAGGGGCTGCCGGTCTCCTGTTCTCCCGTTGGGCGGCAGGTGCGCTGCTGGCGTTCCTGCCGCGCGCGGAGGTTCCAGTCCGCATCGATGTCAATCCCGATCTGCGAGTCCTCGCCTTTACCATCGCGATCTCGCTGGCGACCGGCATTCTGTTCGGCCTCGCCCCCGCGCTCCGGGCAACGCGCGCCAGCCTGGCGCCGGCGCTCGCCGGAACGGGCATTCGGCCGGGGCAGATGCGCATCGGGAAGGCCCTGGTAGTTGCACAGGTGTCCTTTTCGATGGTGCTGCTGGTGGGCGCGGGGCTGTTTGTGCGCACGTTCCAGAACCTACAGGACGTCAATACCGGGTTCGACCGCGAGCACGTGCTTTCCGTCCGGGTGGAGCCCGTAGGAAGTGACCAGAAGAGCGCGCAGCTAGACCAGCGCTACCAGGCATTACTGCAGAGAGTGGCGGCGATACCGGGTGTGCGCGCAGCCAGCATGGCCGGCTTCGGGCCAATCCTGCGCAATTCGTGGGAGCGCGGGCAGAGCCTGGAGTCATCCAACGACATGCTGATCGACGGCTATACCAGCGGAGGGGAAACCGTGAAACTGCCCTGGATCCAAATCTACCCGCAGTATTTCATGACGATGGGGATTCCCATGGCGGCGGGCAGAGATTTCGGGCCGGCAGACACGGCAGGGCAGAGAGAAGTCGCGATCGTAAACGAGTCGTTGGCGAAAACTTACTTTCCGGAACGAAACCCGGTCGGCGGAAGAATTGGATTCGGCGGACATGAGCGGGTCGACTGGATCGATATTGTGGGCGTGGCGAAGGACGCCCATTACGGCAGCTTGCGGCAACCAACGATGGCGATGTTCTACGTGCCGTTCGCGCAGGCGCATACCAGCCGCGGGCAGATGACGCTGCACGCACGCACGATTGGCGATCCGCTCCTAGTCGCACTGGCGGTGCGTCACGAGGTGCGGGTGGTATCGGAGGGGGCGCCGATGTTCGAGATCCAAACGCTCACCGCGCAGGTGGACGCGTCACTCGTGCAGGAGCGCATGGTTGCCACTCTTTGCGGTTCGTTCGGGGCACTCGCATTGCTGCTGGTATCGATCGGGCTGTATGGGATCATGGCCTACTCGGTGGCGCGCCGCACCAATGAAATCGGCCTGAGGATGGCGCTCGGGGCCCAGGCGTTCGATGTGGCGTGGCTGGTGCTGCGCGAAACGATGCTGCTGGCCGGGTTGGGGCTGGCGATCGGTTTGCCGGTGAGCATTTCCGTGGCGCGGCTGATTTCGAGCCGGCTGTTCGGGCTGTCGGCGGGCGACCCGGTGACGCTGGCTGTCGCGGTGGCGGTCATGGTTGCGGTCGCCTTGCTAGCGGGATATCTTCCGGCGCGCCGGGCGTCCGGGATAGATCCGCTGGCGGCTCTGCGACACGACTAGCTGTTGCGAAGCGGCTGGCTCGCTCTTAGAGCGGTCTCTACTTCGCCGCCTGGTTCCCCCGCTCAATATAGTTCTTGAGCCGCGTGATCTGCTCGACCAAAACGCCATCCACCGGCGCCGCCCAGGTGTTCATTCCCGCCTTCAAATACCCATGAACCGCATAACTCACCACCAGCGTGGTGCCGCCGTCGGCAGGCGATAAGTCAAACGTCATGTTACCGGTCGCCGCAATCGAATGCAGCGGGCCCAGCGCGCCGCTCAAAATCAGCGCCTTTCCCGGCGCCAGATAGATCACTTCCATGTGCCGGACACCGCCGTTGTTGGGCAGCTTTTCGCAGAAGCAGCCCGTCGCCTTCTCTTCGATGGTCAGGTTATGCGAGTCATGCGAGAACGTGTGTTCGGAGTTCCACCAGTCACCCACATTGTGAACGATCCGCCGGTAAACTTCGTCCGGCGCCGCCTTGATGTTGACCGTGATCCTCACCACGAACCCATTGCTGGCCGAGTCAACCACTTCGGCCGGCGCCCGGTTCGCCGCCAGCGCCAGAACCGCCGCTGATAATAGGAAATGGCCTCTCATCCCTGCCATCTTACCTCGTGCGGAGCCGTGACCGTGAGAAGCTGTGGGTGTACCTCACCGCCAGTTCTTCAGCTTCGGCCAAACGTCGCTCAGAGTCTGCGGCTGCCTGGGCCCGCTGCAATAGAAAATGTCGAAGTGTTCATACGGCATCGAATATGGATGTTCCGCCCGTCCCACCTTCTCCACCACCGCGTACATCCGCTCCAAAACTTCCCCTCTGTCATCCATCACGATCATGCTTTCGCCCGTGTAGCCGCGCGGCCCCCAGAGCCAGTAACTTTGGTGGCCGCTGATGGCCTTCGGCAGACCGTACCGCGCGCCGAACAGATCGATGGCGCCGGCCTGACCGTAGTTCTGCCCGAAGATGGCGGTCTTGGCGCGGACGCCGGCAGGCAGGGCGTTGTAAGCGCGGCCGACGGTGGCGGCCATCTCCTCCCAGCCGAATTGATCGGCGTATAACTGAGGCAGCGGGCCCAGATTGTGGGTCTCGATTCGCGGCTGCTGTATATGCGTGGCCGCGGCGTAGCGGATGTACGTGTCGGCAGGCAACACCGGGACCACCGTCGGCGCGATGGCGGCGCCCATCAGAACCATCAGCGCGATATAAACCGGCGGGATCCATTGCAGCCACCGGGCGGCCGGCCCGCGCTCTGTACAACGTTGCGTCCAGCCCTCGGTCCAGCGCTCCCACATCACGCTGCCCGATGCCATCACCAGCGGGAATGCCGGGAACAGGTAGTACACCCGCGGATTCAGCGCCATAATCAAGATCGCCGCGATCAGCCACGCCCAGCCGAGGGCTCGAAACGGCTTGCCTTCACGCCGGAAAAAGAAATACCACAGCCCCGCCAGCCAGATGGGCGCGCTCAGCGGCAGCATCGCCAACGCCACTTCACCCCAGAAACCCAGCAGACTCAAATCGACATTCCGCCGCGACTGGCGAATGTTCTCTTGAAGCTCCAGGAACGGGAAGTGGTGCTGGATGTTCCACAGCAGATTGGGCGCCCAAATGAGGAACGCCAGCGCGCCGCCGATCCAGACCCACGGCCCGCGCAGCAAACGCCGTTCGGCGGTGAACAGCAACCCGGCCACCAGCCCGAACCCGAAAATCAACATCGAGTGCTTGTTCTCCAGCCCGATTCCGGCCAGCAGTCCGAACCAGATCCAAAGCTTCTGGTTTCCAGTGTGGATCAGGCGGATCATCACGGAAGCGCAGCCCATCCAGAAGAGCGGCTCGAAAGGATTCATCGAAAGCCAATTGTCGAGCGCCAGAAACCCGGGAGCCAGCAGCACACAAAGCGCCGACAATCCCTGGGCAAAGCGTCCGCCGCCCAACTGGCGCGCCATCAGTCCGGTCAACACCACCTTCGCCGTGCCTGCCAGTGCGGGCAACAGGTGGATGGCCGGCAGCGAATCGCCCAGCAGCACGCGCACGGTTTTGGCGACGGCGGCAATCAGCGGAGGCTGGTCCACATAGCCCCAAGCCAGGTGGTCGGCACAGGCCAGATAATAGAGTTCGTCGACGAAGTAGCCGTAGTGGCGGCCGGCATACAGGTGCAAAACCAGCTTGATGGCGGCCAGCCCCGCTGCCACCAGACCTGCGCCACGCAGCCAGTCGCCAACCAGCCAGTCGCCAACCAACCGGGGCGCGCGGGTGTCCTTGGGAAGCGGGTGCATCTGAAAAAGACTATCGCATCGTAAATGTCTTCGCAAATGTCTTCGCAAATGTCAGGGGGCGTCCCAATGCTCCACCACCTCCTATCAGACCCAACGGAAGCAGGAATCAGGGCAATCGGGGGGCGGGCATGTCGCGGCCGGCACGGTGCAGAATAAGGCACGTGGCGCGGCCCTCGGGGCCAGTTTCGAAGGCGATGTGGTTGTCCGCCACCCTAGCGAAGAAGTTCTTCTCGCCTTCGGCAAACAGTTCAAACTTAGGCAGGACGATGGCCTGACCGGTGACCTGTGCGAAGCCCTGTGCGAAGAGGCGGTCGCCATCGCGGGTGATTTCGAAAATGAGGTTCGGCATCACCTGATAGCGCCCCGTGTAGCGATCGAGCAGCTTAGGATCAATATGAATTTCGGTGTGCTGCTTTGGGGGCTCGGGATTGGCAAGCGGCAGCTTCGGGTTCAGGAGATGAAGACCGATGTCATCGACACCGGACGGAGTAGAAGCATTGGACAGGACAACGACCCCGATACGCGCTTCCGGATCATATCCGGCGAATGAGCGGAAGCCCCCGGTGCGTCCGTTGTGCCCGGCGATCTCCCGACCGTCGGTTGAGTAAATAAGCCACCCTAAACCGATCTCCACTTGTCCCGCGGGACGGCGAACTTCGAGCATGGCTTTCATGGCGGGCGCGAGAGGCGATTCCCTGTAGCCGAGGAAGGCTTCCAGGAATGTCAGCATGTCTTTGGCTGTGGAGCGCAGCGCGCCTGCACCGGTAAGCGGCGTGGGAAGGTCCGAGTTGGCGACGGGCGCAAGCATCGCGTTGTGACCAGTAGCCATGCGCTGGTTCATGGAGGAAGCCCGCATAATACCCGTGTCCGGCATGCTGAGCGGTCGCGCGATGCGGCTTCGGATCAGGCTCTCATAATCCGTTCCGGCGCGGCACGCGAGCAGGTGGCCGAGCAGCCCCGCGCCCAGGTTGGAGTATTCGTATTCGGAACCGGGGTCCCGCGGCAGCGTGTAGCCGGAAAGGAACTGGTACAAATCGTCCACGCTGTAGTCGGCCTCTGGCTTCAGGTTGCCGGGAAGGGGTGGGAGCCCGGAGCTGTGGGTGGAAAGATCGAGCAGCGTAATGGATTTGCCGCTTCGCTCAGGCATCTTGGCATTTTCGGGAAGATATTTGGCCGCCGGATCGTCGAGGGCGACCTCTTTGCGGTTCACCATGTCCGCCAGCAGCAGCGAAGTGAAGACCTTGGTGACCGATCCAATTTCGAAGATCGTATCACCATCGAGCGTGCGTGGATCGCCGTTGGCGAGGTTGCCATAGGCGACGACGCGGCGGCCGCTAGGTTCGATGACACCCGCGACAATGCCGACCGCCTGCTTCTGTTGACCAATACGTTTTACGAGGATCTCGCGGATTTCGCCGGTGCTGAGAACTGGAAGTGGTTGGAAGATATTCGGATTCATAAATTTGAAAATAGACTCCACGCTGTGCCCCGATAAAAAGACCGAAGGTCATTTAAGGAGACACACTTCGGCTATGGCGCCGAACTTGGTTTAGAGGGTTGGCCTAGCGAGGACGGGCGGAAAGCAGGCAATCCTGGAGCGCGCCGATCATCGCTTTATTGAGCGGATTGAATTCGTATCGCATAACGGACGTACCTCCTTTCCTTGGGGCGCGGTTGAGAGCTGCTAGAGAGTATCATGAGTGCACGGAACGCTGCAAGAGTTTTTCAAGAAACATCCCAGAGAGCGGAACCCCATCACGTGCCCTTGTTCTGTTCCATGCGATCTGACATGAACTTCCTCCAACGCAGCCCATAAAGACAAACGCGGATAAAACACTCACCGAGTTTTCATCTGCGTTCATCTGTGTTCATTTGGCGGCCCAATACTGTCAGCCCGTGGGCGGAAACCCGAGGACGATACGCTTCCATTCGACTTTGGGCTTCTGGAAATTGACGAGTAGACAAAGAGTCCGGCCGGGGGCTCGCAAATAGTTGAGACATTGCGCGGCGGTAGCTCGGATGCCACGCAGGCCGAGTTCCGTGAGCAGCGCACGCTCGTAGACCCTCTCCAGGAATCCCGCACCCGGAGTGTTCGACACTTCCAGGACGGCGCCGATCACGCGCTCGGTCAACGAATCGAAGATTCCGTGTTCGTCCAAACAAGCTATCTAGAATTATGCGGCCAGAGGCCAATTCTAATGACTGTGATGACTGACGCAATTGCGAAGTCCGTAATGTACTCCGCCTTACTCTCCGGTTTTTGACTGCCGCTTGACGACTGCCGTTTTAACGGATACTTGCAACTGGACCTTCTTTTTCATAGCTTTTTTCACCCGCTTTTTCACCGGCCTTTTTCACCCGGGCTCCCCTCCCGCCCCGCGTCAGGCTATCCGTGATAACCTACAAGAAACTTGATTAGGGGTTGTAAACCATGGCAAATAGAAGCTCCTTCCTGCTCCCGGCCCTGTTGTGCGCCGCGCTTTCCGGGCCATCCGTCAGCGCCCAAACCCAGGCCATCAATGGCAGTATTCGCGGCCGCGTGACCGATTCCGCCGCCACCGCCATCCCCAAGGCGGGCGGCACCGCCGACAATGCCGACACCGGGTTTTCCCGCGCCTTTACTACCAATGAAGAGGGCTATTTCGTCATCCCGAACCTGCCCCTGGGCGCGTACACGGTGACGGTTCAAAAGGAAGGCTTCGAGAAGCAGCGCTACACCAACGTCGTCCTGGATGCCGGCACCGAAGCCGTGCTCGAAGTCCAGCTCAAGGTAGGCTCGGTGACCACGACGGTGGAAGTTACCGCGGGCGCATCCGTGATTGAGCCGTCGCGCGTGAACACCGGCCGCACCATCGATCACTCCGAGGTGGATAACCTGCCCCTGACGTCCCGCAACCCGTACAATTTCGTGATTTTCCAGCCCGGCGTCAGCGGCCATCCGAATCCGGAACTGGGCATTCCGCGCACCATCAATACCAACGGCCTGCTGGACCGCATCAACTATCAGATGGATGGCATGGTGAACACCGAAACCGACCGCTACGGGCTGCGGCTGTTCCCCATCTCGGATATCTACGTGCGCGAGGTGCAGACGGTCTCCAACAGTTTCGCGCCGGAGTTCGGCGGAACCTCCGGCGACATCTTCAACGTGATCACCAACTCCGGCGCCAATCAGACCCACGGCGAGTTCTACTTCATCGGGCGCCCCACCGATGCCAGCGCGCGCACCATTCTGCTGGCCTCCAACAAGCCGGCCCCGGTGATCGACCTGCACGATTACGCCGTCAATTTCAGCGGCGCCGTGATCAAGGACAAGCTGTTTATTTTCGGCGGTTACGAACACCTGCTGCGCGGCCTGCCGTCGCCCAATACCATCAACCCAACCTCGGCCGCGCAACTCGGCCTGGCGTCTAACCTGCTGGACACCGCGCCCGCCGTGCAGCACGCGCAGTTTCTCAACCTGCGCGCCGACTGGGTGATCAACCCCAAGCACCAGGTCTTCGTCCGCTATAACTATTTCCGCAACGAATATCCGTACAACACGGCGGTGGGTGGAACCAACGCCCTGGACATCGCCGAGGATTTTCACGACCGCGCCCACATCGCCGGCGTGCAACTGCTGTCGGCATTCTCGCCGGCCATGCTGAACGAACTGCGCGCGTCATGGCCCTACCGCAATGAGGCGCACGCGGCCACGCCCGGCGATGGACCCGGACCCACGGTGGCGGTAACCGGCGTGGCCACCTTTAACGGCTATGGTCCCGGTTTCAATGGCGACAGGTTCTCCGAGAAGATCCCCAGCTTCAGCGACGGCTTCACCTGGGTCCGCGGCGCCCACACCATGAAGATGGGCGCCGGCTGGCAGCAGAATAACGATAACCAGGTGGGCCCGGTTACTAACCGGTACACGTTCTCAAGCATCGCCAATTACCTGGCGGCTAAGTCCGGCGCTAACCCGTTCCTTTATTCCTCTTATGCCACAGTCCTGGGTGTGCCGGGCGTGTCGTATAAGTCGAACTTCGTGGACTTCTATCTGCAGGATAGCTGGCAGATACGGCCCAACCTGCTGGCGATCTATGGCGTCCGCTACGACCGCTTCCAGGCGCCGGACGGCGAAGCCAACGCCCCGTTCGTCTACACGCGCAGCTTCCGCACGCCGGCCAGGAACTTCGCGCCGCGGCTCGGCCTGGCCTGGAGCATCGATTCCAAGACCGTGCTGCGCGCCAACGGCGGCATTTTCTTTGAAGCGCCACCCACCAACCTCTGGTACAACTCGTTAAACACGGACGGCTCCACGCGCAGTTTCACGGCATCGCTGACGCCCACTTCGGCCGGCGCGCCCGCCTTCCCCGCCATCCTGCCGTTTGTGCCCGGCGCCACCCCGGGCATTCCCAGCATCATGGCCACCACGCCCAGTTTCCGCAATGCTTACACCATCAATGCAGGCTTGCAGATCACGCGCCAGTTGACTAACAACGATGCTCTCACTCTGGGCTACGTCCGCACGGCGGGGCGTGAACAGGGCTTCCTGCGCGACATGAATCTGATCAACCCCGTGAGCTTTTTGGCCGACGGCAGACCGGTCTACTCCACGGCGGTGAATGCCGGAACGCGCCTGTTCCCGCAGTTCAACGCCATCACGCTGCAGGACGTGGGCGCCATTTCCGATTACAACGCGTTGATCGTGCACTACACACACCGCCTGACCGCGGGCATCCTCATGGACGCTTCGTACACCTGGTCGCATTCCATCAGCGACGCGCCGGACGCCAACAGCTTCGAACAGAACGTGACCATTGAGGACCCGGCCTTCCGGGGCCGCGACCGCGGCAACAGCCTGGTGAACCGCCCCAGCGCGTTCAACGCCAGCGTGGTGCTGGCGCCGTCGTTCCGGATGTCGAACGGCGTGCTGAAGCACCTTGCCAACGGCAACCAGCTTACGCTGCTGGGCAACATCTCTTCGGGCGACCAGCAGAATATTACCAGTTCTTTCTCGCCGCTGAACGGCGATAGCAGCACGGCCAGCCAGCGGCCTCTGTTCATCGGGCGGGATACCGTGCGCGGACCGAAGGTGTTCCAGATCGACGCGCGCTACACGCGCACGCTGTTCACGATTCACGAGCGCATCCGGCCGAAGATTCTGGCCGAAGCCAACAATGTGTTCAACCACAAAAACATTACGTCGCTGAACACGGCGGTCGCCACCACGGCCGCCGGCGTGCCGACGCTCCCGGCTTTCTATCCGGCGACTTCGACGGTTCTCGAAGCGCGCATCATCCAGCTTGGCATCCGCGTGGATTGGTAGTGTGGTAGCCACCCAGTGGTAGCCACCCTCCGGGTGGCGAAGCAGCGACCCAGAGGGTCACTGCCACCTACAGGTCCAGGCCTCTGCTGGTTACGTGTTGCGCCATGGCGCGATAGGCATCGGGCGAAATGCGAGTGATCTGCGCCAGTTCGAGGGGGGCGCGGTTACCGGGCGAGCTAAACTGAGGTATGCGCTCCGGTGCCTGGTGGATCGCCGTTTTTGCCTTGCCCTTGCTCGCGCAGGATCGTCCTACGGGCCAGGGCGTCAACTTCTACAGCCTGGAAAAGGAAGCGGCCCTCGGCCGGCAGCTTGCCGCCGACGCCACGCGCAACACGAAACCATTGGACTCCGCCGCGGTCCGCGACTATGTGAACCAGCTTGGGGCCGGTCTGGCCGCGAAGTTCTCTGGGCCCGCTTTCACGTACACTTTCGCCGTGATCTCCAGAGGCGCGGACAACGCGACGCACGAACCGCTTTCGCTGCCCGGCGGTTATATCTTCGTTCCTGCCTCACTGTTTCTGGCGGCGCAGGACGAAGCCGAATTCGCAGGCATGCTGGCCCACAGCATCGCTCACATCGCCCGGCGCCACTATACCCGCCAGGCCACGCGCGGACAACTGGTGAACATGTCACTCGGGAATATGTCAACGGCGCCGCTGATCTACATGGGCGGACCGGCAGGACAGGCCATGGACCAGAACCAAAACCTCTCGATACCCCTGGGCCTTCTCCGATTGCATCGCGAGAACGAACTGGAGGCTGACCGCCTGGCCGCGGACAGCATGGCCGCTGCCGGATTCGACCCCGCGGCATTGGCCCTCTACATCGGGCGCGTGCAGCCGGAAGACGGTTCCCGTTCGTGGGTCTTTTCGCCGCTGCCGACGCGCGACCAGCGGCTTGGGCGGCTGGAGGATGCGGTTAGGGCGCTTCCCGCGCAGGCATACGCGGCGGGTGTCGCCTTTCAGGTTGTACGGGATGAGGTGCGACGGCTGCTGCCCACCCCGGCCTTAACGCGGCCGCCAACCCTGCGGCGGTAAGCGGTATGGTTGGCTCGGGATCATGACAATTCCGTGTAATCGGCGGGATGCTCCCTTCTGTCACAATAAGACTGTCACAATAAGACAGGGATGCCAAACACTAAGATTGTAGCCACACTGGGGCCTGCCACGGATGCACCAGATGTTTTGAACCAACTCATCGCCGCGGGCGTGGACGTCTTCCGGCTCAACGCTTCCCATGGCGCGCAGGATGCGCAGGCCGGGCGCATTCACGCGGTGCGCGCGGCCGCCCGCAAAGGCGGAGTTCATGCCGGCATCCTGCTCGATTTGCAGGGCCCCAAGATCCGCCTGGGCCGCTTCGAAAACGGCGGATGCCTGCTCGAGGCCGGCACGCATTTCACCATCACTACAGAAAACGTGCTGGGGTCACCCGAGCGGGCCTCGACGGGCTATGCCCTGTTTGCCCGCGACGTAAAGCCCGGCGATCGCATTCTGTTGGCTGACGGCTCAATCGAACTGCGCGCCGTGGACAGCGACGGGATCTCCGTCCGTACCGAGGTGGTTCGCGGCGGGCCTATCGGCGACAACAAAGGCATCAACCTTCCCGGTGTGCAGGTGAGCATCCCGTCTCTCACCGAAAAAGACCTGGGCGATTTGCACTTCGGCCTCAACGCCGGTGTGGACCTGATCGCTCTCTCTTTCGTGCGCAAGGCAGCCGATGTGCAGCAGTTGCGCGACCGCCTGGGCGGCCGGCCAATCGCGATCGTGGCGAAGATCGAAAAGCCCGAGGGGTGGGAGAACATCGAATCCATTCTGGACGTCACCGACGGCGTCATGGTGGCGCGCGGCGATCTGGGCGTGGAAACGGCGCTGGAGAAAGTGCCGCGCATTCAGAAGTCGATCATCCGCCGCGCACGGCGCAAAGGCCGCTTCGTGATCACGGCCACGCAGATGCTGGAGTCGATGATCGAGAACCCAACGCCTACGCGCGCCGAGGTTTCCGACGTCGCCAACGCCATCTATGACGGTACCGATGCCGTCATGCTTTCGGCTGAGACTTCGGTTGGCAAGTACCCGGTGGAGGCGGTGCGCTTCATGGCGCGGATTGCGGCCGAAGCCGATTCGTCCATTCGGAACAAGGGCTACCAGGAACCGCCGCACGGGCCCGACCCGACCAGCGCCGAGATCCTGGCCGATGCCGCCCACCATGCCGCGCGGGAATCCAGCGCAGCCGCCATTGTGGTCTTCACTTCGCGCGGGTCCAGCGCGCGCCTGGTCAGCCGCTACCGCCCGCCGGTGGGCGTCTACGCCATCACTCCACACGACACCACGGCGCGGCAACTATCGGTGAGTTATGGCGTGATTGCCGTGCTGGCGCCCGATGTCTCCAGCACCGACGAAATGCTGGCCCAGATGGACCGGGTGCTGATTGAAGGCGGTTTTCTGAAGAAAGGGGAACTGGTGGTGTTCCTGGCCGGCCAGCCCGTGGGACGGCCGGGCACCACCAATCTGATGAAGTTGCACCGGCTGGGAATGACTTGAGAACGGTGGCCGGTGGCTTGAAAAGCAGTGGCCAGTGGCCAGTGGCCGGTGGTCGGTGAAACCCAAAGGCGCGTCGCTACTAATCCACCGGCCACCGGCATCCGGCCACCGCCGCTTAGGCCGGCTGTGCTTCCCAGAACTTCATCTCATCCGCCGAGGGGCCGTACATTCCGGGTATGGCGACGTCGTTGAGGCGCAGGAAGACCCCGAGTTGGGCGCGATGGTGGATGAGATGATTCATCACCACGCCGCGCATGACGGCCACGCGCGGCATCGACATGACCACCTTTCCGCCGTACTTGAACGTCCACATCTTCTGCCAGTCGTCGTCGGTGGCGGCGGCGATTTTTTCGCGGGCTTCGGTGACGCCCTTGTCGAACGTCTGTAACAACTCGGCCCGGGTGACGGCAATGTGCGGTTTAAACTCGGGGCCCATCTCGAGCAGTTCCACCTCGAGAGTCGTTTTTCCCCAATTGGGCAACTCCGCCACATGGCTGGCAAGCCGGCCCAGGGTCATCGATTTCGGGTGCGGCTGATAATCGAAATTACCATCGGGTACGCACTCCAACAGCTTGCGCGTGCTTTTCATCTCTTCGTCGAATTCCGGCAAAAGTGTTTGGCTGATCGGCATAATCACCTCGCTCAGAACGATAACAGGTATTGCGGACAGTTTCTGTCCTCGATCAGTGTCAGACTGTGAGAATGTTGCAGACCTCAGCCAGACTGCTCCGGCTGCTTTCGCTGTTTCAGGCGCAGCGCTACTGGGCGGGCGCCGGCCTGGCAGAACGGCTGGAAGTTACCGCACGCACATTACGCCGCGATGTCGACCGGCTGCGCAGCCTCGGGTATCCGGTGAATTCCACGTCCGGTGCGGCGGGCGGTTACCAGCTTGGGCCGGGCGCCACGCTGCCGCCGCTCCTGCTGGATGACGATGAGGCGGTGGCGGTGGCTGTGGGGCTGCGAACGGCGGCCGGTGGTACGGTGGCCGGGATCGAGGAAGCCTCGTTGCGGGCGCTGTCGAAGCTGGAGCAGGTGCTGCCGTCACGATTGAGCCGGCGGGTGGCCGCGTTGTATTCTTTCATCGTGCCGCTGGCCAACGCGGGACCCACGGTGGATGCCGGAACCCTGTCCGCGATTGCGGCGGCCTGCCGCGACCATGAAGAGCTGCGCTTCCGTTACCACAGCCGTGACGGGTCGCCAAGCGTGCGCGCGGTGGAGCCTCACCGGCTGGTGCACACGGGACGGCGCTGGTATCTGGCGGCGTGGGATACGGACCGTAATAATTGGCGGACGTTTCGCGTGGATCGCATCGAAGGAGGGCTAACCGCGGGTGCGGGGCCAACCACGGCCGGGCGCCTCACCACGGGAGGGCGGTTCACGCCGCGCCCACCGCCGGATGGCGATTTTGCCGCCTACGTAGCCCGGAGTGTCTCGTACGCACCCTACCCGCACTCTGCGCTGGTGACCGTGCATGCTCCCGTAGAGAGCGTGGCCGAGCGCATACCGGCCACGGTGGGGACGCTGGAAGCGATCGACCAGCAGACCTGCCTGCTGCACACGGGGGCCTGTTCGCTGGACGCTCTTTCGGTGCACCTGGCGCTGCTGGGGTTCGATTTCGAAGTGCGGGAGCCGCCGGAACTGGCGGCGCGCATTCGGGAACTGGCGGAGCGGTTCGGGCGAGCAACGAAATAGCTGTCAGCGATCAGCGATCAGCTAAACCCCGCCGCGCTCACTGGTTCAAGCTGACTGCTGAAAGCTGACCGCTGACCGCTGCTCTCAGCTAGATTAAAGATACCTTGCGAGACAAGATACTGATCATTACCGGCTCCACGGGTATTGGAGCCGCGGCCGCGCGCCTCGCCGCTTTGCAGGGCGCCCGCCTCGTCGTCGCCGCCAGCGACGAACTCTCCGGCTGGGAATTGGCCGCGGAAACCGGCGCCGAATGCTGGGTGGGCGATCTCACGCACCCGGGATCCGCCGCTTCGGTGGTGTCTCAATGCCTCTCCAAGTTCGGCCGCGTGGACGCCGTCTTCAACGTAGCCGGGCTGAGCGGGCGCCGCTTCGGCGATGGCCCCGCGCATGAGGTCACCGCCGAGGGCTGGGAAATCACCCTCAGCCACAACCTCACCGTGACGTTCCAGGTTTGCCAGGCGGCCATTTCCCGGATGCTGGAGCAGGCGGTCCCCGAAAACGGCGTGCGTGGCGCCATCGTGAACATGGGTAGCGTGCTGGCCGAGGCGCCCGAACCACGCCACTTCGCAACCCATGCCTATGCCGCTGCCAAGGGCGCTATCACCGCCATGAGCCGGTCCATGGCGGCATACTACGCGCCCCACAAGATACGTGTTAACGTAGTGGCACCCGGCTTGGTTCGCACGCCCACCAGCGAGCGGGCGCAGGCCAGCCCGGAACTACAGGAGTTCATCCGCAAGAAACAGCCGCTCACCGGGGGCATGGTTGACGCCGAAGACGTTGCCCGCGCCGCTCTCTTCCTGCTCAGCGAAGAAGCCCGTTGCATCACGGGAGAAGTGTTGACCGTCGATGCCGGCTGGAGCGTTACGGGAGTATGAGCCGGAAGGATCCTCAACGTGGTCTTAGGTATCGATATCGGCGGCGATCAGATTAAGGCGGGGATGGTGGACGAACAAGGCGCCATTCTGGCATCACGGACCATTGCGACTCCCACCGAGCTGGAAACGTTCCTGCCCTCGTTGCAGGACGCCATCCACTGGCTCATCCAAGCGACCGGCGATCCTGCCGGAGTCGGGGTCGGCTGCAAGGGCATCATCAACCGCGAAGACACCACCATCGAGACGCTGCTGGGACCGCTGCACTTTCTGCAGGGACTGCGCATTGCCGACCTGGTCGGTCTTCCGCTCAGCGTCCCGGTCTTTGCCGATAACGACGCGCGCGTGGCCCTGAGCGGCGAAATGGTTTGGGGCGCAGCCAGGGGCCGGCAAGACGTGGTGATGCTGACACTCGGCAATGGCGTGGGTGGCGCCGTGGTCGCGGGCGGGCGGTTGTTGCGCGGCCATTCCGGCGTCGCCGGCCATCTGGGCCATCTGACGGTAGATCCCGATGGCCCGGTCTGTGTCTGCGGCAATCGCGGCTGTCTGGAAACCGCCTTTTCGGCGCGCGCCATCGAAGGCGAAGCCTGGTCCGCGGTGCACCGGGGCGTGTCGTCGGCGCTCACCCGGCTTTTCCGCGAACAACCGCGGCTGGCAACATGCCGGACCATCTTTCAAGCCGCCAGCGAAGGTGACCATCTGGCCGCCACGATTATCTCCAGAGCCATCGGCAAACTAGCCGCCGGGATCGCCGGGCTGCTGCACATTTTCGACCCGGAAATCGTCATCCTCGGCGGTCAGGTGGCCGACGCCGGCGCCGACCTGCTGGTTCCGTTGCAGGAGCAGGTCTGGGATCGTTCGCGGGCCCTGCTGGGCCGTGAGGTTCCGCTGGTGGAGCAGGAAGTGGCGGATAAGTCCGGCATCGTGGGCGCGGCGGGTTTGGTGTTGGCGCCCAGGGCGTAAACGGATGCCGGTGGCCGGTGGCCGGTGGTCGGTGGCCGGTGAAAGGGCCGGTGAAAGGGCCAGCGCGGAGAACGGTGGCCGGATGTTCGCTGCGCCCGGATGCCGGTGGCCGGTGAAAGGCCCCTTGCTACGATTGGGCAGGGGGACTGTCCGTCATGGAGCGTTCTCGCTTAGTACACCGTTTCAGAGGTTGACAACGTATCGGGAGACCGCTTGCTAACGCGCGCGGCTCCGATCAGAGCCGCGACGGTCACGGAGCGGCTGCCTCGAAATGCGAGACGACCGTATGATTGAAAGGGTGTATTTAGGAAACTTCCTGTGCGTCTGTCTGGCCGCGCTTCCGCTCTCCGTGTTACCGCTTTCCGCGCAAGTGAGCGTGCTCACGTACCAATACGATGCTTCCGGCGCCGGAGCCAACCTCAACGAGTCCGTGCTCACGAAGGCGAACGTCACGGTGAATCAGTTCGGCAAGCTGTTCTCGTACCCGGTGGACGGCTACATCTACGGACAGCCGCTCTATCTCCCTAACGTGACCATTCCGCAGAAAGGGACTCACGACGTGGTCTATGTCGCCACCGAGCCCGATTCGGTGTATGCCTTCGACGCGGACACAAACTCGGGCGCCAACAGCGCGCCTCTGTGGCGGGTCAGCTTCATCAACCCCAGCGCGGGCGTGACCACGGTGCCTCACCAGGACACCGGCTGCCCCCAGATCGTTCCCGAGTTGGGGATCACCAGCACACCCGTGATCGATCCGGTGAGCGGCACAAGATTAGGGACACGCTGGGCGCAGCGGTGAAATTCTCGGTCCCCGCGGTGGTGAACGGCAAGGTCTACGCCGGCACGCAAAGCTCGCTGGCGGTGTACGGACTGCTCTCGGGCGTCGCGACTTCCGTCTCCAACGCGGCCAGCGGTGATGCCAGCGCCGTCGCGCCCGGCTCCATTGCGTCGATCTATGGATCCGGACTGGCGCTATCCACCGGGATTGCCAACACGTTTCCCGTGCCGGCGGTGCTGGGCGGCGCCTCGGCTAACGTCAACGGCGTGGCTGCCCCCGTCTTCTATGCCAGCCCCAATCAGATCAACTTCCAGGTCCCATTCGAAGTTTCCGGAAACGCCAGCGTAACCGTGATTGCCGGGGGACTGCCGGCGGGCGCCAGAAGCGTGCCGATTCGCAACACCGCTCCGGGGATATTCCGGCTTCCGCAAGGCCGGGCAGCCGCCCTCAATCAGGATGGCACCGTCAATAGCCCGGACCACACGGCCGCACCGGCCAGCCCCATCGCGGTCTATGGGACGGGCCTGGGAGCGGTCAGCCCGCCCAGTGGCCACGGGTGCCCAGGCTGCTTCGAAGGAGCCTTTCTCGACGGTCACCGCCACGGTAACCGCGACCATCGGCGGCCAGGCGGCCACCGTTCTGTTCGCCGGCCTCGCGCCCGGCTACGTGGGGCTCTATCAGGTAAACCTGGTGGTTCCGCAGCTTGCTGCCGGGGACTACCCGGTGCAGATTTCAGCGGGGGCGTGGCGAGTAACACGGCGACAATCAGCATACGATAGGGCTAGCTTAACTAAGTCGGTCGTTTCAGAAATACGCCGACGTATCGGGAAACCGCTTGCTAACGCGCGCGGCTCCGATCAGAGCCGCGACGGTGTACCAAGCTAGTGTTCGGCCTACTAACACCATCTACCGGCACCAGGCATCGGCTGGCATACTATCAAATCACTCGTACCGCAACGCTTCGGTCGGGTTCAACTGCGCCGCCCGGTTGGCGGGCAGGATTCCAAAGACCAGACCTACGGCGAAACTTACCCCGAACGCCACCACAATCGCCAATGGCGAAATCGGAATCCTGATATCGGCGAATAGTTGCACGCTCAGCGGAATTGCCACTCCCACCATGATCCCGATCAGCCCGCCGGAAAGGCTCACCATGACGGCCTCCGTCAGGAACTGCACTAAGATCTCAGATTTGGATGCTCCTACCGCCAGCCGCACGCCGATCTCGCGGGTGCGCTCGGTTACCGTCACCAGCATGATGTTCATGATGCCGATGCCCGAAATCAGCAGCGTGATTGCCGACACCAGCACCAGCACCAGCGATAAGATCAGGGAAATATTCTTGGCCGCATTCAGAATCGCCGTCAGCGTGTCGACACGGTACCGGGCGCCTGGCCGGTGTCTGGCTTCCAGCACCTCTTGCACCGCGCGCGCTACCCGGTCCACCTCCTCGGCCGACCGCACTTGCACGTACAGCGGGTCAATCCGCTCCACCGGGGTGAAGTAGCGCAGCACCGTGATGGGGATCAGGATGGTGTCGCGCTCTACCTCGGATTGGCCGAATGTCTCCACCTTTTCGTGGAACGTGCCGATCACGGTGAACTGCAGCCCGTAGAGCTTGATCACCTGGTTCAACGCGCCGGCCCGGCTGCCGTACATCCGCACCGCCAGTTGGTCGGTCAACAGCCCCACCTTCCCGCGCAGCGAGATATCGCTCTCATCCAGGAACCGCCCCGAGCTGATGACGATGTTGCGCACGGCCTGGTAGGCATGGTCGGTGCCGATCACCTTGACGTCCTGTTCCTTGCCGCCGATCAGGATGCGGTCGAAGTTGCCCATGACGCCGGTGGCGGCTACGATATCGGCGCCCAGGTTCTGGCGCAGGGCTTCCACATCCGCCATCTTGACGTAATCGGCATCGGCAATTGCGGTACTGGGCCCGGCCGAGGCATAGTACGCAAAGATGATATTGGAACCGATCCCCTGGACTTGCTCCAGGATGTAGTCGCGGCTGGTGAGCGATATGGTGACTACCAGGATGACCGAGGCCGTACCGATCACCATTCCCAGGCTGGTGAGCAGGGAACGGACCGGGTTGGCGCGAAGAGCCTGGGCGCTGAAGCGGAGGGCTTCGCTCAGGAACATGAGGCGGGCTTAGATGCCCTGCACCTGGTCGAGGAGTTTTTCAGCTTGCGAGCGCGGCGGGTCTTCCGGCGTCAATTCCAGGCTCAAATAGCGCCTAAGCAGGTCCCGCGCAACATTTAGATTCCGCTTGCTTTTGATGTAGATTTCGGCCCTGCCGAATATGACCTTGGGGCTATCCGGCGCAATCTGTTCCGCTTTGGCGAGGTTCTGATCGGCCTCCGAATAACGGCCCTGTTTGGTGAGCAGACGCGCCATGTCGAGAAACCGGCCGACTTGTTGCGGCGCGACTTCAATGGCCCGCCGGAGGTGCTCTTCCGCCCTGCCGTATTCCTTGCGTTTTTCGTCCAGCTTGGCCTGCGCCGAGTAGCCCTCGGCCGGGTTGATCCTGGCCATTTCGGCGGCCGTCGCGGCGGCTTTATCCAGACCGCCGCCGAGGAAGCCGGGAGCCTCCAGGTAATACTCGAACAAATCGCTCTGAGCGTCTAAATTATTCGGGTTGAGGCGCGCGGACTTCTCGAAATATTGGCGGGCCCGCCCGGCGTGTCCCGGAGCTGAAAGCGGATTTGAAGTTTCGGCGCGGCGTCCGTATGCGCGCCCCAGCCACAGGTTGATTTCCGAGCTTCCGGGGTCCAAAGCCAGGGCCTTTTCCAGCGCCTCGGTGGCCTTCTTGTAGTCCGCGCGCCCGTAATAGTTCTGGCCCATCAATTCGTAAACCGCGGCGTCCTTGGTAACAATCTCATGTAAAACCTTCAGAGATTGATCGAACTCCGTGAGTTGATAGAGGTTGTGCGCCTTGTCCAGTTGCGGATCGGAAGCTCCGGCGGCAACCGCCGCGCCCACCAGGAGGAAGCCCAACCGCATGCACCGGTCACCCGTTCCTTGAAACTTCTTCATGTTGCTCACTTCTTATGATGACTACGAGCGCCGATTCGTTTCAGATCTCACCAACCGGATACGCGGGACGGGTGGAAGACCACTCAGGACCAGTACCAGAAGTGGATCGGATGCCGGATGCCGGTGGCCGGTGGCCGGTGGCCGGTTCCGAGCCGTGCCGGCAGGGAGCGACGGCAACCAGGCGGGCGCCGGGGGTGTCCGCTGGACGGTCAGGTGACGAGGGGCGACGCCCCGAAAACGGTTCTTCAATCGAAAAACCAAGTCAAGAAACTCCGGCGCGCCGACGCCCGACGCGGTACCACGTCAGGTCCTGGCCCGCACAGCCGTTGGCCGGACTCTCGATGGCGGCTTTTGAGGTGGCCACCGAGGCAAGAGCTACCGGCGAAGTAGACCAACCATTCTGGCCACAAAGCCGCGGCAATCGACGCCGTGCCCGAACCAGCCATTCGGTGTTCGTGCGAGATGTGGCGGTCCGGAAAACCGCCGGCTCGATGGTCTGGACCCGTTCGCCACCGAAAGGTCGCTCCTTCGGGGCAAGATTCCCCAATGGAGTTGCAGTGGGGCCACGAAGCGCGTCTGGCCATGGCCCTCGACAGTCTGGAGGCCACAACCGGTCCGGAGGAAGGCCCAACCGATCGAACTCTTCGCCGGTGAGCAGTTGTGAGTCGCGGTGACAGGAACCTAGGCCGTGATTCGTTTGATGTAATGAATGCCGCGGCAGACTTAACACGTTTCACCAAGGCATCGAAGCTTGACTGGGGCATCTTATCCGACACAATCTGCCAACCTCCGCCCCGAATAACACCTTGCTGTTGAAGCCCCCCCAAAAGTAACCGGCCCCGTGCCCATCCGATGAAACACTATACCTTCGGCCCCATCCGCGGCTTGGATTCAGGCGGGATGTAACCTGGCGGAGCCAACTCCAAGTTACAGACTGTAAAATTACCGGCCAAGTCAAGTTTCTTATTGACCAGCCCGATTAATAAATAGTAGATTGAATTCACCGCCCACAATCTTATGAATCAGGGAATAGATAACGTGATTAAGTTTGATCTCGATCTGAGGGAAACAACGCTGGGGAGCCTGGGCAAGATTGGCAGCACGCGCCGAGATCCAACGCCCGCACAAATAGGCCATGATCCCGGCCACTCCACTTTTAATATGACGATGTCCATGCAGAACTACCTGGAAATCAGCGATGTTACAAATGAGCTCAGGATCACCGAGCCGGGGCAGGAGAACGGTGAGGTTGCCCAACGACTAATCGACAAACAACAGGCAACGGACATAGCGTTCTATCTGCTTGAGGGCCTGGTAACTTCGGCCTGGCGAAAGTTTGAAGCGGGACTAAAATTTGAAGCTGGACAAAAGCTTGAAGCCGAAGGTGAAGAGGTTACCGAGAAGCGTTTCCTGCCTGGTCGAGTCCGGCGCGCGCTCGAAGCCATCGACGGCTAGCGGCCACGGGTGTTCGTGCCGTGCAAACACGAGCGAGCGCGCCAGTCCGGGCGTCTTCGGAATTCGAAGGGGCGGCTGGTGATGCAGGCGAGGGCGCAGGTCTTCGGACCTCGCCAATCAGGCTGCGCATGGCCGCTTAAATCCGCGCCGCATCGCCACCTCCGCGGCATGCATTCGGACGTTCCTCTCCGGCCCATACGCGACCTGCGGCGCCGGTCTGCACTCTGACGGCCTGAATCGAACAACGGCGCACCCATATTCTTGCCTCCGGCCCGATGTTCCGGAGCCGGGTTTGCCACCGAATGGTCGTTCCTTCGGTGCAAGATCCCTCACGCCGTCCCGGCTAAGTTCCTCACGCCGTCCCGGCTAAGTCCCTTACGCCGCCGTGGCTAAGTCCCTCACGCCGTCGCGGCCACGAAGCACGCCTGGCCCTGGCCCTGGCCTTGCCAAGCCCGGCGGCCCCAACCGGGCGGTGAGATCCATTGCGGCTTTACGCATTGCCACATTCACCAGAAACTGCCATTCGGCACTAAAGAGAATTGCAGGCGGGGCGATAAGTAACTTGGCCCTCAGCAGACCGGCCGGGTGTCCTGGCGCACTCAGTTGTTGCAGCTAAACTGCCGCGAAATCGGCATAGTCCAAGAAAAACAGATTCCAAGAAAAAGGAGACCGCCAGCGCCTCCGCCGGCCGCGACAAAGAGCAGGTTGCTCCGTGCGGACCCAGGCAGGCCGGTGGTATAGCACGAAATGTTCAAACTGGTTCCAAAACACAAGAAGTCATCGAGCGCTTTGGTCTGCGGACGGTACGCGGCTCTGACCATGTTGATTGCCTTCGGCTTATTGAGCCAGCGGGCCTACGCGGACGACTGGGTCATGGCATTTCATGACAGCCGCCATACCGGACAAACATCGGAAGTAGTCACGCCGCCGATGAGCGTCGCCTGGACGTGGACAGACACGGAACCTTACGACATCGGAAGCGGGGGAAAGTTCATTCCCCAGAAGCGTTTCTGGCTGCCGGTTTATTATCGGGGAAAGCTGTGTTTTCAGGGCGGGAACAACGCCGACCGGATCTTCTGTTTAAACCCCGCCAACGGCGCCAAGATTTGGGAATGGTCGAACCCCGGGTATGCGCAAGCGGGCACCTACCTGTTTCAGTTCGACAACTACCCGTCGGCCGTCAACGGCCGCATTGTCAACGCCTCGACGAACTTCACGGCTTCGATGGACGCGGCCACCGGATTAGATTCCCACATCACCTTTAACACCAACGGCGGCTGGCCTTCCGGAGGGACGGCATCCTGGAATAATCTGGCGTACCTCCAGTACGTCAGGACCGACGATAACACCGAGGGCTTCAATATCGTGCAGGATCCTACGGCATGGACGCTTTCCGGCGGTTATTTGAACCCGGATTCCATAACCACGTATACGGACTATTCGTTCCGTGTTCCGGCTGTGGATAACGACACGGTCTACGTAAACATTCTTGGCCAGTTAAACGCCCTGGACGCGATCACCGGGCGAGGGATTTGGGCCTGGAACTCGACGGATTTCGGTGCTTCGCCGGCGGTGTCCAATGGGATCGTTTACTTTTATTCTGGCTCCCTGGGCCAGATGACAGCGCTGAATGCCGCGCAGGCGGCTTTCTCCACCAGCGGCACCCAGGTCCCGACCCTTTGGGCCGTTCCCATGGACTCAGCCTATTCGCCAATCGTTAGCGATGGAACTGTCTATGTCGGGTGCGCGGATGGATTCTTTTACGCCCTGGATGCCGCTACCGGCGCCCAAAAGTGGAGCTTCTGGACTTCGACCGGTTTCGGCCCGCTACAGATTCCGGCGATTTCCGGAGACCTGATCTATGTGCCGGGC
>DATMNI010000078.1:0-69806 GCA_035570275.1 Candidatus Acidiferrales bacterium | reverse complement strand
GTATCGTAGATCCAGCCGCTGAACAGCGTGGCTTCCATCGCCCCGTGCCACGGCTCGGTGCGTTTGGCGGCCCACTGGCGTAGCGCTTCGTGGGTCGCGCGGATTTTGCCTTCCTCCAGAATGCGCCCGTCGGCGGCCTTCACCCAGTAGCTGATACTTTTCTTGTGGACGTCGAATCCGATATTTATCCGATATAGTGGATTACGTTCATTGGGTTCTCCTGTTTGAGGTTTCTGAGCCGGCTCGCAAAAGCCGGTCTCGGCGACATTGTAGCCCTCAGGAGAACCTTTTTTCATCTGAGCCCTTATACATTGAAACAGACGATCGGTTTGTGTCGTCTGTCAGCCGGCCCGAGCGTTCACAACTGCACCGGCGAGTGTCTGGCGAGGCATGACAGGGTCGAAAAAACCGCCCCCGGACCCCCGGGAATCCCTATGGCCGCCGGGTTTTTCATGAGCTTTCGCGGGCCGAACGCCCATCCCAACAGACCACACAAGACGATGTCCCACCTTCTCCCAGAAATGTACAAACTCAAGCCGGCGGATTAACAATCCGCCGCGGGTTAGCAACCCGCCCCACAAAGGGTTCACGCCCGGTGCAGGGCGTCACAAAAAGCGATAATGCCTGTGGATGTGGCTGGCGGCGGTGGGTGGCATATCGGTGGCGATCTGGCTCTACCTGCTCTTCGCGCGCGGCGGCTTCTGGCGGATGCGCGAGGCGCAACCCGAAGGCACGCTACCCAATCCCGCACCGCCCGTAGTGGCCGTCATCCCGGCGCGCAACGAGGCGGCGGTAGTCGCCGAAGCCCTGGCTTCCCTGGCCGCGCAACGCTACCCGGGCGCCTTCCGCATCGTGCTCGCCGACGATGACAGCGACGACGGCACCGGCGCCATTGCGCAAGCCGCCGCCCCGCCTGAGCGGCTGACGGTAGTGCGCACCTCCCCATTGCCCAAAGGCTGGACCGGCAAACTCTGGGCCGTCTCCGCAGGCATCGACGCCGCGCTAAGTTACCCGGCCGAATACCTGCTGCTGACCGATGCCGACATCGTGCACCCGCCGGACAACCTGTCCGCACTGGTGGCGCGCGCCGTCTCGGGCCCATACGACATGGTTTCGTATATGGCGATGCTGGAATGCCGCACGCTCGCCGAGCAGGCGCTGATCCCCGCCTTCGTGTTTTTCTTCTTCATGCTGTACCCTCCGGCCTGGGTCAAACTCACCAAGCCCCGGGGCGGACGTCATGGCACCGCCGGCGCGGCCGGAGGCTGCATTCTGATCCGGCGCGCCGCGTTGGAACGCCTGGGAGGCATCGCCCGTATTTCAGGCGAACTGATCGACGATTGTGCCCTCGCCGCCGCCGTTCAGGATTCCGGTGGCCGCGTCTGGCTGGGGCTCAGCACCGGGACCCGGAGCGTCCGGCCCTACGCCGGCTTCGGCGAGATCGGCCGCATGATCTCACGAACCGCCTTCACGCAATTGCGCCACTCCGTGTGGCTGCTGATCGGAACCGTGGCAGGCCTCGCGATCACGTACCTCGCCCCGCCGCTGCTGACCTTGCTTGTGCCCCGCGGCGCTGCGCCGGGCCTGGGCGCCATCGCCTGGCTGTCCATGTCTGTCGCCTATTATCCGGCACTCCGCTATTACCGCCGCCCGGCGTTCTGGGCCCCGCTGCTGCCGCTGGTCGCCGGATTCTACCTGGCCGCCACGGTGCATTCGGCGCTGGCTTACTGGCGCGGCGCCGGCGGCCTGTGGAAGGGCCGCGTGCAGGACGCATCTTAGATTGAGATAGATTCTGTCGCAAAGTGCCCCGCGGCGGAGAGGCGGCCACTCCCTCACGGTCATGGCTCTGATGGCCTCGTTGACATTGCTATGGGAGGGTGCCGGCAGAGGCGGCTTCCGGATTCCGGCCAGGATTAACCGCTGTCCGCGCGGTGAATAATGACATAATGAGAGGGTAATTACTTTTGCTCCCCGAATCCGGTGGATGGCCGGTGGCCGGAGGTGGGACAGACCATCGCCTTTTGTCGTCTGTCACCCAGCCAGCGCTTAGCGTGAGGCAAAGCGTTTTTGGTCGAGGCGATAAGCCGGCAATCCGTTGCGCGCAGCCGCGATACGCCGGTAAGGCGAATTCTAAACCCAGACATTTGGTTTGGAGAAGACCGGGATGAAGAATAGGACGGCATATCAGCGTATCGTTGTTGGTCTTTGCGCCGCGGTTCTAGGCATCGTGACTCTGGGGATGTCCGGGATTCTCCGGTTGACCGGTATCGAAGACCGCGCCCGGCTGATCGCCACGGACTCCATGCCGGGGCTCAGCTATACCACGCAGATCGAGCTCTACACATACCGGAAGTCGCTCTTAATCCAACAGCACATAGTATCCAACGACCCGGCGGAGAAGCGCCGGATCGAATCGCAGATCCAGTCCATCACGGCGAATACATCCACCCTGCTGGAACGCTACGGGAATACGCCATTTGGCGACATCGAGCGGCCCTTATTCAATAAGGTGATAGCCACGCGCCCCCCTTTTTTGGCAGCGGTCGAGCAGGTACTTCGATTGAGCCGGGAGACTACCTCCGCCGCCGCCCAGGTGGATCTTCAAAAGGTGTTCGAACCGCAGTCCAGAGCCTTCCTGGAGGCGCTTCACGCGTCCACGCTACACAACCTGGGAGAGGCCAATGAGGCGGCCCGGCGGATCCAGGAATCGGTGGTTACCGCCAAGAGGTTGACCATTATAGAGGCCCTGATCAGCTTGTTGCTGGCGCCGATCAGCGCGTTCCTGCTGGCGCGCGTGGTGGCGGAAACGGAGGCAGCCGGCCAGGCCATCCAGGTTCTCAATCGCGAACTGGAGGAGCGGATTGGGGAACTCACCGAGGTCAACAAGGAACTCGAGGCCTTCACGTACTCGGTATCGCATGACCTGCGCGCCCCCCTCCGGCACATTGACGGCTTCTCGAAGATCCTGGTGGATGAATCGGCGGATCAGTTGACTCCGTTAGGAATGCGCGCCGTGGACCGTATCCGCTATGGCGCGCAGCAGATGGGCCGCATGATCGACGATCTGCTGGAGTTTTCACGATTGGGGAGGAAAGATGTCGACAGGCGGCCCACCAACCTGCGGAGCCTGGTTGACGAAACCCTCGAGATCCTCAAGCCCGCCATGGAAGCACGCGAGATCGATCTGCGCATCGGCGAATTGCCGATGTTGGAGTGCGACCCGGCCCTCCTCAGGCATGTTATGGTGAATCTGTTGTCGAATGCGATCAAGTTCACCCGCGACAGTAAGCCCGCCGTGATTGAGATCGGCCAGATCGCCGGCAAGGAAATCGCCGGCAAGGAAATCACCGGTAAGGTAACGCCCGGTAAGGAAACGCCCGTGGTTTACGTGCGCGACAACGGGGTCGGCTTCGATATGCGGTACGTCGACAAGCTGTTCGGCATTTTCCAGCGGCTGCACCGGCGCGAGGAGTTCGAGGGGGTAGGCGTAGGCTTGGCGACGGTGCAACGGGTGATTCATAAGCACGGCGGCCGCGTGTGGGCCGAATCGGAGATCGGCCGTGGCGCGACTTTTTATTTCGCTTTGGGACAGGCCCCGGAAGAGGGCCGGAATTCCGAAGTGAGGCACTCATGAAATATGGGGAATTAGTGGTTTTGCTGGTCGAGGACGATCCCGACGATGTGGAACTAACTCTTCACACGTTCGCCGAGGCGCGCATTACCAACCCGATCTATGTGGTCAGAGACGGCCAGGAAGCGCTGGATTATATCTTCTGTCGAGGGGCTCACGCCGCGCGCGAGGCCATTCCGCCGCGGTTGATCCTGCTGGATCTTAAGCTCCCTAAGATCGGCGGTCTCCAGGTGCTCCAGGCAATTAAGGCGGACCCGCGCACCAAGGGCATTCCAGTCGTGATCCTGACTTCTTCGCGCGAGGAAAGGGACCTGATCGAGGGATATCAACTGGGAGCCAACAGCTACATTCAAAAACCGGTGGATTTCGCTCAGTTTCAGAAGACCATTCGCGAAATGGGGTCCTACTGGCTAGGTGTAAATCAATCCACGCCCGTCACAATTTGAAGCCCGGCCGGTGCCGGCCAAACATAAATCCCTGGAAGCAATTTTGCGCCATGCTGTCTCTCCTTTCCTCCCCTGCCTCGGCAACATAAGTTAACGGAAGTCTAATTGGGCTTCTTGCGAGTCAATCAGCCGAATGTTAAGATAGGGCCGGGAGCACTGTTAGGGAGCTTCATTGGACTTTAGGTAGAGGAGCCAGGGGCTCAAGCCCTGGATACCCTCGTATCCGAGGCCGCGGAAGGGGAAAGTTCCAACATGGCGAAAACGTTCGGCAAGCCCCTGACAGCGCTCGTGATCGAGGATGACCTTCCGGATTTCGAGATCCTGGCGCACACCTTGAGCAGCGCCGGCTTCCGCCCGGATTGCCGGCGCGTCGATACCGAGGCGGATTTTGTGGCGCAGTTGAAACCGGGTATCGATGTTGTCCTTTCCGACTACAACCTGCCCGGGTGGAATGCGCTGCGCGCGCTCGAACTGTTCCGCGCCAGCCGCCTTGACGTTCCATTTATTGTCGTCAGCGGAGCCATCAGCGAGGAAGTGGCCGTGGAGTGTATGAAGCACGGCGCGTCCGATTATCTGCTGAAGGACAGGCTGGGCCGCCTGGGCCCGGCGATCGTGCGCGCCATCGAAGACCTCGCCGAGAGGCGTCTGGTGGAAGGCCTTTCTACCCGCTTGCTGCAAGCGCAGGAGGAGGAGCGTAAGAGCATCGCGCGCGAACTCCATGACCACATCGGCCAAGGCATGGCGGTGCTGCTGATAGAGCTCCACAACCTCGAGGCCAAGCTGCCGCCGGAGGATTCCGCGCAGGCTCTGCTCAAGCGAATCGTGGAGTTGGTTCGAGGCCATGAGGCCGTGGTGCGCGACATGGGGCTCTTGTTGCGCCCCTACATGCTCGACGACCTGGGCCTGGTCCCAGCCCTGAAGTGGCAAGCCCGTGAAGTGTCGCGCCGCACCGGTATGACGGTGACGGTTGACGCCGATGAGGAATTCAACCTGCTTTCGGACGACTATCGCACCTGTATCTATCGTGTGGTCCAGGAAACGCTGCACAACGCGGCGCGCCATGCCAGGGCCACGCACGCGCATGTCACCTTGCGCCAGGACCCGGGGCGGGTCCGCCTGGAGATCCAGGACGACGGCCGCGGGTTCGATACCCGCTACAAGAAAGGCATGGGCATGCTGGGGATTCAGGAACGAGCGCGACACCTGGGCGGTCTGTGCCTCTTCGATTCCGAGCCCGGCCGCGGAGCCCGTGTATTGATCCTGCTGCCCCGCCCCCTGGCGCTCGACCAGAAAGATCTGCACGAAACCACCTTCGCCGCCACCGGCCAGTAGCCGGGCGTCAGGCCCGCTTTTTTCGAACTCCTCCCTCGCCGGCGCCGGTGCCATTCCCGGCATCGTTCTTACCCGACCCAAGTCTGCTGTCTATCCTACCTTTCGCTTCTCACGCTCCGCGAGCGTTTCGTGCAGCAGCGATTTGATGAACGTCTGATAGGGAAGTCCCTTTTGCTCTGCCTGCCTCCGGGCCATCGCCAGGTCCGCTGCCGAAACCCGCAGCGAAATCACGCGGGCCGGCTCTTTGGCCTTGGACGCCTGGATGCGCGCCAGCAGTTTTTCCCTTGTCAATATCTGCGCTTCGCCACTCCTTACGGCGGCCAGAAGCTCTTTGCCATGAACTTCGCGGTTCTTGTACCACCAGTCCGCTTCCTCCGCCTCAGTGGCAAACTTCGGTACGATGCGTTTGGTTTGGTTCTTCATCGGGATCTTTCTAGAAAAGCCTTCGTGTCCGAGACACCAGCCTGAAATGCGGTGACGGCGCGAACCCTGCCATTACGCACCGTCCATGCTACCGACAACAAGCGGCTTCCACTCGTGAGGCCGACGCAGCGATACCGCTCTTCGTTGTCGATCAGTTCTAATCCCGGTCCAACGGATCGTTGTTCATCACCTGCTCGAATTCGGAAGGCGTTACTTTGTGGGCCGCCAGGTGTTTCGTGTTCTCCTCATCCCAATCGAACTCGATTCCGTTGGCCACGATCGAATTGTAGCGTATATACGTTGTCGATATCATGAGGTTGCCGCCTTGCAGCCGGGCGCGTCCGGTGCCGGAGATCTCAACCTGGGGGGTCGACGAAGAGACGCGGCCTCAGCTTCGCCGGCATTCTTGTCGGCCGCGATTGTGGGGGCTTACGCGATTCTGAGCAGTCTCACCGGCGCGACCTTACTGCTGGCGCCGCATAATGCGTCGTCGGGATTGAACAGTCCACGAACACTTCGCATAGGCGTCACCGCTCTTTGAGCAATTGCTCCAGATCGCGCCCGCTTGCAGAACGTATTCGCGAATCCGTATCAGGTCGTCCTGGGCTTCGTCCGTCAGGACATAACGGCTCATCCGGTTCGCCGTTTATGCTCCGGATCATCCAGGTCGGCCAGGAGTCCTGCCGAGAACGTTTCGCCGTCAACCGCCTCGCCGCGTTCTGACTGTAAGAAGCCTCGCTCGATCTTGGCGCAGGTCTCTTCCGGCGAAAGAGCGGTAACCCGTGAGGCGGCCTGCTCAACGATATCCGCTACCTCGTCCCGCTCGTTCATCAAGCGTTCCACGTAAGCGTCAACCGAGATGCCTTTCGCCTGAGCCGTCGCGATCAGCCGCGCTCCGTTCTTGTCAGAGAGATCAATGCCCATAAACAGGCGCCTCCGCTGCTTTGGTTCCTACGGAATTCATTTTATTCGATTCGTTGATCGAATGCCGAGTCCACTGCTCCTGGCCCCCCCACCGGCCTGTCCAGCCGAGCGCAGGTGCCTGTGATAGACTCAGGTTTCCGAATCTGAAACTACGTTCGATTCAGAGGTCCATCCTTGAAACTGGCAGCCATTGACTACTTCATTCTGGCGCTGTATTTCGCCTTTGTCCTCGGCATCGGATGGATGCTGCGCAAGAAGATCTCAACCAGCGGCGACTTCCTGACATCCGGCCATTCCGTCCCCGTCTGGATCACCAGCCTGGCCTTCCTGGCCGCCAATCTGGGGGCGCAGGAACTGGTCGGGATGTCGGGAAACGGCGCCAAATACGGCATTATCACCGCGCACTTCTATTGGGTGGGCGCGGTGCCCGCCATGATCTTCGTGGGGCTCTTCATGATGCCGTTTTATTACGGCAGCCGGGCGCGCTCGGTGCCGGAGTATCTCAAGCTGCGGTTCGACGAAAAGACGCGCGGCCTCAACGCCCTCAGCTTCGCCGGCATGACCATCTTCTCGTCGGGCATTTCCATGTACGCGCTGGGCCTGCTGATGAAGCTGGTGCTGGGTTGGAGTTTCACCACCTCGGTGCTATGCTCGGCCGCCATTGTGCTGGCTTATACGTTTCTGGGCGGGCTCACCAGCGCCATCTACAATGAGGTGCTGCAGTTTTTTCTGATCGTCTTCGGCTTCTCGCCGCTGGCCATCATGGCAGTGGCGAAGGCCGGCGGATGGGCCGGCATGTCGGCGCGCCTCAGCACTATGACACTTCCTACCGGGCAGAACGGCGACGTGATGGTGCACAGTTGGAAGTATGTGGCCCACACCGCCGATAACCCCATGGGCATCGAGGTCTTCGGCCTGGTGGCGGGGCTGGGCTTCGTGATGTCGTTCGGCTACTGGTGTACGGATTTCCTGGTGATCCAGCGCGCCATGGCGGCCAATTCGATGTCGGCCTCGCGGCGCACGCCGGTGATCGCGGCGCTGCCCAAAATGATGATGCCGTTCATCGTGATCGTGCCCGGCATCGCGGCTCTGGCGCTTTCCCAGATGGACGTGGGCTACAGCCTGCCGATGAAGAACGGCGGCCCCGATTACGACCAGGTGCTGACCACTTTGATGGGCAAGTTCTACCCGGCCGGCATGCTGGGCGTGGGGCTCACGGGGCTAATGGCGTCTTTCATGTCCGGCATGGCCGGCAACGTGACGGCCTTCAACACGGTTTTCACCTACGACATTTACCAGACGTACATCCGGCCCGGCCGGCCCGACCACCATTACCTGACGGTGGGCCGCATGACTACCATCGTCGGGGTGGCGCTCTCCATCTGCACGGCCTACCTGGCGCAGAGTTACAACAGCATCAACGATCTGCTGCAACTGGTTTTCAGCTTCGTGAACGCGCCGCTGTTCGGCACTTTCCTTTTGGGCATGTTCTGGAAGCGGGCCACCGGCCACGGCGCCTTCTTCGGGCTGCTCAGCGGCACCTGCGCCGCCGCCCTCACCCACGGCTTCACGGTAGCCGAAGGCAAGGGCGGCTGGCTCGGCCAGGTGCACCACTTCCCTTCCTCGATGGCGCAGAATTTCTGGATCGCGATCATGGCCTGGACCGTTTGTTTCACCACGACCATCGTGGTCAGCCTGGCAACCCAGCCGCGGCCCGAGAAGGAACTGGTGGGGCTGGTCTACAGTTTGACACCGCTCAAACACGATGAGGGCGTAAGCTGGTACAAGCGCCCCGTGCCCCTGGCAATTGCCATCGGAACTTTGGCCTTGATACTGAATTTCTGGTTCGCCTGACATGATGGATTTAAGAATCCCTTCGGGATCGTTTTTCGTGCTGCTCGGCCTGATTCTGGCAGGCATGGGCATCCTGACACCCGGCGAGCGGGCCGCGCTGACGGACGCCAACGTGAACCTCTATTGCGGCTTCGCGATGCTGGCCTTCGGCAGCTTCCTGCTGGCGCTGGCCTGGCGGGCTGCTCATAAGCAACCATGATCGGGCACCTTATTGTGGGGCAGATTGTTAACCTGTTCGCGATGTGCGCCGGGCGCACAGGGGGAAGGATGAAAGTCGCCCGTGGCCCTATGTGGGGCAGCTTGGCAAGCTGCGGCGGATTGGCAATCCGCCCGCCGGGAGTTGGCGCGCAGCCGAACTTCCACAAGCGACCTTCGCGAGTGCGGCGGATTGGCAATCTGCCGGCCGCTTGCCCCGGCGAGTCCCTCAGGCACCCTCAGCAACGCGGGAGGCGGATTGCCAATCCGCCGCAGATTGCCAATCTGCCCCACAAACCATGATCCGCAGTTTCGGCGAACGCTTCGGCGCAGCCGCCGGCGTGCGTGTCTTCCGCGCCCCTGGCCGGGTCAACCTGATCGGCGACCACACCGACTACAACCTGGGCTTCGTGCTGCCCGTGGCCCTGGAATTGGCCACGTACGTAGCCGTCGCGCCGGGCACCGGCGGCAAACTCCGCATTTACTCGGAAGACCGCCAGGAGATGCGTGAGTTCACCGCGGCCGATGCCGGCTGGTTGTCCCGCGCGGGCGATTGGACCGACTACCCCATGGGGGTTGCGCACGAACTGGCCATGGCCGGTTTCGGCATCGAACCGGCCAACCTGCTGATCCGCAGCACGGTGCCCGAAGGCGCCGGCCTGAGTTCTTCGGCCGCGCTGGAGGTTTCGTCGGCGCTGGCGTTCCTCAACGGACGCACCGTGAACGGACAGAGCATGCGGCCGCTGGACCTGGCTCGCCTCTGCCAGCGCGCCGAGCGCGATTTCGTGGGGCTGCCATGCGGAATCATGGACCAGTACATTTCGGTTTTCGGCCAGGAGCATCGGGCGGTGGAGATCGATTGCCGCAGCCTGGGCCACCGGCTGGTGCCGCTGCCCCCCGGCGTCACGTTCGTGGCGGTGAACAGCATGGTGAAGCACGCGCTATCCGGGTCGGCCTATCGGGACCGCGTGGCCGAATGCGCGGCGGCGGTGTCGGTCATGCACGCCGAAAGCCCGCACGTCGAAAGCCTGCGCGACGTCGCGCCCGGGCAACTGGCGCAAGCGGCGCACCTGATGCCCGAAATCGTCGCCCGCCGCGCCCGCCACGTGGTCACGGAAAATGCGCGCGTAAATCGCTTCGTGGATGCCAGCCTGTCGGGCGATCTGGAACTGATGGGCCGCCTGATGATCGACTCGCACCGCAGCCTGCAACATGACTACCAGGTGAGTTGTGCCGAACTGGACTTCCTGGTGGACGCCGCCCTCGGCATGGAAGGCGTGTTGGGTTCGCGCATGACTGGCGGCGGCTTCGGCGGTTGTACGGTCACGCTGCTCCGCGATGAGGCGGCCGGCCGGTTCCGCAGCCAAATCGCCCAGGCTTACCACCGGCAATTCCACGTGATTCCGCTGATTTACAGTTGCACTCCGTCAGCCGGCGCGGGGGAAGTGAAGAATTTTGAGATAATCCCCGCGCGCAACTGACTACCTAGTCAAAGTGAGAAGAATGTCCTCCATGGCCGGGCATGCCCTTTCCTGTTACGCCCCGGCCATGGGACCCCACGCCCCCTCAGCACCACACCCCTCGGCACCACACCCCGCAGCAGCACCGGCAGTGACGCTAAACTCATAGCAGATGCCGGGCTGGGCCAACATTGCCAATCTCTTCACGCTGCTCCGTCTTGGCCTGGTGCCGTTCGTGGTCCTCGCCATTCTGCAAGGCAGCCACCTCGTAGCGTTGGTGCTGTTTATCGCGGCTGGCCTGACCGACGTGATCGATGGCGCGCTGGCTCGCGGCTTCGGCTTGGCGACACCCTCGGGCGCCTACCTGGACCCGATCGCCGACAAGTGCCTGCTGTGCGGAATCTTTCTGGCCCTTGGTTCCTCCGGGATCATTCCCTGGTGGTTCGTGGCCGTGGTGTTCGGGCGCGATCTCTACATCCTGGTCGGCGTATTGGGCTTTCTGGCGTTAACCAATGTAAGGAAGTTCCCGCCCAGCATCTGGGGCAAGGCGTCCACCTTCGTACAGATTTCCACGGCCGTGGTGTGGATGGTTCGAAATATATGGATGGCCCGAAATATCCCGAACGTTCCAGTATTGCATGCGCTCTCGTCCGCAATGCTATGGGTTTGCGCGGGTTTCACCATTTGGAGCGGTCTCGATTACACCCGGCGCGGCGTTCAATTGATAAGAGCACATTGACGGGTTCTTCGGTCGGGAGTAGTCTAAAAGGAAGGTTGCTCCACCATGACTCGCTACCTGCCCGCGCGACACTACCAGTGGTTCGGAATCAGCGCCGTAGTATTCGCCGGGCTGTCCGGCTGGCTTGGGTTCCAGATGCACCTGGCATTCATTCCCGCCGGGCTGTTTCTGGTGACGGCGGGGCTGCTGTTGTTCATGGCGTTCCGTCCGGCCATCGAAATACATGAAGGCTACGTCTCCACTGGCAGCCGCATCATCCCCTGGATGGACATCCGCCGTCTGGACCGCACCGGCTGGATTTCGCCGCTGATCGTTCGAATCACCCTCTTCGACGATTCGCGTCTGATGCTGGTCTACCCGGGCGATCTGGATTCCTGCAACAGCCTGCTGCGCCATTTGCGCCGCCTGTCCCGGGACGCCCTGATCGATGGCATTCCATACCGGCAGTACTGGGGCGAGGCTCTGGCTCCCGCCAACGAGCGCAAGCAGGTACCCCTGCCGCGATATCGTATTCTGCGGCCTGAGGATGAGGCCGAAGTGGAACGGCTCTACCAGCGGCTGAAAACCGTCGGCAACCTGGACCAGAAGAATTCGACGGACGAGAAATAACCCCCGGTAACTGCCAGCGTATGGCCGTCGATCGTGCGTTCCGCCGCTTCCCCGCTTCCAAAGTCGCTGCCTTGAAACACACCCGCTCGAAGCTCACCGGCTTGAAACTCATAGCGGCCGCTGCGGTGTTGCTGGTTGGCTTGGTGCTTACCCGCACGGTCTGGCTGACCGCGCTGGGGCAGGCCCTGATCCACGATGACGGCCCGGCGAAGGCAGAATTCGCAGTGGTACTGGGTGGAGACTATTGGGGAAACCGTATCCTGACCGCGGCAAATCTGGTGCGCTTGGATTATGTGCCGCAGGTGCTGGTGAGCGGTCCCCCCGGATTTTACGGCGCCAACGAGAGCGACTTGGCGATACAGTACGCCGTCCGCAAAGGCTGCCCGCCGTGGTGGTTCATCCCGGTGCCGCACCGCGAATTGAACACACGGGACGAAGCGCGGGCTCTGCTGGAATTCATGCGGCGCCACCACGTCCACAGTTTCCTGCTGGTCACCAGCAACTATCACACCGCCCGGTCACGGCGGATTTTCCTGGCAACCGAACGGGCCATGGGCGGCGGCCCGGAAATGCGCATGGTGGCAGCGCCGGACCAATTCTTCAAGGCCGATTCCTGGTGGCGAAGCCGCCAGAGCCAGAAAACCTTTCTGATGGAATGGCTCAAGACCATCACCGGCCCGCTGGGGATTTGAGCCATGTGGGATTCCTTCGGAACTCTGCGAAAATATCTGTGGCGCTACCGCTGGGGCATGGCGACCGGCGGGCTCTGCCTGGTGCTGAAAGACCTGGCCCACGCCGCCCAGCCGCTGATGATCGGGGGCGCGGTGGACGCCTTCCGGGCGTTCCAGACCGGCGCCGCATTTCGGGCCGTGCCCGCCAACGGGGCCTTCATTCGATTCGCCGCTTACCTGGTAGGCCTGGCGGCCGTCAAGGGCGTCTTCCAGTACTGGATGCGGGTAATCATTATCGGGATCTCGCGCGATATCGAGTACGATCTGCGTAACGACCTGTTTCGCCACCTGATCGCGCTCTCGCCGGATTATTATGGCCGCACCCGCACGGGCGACATCATGGCCCGCGCCACCAACGATCTCAACGCCGTCCGCATGATGCTCGGCCCGGGCGTGATGTACTGGTTCGAAACCAGCCTGACCTTCGCGCTGGCCATCGCCATCATGGTGCGGGTGGACTGGCGGCTGGCATTTTTCGCCGTGCTGCCGGCGCCGGCGGTGAGCTTCGCCGTGATCTTCTTCGGCCGCCGCATTCACGACCGGTTCGAGAAACTGCAGGCCATGTTCTCCGACATCTCCAGCCGCGTGCAGGAGAACCTTTCGGGGGTGCGCATGATCCGCGCTTTCGCCCAGGAGAAGGCGGAGTTGCGGCGCTTTGAGGAATTGAACCGGCAGTACATCGCGCAGAACATCAAGCTGGTGCGCATCCAGGGCCTGTTCCAGCCGTTATTGGAAGCCCTCATCGGGATGACCTTTCTGGTGGTGCTATGGGTGGGCGGCCACCAGGTTCTGCTGGGCCGGATTTCGGTTGGCAGTTTCGTGATGTTCAACACCTACATGGGCATGCTGGTGTGGCCGATGATCGCGCTGGGCTGGGTGGTGAACCTGATGCAGCGCGGACGCGCATCGCTCGACCGCATCAACCAGATATTGCACGAGCGGCCCGCCATCGGTGCGCCGGTTCCGAGTGTGCCGCTGGGCACGTTGCGCGGAGAGATCGAGTTCCGCGGCGTGGAGGTGCATTACGGCGGCAGCCGGGCCCTGGACGGCTTGGATCTGCGCATCGCCGCCGGCAGCACGGTGGCCGTAGTGGGCCGCACCGGTTCCGGTAAGAGCACGTTGGTGGGGCTGATTCCGCGGCTCATGGACCCGACCGCGGGGGCTGTTCTGGTGGACGGCATCGATCTTCGCCAGGCCGACCCGGCGGAACTGCGCCGGCATATCGGCTTCGTGCCGCAAGAGACGTTTCTGTTCAGCGCGACCATTGCCGGGAACATCGCATTCGGCGTTGACACCGCCACGCCCCAGCAGATCCGGCGCGCCGCCGAACTGGCGGGGCTGGCGAGCGATATCGAGACTTTCCCGAAGGGCTACGAAACCATGGTGGGGGAGCGCGGCATCACGCTCTCCGGCGGCCAGAAGCAGCGGACCGCCATCGCGCGGGCGATTCTGCGCGACCCGCGAATCCTGATTCTGGATGACGCGCTCTCCAGCGTGGACACGATGACCGAGGAGCGCATCCTGACGCACCTGGCCGGGGTGATGCGCGGCCGGACCGTGATCCTGATTTCGCACCGCGTCTCCACCGTGCGCCAGGCCGACCGGATCGTGGTGTTGGAGCGCGGCCGGATTGTGGAGCAGGGCACGCACGCCGAACTGGTGGAGGCGGGCGGATACTACGCGGAGCTTTCGCGGAAGCAGATGCTGGAGGAGGAACTGGAAGCGATATAAGGCTTCTATCCGCCCGCGACAGGCCCGGAACAGCGTGGTGGCTGCCTTGCGGATCCACACTCGTGCGACTGCGGGTGCAAAGGGCTGTTAATCTGTATCGACAGTCCCATCGACAGCTATACTGAATGCATCACAAATCACCGCGATAGTCGATATGAATTTCCACAGACAGGTTTCGCTGGCTTGTCGCCCGCACAACGTTCGGCCTTCCGTCATATCGAGGAAATCGTAAGCCATCGAGAGGTTACCGCACGCCAGCGCGTGAACGAAAGACTAGAGCGTTCGGGCTGTGCTATCGAAACCTACGACCAAGCGATGCGGGGTGTCCAGGAACACGCGCGCGTTGTGATCCACTTCCATCCGGATCGCCTGGGGCCAAGACACGTGCCTGTCGCCGAGGCTCTCCTGAACGAAGGCCAGTACCGGAATCAGTTCGAGACCGGGCTCTCGAGCGGGAGCCTATCCGCGTTTCCTGGCGGTCAACGTGATTCCTGGGAGAGAGTCGTCTTTGGCGGCGCCTACCACGAGGGAACAGTCCACGCCTCGGAACGACCAAAATATGGAGCACTGGAACTGGTTCGCTACCCAGACGGCGCAATCCCACGTTTTGGATCGTGCTACTTCGTCCTGCGACCAACCGTATCATCGCGCATTTCATTCACATTCATGGGCAGTGAGGACCCTCGGGCGGTGGAACGCCTCGGCAGCATCACCCGGATGGATTGCGTGATGAATGCGTTGCTTGCCGAGATCGAAGAAGGCGCTATGGCAACCCCGCAGTGGCCACCCTTTCGTACACCCACGCTCGGCGTTCCCAACTTGACCGTTCAGCGGCTGTTGAATATTCTCCTCGAGCTTCCACGGTCAAGAAGCGAGCCCACTATTGGAAACGCCGGTCGAGTGCTCGACACTGGAATTGAAGCACAGGTGCACGGCCCCGTCGCACTGGATCAAGATGTTGAATTGCTCGTGGCCGACCCCTCATTCGCCGCGACAACAGTTGGCAACCATCTCTGCGAACTCGCATTGAAGTTCGGGTTCCTCTGCACTGGCATTGCGGGTTTCAACTCGCTGTTCGAGACGTCCCAGATGATTTCCGCGGGCCAGCAATGCCTCGGCTTGCAAAGCGCATAGCAGGAGCGGATGGGATATTGGATGCGGCGGCGGTTGGAACCGCGGAGGCGTCGTTGCGGGATCATCCTGACGTATGGCGGGATTGGGGCAGTCATGCGGAGGCTATCCAGCACTTGAAGCAGCTTTGGCACGTGCTCGTGCATTTCGGATCGCCGCACCGGGTCCAGAGTTCGGACACTCAGGCGGACCGCCAACCTCCCAGCATCGCTCCCGACTGACGCTGCGCGCCAAGAAGATGCCCCGGCCACACTCGATCTGTTAAGGAACGATATGGGCTTTAAGCCGCCACATCGGCCGCGCAATCAGGTAAACCAATAACAGAATCATCAAGTCGCAGTGCGCGTAGAACAGCAAGTGGTGCCGCGCGCTATCGAGCGCATCCGCTAAAGACGACACTGCCAATTCCGTCAGTGACATGGCGCTCAGCACCACCACGCCTCCCACTGTGCCGGCGGGCAAGGTGGTGCCCTGCGCCATGGCCAGCCCCACGCAGCCGAGAGTGAGCAGCAAGAAACAGAGCAGATACCGCGTGCCCCGGTGCGCGAAGAGGGCGCCCTTGCACCGGCTCCACACCGCGAAAGCCTGGCTCTCCTGCCGAGGCTTCATCCCGGAATGGCTGTCGAAGTTGCCCAGTCCCGGACGTTGACCTCCGGCTTCCGAGAGCGATGTGTGAAGGGCTACGTAAGTGTCCCGGGGATGCGTCAGAAAAAAGTACGCCAGCCGGGCGTACGACACTTTACGCAGGAAGGCGGCGGCGACTGCCGGGTCGTCCATGTTGGCGCCCGATGCATAGGCGTGCTGGCCGATGTGGCGCTTCTCGGCCGCATCCAGCCCGAGAACGGCCAGTGTGCGGTCCACGTCCCTGGCATGCGGCAGGATCTGGTAGAAGATCTCCGTAAAGCATCCGGCGGCCTGGTATTGGGTTGGCGAGCCGAAAGCCAGCGTCAGGACGGCGGCCATGACGATGGCAACGCCGGACGCAAGGGCGGCGGCCGGCCGCTTGGGCCACAGAATCTTCGGGCGCACGATGAACAGCGCGGCGACGGGCAATCCCAGCAAGGCGTGCTGCGGTTTTGAGCCGGCCAGCATGGCGGCAGAAACGACCAGCAGCACCGCGTCCAGGTCGCGATGCCAGCGCAGGGCGCGCGCGTACAGGACGGCGGACAGCAACAGGAAGACAAACGCGGAGACATCCATGTAGAACGAGTTGAGGTAACTCAGGTAGGCGGCGTCGGCAAAAAGGAACAGGGCTGTGAGGCCCAAGCCCATGCGCGCCCAAGCCGGCAGCGGGTGGAGCAGCGGCAGGAACAACGCCAGGGCCGTCAGGAATAATATGCCATGAATTGCACCGATGATACGCAGATCGAAGCTGCCATCCTTGGAGAGGACGGAATTGAGCGCCAGCGCGGCGCCGACCAGAATTGACTCCGACGAATAAAACCCGGACTCGTAGTGGTAGCGCGAGTCGAACTCATACCTGGTATCGGCGAAGTCAGCCTCGTGCTCGATGGGTGCGCCGAGGCTATAGCGCCCCAGCAGTTTTCCGAAGTCGCCATTGTTGGCGACGCCGACTGCGGGCGGCAGAATAAGTTGCGAGCCCAGCAGAACGACGGCAGCGGCCAACACCAGGGCGCTCGATCGAGGCATCCCACTACGCTACACCGAAATGCGATCGCAGGAAGCGGTACGTGGGGTGGTTGGTAACCCGCGGCGGATTGGGAATCCGGTTGGCGCACTTGCGGGCAACGCCGCCAACGCGGACCGGCTCGCTGCCGCCAACGCGGAGCGGCTCGCTGCCGCAGCACGCGGGCGGATTAACAATCCGCCGACAATCTGCCCCACAAAGTTGACACTCAGGCCGGGGCCAGACGGGCGTTGCGAGTCGATCCGATGCGTGCCCTTCGTTGCGACTAATCTGGTTTACCCATCAGCAATCTTGCCACTTCCCTTTCAAGTTTTCGAAAGGATGGAGCTTTTCTGGCTTCGGAAATGCTGAAAGTGGCAGTGAAAGCGGGCTGGTGGCGGGTCTCGACGTACCTCTTCCCAGGTCCCATCCGAGCTGTAAACCATCCCTTTGCATCCCGAATTGTTTCCGGCGCCTCATGCGCTGGCAACTCATTGGGAAGACCGCTCTTGCCCGCCAACGAATTGGCCGCGGCAATAAACCAGGCCTCGTATTCACGATTTGCAACCACGATGGAAACGCGCAAATCCGCGTGCGATGCCCGTGAGCGCTCCAACAAGTTGCGCGCGATGATGACAGGGCAGTCATCGTCTGCATCGAAGAGCACCAGAACCGGCGACGAGCGGCCAATTTGGCGTGTGATGGCTTCCAAGACACGTTCCAGTTCGCCCGGCCGAATTAACTGAGATTTTGGGACCCGCCGCATTTCGGCCTGAACCGACAGCCCAGGATCGATCGAAGCTACCAAACGCCGGATAAGAATCGGAAGGGCGAGGACTTCGCCATGGCCCTCCACAATACAGCCCAGCTTAATGCCCATCGGTGCGTTCAAGTCCGCCTTGGCGGAGAAGCTCACCAGCGGTAAAAAGTTGATCTCGAATGATTGAATTGGTGGCGCTATCCAGAGGTCGGATTTCGGTGCCGGTGATGCCTCGGTGTACCACCCGAATCCATTCGCCCGGAATACCAGGGTCATCTAACAGGTCCGAGCTGTGACTCGTGACAAGGATCTGTCGAAACTCGCTGGCCTCCAGGAAGGCATCCCTCAAAATCCGAACCGCCGCAGGGTGGAGAAAAGCCTCGGGCTCTTCCAAAGCAACGAGCGAGGCCGGCCTTCCTTCTCTGGGGGGCTCAAACAGGTCCATGAGCATCATGGCTGCATGCAAAAGCCCGCCAGAAACCTCAGACATATCGAAACCGTCGGCAATCCCTCTTTCAATAAAGCCGAGCCACGGCCGGCCCTCAATCGTCACAACGTCAAGCCGTTCAAACGATGGCGCAATCGCGCGCAGGTATTCCTCAACCATCCTGGTGCGATCCGGATGTCTCTCCCTCAACTCCGGATAGCGGGCAGTTAGTGAGTTTCGGGCGGCGAAAGGCCCGCCGGCAGTAAACTCAGTAATCAAGAAGCCCGACAGGAAGTCATAGACCGCCCGAAATGAAGGCAAGCCAGATGCATTGACGAGGAATAAGCGATCCGGGCTAATCGCCGGAAACACAGTCTCAGTTCCACGAACTTCTCCGCCCTCGACAATGTACTGGTGTTCAGTGCCATCCGGGTTGAAGACACGGCACTCCTCGCGGGCGACCGACACGGCAGTCCCATTCGCAGTAGCAATCTGGAAGGCATAGTAAGCCTCCAAACCGTCAGACGAGGAGACACTCAACTCGATACTGAACCTGGCGGGTAGACGAACAGGCCAATGGAGCAGGGAATGAATGCCGCGTCGGTTGCGAACTGCTTGCTCCGGTGAACTCGTCAAACTAACGCTGACGAACGCCAGCGCGTCAATGAAACTCGTTTTGCCAGATCCATTCGCGCCGACGAGGAATGTAATCCGGCCCAGATCTACCTCACACCGCTCGATGCTCCGATAGTTTTCAACCGTGACCCTGTCGAGCTTAAAATAATTTGACATTCCGTTCTCTAGTGTCGCACCCGCCGAGCGCAGCGTGGACCGCGTCACCGAGGCAACTTGTCGGGGTTGGAGACAAAGTACAAACTGGCGATGCGGCCATCGGAGGTCAAATCGAGGGCCATCACGCCGAACGGTCTGCCTGCATCCAGTCTGCCTGCATCCAGTTTGCCTGCATTCAGCAGGACCACTCCGATGCCTCCGTTGACCTCGGCAAACTGGACAGTGAGGGCCGGGAGTTTCCGGCCGACGCCGATCAGGAAGCGAACCACGCGATCGGCTCCGAAAATGGGATTGAGTGCCGCGCTGACCTTGCCTCCGCCATCCGAGTATAAGACGGCTTCCTCAGTGAGCATGGCGGTGAGCTGGGATGGATCGCCGGTGGCGCAGGCCGCGAGGAATTCGCGCAGGACGGCCAGTTGGCGGTCACGGTCCACGGTAAAGCGCGGGCGGCGGTCCCGGATGTGCTTGCGGGCGCGGTTCACGATCTGCCGGCTGTTGGCCTCGCTGGTTTCGAGCGCCGCCGCCACCTCATCGTAACCGGCGTCGAAGACCTCGCGCAGCAGGAAAGCCACGCGCTCGGCCGGCGAAAGCGATTCCAGCAGGTGCAGGAAAGCCAGCGACAGCGATTCGGCCATTTCCACGGCTTCGGTTCCCATCGGTTCCACCAGGGGCTCGGGCAGCCACGGGCCAACATATGTTTCGCGCTTGCGATGGGCGGCCTTCAACCCATCGAGCGCCAGCCGCGCGACCACGGTGGTGAGGTAAGATTTGGGTGACCGCACTTCCTCGGCGCGCGCCGATTGCCAGCGCAGGTAGGCATCCTGCACCACGTCCTCGGCGTCGGCTCGCGTGCCGAGCATCCGGTAGGCCAGCGAGAACAGGAGCGGCCGTAATTCCTGAAACTGGGTTTCGCTCTCCATATCAGGCTGCCGGATTAAGCTGCCAGAAGCCCTTGCCGTTGTACCATGCCGGCGGCGCGGAGCGCACTGGCCACGGCGGCATCGGCCAGCATTCCCTCGGAGCCGACCCAATCGCCGGCGAGCGCCACGCCTCCCAGGCCGAGCGCATCGACGCCGGGCCGGCCTTCGGGCGAAAACACCGCGGGCGTGACGGTCATGTGGGGCATGAAACGGACCACCTCGGCCCGGTCGCGCCAGCCGGGAATGGCGCGGTCGGCGAACTGCTCCAGTTCCTGGCGATCGGCCGCGGCATCGGCTGCGGCGTCGGTAGCGCGGGCCAGATACTTGCCCACGTGAACCAGGGCCGCGCCGGCCGGGGCAAGCTTCGCGGCCGCGGAATGCACGGAGAGATAGAGCGGCTGGTCCACGCCGAATGCGACCCGCGCCGCGCCCGCAGGCAGGGTGCGAAGACCGAAGTCCAGGCAGGCCATTCGCGCAGGTTGCAATCCGGTCAGACTCCGGCCGGTGAGGCGCTCCACGGCGGCCGGGGGGACTGCGAGGATGACGCCATCGATCCGGCTGCCGGCCCTATGGATCGCGGCGCTCTTGATCTCATCCAGACTTTCGACCGCCTCGCCGAGGCGAATCTCCACTCCGAGCGACCGCGCGCGTTGCTCCAGACCATCCACAAGAGTTTGCCAACCGCCGTCGAGATAGATCACGCCCTGGGCTTTGGCGCGGCGGAATTGATCCAAGGCCGCGCGGGCGCTCAAGTGGGAGAGATTGGCGGAGTAAGTCGTCAGACGGACGAGCATGGCCGCGAACTGCCGAACCCGCTGCCCGCGGGCGCGCCGGCCGATCCATTCCTCCATGGATTCTCCTTCGGCCGCCCGGCCGCTAACAAACTTTTGCAGGACACGGGCTGCCTCCCACTTTTCGGCGGCGCCAAATAAGCGCGTGGAGAGAAGCTGCCGGGTAGTGACGATGAGCGGGTACATGCGGCCGTCGTGCATCAGAAATGAGGCAGAGCTGGTGTCCGGCTGATTGCCCGAGAAGGGAATGTTCCACTGGCGGAGCGTCTGTGCGGCAACACCGCCGGCGTACAGTGCGTGTGGGCCGAGATTCAACAGATAGCCGCGATCCGGCTGGGTGACGGCGCGGCCTCCCAGGTGCCGGGATTGCTCCAGGAGCACCACTTGGTGGCCGTCGCCGGCCAGAGCGTTGGCGGCGGTCAGGCCGGCGAGGCCGCCGCCAAGGACGATGTAGCGTTGCATGCTGTTGTCTCCTGCACTTAGGACGAGACACCCGGTCCGTTTGTGACAGCCAACTCTGCCAGCGAAAGGCGGCCCGTGTAGATCGCCATGCCAAGAGCGGCGTGGACGTTCATGGCCTGCAGGGCGCGGACATCTTCCATGGTGGTGATGCCGCCGGCGGCGGTGAGTTCCAGCGGCGTGGCGGCGCGGAGGCGGCGGAACCAATCCATGTCGGTGCCTTGCAGCATGCCCTCCTTGTCGACGTAGGTGCAGAGGAAGCCGCCGCAATAGGGTTCGAGCCCGCGCAGAACTTCTTCGGCGGTGAACGCGGTGGCTTCCTGCCAGCCTTTGATAACGATGCGGCCGGCTTTGGAATCGAGAGCGATCAGGATGCGCTCACGGCCGATGGCGTCGCGGAGTGCGGCGAGGAAGGTTTCATCGATGCCCGTGTTAGTAAATGCCGAGGTGCCGACGATCACTTTGTGGACGCCTTGCGCGACCAGGGCCTGTGCACGCGCCACGGTGCGTACACCGCCGCCGGCGCGAATCACCGCCTTAGATGCCAGCATCTGAACCAGTGCGTCGTTGGAGCCGCTGCCCATGGCGGCGTCGAGATCGATGACCTGGATTTCGGGAAAGCCGGCGAACTTGCGGAGCATCTCTTCCGGCGAATCGCCTTCGAGCGCTTTCTCGCGGCCCTGAATTAACTGGACGACTTTGCCATCCATCAGGTCAATGCACGGGAAGATCATGCGGCCTCCGAAATCAATGCGGGCACCGGGATCATGCGGCCACCCGCACGGGGATGCCGCGCTTGTCGAGCTCTTCCTTGAGCTGGTTGACGGTATAGGTGCCGTAGTGGAAGATGGAGGCGGCCAGGGCGGCGTCGGCGCAGCCATCGGTGAGGACGCGGACGAAGTCCTCGGGCTTCCCCGCCCCGCCGCTGGCGATTACGGGAATGTTGGTAGCGTGCGAGACGGCCGCTGTGAGCTGGCAATCGAAGCCGGTCTGGACGCCATCGGTGTCCATGGAAGTGAGCAGGATTTCGCCGGCGCCCAACTCTTCGCCGCGGGCCGCCCATTGGACGGCGTCGATACCTTCGTCGTCGCGGCCGCCGCGGGTAAAGACGTGCCACTGGCCGGACGCGTGGCGGCGGGCGTCAATAGCCAGGACGACGGCCTGCGCGCCGAATTCCTGGCTGAGTTCGGTGATGAGCGCGGGACGGCGTACGGCGGCGGTGTTTACCGAAACCTTGTCCGCGCCCGAGAGCAGGATGCGGCGGGCATCGGCCACCGCCCGGATGCCGCCACCGACGGCCAGCGGGATGAAGACCTGCCGGGCCGTGCGGGCGACCACATCGGCCATGATGTCGCGGGCGTCGCTGGAGGCCGTGATATCGAGGAAGACGAGTTCGTCGGCGCCATCGCGGTTGTAGCGGTTGGCCAGTTCCACGGGGTCGCCAGCGTCCCTCAGGTTGACAAAGTGGACGCCTTTGACGACGCGGCCGCCGGTGACGTCCAGGCAGGGGATAATGCGTTTGGCTAGCATGGGTGGCCGCCAAGAGTTGTGGGGCAGGTTGGTAACCTGCGGCGGATTGGCAATCCGCCGGCCGCTAGCCCGCAGGACATCCGTTGGCGCTGGCGAAAGCCTGGTCTTGGAGTGCACGCATTGCCGCGAGCCTTTTGCGAGACCCCGGCAGGCGGATTGCCAATCCGCCGCAGGTTACCAACCTGCCCCACAAAGCATCCCTGCCCCACAGTCAGCATGGGAGATCCAGAAAATCTTGGACGATTTTCAGGCCGATGGGGCCGGATTTTTCGGGGTGGAATTGCACGCCGTGGACGTTGGCGGCGTGCAGCATCGCGGTGAAGCGGAGGCCGTAGGTGCAGACGGCGGAGGTCTGCCCGCATTCGGGGACGTAGTAGCTGTGGGCGAAGTAGACGTAGCGGCCGGTGGGCTCCAATTGGTTCCAACCCATGTGGGGGACACGGGCGCCGACCGGAAAGCGGCGCACTGTCCCTGGATATAGGCCGAAGCCGCGGACTTCCGGGGCTTCTTCGCTGCCATCAAAAAGCGCCTGCATGCCGAGACAGATGCCGAAGAAGGGGACGCCGGCGCGGATGCGGCCGATCAGGGTTTCGCGCACGCCGAGGGCGTCTAAGGCGCGCATCATCTGACCGAAATGGCCGACTCCGGGGAGGATGATTTTGGAGGCGGCGGTCAGGCCGGCGGAACTGTTGACCAGGGTATATTCGCAGTTGAGTGCGGCGAGGGTATTTTGCACCGAGCGCAGGTTGCCGGCGCCGTAGTCGAAGATCGTAATCATAAGAGGCCGATCGCAATCATAAGAGACCCTTGGTGGACGGCAGTTCGTTCTTGAGACGCGCGTCCTTGGAACAGGCGTACTTCAGGGCGCGCGCGAAGCACTTGAAAACCGCCTCGATTTTGTGATGGTTAGAGCGGCCGTATAAAACCTTTACATGAAGGTTGGCCCCGGCGTGGTTGACAAAGCCGCCGAAGAAATCCTCCACCAGTTCGGTTTGCAGATCGCCCACCAGGCGGACCTTCACCCTATCCTTATATACCAGCGCGGGGCGGCCGCCCAAATCGAGCGCGACCACAGCCAGGGTTTCATCCATCGGCAGCACGAAGTAGCCGGCGCGGTTGATGCCCTTGCGGTCGGCCAGGGCTTTGGCGAACAACTGGCCAAGGACGATGCCGACGTCCTCCACGGTGTGGTGCTGATCCACGTCCAGGTCGCCATCGGCGTGCAGCTTGAGGTCGAAGCCGCCATGCTTGGTGAACAGCTCCAGCATGTGATCGAGGAATCGAATGCCGGTCCCGACTTCGTACTTGCCCCGGCCTTCGATTTTGAGCCTGCCGGAGATGCGGGTTTCCTTGGTGTGGCGTTGGATGGTGGCGGTTCTCATGATCCGAAGGCCTCTTCCAGGTAGTTGATGTCGTCGATGACGGCGTAGGGTCGTTCTTCCTGGAACAGGAACACCAGGTCCAGGTATCGCGGATTGGCGGGTGCGGCGATGCCGATAAAAGGGACATTGGCGGCACGCGCACAGCGGGCATCGTCTACGGTGTCGCCAACATAAAAGGCGTCGCAACCTGGATTTGCGGACAAAATCTGAAGCAGTCCATCAGGCGCCGGCTTGTGGTTTTGGACGTCTTCCATGGTGACGATCGGGTCAAAGTTCAGGCCGCCCGCGAAGCGCCCCAAAGTGAGGGACGCTTCGTACCGGGGACGGCCGGTGAAGACCGAGAATCGAAAGTGTTGGTTGAGCTTTTCCAGCAAGCCGGGCTGCACCACCCAGCGCTCGCGGTTAATAAGGCCATTTGTTCCATCGCCCAGGAAGATGGATTGAAAGTATTCCTTCACATTGGCGAAGGGGACGTCCACGCCGGCGGCGGCGACCATATGGTGGGACAGCTTCCAATCGTCATTCCAGCCGCCCAGGTTCTTGAGATCCTGTATCTGCGCGCGCGTGGCCGGTCCGCCGGTGAAGTGCTCCACGGTGCGGGCGATGGTCTCCCGGTACGATTCGCCGACATCCACCAGCACGCCATCCATATCGAAGATGAGGAGGGGCTTGGTCATGGGTTTCGAGTGAAAAGGGGTCATTGGGTCCATATCTCTTCCAATGCGGCCAGCAGGACGCGCGTTTGCTCGCGGGTACCTACCGTTATGCGCACGCACCCGGGGGCCTGGTAGCTGCGGTCGCGGACGAGGATGGCCTGTTCGCGCAGGGCATCGCGCACCTCAATTGCGCGGCTACCGAAATGGCCCAGAACAAAGTTGGCTGAGCTGGGGACGTAGCGGATGCCCAGTTGTTCGAGGCCGAAACAGAGCAACTCACGGGCGGCCAGCACTTCGGCGACGTAGTTTTCGATGTAGGCGGTATCCTGAACCGCGGCCTCGGCGGCGACGATGGCCAGCGCGTTCACGGAATATGGCGACTGGGCCTTGTGCAGGCAGGCGATGTTGGCCTGGTGGGAGAAGATGCAGCCGAGGCGCATTCCGGCCATGCCGAAGACCTTGGAAAACGTGCGGCAGACGAACAGATTGGGGACGCGCTCAATCTCGTTGAGGGCGGTGACGCCGGAGAATTCGTAGTAGGCTTCGTCCACCAGGACGGCGGCCTTTTTGGCGCGGGAGAGAATGCGCTCAATGCCCAGCAGCGAAAGGCCGGTGCCGGTGGGGTTATTCGGGTTGGAGAGGATGACGGCGCGGGTCTCGGGAGTGATGGCGTCGAGCACGGCCTGGAGCGGGAACTCCATTTCGGGCTGCGGGTACGCGACCTCCTGGATGCGGGCGCCGGCGACCTCGGCATAGAAGCGGTACATGGCGTAGGCCGGTTGCAGGACGAGGACTTCCTGGCCGTCATCGATGTAGGTGTTGATGAAAACCTGGATGGCTTCGTCGGTGCCGTTGGTGAAGACGAACTGCTCGGGGCGCACGCGGAAATAGCGGGCTACGGTTTCCTTGGCGGCGCTGTATTCGGGGTAGACGGCGAGCGCGGCGGGGTCGAGGTGGTGCTTGAGGGCGGCGATGACGGCGGGGGAGCAGCCCACGGTGTTTTCGTTGAAATCGAGGCGGAGTTTGTTGGCGCGTCCGCCAGTGGGCGGGGAGTAGGCGGCCATGGCCAGGACGGCGGGGCGGGGCTTGACGGCGCCTTTGGGGAGTTTGAGCTTGGGAAGGGTCATCGGGGGCTCCTCGGGATTAAGGAGGTGGAGCAGGCGGTTGTGGGGCAGGTTGTGAGGGGTACCCTCTGGGTCCGGCGGATTGGCAATCCGCCGGCCGCGCGCCTGAACGAAGCAGCCAGCAAGGGGCAGGCCGGCTCGCTGCCGCATCGCGCGGGCGGATTAACAATCCGCCGCAGGTTACCAACCTGCCCCACAAAGCTGGTCATTGGACCTCCTTCGCGGCTCGGATTTCCACGGATCTCGCGTGGGCTTCCAGGCCTTCGGCGCGGGCCAGGGTGGTGATGGCGGGGGCTAGCTTGTGGAGCGCGGATTCGGTTAGTTCCTGCACGGAAATTACCTTCACGAAATCGGTGACCGCGAGGCCGCCGCGTTGGCGGGCGGCGCCGCTGGTGGGGAGGACGTGGTTGGGGCCCGACGCATAATCGCCCGCGGCTTCGGGGCTGAAGGGGCCGACGAAAACGCTGCCGGCGTGGCGGATGCCTGGGAGCAAATCGGGGCCGGGGATGCTCAGGTGCTCCGGCGCGAAGCGGTTGGAAATGTCCATGGCCTGCTCCAGGGATTGGACCAGGACAATGGCGGAGTTTTTGGCGATGGCTTTGGCGGCCACGGCCGCGGTGGGCAGGACCGTGAGCTGGCGATCGATCTCTGTGGCCACCGCCACGGCCAGGCGCTTGGACGTGGTGAGGAGAATGGCCGAGGCATCGACATCATGCTCGGCCTGGGCCAGCATGTCGGCGGCAAGGTAGCGCGGATCGCCTTCGGCAGCGATGATCAGGATCTCGGTCGGGCCGGCGACGAAATCGATACCGACCTCGCCCGCCAGCAGTTTCTTGGCGGCGGCGACGTAAATGTTGCCGGGGCCGACGATGCGGTCGGCGCGCGGAACGGTGCGGGTGCCGAAGGCGAAAGCGGCGATGGCCTGGGCGCCACCCATTTGAAAAACGTCGCGAACGCCCAGCAGGGCGGCGGTTCCGAAGACTTGGGCGACGGGGCGCGGCGAGGCGATGCAGATGTTGGGCACACCCGCGACCTGCGCCGGGACCACGGTCATCATAATGGTGGAGGGCAGAGGGTAGCGGCCGGCGGGAATGTACGCCGCGACGGTGTCGAGCGGGCGCACGATCTGGCCGAGACGCAGGCCGGGGCGGGTTTGCACGGTCCACTCGCGGGGCATCTGGCGTCTGGCATACGCCCGGATGTTGCCGGAAGCTGTTGCCACGGCGCGCACGAAATCCGGCGACAGAGCGCGGCGGGCGGCGTCAAGATCCTTTTCGGGCACGCGCACGGTCTTGCGGTCCAAGGCGTCGAATTGGCGGGCGTATTCCAGCAGGGCGCGGTCGCCGCGTTTCCGGACGGCATCCAGAATGGGACGCACCACGGCTTCGGCTGCGGTGAACCGGGCCGCCTTGCGAGCCAGCAGACGGCCGATGTCCTGGCTTTGGAGAATTCGTATCACAGCACAATCTTGTTGAGCGGGTATTCGACAATCCCCTCGCCGCCCGCGTGTTTCAGCCGCGGAATGATGGTGCGGACGGTGGTTTCGTCGAGGATGGTGTTGACGGCCAGCCACTCGTCATCGCTGAGGTGCGAGATGGTGGGCCGCTTCAATGCAGGCAGGACGCCCAACACGGCGGCCAGGTTGTCTTTGTGCACGTTGAGCATGAGCCCAACCTTGCCGAGCGCGTTGATGGCGCCCTCCAGGAGCATGCGGATGTCTTCGAGCTTCCGGCGCTTTTCTTCGTCCTGCCAGGAAACTTGGTTGGCGATAAGCTGGGTGTTCGATTCCAGAACCGTGTCGATGATTTTGAGCTTATTGGCGCGCAGCGAGGAGCCGGTTTCGGTGACTTCGACGATGGCATCGGCGAGGACCGGCGGCTTGACTTCAGTGGCGCCCCAACTGAATTCGACCTTGGCCGCAACGCCGTGCCCGGCCAGGTAGCGCCTGGTGGTGGCCACCAGTTCGGTGGCGATGATGCGGCCTTCCAGATCGTGCACGGTGTGGAAACTGGAGGCTTCGGGAACGGCCAGCACCCAGCGGACTTTGCCGAAGCTTTGCTTGGCGTAGATGAGGTCGGCGACGGCAATGACGGAGGCTTCGTTTTCCTCGATCCAATCGCGGCCGGTGAGGCCGGCATCGAGGATGCCGTCTTCCACGTAGCGGGCCATTTCCTGGGCGCGGATGAGCATGCATTCGATATCGGGATCGTCTATGCCGGGGAAGTAAGAGCGGCTGCTGGTGGTGATGACGAAGCCGGCGCGGCGGAACAGATCGATGGTGGCCTTTTCGAGGCTGCCCGTGGGGATGCCGAGTTTGAGCTTCACGCCTGGCCTCCGTAGACCGCAGTCGGGTCGTAGGTTTGGGGTTCGGAGACCTTCCACTGGCCGCCTTCGAGGCGGCGGAAGAAGCAGCTTTGGTAGCCTTCGTGGCAGACGCCCGGACCCTGCGCTTCGACCTTAACGAGGACGGCATCGAGGTCGCAATCGGTGGAGATTTCTTTGACCACCAGGCGGTGGCCGGAGCTTTCGCCTTTCGTCCAGAGTTTCCGGCGCGACCGGCTGTAAAAGGTGGTGAAGCCGGTCTCGACGGTTTGGCGGAAGGCCTCTTCGTTCATGTAGCCGACCATGAGGACGCGGCCGGTGGCGTGGTCTTGAACCACGGCGGTGACGAGGCCGTCGGACTTTTGGAAATCCAGATTCATACGTTTATGCCGTAAAACAACAAAAAGCCCGCCAGTACCGCGGCGGGCGTCCTTTCCGAAATTGAGGTGAGATTAGGACAAGACGCGTCGCGGATGGGCATAGTGATGGTGGTGATGCCGGGCGACGATTGCCATAAAGAGCGAGTATAACATGCGGGGGGCCGGGGTCAGGGGCCGGGGGCCGGGGGTCCGGGCCAGTGGCCGGTTGGTGACGCGGCCGATCGCACCGGCTTATTTCAGCGGCACGGCGCTGCCTTTGATTTCCTCGTCGATGCTTGATTCGGGCGGGCCGATATAGTGGAACTGCTCGGCGAAGGCCAAGCCATACCGCCGGCCCAGGGCGGCGTCGTTCTTCAGGATGAAATGGCGGATATACTCCCGGTTTGCCGTGCGGTCGTCATTTCCGAGGAAGGGCAAGTGGAGATTCCCGGCGGCAAGGCGGGCTCGCAGACGGGCTCCGCTAAGGCCGGCCGGGCCCTGGGCCTGATTGGCATACAGGCAATCGATTTTCTTCTCGATAGACGAGGAGATGTCCACCACCCGGTTTACCAGTTGCGGCCCGCGCGCAAAGTAGTATTTTTCGCTGACGCCGTGCGGCTGCATTCCCGCCGCCAGTTGCTCCGGATAGTCTTTGCTCATTCCTGCCATCCAGCAGGCCGATTCGACCGCGCGGGCAGTGACGTAATGATCGGGATTCTCCTCGTAGTGGCTCCACGGGTCGTAACATACCACGGTGTCAGCCTTGATCGCCCGGAAAATGAAGATCAATCGGGCCCGGAGTTCGCTGGGGGAGACTTCGTCCATGCGGTGATTGTTATAGTTGAGGTCGAACACGCGTCGGCATCCCAGGACTTTTGCGACCGCCTGATTGTCCATTTCGTTGGCACTCACGCCGTCGCCGATGGTACCGGCGCCGGTCATGTCGTCGTTCGTGACACGGATGAGATAGCCGGTATATCCTTCGTCGATCAGCTTGGCGGTGGTGCCCGACGCAAACAGAGGGATGTCGTCGGCATGGGGCTGAATGGCCACCAGAACCTTACCCGCGTGCGGCTTGCCGGAGGCGGACTTTTCGACAACCAACTCTGCGTCCGGGGGTGCGCCTGGGGCCGCCGACTGCGCGCCCGGGGGAGCGGCGCCAACGGCCAGAGCATTCGCGAACGACGTGGCGGTCAGGAAATCGCGGCGGTCCCTGGGGAATCTCCTTGGGCGTAAAATAGCACCGGGCTGAATTCAAGTAAAGGATCGGTGTGACTTGGCCGGGTTGACCGCCAGCGTTCGGAATGGGGTAGGGCCGGCGCCATGGAGAAAGACCGCCCTAAAGAGCGGGCCTTGCATGACCATCACTGTTGAAAGCGGGAGCGCTGATAGGTGTCGCGGGTGCGGGCTGGCTCGCTTCGCATCGCGCTGGCGGATTAATATTCCGCCGCACTCTCGAAAGTTGCTTGTGGAGGTTCGGCTGCGCGCCAACTCCCGGCGGGCGGATTGCCAATCCGCCGCAGGTTGGCAACCTGCCCCACAGACTGAACCGCGCTGTACTACAATGTGAAACGGATGAGAACCGAAGCGGTGGATCCCGGCGGCGTCCGGGTGTTGCACAAGACGCTGGATATCCTGGAGACGATCAAGAGTACCGAATCGGGCTATAAGCTGGCCGACCTGGCGCGAAAAGTTGCGCTGCCTAAGGCCACTGTCTACCGCATTCTCACCACGCTGGAAGGCCGCGGATATCTGGACCGTGCGTCCGATGGCAGCTATCGGGTGGGCAAAAAGCTATTTGACATGAAGCGCACGGTGCCCATCGAACAAATGGTGCAGCGCGTGGCGCAGCCATGCATGGAACGGCTGGTGACCTCTTGCAAGGAGACGGTGAACCTGGGGATTCTCGACGCCGGTGAAGTGGTGGTGATCAACACCGTGGAAAGCCCGCAGGCGGTGCGTATGTCGTCGAAGATCGGGAACCGCCGGCACCTGCATTCCACGGCGCTGGGGAAGGTGTTGCTGGCTGGGTTGAACGACAAAGAGGTGCAGCGCCTGCTGCGGTTGAAGGGCACGCCGAAACTGACCGAGCAGACGCTGGACTCCAGGCTCGGGGTGATGGCCGAGGTTCAAAAGGTCAGGCAGCAAGGCTGGGCGCTGGACAATCAGGAAAACGAAATCGACGGCCGTTGCATCGCCGCAGCCATCGTGGGCCCGGACGAGCGGGTGGTGGCGGCGCTCAGCGTCTCGGGGCCGGTGTTTCGCATGGACATGGCCCGGGCCCGCACGCTGGTCTCGGAACTGCGCGGGGTCTGCGGAGAGATCTCGCACGCGGTGCGCGGATAGGGTGTTACGCGGATGTGAGGCTGGAGGGCCTCCGTCGCGGGTCAACAGCGCGCTGCATCGAATTCCCAGCCAATGCCGTACGGCGCGGCCCGGACGGCATTGGCGAATCGGTATCCCGCAGACTTTATCGCCGGCCCACGATCCGGGCTCCGAAGCGGCCGAAGGGCATTCGCTGCTGCATGAGATTGCGAACATTTTCAGGGAGAACCATCGGGCTGGCCAAGCCTTGTGCGGCAGGCGCGGCGAGGTCGCTTTCGCTGTCGCCGACGTCTTCGCCGCTGCGCGGGGTCGCCAGAAAACCGTGCAAGTCGCCGGTGCTCGGCTGGAAGGCCAAGCCGACGATCTCCCCGCTGGAATTGATGGAAGATGCGAGCATCAGAAACAAGGGGGAGCCGGAGGGAATGAGTGTGTTGAGGTCGGCCATCGCGCCGTTCTGCCGCAGGAACGCGCGTGGATTGAAGTTCGCGTCCAGCGATGCGCCAACTACGTCGCCTCGGTCGTTAATGTCGAGGGCGAGGCTCGCAAAATCCCCGCTCAGGGTGCCGAGGTCCCGCATACCTGTCTCCCGGGTCCACTGGTGATGCCGCCACTCTGCCCCTTTTCCAGCGCGCCATTGAGATCGACTCCAAATTCGCAATGGCATATGCGACTCTGGGGCGAATGTACGGAGCCATTGGAGCGTCTGACCTCTCCGCGGAGAGCACCAGCAGAGCCTACCAGTTGCGGGATCGCGCCAGTGACGCGGAGAAGTTCTTTATCACTGCGTTCAAAAACCGCCACGGCGGTGGCGGCTCGCAGCGTACTCACCGGTCGATGAAGCCATCAGCGGTTCGTTATAGCGCGGGCCGGCCACGGCGTGCGGTTGCGGCGCCGGAAGGTACCATGCGCTGCGTTCCCCGAAAGAGGAGAATCACAGGGATAGCAGATTCTCGTGGTCTGTGAAAATGACAACGCTAGAATGTGTACAGTGAGTACACACTATGGAAACGGTTAAGGTCGGTATGCGTGACTTCCGCGAAAACCTCGCGGGCTATCTGGAATCCGCCACTCCGCTGGCGATCGTGCGGCACGGCCAAACCCTGGGCTACTATATCCCCGCACAAAAGCGAAGCCGCAAGGCGGAAATCGAGGCGATGCGCGCCGCCGCGAAAGACCTCGATGAAATGATCGCATCCTGGGGCGCCAGTGAAGAGGAGTTGATGAAGGACTACAACCGAATCCGTCAGGCTGCCCGCGAAAAGAAGCGGAATGCCGGGTAAGGCGCTGGTCGTTGATGCCAACATCCTCGTGCGAGCCGTCCTGGGAAAGCGCGTGCGTGAAGTGATTGAAGCGTTTTCTGGAGGGGTTTCGTTTTTCGTGCCGGAAACTGCGTTCGCCGAAGCCAAAGAACACGTGCCCGCACTTGTTGTCAAACGCGGCGGCGATCCGGAAAAGGCGCTGGCTCTTTTGGACGCGCTGGGTCAGCTTATGGAACTGATCGGCAGCGAGATCTACGGGCAGTTCGAGGCAGAGGCCCGGGAACGGATTGGCCAGAGGTACCCGGAGGACTGGCCGATTCTGGCCGCTTCACTGGCTCTTGGCTGTCCAATCTGGACCGAAGACACGGATTTCTTCGGATGTGGGGTGGCCACATGGACTTCTAACCGCGTTCGGATGTTTCTACGGAAGTAAACTCCCGTTAGTGGTCGCGCTCCGTAACTAGCTCGGTTACGGCCAGAAGGGCGCGCTGATAGGGCGAGTCCGGGAACTCGCCGATGGTCTGGCGGGCGCAGTTGGTGAAGGCCTGGGCGCGCTCTTTGACGCGCTCGATGCCGTGGTATTTTTCGAGCAGCGCCAGGATGCGCTCGAAGGGGACCTCCTGGTAGTTGCGGGTGCGGAGGATGGTTTCCACCAGGCTGCGCTCAGCCGGCGTGGCGCGCTCCAGGGCGTACACCAGCGGCAGAGTCACCTTGCCTTCTCGAAGGTCGCCGCCAACCGGTTTGCCCAAAGTCTTTTCGCGCGCCGTGAAATCCAGCACGTCGTCCACCAACTGAAATGCCATGCCGAGGTTCCAGGCGTAGTCGCGCAGTTTCTCTTGAAAGCCCACATCGGCGTTGCCGGCGATGGCGCCGATCTGCGAGCAGACCGAGAACAGGCAGGCGGTTTTGCGGTCCACCAGTTCCATGCAATCGGCCTCCGTCACGTCAATACGGCCGATGCGCTCAAGCTGGAGCAACTCGCCTTCCACCATCATCTGGGTCAGTGAGATCAGCAGGTCAAGAATCTGAAAGCTGCGCTCACGAAGGGCCATTTGGAATGCCTGCATGTACAGCCAGTCGCCGGCCAGCACGCAGGTGTGGTTGCCCCACTTCACGTTGGTCGAGGGGCGACCGCGGCGGGTTTCGGCGGCATCGATGACATCGTCGTGAACCAGCGTGGCGGCGTGGATCAACTCCACCACCGCGGCCAGTTGGATGGCCGAGGGTCCGCAGTTGCCGGCGAGTTTTGCCGACAGCAGCAGCAGCGCCGGACGCAGCCGTTTGCCACCGGCCGACTGCAGGTACTGGCCAATGACGGTAACGGCGTCAACGGAAGACACCGATTCGACCGTGATCTTCTTCTCAACCTGCCTCAGGTCGTCCTGGATCAGGTCAAAGATCTCTTTGGTTGTGAGGGCCTGCCCGAGCTTACTCAAACTCATGTAAGTCCACCAGTTTAACCGCTACCGGACCCGCGCCGCAAACACAGGCTCTGGAAATTACGCGTAGTCGCCCGCGCAATGGCCTCCGGCGGCACGCCGCGGACCTCCGCCAGGCGGCGCACGGTCTCCACCACGAAGGCTGGTTCGTTGCGTTTTCCACGATGCGGCACCGGCGCCAGGTAAGGGCAATCGGTCTCCACCAGCAACCGATCTTCGGGGGTGATACGGGCGGCCTGGCGCACCGCTTCGGCCTTTGGAAACGTCAGGACGCCGCCGTAGCTCAGGTGAAAACCAAGGTCGAGAGCCTCTTGCGCCTGGGCCGCATCGCCGGTGAAGCAGTGCATGATGCCGGGGCTTTGGGTTCGATCGGGCCAGTGGCGGCGCAGGATGGCCATGGTATCGTCCCAAGCCTCGCGGGTGTGGATCACAATGGGTTTGCCCGACTCGGCCGCCAGTTCCAATTGCTTCTCGAAGACCGAGCGCTGCACGTCGCGCGGGGAAAAATCGTAGTGGTAATCCAGGCCGATTTCGCCGATTGCCAGCACCTTGGGGTGCGCCGCCAGGTCGCGCATCCGGGCAAAGGAATCGGCGGTGGCCTTGGAAGCATCGTGCGGGTGGATGCCGATGGTGGCGTACATGAAGCGGTGGCGATCGGCCAGGCGGACGGCGGTTTCCAGATCGGCAGGCCCATCGCCGGTACCGATCGCCATCATGGTCTCGACGCCCGCGGCTAAGGCGCGTTCCATCACCTGCTCGCGGTCGTGATCGAACTGGGCATCATCCAGGTGGCAGTGCGAATCGACCAACGGCACGCCGCGGGCCTGACTCACTGGGGCGCCCTCACTTGAGCCGCGCCCCGGGAGGAATATCTTCGTGGAAGCCGGCCAGCACCGGTTCGCCGCCCTCGACCGACGCCGCCACGATCATCCCATTGGATTCGATGCCTTTCAACTTGCGCGGCTGCAAATTGGCGACAATGGCGACTTTGCGGTTCAGCAGTTGCTCGGGCGTGTAGGCTTCGGCGATGCCGGCCACGATAGTGCGCGGCGCGGGTTCGCCGATATCGACCTTCATCAGCATCAGCTTGTCCGATCCTTTGACCCGCTCGGCGGATAGCACCAGGCCGACGCGGAGATCCACCTTGGCGAAATCGTCGATGGAAATTTTGGGGTCGATCTTGGAGTCGCTGGCCGGCGCCGGCTCGATCTTCTTCCCCAGCAAAGCGGCCTGTTCCGCGGTGGCCTGAATCTCCAATTCCTGCATCCTGGCCACCGCCTCCTTCATTTCGATGCGTGGAAACACGCCGGCGACGGCGCCGATTTTCTGGCCCGGCGGCAGGCCGCCCCACTGTAAGCGGTCGAGGCGCACCTGCTCGATAGGCTCCGGCATGCCGAGTTGAGTCCAGATCTTAGGCGTGCTCTCCGGCAGCACGGGCGCCAGTAAGGCGGTGGCGATGCGCAGCGCTTCGGCGGCGGTGTAGAGCGTGGCGTCCAATTGCAGCCTGGCCGTGGGGTCCTGTTGGCGCGCCAGTTTCCACGGCGCCCATTGCACGATGAACTTGTCCACGGCGGAGATGAGCGCCCACACGGCCTCCAGCCCCTTGGAGAATTCGAAGCGCTCGAAAGTCTGGCGGAAGGCTTCGATGGCCTGGTTGGCGGCAGCGGCGATCTCGTCCTGCATCGCCCTGCCCTGAACAACACCGCCCTGCATCAGAGCGACCGGACTCACACCGCCCGGAATCACGCCGCCCGAATATTGGCCGATCATGGTCAGCGTCCGGCTGGCGAGGTTGCCGAGGCCGTTGGCCAGGTCCGAATTGTAGCGGCCGATGAGCGCGTCGTAGCTGAAGCTGCCGTCCTGGCCGAACACCACTTCGCGCAGCAGGAAGTAGCGTAAGGCGTCCGCGCCCATGACCTGGCGGATGGGGTCGGGCCGCACGATATTTCCGCGCGATTTGCTCATCTTGCTGTCTTCGAAGAGCAGCCAACCGTGGGCGAAGATGCGCTTGGGGAGGGGCAGCTCCGCGGCCATCAGGAATGCCGGCCAGAAGACGGCGTGGAAGCGCACGATCTCCTTGCCGATCAGGTGCAGGTCGGCGGGCCAGAGACCCGTGCCCGCGCTGTCGGGCAGACCATCCACCGCGGTCATGTAGGCGGTGAGCGCATCGAACCAGACGTAGAATACGTGCGGCGCCTCGCCAACCACCGGGATGCCCCATTTGATGTTTGTGCGCGTGATGGAAAGGTCGGTCAGGCCGGCCTTGACGAAGGACATGACCTCGTTGCGGCGCGATTCGGGCTGAATAAAGCCGGGTTCGCGTTCGTACAGATCCAGCAGCCGTTCCTGAAACGCCGAAAGTTTGAAGAAGAAGTTTTCTTCCGTGACCGTCTCGGTGGGCCGGCCGCAATCGGGACAGGGATCGCCCGGCTTGGCCTCATTGACGTAGAGATTATCGAAAATGCAGTATTGGCCAGTGTAAGAGCCCTTATAAACGTAGCCGTTCTTCCGGCAGCGGTCGAACAGATCCTGCACCACGCGCGCATGATGCGGATCGGTGGTGCGCTGGAAATGATCGATCTGCAGGCCCAGTAACTGGAATTGGCGCACGAACTCGGCAGAAATGGTATCGCAGAAGTCTTTGGGCGTCTTGCCCATGCGCTCGGCGGCGCGCTCCACGTTGATGCCGTGCTCGTCCGAGCCGGAAGTCAGCACGGCTTGGTTGCCCTGCATGCGCTGGAAACGCTTAATCATGTCGGCCACAATGGTGGTGTAGGCGTGGCCGATATGCGGCGCGGCATTGACGTAGTAGATGGGAGTCGTGAGGTAGTATTTCATCGGGATTGGTTGAGGTACGCGTAGTTGGCTTCGGCGATGATGTGTTTCAACGCTACGCCGGATTTTTCCGCCAGTTTGCGGCAGTCTTCGTACTCCGGAGCGTAGGAGCCCTCGCCGGTCACCTTCATGCGCACGCTGCCGTAGGGGGTGGCCACTTCGGTGAAGCTGCGGGATTGCACCCGGCGCTCGGCGGCGTAGATCCGCAGGCCCAGCGTGGAAGTTTCGGCAAAAATGAGCTGCGCAATGGCTTCGCGGTGCTCGGGCCTGGCGATCACGCGCAGCATGTGGCCGGCGCGGCCCTTCTTCATCAGAATGGGCTGCAGGGTGACATCCAGCGCGCCGAATTCCAGCAGCCGCTCGGTGGCGTAGGCCAGTACCTGCGGATTGAGATCGTCAATATTGGCTTCCACGATAGCGATGGCGAGGGCTTCATCGGCGCCCGTGGGTTCGCCCAGAAGCACGCGGAGCACGTTGGCATGTTCGGCGAAGTCGTGGTCGCCTGCGCCATACCCGGTACGCGTCAGTTTCATGGGCGGCAGGACGCCGAAGGATGTGGCAAGAGCGGCTGCCACGGCCGCGCCGGTGGGCGTAGTCAATTCGACGGCGGGACCGCGGGAATAGATGGGCGCGTCGATCAGAAGCAGGGCCGTGGCCGGCGCCGGCACCGGCAGTATTCCGTGCTCGGTCTTGACGGTTCCGCTGCCCACGTTAAGGGGCGAGCAGACCACCGTGGCGACATCCAGAAGGTCCAGGGCCACCGCCGTGCCAACGATATCGGCGATGGAATCGGCCGCGCCCACTTCGTGGAAATGGACTTTTTCGACGGGGACTTGATGCACCTGGGCTTCGGCCTCGCCCAGCCTTCGGAAGACGGCCACGGCGTCGCGTTTGGCGCGCGCCGAAAGTGCGGCCTTTTCGATCGTCTGGACGATGTGCGCAAGGTGCCGGTGGGCGCGGGCTTCCTGGACGTCCACGTGGAATTTGGTGGCGCCGATGCCGCAGCGCTTGACCTGGCTGAAGGACACGACGGCCCCGGTATCCATAGAAGCGATGGCGTTCGAGATAGCGGCCTGGTCGGCGCCCGCATCGGCCAGCGCGCCGACCAGCATGTCGCCACTGATTCCCGAGAAGGCATCCAGATAGCAGGTGATGGCCACGAACTTTCATTGTGGCACGGGCCTTCCTGCCGGTGCAGCCGGCGGCTCCGGCATCCTTGCCTGCGTAGCTAATATATATTAAGTCCTGAAATTCTCTTTAGTGCTACCATGAGCCATGGCCCACTTCCAGTGGAACGACAGCAATGCGGTGTACCTTCCGGAGCTTGACGCGGAACATCGCAGCCTCTTTCTGATCGCCGGCGAACTGCACAAGGCTCTGCTCGCCCGCACGCCGCCCGAAAGGTTCCTGGCAGTTCTGCGCAAACTGCTGGCCCATACCGAGGGACATTTTCAGCACGAAGAACGCCTCATGCGCGCGGTAGACTATCCCTCCTATGGGTGGCACAGGCGGCAGCACGACACGGTGCGCAAGCGGGTCAAACTGCTGGCCCAGCGCGCGGCGGAGGGCGACAGTGAAGCCCCCATGCTGCTGCTGGAGTTTCTGGACGGCTGGCTGCGGGACCACACCGCATTCAGCGACCGCATGATGGCCTCCTACTTGCGCAATCGCGAACGCGTACGGTTTCGGACAGCCTCCTGACAACCCTGCCTGGTCCCGGTCCGACGGCTACGGTTTCAGTACTTGCCGCGAAAAGTCAGGCTAGCGGAGTACTCCCGTCTGATAGTCGACGATAACCCTTTGGGTTTGGTAATCGTAAAGAGCGGTCGTATTGGCGATTTGGGCGGACGTGAGATTGAGTTGCGCCGTGCTCAATTCCACGATGCTTCCCAAGCTGTTATCGTACCGGGTTTGCGCCAGATCCAAAGCCAGTTGGGCCTGCTGCAGCAACTGCGCCGTCAATGCCATACGATCGTATGCAGTGGTTGCGTTGAGGTACGCTACGCGGACATCGCGGGTCACCTGATTCTGCAGATCGTTGGTGTCTTGCGTGGCCGCCTTAGCCTTCAACTCGGCTTGAGTCTGGCGCGCCTTGAACAGTCCGCCGTTGAAGATTGGGATGGTGATGTTCATTCCGATCGCCCCGTAGCGGCTCGGTACGCTCGAATAGCCAGTGGGCACAACGCCGCTGGTGCCGATTACGCCGACGTACGGATAGTAGAGCGCATGCTCCGCTTTGGTGAACCGCTCCGCCGCGCTTTGCTGCAATCGCAGTTGCCTCAACTCGGGCCGTGCCTGAAGCGCATCGCGAAGAAGGTCGCTGACACGATCTGGCAGAGGACTCGGAGTTGGCTCTTCCGCCAACACAAAGTCTGACTCGCCAGGTATTCCGATCGCCGTCGCCAGGTCCGCCTCGGCAGCCTTCACGTCATTCTGCGCCTGTATCTGCAGCAGCTTGGCATCCGCCAGGTTTACATTGGCGAAACTGACGTCCAGGGTCGATTTGAGTTTGCTTTGCGCCAGGGCCGTCACCTGCTCGGAGACGAGGCTTCTGGCCTGGACCGTTTCATCGGCCACCCGCAACACCGCATGCGCACGGAGTATCGCAAAGTACGCCCGGCTGGTGATCAGCAAAAGTTGGGCCCGTGTGGCTTCCGTGACCTGGTCCTGTGCTTGAGCCTGTAGATTCGCCATGCCGACCAGATTGCTGGTGCGGCCGAAATCTGTGATCATCTGACCGACTGTCAAACCCGAACCTACCCGGCTATACACGATAGGATTGTTCAAACCACCGGCTGCCAGGCGGCTGCCGTTATCGGCCGCGACGCTGGTGAAGCTGCCCGTGACACTGGGCTGATAATTTGACTTATATTGCGGGGCCACCTGGTAAGCGGCGGCGGCATTCAGTTGTGCCGCGGTGAAACGCGGATTGTTCTGGATAGCCAGGCCACGCGCTTCCGCCAGGGTGAGATGCATGGGCGGCTGCGCATGGGCCGCGCATAGGACGAACATGAGTATTGTGAGAATTGTGGGGCAGGTTGTTAACCTGCGGCGGATTGCTAATCCGCCTGCCGCTAGTTCGGCGAACTCTTCGTGACCCCGGCGGAGGCGGATTGCCAATCCGCCGCAGGTTAACAACCTGCCCCACAATAGCATCATTATCATCTTGACCTCTCATAGACCAACACATAGGCCGCCGGCACCAGAAACACCGTGAGCAGCACCGAGACACCGAGACCGCCCAGGATGGCTCGGGCGAGCGGTGCATATGCCTCGCTTCCGGCGCCCAGTTTCAAAGCCATGGGCATCAGGCCGATGATGGTGGCGAGCGAAGTCATCAGCACGGGGCGCAGCCGGACGCGGCACGCCAGCGCCACCGCTTCTCGAACCTCCATCCCCTCCTGCCGCAAGTGGCGCGTAAACTCCACGATCAAAATGCTATTCGATACCGCAATCCCCACCAGCATTACAACGCCCATCAGGGACATTACATTGAGTGTCGTATTCGAAAGCCAGAGAATGAGGATTACGCCGGTCAGTCCCGGCGGCACGGCCAGCAAAATGATAAACGGATCGACGAATGACTGGAACTGCGCTACCAGGATGAGATACAACAGAACCACCGCCAGGCAGAGCCCGAGAGTGAAGCTGGTAAAGGAAGCCCGCATGCCCTGCACCATGCCGCGCAGTGCGATGCTCAGCCCCTCCGGCACCTTGGTCCGGCCGATGACTCTGTCAATTGCGTTGGCGATCTTGCCGAGGTCCTCATTGAGCGGACGCACGTAGACGTCGATGGTCCGGCGCAGTTGATAGTGATCCACTTCCGTGGGCGATTTGATCCGGTGGATGTTGCTGATCATATCCAGACGAGTAGGATTGAGACTGTTCGCCGCACGTAAAGGAATCGACTTCAGATCCGTCAAAGTCTTCACTTGATTTTCCGGATACTGCACGGTCAGCATATAGTCGTTACCGTTCTTTGGATCAATCCAGAAACTGGGGGCGATCATCTGGTCCGAAGTCAGGGCCGTGATTACGTTGTCCACTACTTCCTGCTGGTCGAGCCCGAGTTCGCTGGCTCGGGTCCGGTCCACATTCAACTGAAGCGCCGGATAGTCGATGTCCTGGGGGATGAAGACATCGGCGACGCCGTTGATTTTCCGGACCTGCGACGTCAACTTCAGGGCCGTGGCATAAGCCGATTCCATGTTGGTTCCCGCCACCTGGACATCGATTGGAGCCGGCAATCCGAGATTCAAGACGGCGTCCACGAGGCCCCCAGACTGGAAATAAGCGCTCAACTCGGGCAGTTCCTTCTCCATGCGCGCCTTGACGCGGGCCATGTACTCATAACTCCCCACTTTGTGATCTGCGTTCAGGCTGACCTGCACGAAAGCGGTGTGCATGGCCGAGTTAGTGGTATAGATCGCGGAAAAGTCGGGTGTGGCTCCGATGTTAGATACGATCATCCCCAGATCCCCGGGAGTCACTACCTTCCGGATCAGGTTTTCCACTTTGATCACTTCGTTTTCGGTAACCGACAGCCGGGTTCCGGTGGGAGCCTTCAGGTTAATGACGAACTGGCCCGCATCGGTGCGAGGAAAGAACGAAAGTCCAAGCAGCGGAAAAATGCCAAGGCTCAGCGCAAAGGCGGCCGCGAAACCGAGCAGCGTCAGTGCGGGCCGCCGCAGCGTCACCGCCACCGCGCGGTCGTAAAGCCGAAGAAAAGCCTCGAAGCGATCGTTGAACCACATATTAAAGCGGTCGCTGAATGACAACCGGAGTTTGGGGTGATCCACCGTAACCGGCATCTCCGACGACGGCGTTCCGTGGTGGGCCGGCGCCGTGATGAAGCGTGCGCAGAACAGCGGCACTACCGTCATGGCCACCGCAAAAGAGGCGAACAACGAAAGCGCCACCGCCAGGGCCAGCGCGGAGAACAGGAACTTACTCACGCCATAGAGGAACGTGACCGGAAAGAAGACCACCACGGTGGTAAGCGTCGCCGAAAGCACTGGCAGAGCCACCTCACGGCCGCCCTTTTCGGCGGCGACCTCGGGAGGTTCGCCCGCTTCCAGATGGCGGTAGATATTTTCCAGGACCACCACCGAGTTATCGATCAAGCGCGAGAATGCCAACGCCAGCCCACCCAGCACCATGCTGTTGATCCCACTGCCTCCCATGGAGAGTGCGATGAACGCCGCCAGGGCCGAAAGCGGTATGGAAAAAAATACTGCCAGCGTGGCCCGAATGCTGCCCAGGAAGATCAGGATCATCACCGAAGTCAGCAGCAACCCGATTCCGCCTTCATGCAGCAGGGTTTCGATGGCGGTCTTGACGAAAACGGATTGGTCGAACACCACGCCCGTAACCAGTTGTTTGGGTACATCGAAAAGGTGCTGGGTGGCGTTCTTGATGCCATCCACCACGGCGATGGTGTTGGTATCGCCGCCTTGCTTCAGGACCGGGACATACACGGACCGCTGGCCATCCACCCGCACCAGGTTGGTCTGAATCTGGTGGCCGTCTTCGGCGTAGCCGATGTCCCCGATTCGCACCGGCGCCTCGCCCACGGTCTTGATCGGCAATTGATTGATCTCGCTTACGCTGCGCAGTTGGCTGTTGGTGTAGATGTTGTAATCCAGCGGACCGATCTGCACATCGCCCGCGGGCAGGATCAGGTTGGACTCGTTGACGCTGCGCACTACGTCCATCAGACTCAACTGGTGCGCTTCCAGTTTGTACGGGTCGGCGTAGACCATGATCTGGCGGTACTTTCCGCCGAATGGCTGGGGCACGCTCGCCCCCGGCACGCTGGCGATCTGGTTGCGCACCTGGAATTGCGCCAGGTCGCGCAACGCGGTTTCGTTGAGGCCTTCACCCTTGAAAGTCACCAGGCAAACCGGCAGGCTGGACGCATCGAACTTGAGCACCACTGGCGGCAGCGTGCCCGGAGGAAGCCGGCGCAATTGCGCCATCGCCAGATTGGAAATAGTAGTAACCGCGGAATCGGGATTGGTGCCGGGCTGGAAGTAAACCTTAATCACGCTGACGCCCGGCAGCGATCGCGATTCAATGTGCTCAATGCCGCTGCCCAGCGTGAAGAAGCGCTCGAAACGGCTGGTGATATCGGTCTCTATCTGCTCGGGCGGCATGCCGGAATAGAACGTGGCAACCACCACCACCGGAATGTTCATGGAGGGGAACATATCCACCGGCATGCGCACCAGGCTGGTAACTCCCACTACCGCGATAATCAAACAGACCACAACAATGAAGTAAGGATTCCGGATCGCAAAAGAAGACATTATCGAGTTACCTCTCCCGGCAGCAGCGAATCAGCTTTCCGGTACGCCACATAGTAAGCGGCGGGAACCATGATGACGGTCATCATCAGGGAGACACTCATGCCTCCCAGAACGGCGCGAGCCAGGGGGGCGTACGACTCGCTTCCAGCTCCCAGCTTGAGCGCCATCGGCAGCAGCCCGATGATGGTGGCCAGCGAAGTCATCAACACGGGGCGGAGGCGCACGCGGGCGGCCGTCACCACGGCCTGCCGTACGGTCATCCCGTCCTCCCGCAGGTGGCGGGTGAACTCCACAATCAGAATGCTGTCGGACACCGTCATGCCAATCAGAATCATCAGCCCCATCAGCGACATCACATTCATGCTGGTGCCTGTCAGGTAAAGAATCAGCAGCGCGCCCGTCAACCCCGGCGGCACTGCGGTGAGAATCAAAAGCGGATCCAGGAACGATCGGAATTGCGCAACCAGGATCAGGTACAGCAGAATTACCGAAAGAATCAAACCGATTCCGAAACTCCGGAAGCTCTGCCGCATGCCTTGCACCAGCCCGCGCAATGTTACCGTTACGCCGTTAGGGATCGCGCTGGCGGCGGTCAGCTTGTCGATGGCGCTGGCAATGCGCCCGAGGTCCTCACCCAGCGGCTGCACGTAGATATCGATCACCCGGCGCAACTGATAGTGGTCCACTTCGGTTGGCGATTTCATCCGATGAATTTCGGACACGGCGTCCAGGCGCGTGGAGTGGAGGGCGTCCTTTCCATGAACCGGGATGGCCCGTAGATCGTCGAAGCTCTGAATCTGACGCTCGGGGTACTGCACCGTCAACATGTAGTCGTTGCCGGTTTTCGGATCGATCCAAAAACTGGGGGCAATCATGGCATTGGAAGTCAGGGCGGTAATAATGTTTCCGACCACTTCCTTCTGGGTGAGGCCGAGTTCCCGGGCGCGCATGCGATCCACGTTCAACTGGACCGCGGGGTAGTCGATATCCTGAGGCACGAAAATATCGCCCACACCGGGAACCTTGCGGATCTGGCGCGCCAACTGCAGCGCCGTGGCGTAGCTTTGGGCCATGTTAGAACCGGAGACCTGCACGTCAATGGGGGCCGGCATGCCAAGGCTGAGCACCGCATCCACCAGTCCGCCGGACTGGAAATACGTGGTGATCTCAGGCAGCTCCTGGGCGACACGCTGGCGTACCCGCGCCATGTATTCGTAGCTGCCCACCTTGTGGTCTTCCGTGAGGCTCACCTGCACCGTAGCGGTGTGCATCCCGGAATTGGTGGTGTAGATAGCGGAGAAATCGGGCGTGGAACCAATGTTGGAAACGATCATTCCGAGGTCTTTGGGAGCCACCGTGTCGCGGACTACCTGCTCCACCTTGGCGACCTCCTCTTCGGTAATCCCGATGCGGGTGCCGGAGGGAAGCTTGAGGTTCATCATGAACTGCGCCGGATCGGTGCGCGGGAAGAACGAGAAATCGAGGAGAGGGAAAAGGAACAGGCTCACCACAATGATTCCCGTGAGCACGAATAGAATGGCCACCGGCTGCTTCAGAACCAGGCTGATGACACGGTCATAAACGTTCAGGAAGCCTTCGAACCTGGGGTTGAACCAGGCGTTGAAACGGTCCAGGATGCTTACAGAGCCGCTTACAGAGCCGCGACCGTGAGGGAGCGGAGTTCCGTGTCCGTGAGGGAGCGGAGTTCCGTGCGCGCCGATGAAGCGCGAGCAGAACAGGGGCACCACCGACATTGCCACCCCATACGAGGCGATCAGGGAGAGCACCACGGCCATGGCCAGCGCCGAAAAGAGAAACTTGCTGACGCCGTAGAGCAGCGTGACCGGAAAAAATACCACGATGGTGGTGAGCGTGGACGCCAGCACCGGTAGGGCCACTTCCTGCCCTCCCTTGGCAGCCGCCACCGCCGGTTCCTCGCCCATCTCCAAGTGGCGGTAGATGTTCTCCAATACCACCACCGAATTGTCGATCAAGCGCGAAAATGCCAGCGCCAGCCCTCCCAGCACCATGCTGTTGATCCCACTGCCACCTACGGAAAGCGCGATGAATGCCGCCAGAGCCGAAAGCGGAATGGAAAAGAAGACAGCCACGGTGGCGCGCATGCTGCCCAGAAACACCAGAATCATGACCGATGTCAGCAACAAGCCGATAGCGCCTTCGTGCAGCAAAGTTTCAATGGCGGTTTTCACGAAGATGGATTGATCGAACACCACCCGGCTGACCAGTTGCTTTGGCACATCGAAGAGGTGCTGCACGGCGTGTTTGATGCCATCCACAACCTGGATTGTATTGGTGTCCCCGCCCTGTTTCAGAACCGGGATGTATACGGAGCGCTGGCCATCCACCCGCACCAGGTTGGTCTGAATCTGCTGGGCGTCTTCGGCGTGGCCGATGTCGGTGACACGCACGGGGGATTGCCCAATGGTTTTGATGGGCAATTGATCGATCTCGCCCACGGTGCGCAACTGGCTGTTGGTGTAGATGTTGTAATCCAATTGGCCGAGTTGGACGTCGCCGGCGGGAAGAATCAGGTTGGCGCGGTTCAGCGAACGCACCGCATCCATCAGACTAAGCTGGTGGGCTTCCAGTTTATACGGATCGGTATAAACCATGATCTGCCGGTACCGCCCGCCAAACGGTTGCGGGACGCTCGCCCCCGGAACGCTGGCAATCTGGTTCCGAACTTGAAATTGAGCCAGGTCTCGGAGCGCCGTCTCATTCAGTCCTTCACCCTTGAAAGTAACCAGGCAGACCGGCAGGCTGGAGGCATCGAATTTCAGGACCACCGGCGGCAGCGTGCCTGGCGGAAGCCGGCGCAGTTGCGCCATCGCCAGGTTGGAAATGGTAGTGACCGCTGAGTCGGGATCGGTGCCGGGTTGGAAGAAGACCTTGATTACGCTCACGCCGGGCAGCGATCGCGACTCGATATGCTCAATGCCGCTGCCCAGGGTGAAGAAGCGTTCGAAGCGCGTGGTGATGTCATTCTCAATCTGCTCGGGCGGCATGCCGGAGTAAAACGTGGCTACCACCACTACCGGGATGTTCATAGCCGGGAACATGTCCACCGGCATGCGCACCAGGCTGGTGACCCCGACCACGGCGATGATCAGGCACACCACCACAATGAAGTACGGATTGTTAATGGCGAAGCGGGACATGAAATCGGCTCCGGTCCTACTGTTTGGCGCTACTGTTTGGCGGCTACTGTTTGGCGGCCACCATGGAGGTCACCTTGGGGTGCACCTCCATGCCCGGCTGCAAGGCGGCCCGGCCGCCGATCACTACCATGTCACCTTCATTGAGGCCGGACAGGACTTCCACCCGGTTGGCGGTTTCCAGGCCCAGCGCGATCTTGCGCACCTCGACGCGGTTGTTTGGTGTAATCACCATCACCTGGCCGCTGGTAGATGTTCCATGGGTACCGTTGGTAGCCGAATTGTCGTTGTCGGCATCCACAGCCGTCACGGGAATTGCCAGCACGCCCGTGCGCCGCGCCAGCGAAAGGTCCACCTCCGCATACATGCCGGGTATCAGAATCAGGCTGGGATTCTGGACGTCCACCTCGGTGTCCATGGTGCGCGTAGCCAGCGCCAGCTTGTCGGAAAAGCGAGCCACTTTGCCGGGAAAGCTGCGGTTCAAAGTGGGAACGCGCACCGCCACCTGCTGCCCAATGTGCACCGTGGACACGGAGGACTCCGGAACCGGAAGAATCAGGCGCAGCAGGCTGTTTTCCGAAAGCCGAACCACCGGCATTGCCTGGGTCTGCGACGCCGTGCCGGCCTGAATCATGGAACCCTTATCGGCGTACCTCTTGGTGATGACCCCTGCGAACGGAGCCGTCACGCGCGTGTAGTCCATCAGGGTCTTGACCCTGGCGACATCCGAGTTGTTTACGGCTACCTGCTGCCCTGCCGCGGCCAGGGCGGAGTTGGCGGCGGAAACCTGCGCGTCGGCTACCAGATACTTGCTCTGTGCGTCGTCGATTTCCTGCTGGGCAACCAGCCCCGGGCGCTTTTTCGAGACCTCGGTGAGCCGGTTAAAGGAAAGTTGCGCAATGTCACGGGCCGCTTGGGATCGCTGGATTTCGTCTTTGGCATGCTGCACATCGGCCTGGCTGCGTTGCACCGAAGCGTCAGCCCGGCGCAGATCGTCCCCCATTTCAGGAATCTCCAGCGTGGCCAGAAGTTGGTTCTCCTTCACGTGATCGCCTACATCCACGTTGATCTCTCTGATATAGCCGGCAACTTTGGCCATGACATCAATCTCCTGGAACGGCCTGAACTCGGCCGTGAGGATCAGGTCGTGCGTGAGGTTCTCACTCGCTGTTCTTGCGACAGCGACCGTCGGAATGTCCGAGACCGGTGCACTTTGCGCTTGCGCACCTTCCTGTTTGGAGCACGAGGTGGCAAAGAACGATGTGACGCCGATCAGAACGGCAAGGGACGGGAGAGCGAGTTTTTGCGCTAGTTTCATCATTGAATGCTCTTGATGGCTGCAAGGAGTCTTTCGGAAGAAAAACCTGGCGACCGGCAGACGTCGATGATCCGCTGCTCCTTGGCGCGGATCCCGGCTGCAACCCTGGGGAGATCTGCGGCGATTTCCGCGGGAATCGAAACTACGCCGTGGCAATCCGCATACAGCAAAGTTCCGTACTGGATTCGCAGACCGAAGATCTCGACCGCAGAGCCATAGCTCACCATGTGGCAGTACGAATGCGATACGGACACTGACGATGCGAACGCCGGGAACGGCAACCCGGCGATTTTGGAAACGTCGCGCACCGCACCGTTGGTGATCGCGCCGTCGCAGTGAAAAGCCTTCAGTATGGCGGCGTGAATCTCTCCCAATGCAGATCCCAAGCCGGAACTTGGATCGACGTCCTGGATTACGGCGATTCTCGGAACCGGAAGCCGCTCGATCGCGGCCCACCAGTCCGTCCGGTCGGAATAGAAACTGCCGATGAGCGGCGGGTCGGCCGACCGGATTTTGCTGGTGGCAGCATAGCCCAGCAGGCTCGGGGAGCCCCCGGTCACGCAATGCAAGCCCGGCCGTGTAAAACCCTCGTTTCGCAGCCGCACACCGAAATGTTCGATGGCGTTGGCGATCGTGCACGTATCGAATTGCCGGATGGCGGCGAGTTGATCGGGCGACAGAGGCTGAAGGCCGCTTGCAAAGGGAGACGAATCGGAAGTTGGCATGTAATTTTCAGACCGTTAGGATAGAGCGCCCTCATTCCCTTCGCAAAAAAAGTCTATCCTTACGCACGATCATAGAAGACGGAGCGCATCGGCGGCCATACCCTGCTTAGGGTATTTGTTGGGGGATCGCGCCGTATGTTGCGTCACACCAACACGAGTGCGAGTAAATACGAATTACACAGCATCGCTCTCGCAGTTCGCGGAACCGTCCGACATGGCGTTCAAACAATCCGTGCAATGGAAGTCGTGACCAAGAAATCCGGCGCGGCCTTCATTAATAAACGCAGCTGCGTGTCCTTCGACATCTGTACACGACCACCGTAATACTGGCCGATGAAGCCGAAATAAATGAGAGCGACACAAACGCACCGGGCCACCAATCAGCAGCCACCCGCAGGTTACCGGCGTCGGACGAACCGTTGTAAGCGGTGATCGAATACTCCGGCCCGAGCGTCGCCCGGCTCGCAGCTCCCGGCACTCGGGTCACTTCCCTGCCCCCGGTTGAAGTAGAATAAACCGCAGCCGATGCCAATCAAGAATTCCTTGACCCGCCGCAGTTTCTGCGCCACCGCCGCCGGCGCGACGGCGCTCGCGCAGGGAACACCCGCGGCGGAAAACCCGGTGCAGGAACTCTCCTTTTCGTCCACCCGGACATACTCTGACCCGGGCAACGACGTGGTGCTCGATGTCGTCTTCGCGGGACCGGGCGGAGTAGAGCACCGCGTGCCTGCCTTCTGGGCCGGCCGGCAGACGTGGCGCGTCCGCTACGCGCCGCCTGTGCCGGGACAGTACCATTACCAGACCATCGCCAACGATACGGCTGACTCCTCCCTCCATGGCCAGACGGGCTCCTTGAACGCAGCCGCTTTCGGGTCCCCCAATCCTCTCTACCGCCACGGCGCCATCCGCGTAGCCCGCGACCGGCGCCACTTCGAACACGCCGACGGCGAACCTTTCTTCTGGCTTGCCGACACCTGGTGGATGGGCTTGTGCCAGCGTATGCGCTGGCCCGAGGACTTTCAGGCGCTGGCCGCGGACCGCACCGCCAAGGGCTTCTCCGTGGTCCAGATCATCGCAGGGTTGTACCCCGATATGCCGCCGTTTGACGAGCGCGGCCGCAACGAGGCCGGCTATCCCTGGGAGAATAACTATGCGCGCATTAACCCCGCCTATTTCGACCGCGCCGATCTCCGCATTCAACATCTAGTCAGCCGCGGGTTGGTGCCCTGCATCGTCGGCTGCTGGGGCTATTTTCTGCCTTTGATGGGGAAGGCGCGCATCCAGCAGCACTGGCGGAATCTGATTGCACGCTGGGGGGCGTACCCCGTGGTGTGGTGCCTGGCCGGCGAGGGCACCATGCCCTACTACCTTTCCACCACGCCAAAGGAAGATGCTGTCGCGCAGAAACAGGGATGGACGGAAGTCGCCAGGTACGTGCGTGCGACGGACCCGTATCGCCGCATGATCACGATTCACCCATCGTCTACGGCGCGGGACAGCGTGGAAGACGCGTCGGTGCTGGACTTCGACATGCTGCAAACCGGCCACGGCGATCGCACCAGCCTGCCCAATACGGTCAATCGTGTGGTGGAGTCGCTGCAACGCGAGCCGAAGATGCCGGTGTTGGTTGGCGAAGTGTGTTACGAGGGCATCATGGAGGCCGGCCGCCAGGAAGTGCAGCGGCTGATGTTCTGGACCGCCGTGCTGAGCGGCGCGGCGGGGCACACCTATGGAGCGAATGGCATTTGGCAGGTGAATACCACGGACCGCCCGTTCGGTCCTTCGCCGCATGGCCGCAACTGGGGCACCACGCCGTGGGACGTCGCCGCGCAATTGCCGGGATCGAAGATGTTGGGGGTAGCCAAGGCAATTCTGGCGCGCTACCCGTGGTGGCGCTTTGAGCCGCATCCGGAATGGGTGGAGCCGCACTGGGACAAGGAAAACTACAGCCGGCCTTACGCCGCTGGAATCCCGCGAGAGATCCGCGTGATCTTCATTCCGCCAACTTGGAATCCTCCCAAAGTCGCACGCCTGGAGGCAGACATGACTTATCAGGCGACGTACTTCGACCTCACTACCGGCGCCCGGCACGCTGCGGGACAAGTGACGGCGGACGCCAGTGGGCAATGGCAGGCGCCTATCCAGCCGACGGTCGCCGATTGGGTGCTGGTGCTCGACCGGCGCGGGCCTGCATAGCTCAGTGCCGCCAACTAACCGCCGGGGTTAATCCGGCATGTGGGGCAGGTTGTTAACCTGCGGCGGATTGGCAATCCGCCTGCCGGGAGTTGGCGTGCAGCCGAACTTCCACAAGCGACTTTCGAGAGTGCGGCGGATTGGCAATCCGCCTGCCGCAACTTGCGGGCAACGCTGCCAACGCAAGCAGGCTCGCTATCGCATCGAGCCTCGCCGCGGGAATCCAGGTTCCCGCTCCCGCAGCCGGCAAAACGGCGCCGGGGCTCGGTAGGTTTCCGCTGATTATTTCGAACGACGACACATCGGGCGAATCGCCAGCATTGTCATGCACTGCCGATCCAGTCCTGGTCTCAATGTGCGCCCGCCGGGGCGGTGGCGCTGTTGGCGGACGGCAGCTTTACCGGCTGAACGAAAGCGCCTTCCCCCGCCGAGTCCCACACCGCGAAACGAACCCACTTCTTCCCATCGGCATTGAATGGAATCTGAAAGCTGTGTTTTCCGAAAGGCGGTAAATCCGTCGCGGCGATAATCTGCCGGCCGGTGCGCTGTCCATCGCCCCACACAACTTCGGCAAACTCCAGCGGAAACGTCCACTCTACGTCCGCCACGATGGTGCGTTGGCTGCCCGTCCCCTGCACCGACCACGATGGGATTAACACTTCGCCGGAGGTGACGAAATAGTCGCCACGCTTCATGGAATCGATAATCGGCTTCCAGTTGTCAATCCCTGGCGGCGTATCGACCTTCACGTAGTTCACCGGGTTGTTGGCATAAATGTCGTCGCCCGTTCCCTGTTGATAGACCTCCGAAATCGCCTGCATGTATTTCGGCGGCGTGGGCAGATCGGCCACCCAGTTATTCATGTCGTCGAACAGGGGCATGCAGCGATATTCGCAGAGCCGCCGCTCCGATCCATCCAGGCCCATGCCCCAACGGAACCCGACTCCCCGATAGCTGGCGTCGCGGAATGTGGGCGTATCTTTGGTCGCGTCGGGGTAACCCGTCGATCCCTTGGAACGAGGGTGCGGCATGTAGAGGATCAGATTTTCCCGATGCGCCATTTCGATCAGGTCGGCCGGGCTGCCGACGTGGTAGATCTTGCCGTACTTCCGATCGTCCTCGACAAAGGCTTGTCCCACGGCCCGCGTCTGCGTCCAATACACCGGGTGCGAGAGCAGAAGATCATGGTGTCCGCCGAATCCTTCCGTGGGCGGGCCTCCAAAGATTTCTTCATTCGGCATAACCAGGAAGTTCTTGTCCGAATGCAGCCGCGCCACCTGATAGTAATCCGCCAGTGTCTCCAAACGGCCGCGAGGTGTTGCGCCGCCCGGGACCACCATACCCACGCCGCCGCCATCGATTGGCGCGAAGACGGTCACGCCCGCGGACTTCATCGCCGCAAAATCGGGCAAAACGTTATCCAGGCCGCCCGACAGCAGAAGCCGCCTCACCAGGCCGGCGTGAAAGTGCGTGGCCATCACTTCATACCCGGCCAGCGGCTTGAAGCGATCCTGGCGCGTGTAAGCCAGGGCGGACTCCACCGTCGTGCGAGCCGATGCGCTGCTCACATACAGATACAGCGGCATCCTCTGCGACGTACCCGGCCGGGCGCTGCGCAACGCAAAATTCTGCCGGCGATCTTCGGGGCCCCGGCCGGCATCCGCCGGATCCGACTCACCATCCGGCTGCCGGACGCCTAACGAGAATGAAGAATCGCTGTCCTTCCGATACCAGTTGTATCCAAGGTTGAAATCGATTTCGCGGGCCCAGAAGAAATTGTGGACCGGCGGAAACGCCGCGATTGAACCGCCCTTTCCTTCCGCCGCTACAATCCGATTCGCAGCCTGCAGCGTCACCGGATTCCGGTTGACCGCTCCCCTGAATTCGGATTCCTGCCAGAAATTCGCGGTATCGCGCCAGATTACTCGCGACCCGGCTGCGATCGTCATCCCTTTGACCCCGGCCTCATATTTATAAGCCACGGCAGGCTGCTCGGTCTTGGCGATCACTTCCTGGCGAATCAGGTTCGAGCCTTTATACACCGTGTACTGCAAGGCTCCGGAGAACACACCGAGTTGGACACCGGGGTACGAAATCTCCAGGCGCCCTCCATCGGTCTTGACGCTGCCGCTCTGCACGTCATACTTGGCGGAAGACCGGCGAATCTCCTCTGCCTTGCGCGGCAAACCCGGCTGGTTGGCAATCCCTTCCGCGGGAGGCGTTGCGCCGTGGTGGGCAGCTTCCATTCCCGGTACATTCAACGGCGCGTCCCAGAAAGCCTCCCACCTGTCCTGGTTCAGGATTTCCGGAGTGATCTTAATGCCAAGACCTTTCAGCGGCAGAAGCTGCTGATCGGTCATCCGCCGTAAGCCGGAAACGATATGAAACTCGGGCTCCAGATTCGCGGCCAGAGCGGCCCATGTCCCGCCTTTGTGACGGAGAGCGATCTCCTGGATTACCGGTGTTCCGTTCTGCAGGGCGAGGCGCAGCCGGATCTCCTCGTTTCGCTCGCCATCCCAGGTGACGGTAAGGGTCTTTTGCGCGGATTCCGCTGTCAATCCCGGCGCGGCCCGGTATTCCGACAGGTTGTAACTTTGCGCTTGCATTGCGGGCGCGGCGATTACGCCTGCCATCGCGATCCATCCCTTGGCGATCCATCCCGACCGGTAGCTCATGACACTCCTTTCAGAAAGAAAACTGCATTCCAATGCGCGCGACCCGCGGAGAAACAATGCCTGTCGGGTGCAGGAACGTTGCGCCCGTCAGGTAACTGGTGCTGGTGGCGCCGCTGGTGTTGAAGAGGTTGAAGACTTGAAAATTGAACTGCAGTTTCACGCTCTCCTTCAACTTGACATTCTTGGCGACCTTAATATTGGCGATTGAGATCATCGACCCACGCTCGGCGCCGAAAGGCTCCATGCGAAGCGTCACGGCTCCCTGCAGCAGCAGCGGACTGGAGAAGCTTTCCGTCCTCTGTCCGGGGATGCCCGACTGCGCGCGGTAGAAGCCGGATACCTCGAATCCCCACGGCAGCGTATAAAACCCGGATGCCCGCGCTTCCCAGTTCCAGGTATTGTCGATCGGGAACGGGTCCGAATTCGGACTGGGACTGATCGCCTGGATCCACTCGTGGTTCTTCGTCATCCAGAAAGAAACCTGGCCGTTCCACCTCTTCGAATACCTCTTCGTCACCGCGGCCTCGAATGTGTTGTAAGTATCCGGACGGTTAGATGGCGCGTTCACCACTTCGAACTGGTTGAACGCTGCGCTGGAATAGGACGCCGGATAAGTGAACAGGGTAGTCGGGTTGCCGTTAAGCGTGTCGGTCAGAGTCACCGGAACCGTATAGATGCCGGAGGGTCTGAGAATGTTGATTCCGCTGGCGGTGGAGGTCGTGGTACCTTCGAGTGAGTTATAAAGGTTGGTGACCTTGTGACGAATGTAACTCAAGCTGAGCGATACGTTCGGCACCAGTTGCCTTTCGGCCCTCACGACATACTCATAGGTCTTATCCTGTTTGAGCTTGGGGTTGTTCAGCTCGTTAAGGCCGCCGGTCGCGCTGATAAAGTCCGGGCTGCCCGGCTTCAGGCTGGCGAGGGTGGCGGGGCTGGCATCGCAACTGGTGTTGTTGAAAGAGACATTATTGAAACCCGTTACAACACAAGGGCCGGACCATTTATAAGTCGTCGTAACCAGCGCATCGGGGTTGAATGTATTTCCCCAAAGGTCCCCCATGGTGTCCCCGAAAAGACCAAACGATCCCTTCAGCAAAGTCTTGCCGTCGCCGAATATGTCCCACGCCCCGCCGACCCGTGGAACCACGTCTGTCCAGGTCAGCAATTGCTGTCCGGGATAGGTTGAGGCGGCGCTGAACTGGCCCGCGGCCTTTTTCTGATCCGGGTAAAAATCGTTATACCGCTCCCAGCGCACACCGTAATTCAACGTCAATCTCTTCGTCAGCTTCCAGGTATCCGTGGCGAACACCGACTGGCTATGGAGTTCGTTGTTGGGGTTGAAGGGGTAGTTGAAGGTTTGGATCTGATTGGGGACTCCCTTGCTGAAAAGAAGAAGGTAATCGCCGGCGGCCTGGTCCCCCAACGATTGTGTATTACCGGCCTCCCACGTTTCTTCGCTGCCGAATTTCAATTGGTGGCGGCCCGTAACATAACTCACGTTCCCTCTCGCCTCATAGCGGTTTTGCGGCTTGTCGTCGGGAAAATCGTTGGGGCCTGTCAGCAGCTTGGTCGTCAATTCCTGGCTGCTGGGGTTACCCGCCTTGTCGGTTCCAGGTTCATCAATGTAATGAACGTGATAACCACCGTACCCCGCGATCACATTGACCAGCAGGTGAGGCGTCGGCACATACTCGACTTCCCCTTTATACATATTCGCGGGCTGGTGTTCATACAGGCTGGAGGGCAGCGGCTCCGTGCTGGATGCTCCCTGCGCGGAAAGAAACTTCAGCGAGTGTTGCCAGGCGCCGATAAGCCGTATTTTGGAATTGAGCTGGTAGGATAACTTGATATTCTCCTGCGTCAATGTCGAAACAATACTGGCTCCTGGCGCATCCAGGCAGGTCCAGCAACCAGCCGCATCCGGGCCGCTGACAACGCCCAACTGCCCGGAGGTCAACGTCTGCTTGCTTAACCCGCCGTAAAACCATAGCTTGTCGCGAATGATCCGGCCGCCCAAATCCCCTGCGTAGTCGTAATAGTCCTTAATCGGGCTCGAGTTCTTCAGGCCCAGCGCCGCCAGCGACGGCGTAATGTTATTCCCCTGGAAACGCGGGCTTTCCCAGTCGCCTGTCAATGTGCCGTGAAAATTGTTACCGCCCGACTTCATGACCGCCACCATGTTCACGCCTGCGAACGGCACATCGGCATTGTTACCGACGGTCTTAAACTCGGCCTCGGCCAGTGAAAGTGAATCGAAATAAACAGCCGTATCCAGGTCGTGGGAACTGGTGACATTGATACCTTCCACCTGCAGGTATGGCTCCGACAGAACCCCATAGGTGATGATGGCGCTGCGGGCCGCCAGGTTGCTGTCGCCGACATCGGGCTTTCCCTGCAGGCTGACTCCCGCCGACATGGGAAGCAATTCCTGAAGGCCCAACCCCTTCGGCGTTTCCTGAATCTCCTTCAACTGCAAGGTGGTTCCGCCGGAATTGTTCACTGTATCGATCACCGGGCTCGATCCACTCACCTCCACCGTTTGCTGAACCTGCCCGACCTTCATGAGTGCGTCCACCCGGGCGGCAAAGCCCACACTCAGGTTGAGATCGGCGCGCACAAAAGTCTGAAAGCCCGCGTGCGCGAAAGCGACCTTATAAACGCCGGGTGCCGGCAGATCAAGCACCTGATAACTGCCCTCCGGGTCGGTTACCGCGGTCACGGCGGAGACCTGCAGAGCCGGGCTGGTTACCGAGACAGCGGCGTTCGGCACGGGCGCGCCGGTCTCGTCCGTAGCGCGTCCGATGATACTGGCGGAAGCTGCGGCCTGCGCCCGCACAGGCGCCGGCGCCACCACCATCAGGGATAGGGCAGCGGCGGCCGCCACGAATCTGATTCGCCCTGCCTTGCCAGACAACGAAGGGCTAACGGAGGCGGACAGCGGCGTCCGTCCCAAAGTATCTTTGGTGGTAATCGACATGGAGACGCACCTCGTGAATATTTTCGAGAGTGAATGGTTATCGGTTTTCCGACGGTGACGCCGGCGGATTGAGGGTTACGGGCTGTGTGTAGGCGCCGTCGCCGGCCGAATCCCACACCGCGAACCGAACCCATTTCTTGCCGGTTGCATCGAAGGGGATCTTGAATTCGTGCGATCCGAACGGCGGCATTTCCGTGGCCGGAATAATCTGGCGATTGACTTTGTTGCCATCGCTCCAAACCAGTTCCGCGAACTCGAGCGGGAACGTCCATTCGACATTCGCCGTATAGACGCGGCGGGAACCGGAGCCCGAAACGCCGTAGTTATGGAAAAGCACCTCGCCCGTGGTGCCGTAGAAGTTACCCGCCCGCAGGCCGTCGATAACAGTGCCCCAGCCCTCTTTGAACAGCGGAACGCGATCGAGCTTGATGTAGTTGACAGCCAGAAGAGGATAAGTTTCGTCGTCCGGCCACTTAGTGTAAGTGTCGCCTTCGGCCAGCATGAACTTGGGTTTGGGCGCCCAGTTGCTGGAATCGTCCATCACCCCGAAACAACGCACTTCACACAACCGTTTTTCCGACAAATCCACCGGCAAGGATTCCCAGGAGGCGCCGATATCGCGGTCGGTAAGAAAGAAATCCTTATTCCGGTAGGCATCCGGAAAGCCGGCCGTATTCTTGGTGCGCGGGTGCGTCGAGTACCAGATGCCATTTTCCTTGTTGACCAGCCTCAGGATGTCATCCTGTGATCCTAAGTGGTACACCGGACCATAAGTCGGATCGTTTTCTGTAAACGTCTGGTTGGCCGGCCGCGGCTCCGCATGCGAGTAATAAACCGGGTGGGGAGTCAGCATCCACCAGTGGCCGCCCAGGAAGGCGTTGGGTTCTTCGCCTGGGATGAACAACAGATCGCGATCGGAAATGCGGGCGCTGCCTTCGAAATAGACCTTTTGTTCCATGAACCGCTTGGGGCCGGGATCTCGCGGATCGGAATCGTCATGGAAGTCGCCGAGGTTCACGATATTAATCCCCAAGGCGTGGAATACATCCACCCATGGCGGCCGGTAATCGAGAGTCGCGCGGTCTCTGAGCAACTCGTTGAAGTCCAGATGGAAGTGGCTGGCGAGCACCTTGTAGCCCGGAATCGGCTTGAATACGTCGTCGTGAGTATAAGCCAAGACCGCCTGTTGGGTGGCGCGATCGTCTTCGGGACTCAGGTAAAAGTACATCGCCATGTGCTGCAGGGTCCCGGCCGGCGCATTGTACAACGCGTAGTTGTCCCAGTGGCCTTCGGACGTGCCGCTGCGCCGTTTCCATTCCGTATCGGTCGCGCCCCAGGGATGATACCCCTCTCCTTTTTCGGGCTGCAACGCTCCCACGGCGAATGCGCCGTCACTGTCCTTACGGTAGTAAACATAGCCTAGGTTGACTTCGTCTTCACGCGCGAAGAAAAACTTGTGCGGAGGCGGGAACGCGGCCAGCGATCCGGCGCCTGCATCCACAATGGCCAGACGGTTGCGGGCGCGTAACGCTACCGGCTCCGTGTTCGTGTCGCCGCCGAATTCGTACTTCTGCCACGCGCGCGCCGAGTCGCGCCACACCACTGCCGGATGCTTGGCGATGTCGAAACCTTTCAATCCGGCGCTATAGATGTACGCGACGCTCGGCTCATTGGTTTTGGCGACCGCCTCCTGCCGCAACAGATTGGAGCCGCGGTAAACGGTGTACTGCAGTTCGCCGGAGAAAATGCCCATCTCCAGCCCCGGAAACGTGACAGCCAGTCTGGCGCCTTCCGTGCTGACCCGGCAACTGTCGGAATGGAATGTGGCCGCGGCCCGCCTCACCTCGCTTGGGTCCCGCGGCAGGGGGTAAGAATCTCCTTTGCCGGGAACGCCGGGTACCACCAGTGGCGCGTCCCAAAACGTCATCCACTTTTCCTTGTCGTACAACTCCGGAGTCACTTCAATCTTCAGCAGCTTGAACTGGGCCGCCTGCGCCATGGACATACGCCGCTTGCCGCTGGTGACGTGGAACTCCGGCTGGAGGGCATTTCCGAGTACCACCCACTGGCCGCCATTCTTTCGCGCTGCCAACTCCTGCACCTGCGGCTGACCGGCGCGAATGGTAAACGCCGCGCGTAGTTGCTGGTCGTGTTCACCGCGCCAGGCAAACTCCAAAGCCCCTCCGCGCATCTCGGCTTTCAACCCATCCAAAGGCTTGTAGCCTTGTAGATCGCAGTTCACCGTCTGGCCCGCGGCGGCTCCGCAAACCAGCGCAAAGCCCACCGTTAGCCTGTCCAATCTCAGCATCGTTAGAACCCTCCATGCGCAATTTCCTCTAGAGTTCCGGAGCCTTGGACGCTGCCGTCTTCAGCTTGGACGCTGCCGTCTTCAGCAAGTTCGACGTCGTTCTTCGACCCCGGCTGCGAGCTCCAGCTTGGGGGGATCATAATGGATGACTGACCCAAAGTCAAACGTACGCGAGTCGCGTGCGTCGGGCGCGTGATATGTCATCCCACTATCGGTGCGGGGAGCCGGCGTGCAGGCGGTTCTCATACCAGACAACATTCTGGCTTTCCTGGCCGGCCACCAGGATGTCGAGCGCCCCGTCCCCATTCATGTCGACGAGACGGACTTCATAGGCCGACTGGTCCTCATGAATACGATGTTCGGTGAAGTGGCCCGTGCCGTCGTTTTCGACGGAGCGAGTTCCTGGGAGATCGAATCCAGGAAACCTTCCAGTCCCCACTTGCTCGCATGGTAGAGGGAGCCTCCCGGAAGCGCTGCCTGCCCGCCATAGGTGGACAGGCCGATAATCCGCCCGCCGCCCTGGGCGCGCAGATGCGGCAAGGCAGCGCGAATAAGCTGGATCGGCCCGGAGAGATTTGTGGCTAGCTGATGGACGACCTGGTCGTCGCTGAGTTCTTCCGCAGCGCCGAACAGTCCATAGCCAGCGTTGCTGACGATCACGTCGATCGTGCCAAGTTCAGCAAAGGCTTTTTCGACCACTGCGAACGGCCGGCAGGTCCGTCATGTCGAGATTAGCCAGCCACAGGCGTTCGCCGTACTTTGCCTTCAGATCGTCCATCGCGTCCAATTTTCGGACAGTTCCCGCCACGCGGTCGCAGCGTTCAAGGAGTGCCTCGGTCATGAGGCGGCCGAAGCCGCTGTTGACGCCGGTGATGAGCCAGGTTCTCTGTGTCATTGCCTTCTTCCTTTCTATAGTTTCGATCTTGAGCTGAGTGAGTCAGACAGTCGGGATCGTCCCGCCGTCGATAACGATTTCGGTTCCAGTGATCGCAGAAGCCCGATCCGAGGCGGCAAAGGCTACCAGTTCTGCGACTTCATCGGGTCTGTTCGGCCGGCCAAGCGGGATGCCACCCAGCATGTCCATGAGCTTCTCTCGGGCCGCTGCGTAATCGCTCTGGTCCTTGTCAGCCATTCGTTGAATCATGCGCGTCGCGGCGTCGGTCTCTATGAATCCCGGAGAGACAGTGAGAACGCGGATGCCTTTCGGGCCGACTTCATTCGAGAGGGCCTTGCTGTAATTGGTCAGTGCCGCTTTCGCGGCCGCATATGCCAGGGTGGAGTCATAGAGCGGCATAGTCCGCTGGATGGAGGAAACATGAACAATGACGCCAGAGCCCCGCTCGATCATCGACGGAAGCAGCCCGCGGTCCAGCCGGACGGCAGGATACAGATTCTCGTCGAAGGCTTGCTGCCACAGTTCATCGGTGACGGTGCTGAATCCGCCGCTCGGCGCCGATGAGCCCCCGACGTTGTGGACGATGATGTCGACGCCTTTAAACCGGCTTCGTATCTCGCGGATCACGTGCGCCGTACCTTCGGGTGTCGAGACATCTGCCTGGATGAAGTGAGCCGCAGTTTTTTCTGTCGGAAGCGATCGCGCGGTTATCGCGACGGTGGCGCCTCCCTGGAGAAAGCGGGCCGCGATGGCCTTGCCCGCGCCTTTCGTGCCGCCGGTCACAAGTACGCGTTTACCCTTGAAGTCATCCAGACATTTCGTTCCTATGTTTGATGCAAGCATGGTTTCCTCCTTCGCGGTTGCCATAATCTCTTCCTCTCCGACGGTTTGGTTGATCTATCGTTCCCAGGCAGCAGGCAGAGGCACCATCGGCTCGATCTTGGCCGGTCTTGCGACCGTCTTCTTGACCCGAATCACCTTTGCCTTTGGCCTCTTGCTGCTGCTTTTTTGTTTCATAAGTCTACTTTGCCAGCAATAGACCGATACGTCCAACAGAGCTTTACTATCAGACTGATCGCTTTAAACTGTCAGTATGGAGCTTCGGCATCTCAGATATTTTGTGGCGATTGGCGAAGAGGAGAACTACCGGCGCGCGGCGCAGCGGTTGAATGTCGCCCAGACGGCGCTCTCCACGCAGATACAGGATCTGGAGGCCGAACTTGGGTTCAAGCTGTTCGACCGGCTGCCGCGCGGCGTGAAGCTGAGCGCCGCCGGCCGGCTGTTCCTCGAAGATGCGCGGCGCATCCTTCAGCAGGTAAGCGAAGCAGCCGCTCGCGCCGCTCGCGTGGCGCGCGGTCAGTCGGGAACATTGCGCGTCGGCTTCACGGAAAACGCCTCGTGGCGCGGCGTGGTCCCGGAGTCGATCCGGCGTTTCCGGGAGAGGCAGCCTGACGCCGAGCTGCAACTCGCCCCGGCGACCAGCCTGGAGCAGATCGAAGCGCTACGGTCAGGACGGCTGGATGCCGGGTTTGTGTTCAACATGCCCAAAACAGATGCAGAGCTGGACCATATCCCGGTCGCTCTGCAGCATGTCGAACTGGCCGTCCCGAAAGGGCATCCGCTGGTAAAGCTGAAGAAACTCCGGTTGCGGGATCTCGGGGATGCGTCCTTTGTGTGGTTCCCGCGGCGGGAGGCTCCGGTGTTTTACGACAGGCTGATGCATGAATGTTTCCGCGGCGGACTGAAATCGCCCCGGATCGTTCAAGAAGGCCTGAACGAGTCAACCATTCTGAGCCTGGTGTCGCACGGCATGGGCGTCGGATGGGTCAACGGCACGGCGCGATGGCGCTGTCCGGAAGGCGTGGTGATCCTGTCGATCGCCGATCTGGACATGCCTTTGCCCCTGGCCCTCACCTGGAGAAGGGACAATACCTCTCCTTTGCTCGCAAACTTCATTGCCGAGGTTCGGTCTTTACCGGAGGCCAAAGCGCTCGCGAAGAAATGACTTCGCGCCCTCTACCAGGGCACGATGCCCTTGCTATCGGAGTACGTGCCAGTGGGCCCGTCATCGGCGAGCAGCGCCAGGCAGATTGCTTCTGCAGCTCCTTCGGGAACGGTCTGCGTACCGCGGCGGCCGTTGAGGTCCGTGGCGGTATAGCCGGGATCGGCGGAATTGACCTTGATGGCCGTGTCCCGGAGCAGGTAGGCGAGCTGCACGGTCAACATGTTGAGGGCTGCTTTGGAGGCACTGTAGCCGATCAGCTTTGCTGCAGCGTACGGATACGAGGGGTCGCCGTTCAGCGTGAGAGAACCAAGGCCGCTGGACACATTGACGATGCGGGCAGCCGTTGATTTGTGCAGGAGCGGAAGCATCGCCTGCGTGACCGCCAGGGCGCCAAGGAAGTTTGTGCGCAACACGCGCTCGACGGCGTCGAGCCGGGCCGTGAGGGCCGGGCCGTCAGAGGGATCGTTGATGCCCGCATTGTTGACGAGGATGTCAAGACGGCCGAAGCCGTCCGTGATCGAGCCGGCAGAGGCCTCGATGGACGCATAATCGGCAACGTCAATCGCCACGAAGCGGGCGTCGATCCCTTCGGCTGAGAGCGTAGTGGCGGCTTTATCGCCAGCCGCCTTGTTACGCGCTCCCACAAGGACCGTCACGCCCGTCTGTCCGATCTGGCGTGCGATTTCAAACCCGATTCCTTTGTTCGCTCCCGTGATGAGGGCGATTCTCTTCGACGGAGTTTGCATGTTCGATACCTTTCAATGACTGTTTTCGCGCCCCATGAAGCGTTAAAGGCTCATGCCGCCGGAGACCTCGATCCTCTGGCCGTTGATCCAGCGATTTTCCTCGGAAAGCAGCGAGGCGATCATCGGGCCGATGTCATCAGGTTGACCGACGCGGCCAAGCGCCGTCATCTCCGCAACGCGCTTGTTGATTTCGGGATTGTCGCGGACCATCCCGCCGCTGAAGTCGGTCGCTATGGCGCCGGGGGCGACAGTATTGGCTGCGATTCCACGCGGACCAAGCTCCTTCGCCAGATAGCGGGTGAGAACCTCGATAGCGCCCTTCATGGATGCATAGGGGGCGCTTCCTGGAATTGCGATGCGCGTGAGGCCGGATGCTACATTCACGATCCTGCCGCCGTCATTCATCAGCGGCAGCAACTTCTGCGTCAGGAAAAACACGCCCTTGAAGTGGACGTTATAGAGGCTGTCCAGTTCTTCCTCCGTCGTCTTTTCGAAGGCGTTGTGATGCGAAGTTCCGGCATTGTTGACGAGGTAGTCAAAACGCTCGACGCCAAAACCGGCTAGTGCCGTCTTTACGTTCTTCACGAAGGCGTCGAACGAGCTTACGTTTCCCGTATCGAGCTGCAACGCGGTAGCTTTGGCTCCCGCCTCCGTGACGGCGGCGATCACCTTGTCGGCTTCTGCACGATTTGAGTTGTACGTGAAGATCGAATGGACGCCGCGCTTGGCGAGGTTTATCACCGTATTGCGGCCCAGCCCGCGGCTCCCGCCGGTGACGATTGCAATCTCAGTCGCTGATAATTCAGCATTTGTTGTCGACATGATCGGCTCCTTCTCTCTGTTGATCTATCTCAAGCTTACTTTCGAATCCCCCGGGCGTGAATGCCGGAACCGTCCTGATTCTTGCCTAATCCTGCAAGGACAGCTACCTTTTTAAAGAGAGGCCGTACTGGCGAGGAGTCGGGATGTCGAAGGAACTGGTGGCAGCCGTCAGGCGTTATACGGAGGCGCAATCCGGGCAGAGTCCGTTCGTGACGGCGATTGAAGGCGTGACCATCCTCAGGTCGGATCATGAGCGGCGGCCGGACTATCGCATCCACAAGCCCGCGCTCTGCGTCGTCGTGCAGGGCGCAAAGTGGGCGACGTTCGGAAACAGGAGGATCGACTACGGCGCGGGGCAGGCGCTCGTCGTCAGCGTCGAGATGCCGGCCTTCGGTCGCGTGGCGGAAGCGAGCCCGAGCGAACCCTATCTTGGCGTCATCATAGAATTCGATCCTGCCGTGATGCGCGAGGTGGCGGGAGGCCTCGACGCGCCGCCCGCCCCCGGCAAAGACTTAGGACGGGGTGCTTTGGTCACGGATCTCAACGGGCAATTGATCGACTGCACGCTCCGCACGCTGCGCTTGCTTGAGACACCCAAGGCAATCCCGATCCTCTATCCGGCAATCATGCGCGAGATTTGTTATTGGCTGCTGACCGGTCCGCACGGCGGCGAGGTCATGAGAATGACCCTTGCCAACAGTCATGCGCAGCGCGTGGTCAGGGCGATCCATACCCTGCGCGACCGGTTCGCTGAGCCCATCCGGATCGATGAGCTGGCCTCGATCGCAAGGATGAGCCCCTCGGCATTTCACCGGCAGTTCAAGGCGATTACCGCCATGACGCCGCTGCAGTATCAGAAGCAGCTTCGCCTGCTTGAAGCGCGCCGGCTGATTGTAACGGAGGCTGCCAATGTCGAGACGGCGGCGTTTCAGGTCGGCTACGAAAGCCCATCCCAGTTCAGCCGCGAGTATTCCCGAATGTTCGGAGCCCCGCCGCGGCGCGACGTTGCGGCTTTGCGAGCGCTGGCGTCCTAGCGGCGGCTGTGGAGGACGCGAGATACGCGTCACCTTTCGAATACGAGCAGCGTCGATGTCGCGGAGGCGTACAGCTTGCCTTGCGTATCGGTCAGCTTGGCCTCGGCAAACGCTACTCTCCGTCCGAATGAAAGCATGACGCCCTCGGCCCGCACAAGTCCGGTGTCCTTGGTGATCGGCCTGTGGTAAGCGATCTTCAGTTCCAGGGTCGTATGAGCCTGCGTTGCCGTGAGACGGGAATGCACAGCGCAGCGGCAGGCGGAGTCCAGCAGCGTTGCGGCATAGCCGCCATGGACCGCGCCGATCGGATTGTAGGCGTGCTCCCCCGGCGTTCCCGTGAAGACGGCCTTGCCCGCTTCGATTTCGACAAAATCCAAGCCGGGTGAGACCATGATGCCCGGCTTGCGCCCCGAAGCCATCAGTGTCCGCAGTTGCGACAGGCCATCGAGGCCGCTGGCAACTTCATCCATCAGGTTCATCGGTGCTCCTTCCAACATGCCGGGAAATTCATAAGTTTGGAAACAGAAGCCGTCTCCGCTGCCCTGCAAAAGACTAATGCGCTGGCGGCAACCGTGCCTTAATCGCCTCGCGCGTCGCCTCCAGTACATTCTCGGAGAGGCGCTTGTCGGGGACGGCGCGCGCCACCGCGATCGCGCCCGCCATGGCGGAGAGCATGGAAGCGGCAAGCGTCTCGCTATTGGGGATGCCGGCGGCATCGATCCATTGACCAAGAATGTTGACGAGCATGTTCACGCCCGCATTGAACGTCGCGCGGAACCTGCTGGATTGCCGGGGAAAATCGGAGCCAAGAGTGACGATGGGACACGCCGAAAGCCGGTCCCGATGGCCGGTCGAGAGATAGGCGTCGATAAAAGAGGTGAGCGCGCGGCGGGGCGACACGCCTTCGCCCATGCGGAGGTATATCTGCCGTGCGTCTTCGAATACACCCTGGAGCGCTTCGACGAGCAGCGCTTCCCTGGACTTGAAATGGGCGTAGAAGCCGCCGTGCGTCAGGCCGACTGAATGCATAAGGTCGACCACGGCCACTTTTTCCGGTCCCTTTTGGCGCAAGACGCGGCCCGCGAGCTTTACAAGCTTGGCGTGGGTCTCCGCTTTATGTTTCTGGCTGTATCCCATCCCTGATTCTGTCTCCGCCGCACGAATCGAGCGGCTTCCATTGATACGGCCTGCGCCGCGGCGCCGGCTTGGCTCGGCAAACAGCGCGTTGGCCGAAGTTTTTTATCCCTCTTGATTGTATATGATGAGTATCATATAGATGTCAAGAGCGAGGAAGGATGCAATGGGCAAGCTTGAAGGAAAAGTTGCACTGATTACCGGCGGCAATGGCGGCATCGGCCTGGCGACGGCGAGGCAGTTTGTAAACGAAGGCGCGTACGTTTTTATCACGGGGCGGCGCGATGCTGAGTTGCAGGCGGCGGTAAAGGAAATCGGAAGAAATGTCACCGGTGTGCAGGGCGACGTGTCGAACCTCGGCGACCTGGACGCACTCTACGCGCAGATCAAGCGCAAGAAGGGCAGGCTCGATATTGTCTTCGCCAACGCCGGCGTTGCGATGTACGCTCCTTTCGGCACGATCAGCGAGGAGCACTATGACTCGATCTTCAGCGTCAACGTGAAAGGCCTGCTCTTCACCGTGCAAAAGGCGCTGCCGCTTATGCCGGATGGCGCCTCGATCATCCTGAACGCGTCGATTGTCGGCAGCAAGGGACTGCCGGCGAATAGCGTTTATGCGGCCACGAAAGCCGCCGTGCGTTCCTTCGCGCGGACCTGGACCACCGACTTGAAGGCCCGCCGCATTCGCGTGAATGCGGTGAGTCCGGGAGCTACCGATACGCCCGGACTGAATGACCTGCTGGCGTCCTCAGGGGCGGGCGAGGAGCGCCGGAAAATGATCCCGAACAGTGTTCCGCTCGGCAGGCTCGGCAGGCCCGATGAGGTCGCGAAGGCCGTGGTGTTTCTTGCTTCCGAGGACAGCAGCTACATCACGGGCGCGGAATTGTTCGTGGATGGCGGCATGGCACAGGTATAGGCGCATCAACAGGAGAAGTCGCATGAGTGAAGCATCAAAACCGATCTTTGTGATCGGCGGCACTGGCCGGCACGGCGGAACAGGCGCGTATGTGGCGCGGCAGTTGCTCAAGCTGGGCATGCCCGTCCGCGCGCTGGTTCGAAAGCGAGACGACCGGGCAAGGTCTCTGGAAGAGCTTGGCGCGGAAGTTGTGGTCGGAGATCTTCACGATCGGCGGAGTCTCATCCCCGCACTTGATGGGACCTTCACGGCTTATTTCACCTATCCGATAGCGGGCGGAATCGTCGATGCCGCAGCCAACTTCGCTTCAGCCGCGCGCGTGGCGGGACTGAAACGTCTCGTCGTGATGTCGATGGCGCCCGCGACCCCTGATAGTCTAAGTCACCTGGGGCGCGCCCAATGGCTGGCGGAGGAACTGCTTGAGCGGGCGGGATTGGCCTGCATCCATTTGCGCGTCGCCGCCCTGTTCTTTGAAAATCTTGAGTTGCTGCACGGCGAGGATATCGCGGGCGACGGTGTAATCCGGAACTCGTTTCCGGACCTGGCCATGAACTGGATAGCCGGCGAGGATGCCGGAAGGCTGGCCATTGCGGCCCTGCGGTTTCCAGAACGGTTCGGCGAAAAGACGGCGGTCTATCCGACCGGCACCGAAAAATTCACCCACAGCGAGGTCGCCGGGATTATCGGTCGGCATCTGGGGCGCTCCCTGAGGCACGAAACGATTTCAGCAGAAGCCTGGCAAAAGCGGCTCATGGAGCTGAGCGAGCGCGACGGGCGTATCAACCTGGACATGGCGCGCCATATCTCGGCAGTCGGCGCCGGCATGCGAAAGCCCTTCCCCGCAAACGACATGTTCCGCTCGGTGACACAGGAGCAGGCGATGACACTCGAGGCTGCGCTGAAGTCCGGCTATCTCGCTTTTGAAACGCGGACAGCCGCGCTGAGTAACGCGCGGGGAAAATAGCTTAGTCCTAATCGGAGACCGCGCTCACGGCACGCATGTCTTGCCGCTCTACCGAATTCGGCGAGCGAGATGGCGGATGAGCGCGGAACCCTTAGAGCTTCACCAGTCCAAACCGAAGCAGGCTCTCTGCGGTGGCGGCGACGGCGTCCTCATTCGAGCGCGATGACCAGCCGAGCACCCGCCTGGCTTTCTCGCTGGTGGCATTCCTGATCACGCCGAGCAGGGGCAGAACCTGCCGCACGGAGGCATCACGCTTCGCGGCGAGCCTCACTAACCAATCCGGCAACTGAAGACGCGGCACTTTTCTGGCTGAGGCCCCGAGGCGCCTTCTCAGAATCCTGGCGATATCGACCATCGAAATGGCATCGCCGGACACGGCGATGAAGCGTTCGCCCTTGGCCGCCGGATGAGTCATCGCGCGGAGGTGCAGGTCCGCAACGTCTCGTACGTCCACGACGCCAAAAAAGATGCGCGGAGCGCCCGGCATGCCGTTCATCAATCGCTTGATCAGATCGACGGATGACGCAGAGTCCGGTCCGAGAATCGGACCGAATATTCCGGCTGGATTCACGACGGAGAGTTCGAGGTCGTTACCCTCCCTGGACATAAAATCCCATGCGGCGCGTTCGGCAAGCGCCTTGGATTTAACGTAGGCGGTCAGCTCGCCGTTCACGATTGTCCAGCTTGTTTCGTCGAACGGCGCTTTCTGCGGCGGATGACCGTAGTAGACCGCGCCGCAGGATGATGTCAGCACAACCCGCTTTACGTTCGCGTTTGGCGCCGCGCGCAAGACCCGCAGGGTGCCTTCGCGCGCCGGAATGATCAATTCGTCCTCGTGCTTGGGTGCGCTGCCGGGGATCGGCGACGCCACATGCATGACATAATCGCAGTCGGCGACAGCATCGCACCAGCCGGCGTCGTTGACAAGATCTGCGGCAAAAAATGATAGGCGGTCTTCAGGATCCTGGCCGCCCGCTTTGAGCATCGCGCGCACGGCGCCCTCGCGATTCAAATTTCGTACCGTGGCGCGCACCTGGTGGCCTGCGCCCAGCAACTGTAGGATGACGTGAGCGCCTACGAATCCCGACCCGCCCGTCACAAGAACTCTGCTCATAGATCCCTTTCCTGAGACCAGTGTATTGTGGCCTCCTCGTCCTACCAATAGTTGAAAGTGCGTATTAGTTGCGCGATAGTACGGAAGTGACGGTTGACCCGTTCTCCGACATCCTCAGACTGGCAAACGCCCGATCGGTGGTCTCAGGTGGCTTCACCGCCGGAGGTTCGTGGGCGATTCGATTTCCGGCTTTCGATAAATTGAAATTCTCCGCTTTAATCAGGGGCAGGTGCTGGCTTTCAACCGACGGCGGAGGAGAGCCCCTGCGGATAGAAGCCGGCGACGCGTTCCTGCTCTCATCCCCACAGTCTTTTGCCCTAGCCAGCGATTTGGCCGTCGCGCCTATCGAGGCGGCAAGAGTGTTTTCCCCCAATGTCAGCGAGGTAGTGAGTCTCGGCGGCGGCGAGGATTGCCTTCAGATCGGAGGGTTTGTCCGGTTGGACCCAGCATGCGGAGGGCTCCTCGTGGACGTCCTCCCGCCTTTGATCCACGTGCGGGCCGTTTCGGCGCACGCAGCGGTCCTGAGATGGCTTCTCGACCAACTGGTCCACGAACAACTAGCTAGCCAACCTCCCGGGTTCCCATCTCGCTGCGGGGCAAATCGCCCAGCTCGTATTCATTCAGATTCTGCGCGCCCATCTGGAAGCATCCGGGGCTCTGCCGCCCGGATGGTTGCGCGCACTCGGCGACAACCGGATCGCACCTGCGTTGCGCATGATGCACAGCGATCCCTCCCGGTCATGGCAGCTTGAAGAACTGGCCAAAGCGACGGCGATGTCCCGCACGACGTTCGTTGTGCGCTTCAAGACTGTCGCGGGCGTTCCGCCGCTCACCTACCTTCTCAACTGGCGCATGCGCCTGGCCGAGCGCGCCTTGCGGACCGAAAGCGTTCGGGTAGCCGCCCTCGCTTTGTCACTCGGGTATACCTCCGAGAGCGCCTTTAGCAACGCCTTCAAACGAACCGTTGGGATGTCGCCGAAACGCTACCGCGAGGCTGCCCGAAAGCAAGAATTGGAAGCGGCTTAACTTCTAACTGGTGCCAGTAATTCGTCGAGCCGGACGCGATGCAGCATCTCGGCCCGCACGCGGTCGATGACAGCGAAGGCAACCTCGGCCCCGTCCTGCGTCGGATCGATGTGGACGCGGAACGGACGTTTGCCGAAGGGGGCGTCCACGACCTTTACGATTGCTTCTGCAACTGCACCCGCATCGGCATCATCCGGAACGATAGCGGCAAAGGCCGTCTGGATTTTTTCTCCGTATCCTTTATAGGGCCCGGCCTCGTACTCGCCGGCGCGCTTCTTGTCGGCCGGCGTTCCCGAATGGGCGAAATGGTTGGTGCCCCTGGTGAATGCGCCGGGCACGACGATCGAAGTTTCGATGCCCCAGAGGGCCAGCTCGCGGGCATATTGGACGGCCAGGGCATCCATACCAGCCTTCGCTGCAAAGTACGGCGCGAGGTAGAGCGGCGTGCCGCCTGCGACGCTGCTGCTCGATACCCAGACCAGCAGCCCGCGTCCCTGCTTTCTTAGCTGCGGCAGCGCGGAACGGTTGACGCGCTGCGTGCTCAGCACGTTGATGTCGTACAGTTCCGCGAACTGGTCGGGCGTGAAAGTCCGACCACATGACTAAGCGGTCAGTCGATGGGCGTTCGAGCATCTGCGCGACGCTGAGCGCCCGCTGCAGGCCGTTAAAACCAGCCGCCACGCTTTCCTCTTTCGCTTGGGCTCTCCTGCGGTTATAGAGTTCGATCGCGATTCACGGCTACGGCACCGACTTCAACGTCTACGGGACTGCGGCAACAAGGACTTCGGCGACATATAATTCCACGGCTCAGGTCGATGTTTGTACACGGCTTGTACACGGTTGGGTTGGTGGCCACCCTAAGAGGCTGAAACTAAAGAGTTGGCTCCCCGGCATGGGCTCGAACCACGATTCTCATAAGCCTAGCAGAATGTGTAACTTACAGATTCTAAAAAGGCTGAGATTGCCCAAAAGGACACGAAATACCACATCGGTACAGCACCGGTACAGTCGGACGCGGGTCTCCAGTGGGCATACACTTTGAAAATGTCGGCCTAATGGCAGATCAAAAGTAGCCAGATGGCCAACATGGAAACAAAAGCAATTGCCGAGATTCCTGGCGGGCGGAAGGTGCTGGGCAAGGCGATCAAGAACCCTGACAATCTGGCACAGCTCGTCCGGGCGGGGCCTGCCGGCAGGTTCCGTTTCGGCGCTGGCTGAAAGGCTTCATCTGGGCAACGGTGTTCTGTCACGGAAACT
>DATMNI010000077.1:0-5498 GCA_035570275.1 Candidatus Acidiferrales bacterium | reverse complement strand
CGTGGGCTGCGGGGCATTCTCGGCCGGCGTCTATCACCTGGTGACGCACGCGTTTTTCAAGGCGCTGCTGTTCCTTGGGTCGGGCTCCGTGATCCACGCGCTTTCGGGCGAACAGGACATGCGCCAGATGGGCGGGCTGCGCAAGAAGATTCCCATCACGTTCTGGACCATGCTCTGCGCCGCGGTGGCCATCGCCGGTGTGCCGCCTTTTTCCGGATTCTTCAGCAAGGATGCCATTCTGCTGGCGGCCTATCAGCAGTCGCACGCCATCTACTGGATCGGCATAGTGACCGCCGGCATGACGGCGTTTTACGTCTTCCGCGTCATGTTCCTGACTTTTTTCGGCGACTATCGCGGCCATGAGCACCACCCGCACGAATCGGCGCCGGTCATGTGGGTGCCGCTGGCCATCCTGGCCGCGCTTTCGCTCGCCGGTGGGGCGCTGTTCCGCGTGCCCGAGTTCCTGAAAGACTTCTTCCCCGCTGGGCCGGAGGTGGAAAACCAAACGCTGATGCTCGTCTCGGTTGCGGCCGGGCTCGCCGGCATTGGCTTGGCGTGGCTCATGTATGTGGCCAGGCCCGGCATGGCTGGTTCGCTGGCGGCGGCTTTCAAGCTGCCCTACCAGTTGATCTACAACAAGTGGTTCGTGGATGAGATTTACGATGCCGCGGTGGTGAAGCCGGTGGTCGGCGGTTCGCGGCTGATTTTGTGGAAGGGCGTGGATGCCGGCTTGATCGATGGCGCCGTCAACGGAGTGGGTTCGCGCGCCCGCGATATCGGCGGCATTCTGCGGTTGATGCAATCGGGCAACGTCCGCAGTTACGCGGCCTGGGTGCTGGCGGGCTCGGTGCTGCTGATTTGGGTGATGGGCTTTGCGGGAGGAGTGAAATGAACCTCCTCACCGTGGTTCTTTTGCTGCCCCTGTTCGGGTTCCTGGTGGCGATGGCGCTCCCGCGGACTTCGCCCGAGTCCAGCCGCGTCTGGGCGCTGGCCGGTTCGCTGGTCACTTTCGCGGCGTCGCTGGGATTGCTGTTCTGGTTCGACCGCGGCGGCTCGGGCGAGCAGTTCACGGTGGATGTGCCCTGGATCACCACTCCCGACATCCATTTTTCCGTCGCGGTCAACGGCGTCAGCCTCTGGCTGATTCTCCTTTCCACCTTCCTGACGCCCGTTTGCGTGCTGATTTCCTGGAACTCCGTGGCGCGGCGAGTCAAGGAATTCTACGCGTTTCTGATCCTTCTGGAATTCGCTCTGATGGGCGTTTTCATGGCGCAGGATCTGTTCCTGTTTTTCGTGTTCTGGGAAGTCTCGCTGGTGCCCATGTACTTCCTGATCGGCATCTGGGGCCACGATCGCCGCATTTATGCGACGGTGAAATTCTTCCTGTACACCATGGCCGGCTCCATGCTGATGCTGACGGCCATCATTTACATTTACATCCATACCCAGACATTCAACTACTCCGCGATCCTGGAAAGGCTTTCCAGCGGCAAGCTGGTGTTCGCGCCGGGCGAACAGATGCTGCTGTTCCTGGCGTTCTTCATTGCGTTTGCCATCAAGGTGCCCCTGTTCCCGCTGCACACCTGGCTGCCCGACGCGCACGTGGAAGCTCCCACGGCCGGTTCGGTGATGCTGGCTTCGGTGATGCTGAAGATGGGGACTTACGGTCTGCTGCACTACTGCCTGCCGCTGTTCCCCGCCGCGGCGCGCACCTGCGCCCCCTGGATCGCGGTGCTGGCCATCATCGGGATTGTGTACGGTGCGCTGGTGGCGATGGTGCAACCCAACCTGAAGAAGCTGGTGGCGTACTCTTCGGTAAGCCACCTGGGCTTCGTCGTGCTCGGAATCTTTTCGTTCACGCAGGCCGGGATGGATGGCGCGGTGTACGTGATGCTGGCGCACGGCGTTTCCACCGGGGCTTTGTTCGCCATCGTAGGACTGCTGTATGAGCGGCGCCACTCGCTGGAGATTGCCGATTACGGCGGTGTGGCGACGGTGGCGCCGTGGCTTTCCACGGTGTTTCTGGTGACCACGCTGGCCAGCATCGGGCTGCCCATGCTGAGCAATTTCGTGGGCGAGTTTCTGGTATTGCAGGGCGCGGCCATCGCCGATTTCAAGTGGGCCGTCTACGCTTCGCTGGGCGTGATTCTTTCTGCCTGCTACATGCTTTGGATGTACCAGCGGGTGATCTACGGCGAAGTGAATCCCGAAGTGCGGTCGCACATGGCCGATCTCAACCTGCGCGAATGGGCGGCGGTGGCGCCGCTGCTGGCGATGATGGTCTGGATGGGAGTATATTCGCAGTCGTTCCTGCCGCCGGTGAGCCAGGTCACCGCGCACGTGCTGGAGCAGACGCAGGTGAATGTGCCGTATCGAGTGGATAAAGATGGTGGCCGGTGGCCGGTGGCCAGTGGCCTGAAACCGGTGGCCAGTGGCCGGTGGCCGGTGGCCGGTGAATTAGCCGCGCCGTTGGTATGGTGGGATCACGGGTCCGCCACACCGTTGGCGGTGCGCCTCACCAGTCACCGGCCACCGTTCCACCGGCCACCGGCCACCGGCCACCGGCCACCGCTTTCAGGCCACCGGCCACCCTTCCCAGAGGTGGCCAATGCCCGATAGCTTCGGCTTCAGCATCATGGACGCCATACGCTTCCTGCCGGAGATCATTTTGATCGTGGCTGGGACGCTCCTGATGGTGCTGGACCCGGTCCTGCACAAACGTGGGTCTGACGCGTTCGGCCACATCACCCTGCTGGCGCTGGTTGTGGCGGCTTGGGGCGCGGTCTGCGCTTATCAGCACGCCGGGCCGGCATTTGGCGGAATGCTCATGGTGGATGGTTTCGCCACGTTTTTCCGCGTGCTTGTGATCGCGGTGGGAATTCTGACCGTGCTGCCCTCGTACCGATACCTGGCCCGCCAGGATGCCGAGACCGGCGAGTATCACGCGCTCATCCTGTTCTCGATTTCGGGCCAGTGTCTCATGGCGGCATCGAACGATCTGATCATGGTCTTCATCGGCCTCGAGATCTCTTCGATCTCGAGCTATATCCTGGCCGGATACCTGCGGGACGACAAGCGGTCCAGCGAGGCCGCCCTGAAATACTTTCTTCTCGGCTCGTTTGCCACGGCGTTTTTCCTGTACGGCGTGGCCCTGATTTACGGTTCCACCAGGACGGTCAACCTGAGCATGGTGCGTCAGGTTCTGGGCGGGCAGGACGCGCCTTCGCCGGTGTTCATCGGGGTGGCGGCGGCGCTGATGTTCGTGGGCCTGGCGTTCAAGGTTTCGGCGGCGCCCTTCCAGATCTGGGCGCCGGACGTTTACCAGGGCGCGCCCGTTCCGGTGGCGGCGTTTCTTTCCGCCGGTCCCAAAGCCGCGGCGTTCGCGGTCTTCCTGCGCATCTTCATGACGGCGCTGGAGCCGATCGGCAGTGGTTGGGAGCCGCTGGTTTGGGGTGCCGCGCTGCTCTCCATGACCGTGGGCAACTTCGCGGCGCTGCTGCAAACCAACATCAAGCGCATGCTGGCCTACAGCTCGATTGCGCACGCCGGGTACGTGCTGGTGGCATTGACCGCGCGGTCCGACGTGGGTATCGCGGCGGCTATGTTTTATCTGGCCGCTTACGGCTTCATGAACGTGGGCGCCTTCGCCGCGGTGAGTACTCTGGCGGGCAAGGGCGAGCGGTACACCAGCATCGAAGATTTCGCCGGGCTGGGCCAGAAGCAGCCCCTGACGGCGGCCATGTTTTCCGTCTTCCTGCTCTCCTTGATCGGCGTCCCGCTGACCGGCGGATTCTTCGGCAAATTCTACATCTTCAAGGCGGCGATGGAGTCGCACCTGGTGTGGCTCACGGTGCTCGGCCTGCTGAACAGCGCGGTGGGGGCGTACTACTATCTGCGCGTCCTGGTGGTGATGTACATGAAGGAGCCGGGCGAGGCCACGGTCAACGCCGAACCGCTGACGCCGGGCTTGGGACTGGCGCTGATTTTGCCGGCTGTGGGCACTCTGGCGCTGGGGATTCTTCCGAGCTGGGTGCTGGAGTTCGCGGTGAAATCGTCCAGCCTGGTGAAGTGAAGGTAGTGGCGTAGTCCTCCTCGCCTGCGCATCGCTCCCGCCGCTGAGTGACCGGCGTGAGATCATAAAATTGACCCCAATTGAGCCAAAAGGACTTTCGATGACTATTGACATCAAACCCGAGACAGAGCGACTGGTGCGGGAGGAGTTGCAGCGCGGCCATTTTCTGTCGGTTGACGAAATCATCGTGGAGGGCGTACAGGCAAGGCGTGAAAGGCAACCTCAATTAGGGCCGGGGACGGGGCACAGGCCTCCCGGCAGGAAGAGCCTCGCTCAGTTGTTCGCCGAATCCCCGTTCAAGGGTCTAAGTCTGGATTTTGAGAGGGACCCCGATACCGGACGATCCATTGAACTATGAAGGGATTCCTTCTGGATACCAATATCCCTTCCGAATTGACCCGGCCCAAGTCCGAGCCAAGAGTTGAGCGATGGCTCGAAGACGCCGACGACCAATAGTTGTTCTTCAGCGTGGTTTCTCTCGGTGAGATCCTAAAAGGGGTCACTATCATGCCCGTGGGGAAACGCCGCTCGGACTTGCAGCGGTGGCTGGATGACACGTTGCGCCCTTGGTTTGACGGTCGCATCCTGCCAGTGACGGCGCCGGTCGCGGAGCGGTGGGGAATACTCGCTGGGCAGTCTCAATTGAAGGGAAGGGTTGTCAAAGTAGCGGACGGGCTTATCGCCGCTACCGCGCTGCATCACGATCTCACCATTGTTACGCGGAACGTGAAGGACTTCCAACAACTGGGAGTTGCGGTCCCTAACCCTTGGGAGTCTTGACGGAACCCAAGTACCGTCGCCGTGCTACGCCTTCTTGGGCGCCGGTTTCTCGCCGCGGCCCATCTTGTCGATTTCGCTGAAATAGACCTTGCGGCCTTCATCCATCGCCATGTTGGATAGCATAACGGCCACCGAATCGGCCATCCCCACTTCCAGATCGGCCTTCGGTTTTCCCCCGTCGCGGCAGTTCTGGAAGAAGGATTCCAGTTCGGTGTCCACCGGGTTGGCCTTCTCTTCCTGAATCATCACGCCCTTGGTGGTGAGCCAGCGGCGGGCGAATTTCACTTCCTTATCCAGGAAGTTCTCCTTGCCCGTGAATTCCATGTCGCTGGTCATGATGGGGATGGGCCCGCCGCCGCCGCCGGAGGTGGTCATGGTCGCGCCCGCCACGGTGGCTTCCTTTTTCTTCTCGCCGGCATTGCTGACTATGGCGGCCTGTTTGGGCGGCTCGCGATACCACCACGCGATGGCGTGCTCCACATCGGCGCCCACGGTGATCTGGATGGTGCCGTCGGTGCCCATGATGCACTCGCCCATTTCGGCGCGCTGGGCGTTAAAGTAGGGCAGGTGCTGGCTGGTGCTGATGGAGGAGTAGGTGAGCTGGCGGCCTTTGGGATAGCGGTAGATCAACTGGATGTTGTCGTAA
>DATMNI010000076.1:0-9987 GCA_035570275.1 Candidatus Acidiferrales bacterium | reverse complement strand
CCCATAACCGTCGCGTTCGCTCATCCAGCCACGCCTCCAACTGAGAGAAACGCTGCTTGATCTCACCTTCGCCGGCCACAAGAACATTCTAGGCCAGAAATGGTTTTATTGCTACACTTATTTTCTTACAGAGGCTTAGTTGTCGTCTAAATCGGATCGGTTATGAACCCGATGTCGCGAGCCTCTGGCCCTCTCCCCGCCAAAGCTGCGGAGGAGGAACTTATTATTGCCAGTACTGGATCCTCATTGTCCACCGGTAGCGCCGTCCGACGGGGTTGCTTGGAGGCCGATTTCTGTAGTTGCTTTTGCAGCTTCCCTTCATCCGCCTTAGGCCTAGGGGATCGTTGTTGTACCGACTATCGCTGCGGCTGTGGGTTGCCCGGCAACTCTCCCCGAGCAGGCTCTTCCCGAGTACACTAAACTCATGCTCCCTGCCGCCCTCAAGGCCCGCGTTGCCACGCTGCTTGGCCCCAAGGGCTACCTGGAACGGCCGGCCGATCTTGCCCTCTACGAGTACGATGGCGGCGTGGATAAGCACGCGCCCGATCTGGTGGTCTTCCCCAGCAACACAGAACAGGTGGCGGCGCTGGTGAAACTGGCGCGCGAATTCCAGGTTCCCTTCGTGGGACGGGGCGCCGGCACAGGGCTCTCCGGCGGCGCCATTCCGCGGGAAGGCGGCATCATGATTGCTTTCGCGCGCATGAACCGCATCCTCGAAATCGATCTCGAAAACGAACGCGCCGTCGTTCAGCCCGGCGTGGTCAACCTGGACGTCACGCTGGCGGTGGAAAGCCGCGGCTACTTTTACGCGCCCGATCCCTCCAGCCAGCGTGCCTGCACCATCGGCGGCAATGTTTCGGAAAATGCCGGCGGCCCTCACACCCTGGCCTACGGCGTCACCACCAACCACGTTCTGGCGCTGGAACTGGTGCTGCCGGATGGCACCGTGGTGGAAACCGGCGGCGCCGAGCCCGACCTGCCCGGCTACGACCTTACCGGCCTTTTCACCGGCTCCGAAGGCACCATGGCGCTGGTCACCCGGATCACCGTCCGGCTCATGCGCAAGCCCGAACTGGTGAAAACTGCCCTGGCGATCTACGAATCCAGCGAGGATGCCGGCCGCACGGTGGCCGAAATCACGGCGCGGTGCATCACGCCGGTGGCGGTGGAAATGCTGGACGGCGTGATGCTTCGCATGGTGGAAGAAGCCACGCACGCGGGCTACCCGATGGATGCTTCGGCGGTGCTGCTGATCGAACTGGAGGGCATTCGCGAAGTGGTGGAAGCGCAGGTGGAGCAGGTCCGCGAAGCCTGCCTGCTGTGCGGAGCCAGGGAATTCCGCGTGGCCCGCAGCGCCGAAGAACGTGAGTTGCTTTGGAAAGGCCGCAAGAACGCCTTCGGCGCCGTAGGCAGGGTGAGCCCTACTTATTACGTGCAGGATGGCGTGGTGCCCCGCACCAAGATCGCGCCCACCCTGCACTTCATTGGCGAGGTTGCCGCCAGGTACGGACTCACCATCAGCAACATCTTCCACGCCGGCGACGGCAACCTGCACCCCATCATCCTCTTCAATTCGCGGAAGCCCGGCGATCTTGAGAAGGCGCGCGCGTGCGGCGAGGAGATCCTCACCTGGTGCATTGACGTGGGCGGCTCCATCACCGGAGAACACGGGGTCGGCATGGAAAAGAACGAACTGATGAGCAAGCTGTTCTCACCGGCCACGCTGGAGACGATTCGCAGCCTGAAACTGCTGTTCGACCCGGACAACCGCCTGAACCCCGGCAAAGTGCTTCCGACCGGGCGAGGTTGTCTGGAGATTCGGCAGCAGCCGCTGGGCACAGGCCCATTACTGTAACCGCGCCCGATCCGCCTGACTAACCGCCTGACGCGGCATTGGCTACTGTATGGTGATTTGCACCGGATTCGCGGCTTTGCCCTCAACCGTGAGTTGCACGTTCACGTTGCCGGCGCCCGCCAGCTTTGCCGGAATCAGGATATTGACCTGGTCCAGGCCGTTGGCGCCGCCGGACGGCCCGGCGAGTCTGCCGAGCGCAACAAGATCGAAGCCATGCCGCGCGAGTTGCTGGACGCCCACCGCCAACGCCACCCGCAACCCGAACGTGGTCGCCCTCATCCAGGCCGCCGTGGCCCAAATGCTGGCTACCACCGCGAGGTAGCCAGGTTAACCGACGTTGCGGATGCCGCAGCTTTGCGGAGTTTTTGCGTCTGTCGTCAAATCTGTAATAATTCTCAGAACACTCAATTCTCGGTCGGAACTCGATTGACCTGATCTATTACTATGAATTCAATCGGGCGTTTTGCCGCCTTGAGTTTCAGCCCGAGTTGAGTCTCCATCGCCGCAAGAATTGGAACGTCCTCATCCTTCGTGCGCGCAGAGACTCGCTCGCAGATCCGGCCTCACCTCGGATGTTCGGCTGCGCGAACAGCAGTTTGAAATCATACCGGCCGTTTAGGCCCGTTTCATCCACCACTGGAATTTCAATGCCAGACGAAATACGCGGTAACACGTCCGCAAACTCCGCCATCGTCCGCTTTGAGCAGGTGAGCGGATGAGTACCGAAGCAGCGAGATTTCACATCAGAATCCTCTCTGGACTTCTGCAGCTTCGGCCCACCTTTTGCGACGGTCAGCAGAAGTACCGGTCTCATCCTCTTCTCCCGGCGCACGGTCAATTTGAATCGTTCAGACAGCAAGTCTTGCAGCATTACCCGCGACATATGTTCCGATGCATTCGGAACCGTTTTTGCGTCTACATCGAAGCGATCCGTATCTACCCAACCTGGCCCTCCTGTGACAAGATCAACCCTTACTTCGTACGCAGATGCAACGAGGTGCCTTAGGGCCGCAGCACGGATTGTGAGCCTTCCATGCTCGAACCCCCCAGACTCCGGTTCTGAGGAGTGATTCACCTTTACTGATGCCACCTCAAATCTAGAAACCGGAGCGACAGACTGCCCGCATACGACACTGCACGTAACCAAAAGGGCCATTCCCCGCGCCAGGGTCGCGGCGATTTTGCTTTCGCTAAATACCCACATAGGATCTCTTGCCCTCCTATCCCACTGGGGGGCTAATGACCCGGGCTTCCTTGAGAACGCGCGGCCGTATCCATGGTTTCAGACCGCGCTTCGTTACCAAGTCGACCTTGTGTCCAACCAATGCTTCCAGATCTTCGCTCAGAGACTCGAACTTGAGAATCCCAATGCGTGCGCCGGGGTCAAACTCAACGATAACGTCTATATCGCTGCCGGGCCGCATCTCCCCACGCAAGGCCGATCCAAACAGGGAGAGTTCCTTGACCTCGTAGCGCCGGCAGAGATCCGCCAACCTGGTCGCGTCGACCTGTGTGGAACCGAATGGAAGGGTGCGGCCCATACCAACTCCCCTCCATTATGCCTGAGCCCGAACTGCCTGGTCGCTGGGTTCGACGGCGGTGCTTAACTGTTTTGGCGAACCTGCGGCGGATTGGCAAATCCGCCCTTGCGCCCCTCGCGGGTGGTGCCGCCAACACGGGCAACGCTCGCTGCCGCATCGCGCAGGCGGATTAACAATCCGCCGCAGATAAACAATCTGCCCCACAAATAGGGGCCGGATTGCATCATGTTATGTTGGATGGAATGGCTGACCAAAACCCGTTTCAGGATCCGCTGCGGTTTGAGCGGCAGGTGCCCGAGTGCGCCGTGGTAATTTTCGGCGCCAATGGGGATCTGGCCAAGCGCAAACTAATCCCGGCGCTTTACCGGTTGGCGTACGACCGGCGGCTTTCCACGGGGTTTGCGGTGGTCGGCAGTTCCCGCACGCCGCTGAGCGACGACCAGTTTCGCGAGAACATGCAGGCGGCGGTGAAACAGTTTTCCGAAGACACCGATTTCGATGCCGATGTGTGGAAGTCGTTTGCGCAAGGGCTCTTCTATGTGGCCGGCGATGTCGGCGACCCAGGCCTGTACGACGGCCTCCGGCAAAAACTGGCGGCGATAGAGGCCGAGCGGCATACCGGCGGCAACGTGATGTTTTATCTTTCGACGCAGCCCAGCCAGTACGCGGAGATTTCGACCGGTTTGGGAGCGGCCGGGCTGGGCAAGGGCGCGGGATGGCGAAGGCTGGTGGTGGAGAAGCCGTTCGGGCACGACCTGGCCAGCGCGCGAGAATTGAGCGACCGGCTGCACGAGGTGTTCAGCGAGTCCGATGTCTATCGCATTGACCACTACCTGGGCAAGGAAACCGTGCAGAACATCCTGGCATTCCGGTTCGGCAACGGGATCTTCGAGCCGCTGTGGAACCGCCGGTATGTGAACCACGTGCAGATTACGGGGGCGGAATCGATCGGGGTGGAAGACCGCGGCGGCTACTACGAGGAAGCGGGAGCGCTGGACGACATGATCCAGAACCACCTGCTGCAGGTGATGGCCACGATCGCGATGGAACCGAGCGCCAGTTTTCAGGCCAGGTCGGTGCGCGATGAGCGGTCGAAGCTGCTGCGCTCCATACGCCCGATGACGGCGGACGAGGTGCGCCAGAATGCGGTTCCCGGACAGTACGGGTCGGCTCGCATCGGCGGCATGGACGCGGTGAGTTACCGGCAGGAAAAAAAGGTGAACCCGGCCTCGCAGCAGAACACGTATGCCGCCGTGACGTTCTTCATCGACAACTGGCGTTGGGCGGGGGTGCCGTTTTATCTGCGGACGGGCAAGCGGCTGCCCAAACGGGTAACGGAAATTGCCATCCAGTTTAATTCGGCGCCGCTGCATCTGTTCCACCAGGACGGAGCATCGTCGGGGGCCAACCTGTTGATCGTACAGATCCAGCCCGAGGAAGGGATTTCCCTGCGGTTTCTTTCGAAGCTGCCGGGCGCGGGGATGACGCTGCGGCCGGTGTCGATGGATTTCAACTACGGGTCCAGCTTCGGCGAGCGCTCGCCTTCGGCGTATGAAACGCTGCTGCTGGACGCCATTATCGGCGATGCCACGCTATATACCCGGCAAGACATGGTGGAAGCCAGTTGGAGCGTGGTGGAACCGATTCACAACGTATGGCGCCAGTCGCGGCACGTCTTTCCGAACTACGCGGCCGGAACGTGGGGGCCGGATGCGGCGGATGAAATGCTGGCCCGGCGCGGCCACGTGTGGAGGAAACCGTAATGGGCACGCCTGGTGGGACGGAATCGACGGTTGGGTCAACCGTGGCTCCCGAAAGAGTTCTGAAGGAACTTTCGGCGTTGTGGGTTTCACAGGGAAAAGACCACGAGGCCGGAGATGGGGCGGGTGTGCTGCGGGCCTGCTCGATGACGCTGGTGGTGTTGGCGGATGGCAGTGACGATGCGTCAGCGCTGGGGGAGACGATCGCCGCGATGATGCCGGAGCATCCGGCGCGTGCCATCGTAGTCGGCTTGAGCGGGGCGGGTCCGCGGGCGCTGGCGGATCGGGTGCAGCAGCAATGCTGGAAGCCGTTCGGGCAGGGCAAGCAGATCTGCTGCGAACAGATCCAAATTACGGCTTCGGATGAGGCGCTGGCGGATTTACCTTCGGTGCTGCTGCCGCTGGCGGTGCCGGACCTGCCGGTGATCGTGTGGTGCCGCAGCCCGCGCCTGGTAAAGATGCCGGAATTCGGACTCATCGCGAGCATGGCCACCAAGGTGGTATTGGACAGCGCGGCCTTTCCCGGGGCCAGGGACGCGATCCGGTGGATGACGGATGCGGCACAAAGCGGCCTCATCATCGGCGACCTTTCGTGGACGCGGCTCACCCGTTGGCGCGAAATGTTGTCGCATGTTTTCGATAACCGGGATTACCTGGCGAAGTTGGCGGGAATCGGCGAGGTGCGGGTGGAGTTTCGTCGGCCGCTGGCGGTTTCGGCATGGTTGATGGGCGCCTGGGTAACCGGGGCGCTGGAGGATGCCGGCGTCAAGGCGGCTTTGAACGTGGTGGAACTGTACGGGTCGGGAGGCGAACCCACCCTGCACGTGCAACTGACTGGGCCCGATCTTCATGTGGAACTGTCGCGGCGTGAGGGGCGCCTGGCGATTTCGGTGGATTCGCTGGTGAATTGCACCAATTTGCCGCAACCTTCGGATTACCTGTTGATGCGTGAGGAACTGGGAATCGTGCGTAGGGATGCGGTGTTCGAAAGATCGCTGGCGGCGGCGGCCCAGTTCGCGTACCCTACTGACAAATTAGCGGACAAATGAGCGGACCAATGAGCGTTCGCCGGCATACCCTTTCCGACGCGGCTTCCGCCGCCGAAGCCTGCGCGCATCACGTGATCGGCCTGCTGGAGGAGGTGCTCGCCGGGCAGGAGTTCGCCAGCCTGGCGATTTCGGGCGGGTCCACACCCAAGCTGCTCTTTCAGAAACTGGCGGTTGCGAAGTTTCCATGGGACCACGTGCATTTGTTCTGGGTGGACGAACGGTGCGTGCCTCCGGCGGACGAGGCCAGCAACTACAAATTGGCCGAGGATTACCTCATCCAGCCGGCGCACATTCCGCACCGGTTGGTGCATCGGGTTTTCGGCGAACTGGCCCCGCAGACCGCAGCCCAGCGATACGTGGACGACATCCGCGAGTTTTTCGGGCTTTCCGGGGGCGAGATGCCGCGATTTGACGTGGTGCATCGCGGCATGGGACCGGACGCGCATACCGCCAGTCTGTTTCCCGGGGATCCGTTGATTAACAATCGGGACGATATCGCGGCGGCGGTTTTTTCCCAGAGCCAACAGCAGTGGCGCGTCACGCTGCTGCCCGGTGCGCTGCTGGCGGCCAGGCACACGGTGTTCGTGGTTGCGGGAGCCGACAAGGCCGAAATGGTGCGGGCCGTGTTACAGGGGGAGTACGATCCCATGAAGTACCCGGCGCAGATCGCTTCGCATCACGGCAGGGGGGTTACGTGGTTTTTGGACGAGGCCGCGGCGGCGCTGCTGGACGGGTAGTGGCCGCGACCCTCCCGGGTCGCGGCGCTTAACGAACCTTGACCCGGCAACACTACGTAATGATGTCTTTGACGATCTCGCCGCGCACTTCGGTCAGCCGCTCCTTGCGGCCCAGGTACATGTAGCTCAGTGCGTCCTGATCCAGGCCCATCTGGTACAGCAGCGTGGCGTGCAGGTCGCGGAAATGCACCGGGTTTTCAGTGGCCTTGAGCCCAATGCCATCGGTGGCGCCATAGACCGTGCCGCCCTTGAATCCGCCACCGGCCACCCACATCGAAAAGCCGGTATTGTGATGGTCGCGGCCCCTGCTCTTCTCGGATTCGGGCGAGCGCCCGAATTCCCCGCCCCAAAGCACGATGGTCGAATCCAGCATGCCGCGCCGCTTCAAATCCTGAATCAGGCCGGCCACCGGCTTATCAGTCAACGACGCCATCTTGATGTGGTTCTTTTCGATGTCTGAATGCGCGTCCCATTCGGTATCGGCGGCGCCACCGCCTGAAACCACGCACACGAAGCGCACGCCCTTTTCCACCATGCGCCGCGCCAGCAGGCAGCGCCGGCCGTAGTCGTCGGTCTTCGGGTCGCCCACGCCGTACAGGTCCAGCGTCTCCTTCGGCTCCTTACTGATGTCGAAAACCTCCGGGGCTTCCGTCTGCATCTTGAACGCCGTGTCGTAGGCCGAGATGCGCGCGGCGAACTCGGGGTCTTCGCCCGGCAGGTTGGTTTCGTTGAGCGAGCGAATCAGGTCGATCGTCTTGCGCCGTTCGGCCAGCGACACGCCTTTCGGCAAGTCCAGGTTGAGAACCGGCTTGGGGCCCGGCCGCAGCATGGTTGGCTGATAAACCGCGGGCAGGAACCCGTGCTGATACATGGGCAGGCCGGCTTCTTGCGCGCCTTCAGGCGCCGGCATCACCACGTAGGCCGGCAGCGATTGCGCTTCGGAGCCCAGTCCGTAAACCACCCAGCTTCCCATCGCCGGGAAACCCGGCACCACGCGGCCGGTCATCATCTGATACTGCGCCGCCGAATGCACCACCATGTCGCCGTGCATCGATCGGACCACGCAGAGATCGTCCACGATCTGCGATTGGTACGGGAACAAGTCCGAGACTTCAATGCCGGATTTGCCGCACTTCTTGAAGGTCCGTTTGCAGCCGAGAATGCGCGAATCGGAATTGACGTTTTGGTACTTCACGTCGCCGAATTCGGCGGGGCGCTTCTGGCCATCAAGCTGGTTGAGCAGCGGCTTGGGGTCCCACGTCTCCAGGTGCGAGGGCCCGCCAGCCATGTAGACGAAGATGAAAGCCTTGGCCCGGGCGTGGTCGGGCATGTTAGGGGGTTTGGGGGCCAGCGGATTTACGCGGGCGGCGCGCGCTTGCGATTCGGCCATCATGGAGGCGAAGGCCAGCGAACCGGTGCCGCAGAAGCAATCGCTCAGAAACTCGCGGCGGTTACGGGCATATCGGATGTGTTCGGACATATCAGTTCACGTATAAAAATGCATTCAGATTGAAGACTGCCAGGGCGAATTCCTTGACCTTGGCGAGATCGGCGGCGGCGGAATCGGCGGCGGGGTCGGCCGCGCCGGGAACGGAGGCGCCCGGAACGGAGCGAGCGGCCTTGCCGGCGTCCCCGAGGAATTTCAGGGCCAGCGCCTTTTCATCTGCCGTGGGCACGCGGCCCGCAGCCAGGCGCCAGGCGTAATCGATGCGCGCCGCGGGCGTGTCGCGCTCCTTCAAAATGCGGGTGGCAAAAGATCCGGCCAAGTCATTCGACGTCTGCCCATTCAACAGTTCCAGCGCCTGCGGAGCGTGCGTGGATTGCTCGCGCCGCGCGCAGGAGAGCAGCGTGTCCGGCGCATCGAAAACCTCCACGAACGGAAGCCGCAGGTTGCGCTTGTAGATCATATATAAGGTCCGCCGGTCGTACTCGGACTTGTCACGCGTGGCCACCCAGTATTGCGGCCGCTTCAGCGAAAGCACCAGGTCGGGATCGATCGGCACCATGAAACTGGGGCCGCCGGCCTTCAGGTTCAGACGCCCGGAGATGGCCAGCATGGCGTCGCGGATCTCTTCGGCTTCCAGGCGGCGATGGCTGAACTTCCACACCAGGGCATTCTCGGAATCCTTCTCCGCCGCGGCCTCCTCAATGGGCGAAATGCTGGATTGCCGGTACGCACTGGAGAGCAAAATCAGGCGGTGGATCGGCTTGATTTTCCATCCGCCTTCGATGAATCGGCTAGCCAGCCAGTCCAGCAACTCCGGATTCGAGGGCCGCGTACCCATGCGTCCGAAATCGTTCGGGGTGGATACGATGCCGCGGCCGAAGTGGTCCTGCCAGATGCGGTTTACCATCACACGCCCGGTCAGCGGATTGGCCGGATCCACCATCCACTCGGCCAGTTTGAGCCGCGGCGTGTCTTCGTCGATAGGCGCTTCGGGGGTGGCTTCGGGAAGCAAAATACCAAGCGGCCGCACGCCAACTTTGGCCACCGGGTTCAGATAGTCGCCATGGAACAGCACCTTGACCGGCAAGGCCTTTTGCGGTTCGTCGGTGACGCTGTAGATAGAAGCCAACGGCGCCGGCAACTTGTCATCCAAGGCTTCGAGTTGCAGCTCGATCTTGGCCTTTTCGGCATCGGGCGCGCGCCGCAATTGGAACTGGAGGCGGCGTATTTCCTGCTGCACGGGGTCGGCCTTCGATTTCCAGGACTCTTGTTCTTCCTTGCTGGCCAGCACCAGGTCGTTTGGTTGCGTCTGGGCGAAGTGGGCCTGCATACGGTAATAGTCCGATTGCCGGAATGGGTCGAATTTGTGATCGTGGCAGCGCGCGCATCCCACCGTGACGCCCAGAAAAGCCGCGCCCACGATGTTGGTCATCTCGGTGAGCACTTCGTTGTGGGAACTGGCCACGTCCTGGTTGCCTGCGTTCTTACGCAACGGCCCCAGGCGGTTGAATCCGCTGGCTACCAGATAGGTGCGGTTGGAACCGTCCATCTCATCGCCGGCAAGCTGCTCTTTGACGAATTCGTTGTAAGGCTTGTCG
>DATMNI010000075.1:0-26417 GCA_035570275.1 Candidatus Acidiferrales bacterium | reverse complement strand
ACCATTCGCTCGACATATCCTTCGCGGCAAATCCAATTTGCCCTGAAGCTGCTGTTCTAAGAGCATCGGCCCGCTCACCTGACGGCACCCGTCCGTCCGAAACAAGGCTCACGGCCTGTTTGTCGTGTGAAACCATCCGGCGTCATTCGCCCGTAAACTCCGGGATGTAGACTGTCTTGTGATGCGACAACTTGTGGTGGTGGTTGGAATCCTCGCCAGCGGCGCTTGGGCGCAGACGATTCAGGTTCACGGACATCGCGGCGCCCGGGCGATGCGGCCGGAAAATACGCTGCCGGCATTCGAGTACGCGATCGCCCAAGGGGTGGACGCTCTCGAATTGGACATGGCGGTCACGAAGGACGGGGTGATTGTGGTGTCGCACGATCCCGAGCTGCGCGCGCCCGTTTGCACGGGTCCGCGGGATGGGGTTGCGATCCATTCGCTAACCTTGGCGGAGGTGCGGCGTTGGGACTGTGGCGCGCAGCGGAATCCATTGTTCCCGAAACAGCAACCCGTGCCCGGCACGAAGATGCCGACACTTGACCAGGTGTTCACTCTCGCGCCCAAGGGCAGGTTCCTGTTCAATATCGAGACCAAGATCTCGCCGCAGCAGCCGGAGTTGGCGCCGCCACCCGACGAGTTCGTGCGGCTGGTGCTGGCGGAGATTCAAAAGCATCGTTTGGAATCGCGAGTGGTATTGCAGAGCTTCGACTTCCGGACACTGCATGAGATGAAAAAGGTTGCTCCGGAGATCAAGCTTTCGGCGCTGTACAGCGGGATGCCCCGCGACTTCGCCGAGATCGGCAGGGAGGCGGGCGCGCAGATCGTGTCACCCGAGTATCACCTGATTACCGCGGAGCGGGTGAAGGCTGCGCATGCGGCCGGGTTCGAGGTGCTGCCGTGGACGGCGAATACACCCGAGGATTGGGCAAGCCTGGTGGCGGCAGGAGTGGATGGGATCATTTCGGACGATCCGGCCGCGCTGATTGCGTATCTCAAGAAACGATAGCGCGGTTCATATAGGCGTACCTGTGGCCAGTTCAGGATGTTCCATGAGGGCCACGGCATCTGCCGCAATTGCCCAAGTATCAATCCTGATGGGTTCGTCATTTGGCGCGATCGCTTCCGAGCGCTACTCCGAGTTCGGCGAGCACCGCAAGGTCAGGATGGAATGCGAATCGCGATTCATGCGCTGTTCTTGCAGTTGTAGCGGAATATTATCTTGACCCGATTTAGCCCTCAACGGAGAATGGAAACCATAGCTTCACCGGTCTCGCCATGTTGTGACACGCCGCGGCCCGGCGGATTTTCCTTCGAAGGAGTGGTTATTTCATGCGCGCAAGGTGTTTCATTCCGCTTTTTTGCATACTGCCGGCGGCGTTCTCTCTCTACGGCCAGACTTACACCGGGTCCATCGGCGGCCGAGTGCTGGATCACTCGGGCCTGCCGATCCCCAAGGCCTCGGTGGCCATCACCGAGGAAGCCACCAACACGGTTCTGAAGACGGTCACCAGCGAATCGGGAGATTACATCGTCAACTACCTGAAGCCCGGCTCTTATAAGGCGCAATTCACCGCGTCCGGCTTCAAGGAGCACGTGGAGACCGGGATTCCGCTGCAGATTAACCAGTCGCGCCGCGTCGATCCGGTCCTCGAAATCGGCCAGGTGACGGAGACGGTGCAGGTATCCGGTGCCGCCGCGCAGGTGAACTACGTCTCGCCCGAGATCGGACAAGTGGTGGACGCCCAGCAGTTGGTGGAGTTACCGCAGATCTCGACGAACAGCCGGGGCCGCTCCCCGTTCCTGCTTGCCAAACTGCTTCCCGGCGTGACCACCAACGGCAACAGTTACACCAACATTAACGGCTTCAGCTTCGCCGGCGGGCGTAAGACTACCAACGAAATCCTGGTCGACAGACTGCCCACCACGAATCCCTCGGACGAGACATACACACTGACGCCGAGCCCGGATTCCATCCAGGAGTTTAAGGTGCTGACCACGCCCTTTTCGGCCGAATACGGTCACACCGGCGGCGGCGTGATGATCGCCACATCGCGTTCGGGCGGCAACGTGCTGCACGGAAGCGCCTACGACCTCTTCCGCAATCGCCTGCTGAACGGCCGCGATTTCTTCCTGCCGGCGCAAAGCATTGTCAAGTACGTCCAGAACGATCCCGGCGGCACGATCGGCGGACCAATCGTCATTCCGCATCTCTATAACGGCAAGGACAAGACCTTCTTTTTCGTGGAACTTCCCGATCCGCGAGCGACTCCGGCTGCAGTTCCGGGGCGAATTCTACAATACCTTCAACCATCCGAACTTCAAGAATCCGAACACCACCCTCGGCAATATCAACTATGGAAGGATTACCTCCGATAACGGCCCGCGCAACATGGAAGTGGCGCTGCGTCTGTTCTTCTAGAATCTAGATACTATGATTCGATTTCTCTGCATCGCTTTGCTGCTGCTGGCGCCTGCACCGGCCCAGACCCGCCGCGTAGTGGCCATTGCGCACCGGGGTGAGCATCTGCATCACCCCGAGAACACCATGCCGGCCTTTGAAGAGGCCGTCCGCCTGGGAGCCGACTATATCGAAGTGGATGTCCGCACCACGGCCGATGGAAAGCTGGTGCTGAGCCACGACGGCAACGTGGACCGCTGCACCGATGGAAAAGGCGAGGTTGCCAGGATGTCGTTCGACCAGATTCGCGCGCTGGATGCCGGTATCAAGCTGGGGCCGGAGTTCGCGCAAACCAGGGTCCCGACGTTCGATGAGGTGCTGGACTACGCCCGCGGCAAGATCGATATCTATGTAGACGTCAAGCAGGTCGCAGCCAAAGACTTGGTGGACCACATCGTGGACCATGGCATGGCGGACCACGTAGTGATCTACTCGGGCCGCATCTCCAGGGACATTCAGCAGCTCAACCCGAAGCTGAAGATCATGCCGGAATCGGTGAACGCCGACCTGGTGCGGCGCATCATCGCTGAGCTTCACCCGAAGGTAATCGCCTTCGGGGCCTCCGACTGGAAGCCCGAGATCATCAAGCTGGCCAAGGACTCGGGCGCGGAGCTTTACGTAGACCGGCAGGGCTTCGGCCCAGACGGGCCTACCGATAACCCTGAGGGATGGCAGGCGGCGATTGATGCCGGGGCGGGCGGAATCCAGACGGACCGGCCGGGCGAACTGGTGAAGTACCTTCGCGAGAAGGGATACAAAAAGAACTGATCGGGAAGGCGTCCTCGAGGGGACCAAAAAGAAGATAGGCGATCCCTTTTCTCCCCCGTCGACGCTGTTGCCATCTGCGGCGATCTGCTGCGGATGACGCAATTCGGTCAGGCCGGTCATGCCAGGCGACTGCACACCTGTGCCTCGGAACGAGAGGGCGCGGTGTTAAGCCGGCGAAGCCGTAGCGGTTCAGCTAACCTAAGTACACAATTTCGGAAGTTCGCCAACGTATCGGGAAACCGCTTGCTAACGCGCGCGGCTCCGATCAGAGCCGCGACGGTCACGGAGCGGCTGTCTCGAAATACGAGACCGTATTATTGAAACGGTGTACTAAGCTAAGCCACCCCAGCCGCGCCGGCGGCCGCTACCGTCGGGGCGTTTTGCGTGGGCCGCGCGACGGCTTTGGCGGGCGCGCGATCAGTCCGCGGTTGAAGCCCGGCAGATCCCACGCCGGGTTTTCGTAGATTTCACCTTCCGGATCGAAATCCAGGGGCCAAAACTTGCGAGTCGTCATAATGATTTCAACCTGATTCCTTGGAGGGCGGGAACACTTCTATTATACCTGCATTGATTAGGTTATTGGTAAACAATTGAAATTAAACAAGTTAATAGAATCAGTGGGCGATTTCCGGTACTCCACCAGATGGTGGTTTCGGGTCTTTATTTCCTATTCTCTCAGGTTTTCTTTCCAGTTGGCCACCACCATGACTGGACCGGTGCTGGACCATCCCACAGTGTCTTCGGCTTCTGGCGCCGCGCACCGAAATTGCCGAAATGCGGCCGTCCGAAGGATGCAGTACGATTCGGCGCTGTCCTTGCGCCGCCGCCGGAGGCCGCCGCCGTCTTCGGAAATCGGTTATTGCCGCCGGCGCCCGTCGAGGCGTGTTTCGTGGGCTGGGCCAGTAAATATGCGTCAGGTGATACGAACCGCACTCTTCGCTAAGAACGGTTGCAAAGAGGTGTTCACGCGGCGAAAGCCGCCACCTGACGTCCACCGGGCGTCCGCCGGGGGTGCCGTACCGGGACTTTTTGTTATCCTGATCAGTGCGTTCCCCATTGACACCGCCGGTGGCGCATGTACAATCCAAGGTGGCAGTATTTTTTGACGGAAACGGAAGTGGCAGAAAATGTTTAAAGCCAGGAAACCCCGGGCGGCGGTATCGCCGGAAGCACAAGGCTATAACAGCAGCGATGTAGCGCGCATCTGCGGCGTCAGCCTGCGGCAATTGCAGTGGTGGGACGAGCGTAGCGTCGTCTCGCCCCGGCAGAACGGCCACAAGCGGATCTACATGCCTGAGGAAGTGGTGGAGATTTCGGTGATAGCCGAGTTGCGGCGCAAGGGATTCTCGCTGCAGAAAATCCGCCGCGTTCTCCGGTTTCTGCAGAAGGACATGGGCAAGCGCCTGGTGGAAGCCATGGCGGCGCCTTCGGACGTGCACCTGCTCACCGATGGCAAGTCGATCTACCTGGAGGACAGCCCGGGCCGGGTGATCGATCTGCTGAAGAATGCGCGCCAGCCGATGTTCCTGGTGTGCGTCACCGACCAGGTGAAGCGGATGACCGCCGTCGCGGAACGGAAACCGGCGCGCTCCGAAACCGCTGTCTCTGCACGCAAGTCGAAGGCCGTATAGAATCGGGCCGGGTTCCATTCAGGAGCGGTTTCGGGCCCGCGAAGGCCACTCGTCGCGCCCGCGCGCAGCCGGGAGACAGTATTCAAAATGGCCGGGCCGGAACGGTGGCTTCCCTGTTCACCTCAGCCTGTTCACCTCGCCCTGCTCACCCTGGCCGGGAACCTTGGTTGAGAGAAAAGGTGACGCAGATCAGGCCGATGACGGCGCAAGCAACGTAGGACCACGGGCTGTACTTGTCCAGGCTGCCGAACCCCGTCGATATGCCGTCCATTACATTGCCGCGGAACGCCGGCGAAATTATCAGGAACAGGGCGCCGAAACCGAAAATTGAGAGTGCTCGAATCATTTAGCTTCTTCTATCATGGACTCTTTCGTTGAGCGCTGCCAGGTATTCAAGTACTGGGTAGTAACGGATAGCATGGGGGACCGATAACATTGGTTAGCGTCTGGGGTTAGCGTCTGGAGTTAGCGTCTGGGGTTAGCGCCTGGTCGCGAATGCCGAATCCAGGAAGCGCGATGCCACCTGGGCCGGGGGACGGTGCTCGCCATCCACGCCAAAATTGAGCCGGCGCATCACCCGGTCTGTCAACATCCCCGACAGTTGCTCCAGGGCCACTCGCAGTCCGGGGTATTTGGTCTGCGTGTCCTGGCGGACGATCACGGCGCATTCGTAAGGCGGAAAGTAGTGCCGGTCGTCTTCGAGAACGGCCACGTCCAGCACGGAAATCAACCCGTCGGTGGAACTGGCGGCGATCAGGTCAACGCGCCGGGTCTTGAGAGCGGCATAAAGCAGCCCGAGATCCATGCTGATGGGGCCGCCCGCGGTCCGCAGATTGTAGGTTTTCAATAGTCCTGGGAGTCCGTCGGGCCGCTGGGTGAACTCGTAACCGACCCCCAGTTTCCAGGCCTGAGCGCCCGCCGCTTCCGACAGCGTGGCCAACTTCTCCCGGCGCGCCGTTTCGCCGCGCACAATCATGGCGAAAGTGTTGTTGAAGCCCAGCGGGCGCAGCCAGTCCAGGCGCCACCTGGCCTGGTAGGCCTCGCGGACCTGGCTGAGGACGGCAGGCGGATCGTTGACCGGCGGCCGCTTGAGCACGGCAGTCAGGGCGGTGCCGGTGTACTCCGGGTACAGGTCGATAGCGCCGCTGGTGAGGGCCTGGTGGGCCAGCAGTGTGCCCCCCAGATTCAGCTTGCGTTCGACCTTGAGGCCGAGGCGGCGCTCAATGTGTTGCGCCAACAATTCGCCCAGCAGCGCCGACTCGGTAAAATTCTTCGAACCCACCACCAGGGCCGCGGGCTGGCGGCGGCAGTTCCCAAGCAGGCAACTCCCCAGCAGGCAACTCCCCAGCAGAAGGATATGCAGGGGCGGAAGCCGACGTATGGCGACGATCAGGCCGGCGAGAGCTTTCGTTCGATCCATTCCAATACCTCGTCAGCCACCACGGCCATCAGCGCCGCGGGAAGCGCGCCCGCCAGCACGGTAGGAGTATCCACCATGGAGATGCCGCGAAAAATGAAAACCCCCAGGCCGCCTCCGCCGATGGCCGCGGCGATGGTGGCCGTGCCGATGGTGGCCACGGTGGCGATGCGCAGGCCGGCGACAATCGACGGCACCGCCAGCGGCAGTTCCACCTGCCACAGCACCTGGCGCTCAGTCATCCCCATGGCGACCGCCGATTCGCGCACGCCTGGGTCCACGCCCGTGATTCCCAGCAGCGTGTTGCGCAGAATCGGCAGCAGCGCGTAGAGGCACAGCGCGATGATGGCGGTATGGGGACCGATGCCGCCGATGAAAGGCAGCGGCACCAAAAAGCCGAACAGCGCCAGGCTGGGAATGGTTTGGGCGATGCTGGCGATGCTCAGCGCCACGCGGCGCGCCCGGGCCCGGCGGGCCAGCAGGATGCCACCCGGCAGCGCTACCGCAATAGCGATGGCGATGGTGATCAGGACCATCTGCAGATGTTCCCAGGACAGGCTGAGGATTTCCGAAGTCAGTTGGCTGTTCATTGAATTTGGCCGTTCATCGAATAGCCTCGCTTTCCGAAGAGATCCCGCGATCTTGCAGGCAGGCGAGAAAGGCCGTTGCCTCCGGTGTCCGGGCGGCCAGAAACTCCTGTGGAGGAAGCAGCAGGTCGAGCCCGCCGTCTTTGAGCAGCGCGATGCGCGAGCACAGCATCAGAGCCTCGCGGACATCGTGCGTGACGAAAAGCGCGGTCTTGCGAACGGTGTTGCGCAGCTCCAGAAAATGGCGTTGCAGTTCGAAGCGTGTGATGGGGTCGAGCGCGCCAAAGGGCTCGTCAAAGAGCAGCAGCGGCGGATCGGCCGCCAGCGCGCGGGCGATTCCCACCCGCTGCTTCTGGCCGCCCGAAAGCTGGCGCGGATAGCGGTGGCGGAACTCGGCGGACGCCAGGCCAACGGCGTCCAGAAGGAACTCGACGCGTTGGGCGATCTTGTCCGGGGCCCAGTTTTCCAGGCGCGGGACCAGGCCCACGTTGGCCTCCACGGTCCAGTGCGGAAACAGGCCGGCATCCTGGATCACATAGCCCATGCGGCGCCGGAGGCGGATGGGGTCCCACGCGGTGGTGGGTTTGCCTTCAAAGTGGATGGCGCCTTCGCAAGGCTGGACCAGGCCGTTGACGGTTTTGAGCAGGGTGGTCTTGCCCGACCCGCTGCGGCCCAGCAGAACCACCGTTTCGCCTTCGGATACCGTAAGGCTGACGTCGCGCAGGATGGTGCGGTTGCCGAAGCGGCACGAGAGATTGCGGATCTCAAGGATTGGCGGTGGCGGCACGTTCTTCCATTATGATGGAAGGTTAGGAGGCCCACTCATGACAACTAGGGAAGTCCTCCACCATCTGGTGGATGAATTAGGGGATCCGCAGGCGGAACTCGCCCGCGGCTGGCTGGAAGACCTCCGCGATGCCGCCGACGAGGACGGGCCCCCACTGGATGCCGAGGCGCTTGCCTCCCTCGACCGGGCGCTTGCCGATGTAGGGGCCGGCCGGGTGAAGCCTCTCGACGAATACGAACGCGAACGCGGCTTGTGAACTACCGCGTGAGCGTTGGGCGCGAAGCCGAGAAGGTTCTCGACCGCCTGGATCGGCCAACCGAGTTTCGCATCCGGCACCGCCTGGTTCAATTGGCCGAAGATCCATTCGACCCGCGCCTATCCGGTCCGCTGGCCGAACGAGCCGGTGTGCGCAAATCTCGCGTGGGCGGCTGGCGCATTTTATTCACTGTGGATCGCGAAGCTAAACTGATCTACGTCCTTACCGTGGATACGCGCGGTCAGGTTTACAAACACTCATGACGGCCTTGTTGGAATCCGTTCAGTCCTTTCTCAGCACCGCCGGAGCGCGAGGCCGGCGCGGCGCTGGCTACTGGCCAAGGCGGGTCATGACCGCGGGCGGTGTCTACGCCTTCACTTTTGCCAGGAACGGGCGCTCGAAACACCACATCCGGCCAATTCCAGGGGAGAGCCGCGAAATAGCGCTTTTGGACACAGCTCGCAGTCCGGGGTATGATAGGAACAAGGGTCGGGAAGCACCCGAAGACCGATGGCGGCAGCAAGTTCGCTCACCAATCCGCGTCGAAACCGTCATCAGGATCAGACAACCCGCTAAAACCATGAAGATACGAAACTCATTGTACGTTGCCCTTATTGTCGGCATCTCCGCGGTGCTGGCCCCGGTCTACGGGCCGTCGATTGCCGCCCACGCGGCCACCACTACGCAGGACGACATGGAGCGCAGCGTCAAATCGCTGCTGACGGCGTTCTCCGTCGTGGAGCAAAACTACGCGGACCCGGTCTCTTCCGAGAAGGCTATTTATCAGGGCGCCATCCCGGGCATGCTGCGCACGCTGGACCCGCATTCGAACTTCCTGGATCCGGCCGAATACCAGGACATGCAGCGCAAACAACGTGCCAACTATTCCGGCATCGGCATGTTGATCACCACGGACAACGGGAAAGTAGTGGCCGTGGAACCATTCGTCGGCTCGCCGGCCTGGAAGGCGGACTTGCGGCGCGGCGACGTGATTGTGGCGGTGGATGGCCAGGATGCCACCAGGAAAGACTCGGCGGCCGTGGCCGACATGCTGCGCGGTCCTAAGGACACCCAGGTCAAGGTTACGGTAAAGCGGGAAGCCGTGCCCGACCCCATCACGATGACCGTGACTCGCGGCGGCATCGAGACCAGCGTGGTGGATGCCTTCTGGGTCAAGCCCGGGATCGCATTTCTGAGCGTGACCACCTTTGAAGCCCAGAACGTGGCTCGCGACGTGGAAGCCGCCTTGCAGAAACTGGGCGAGAGCAAGATCAACGGGTTGATCCTGGACCTGCGTGAGAACCGGGGCGGTCTGGTCACCGAGGCTGTGTCGCTGGCGGGCCGCTTCCTGCACGACGGACAGGTGGTGGTTTCGCACCACGGGCGCGCCGAAAAAGAGCAGGTGTTTCGCGCCAAGGCCAATGCGTCGGCGCAGAAATATCCCATCGTGATCATGGTCAACGGCAACTCGGCTTCGGCATCGGAGATCGTTTCCGGCGCGCTGCAGGATCACGACCGCGCGTTGATTATGGGTACGACCACCTTCGGCAAGGGGCTGGTGCAGGCGCAGTTTCCGGTTTCCGAAGGCGGCGCGCTGCTGCTGACCATCGCCCACTACTATACGCCCAGCGGCCGGCTGATCCAGCGCGATTACAGCAACCGGTCGTTTTACGACTACTACAGTTCGGGTGGCAAAGACACGCAGAACCTGAACGACGCCAAGGCAACGGATACCGGGCGCAAAATGTACGGCGGCGGCGGGATCGCGCCGGACGAGAAGTACGAAGCCGCCAAGTTGTCCATTCTGGAACGACGGCTCAATCCGCTTTATACGAACATTCTGTTCCATTTCGGCAACTCCTACTTCGGCGGCGCCAAGCCCCATCTCCCCGAGGGGTGGGAGCCGGACGATGAAACCATGGCGCGCTTCAAAGATTTCCTGCACACGGCTGGAGTGCCGTTCACGGATGCCGACTTCAATCGCGACAAGACCTGGCTGCGCAACGAAGTGCGCGCCGAACTGTACCTGCGGGCCTTCGATAAGAAGACCGCCGAGCGCGCCAAGTTTATGAGCGACCCGGAATTGCAGCGCGCCATTGAGAGCCTTCCCAAAGCGCAGACGCTGCTAAGCGAAGCCCAGAAGGTCCTGGCAAAGCGGCAGTAACTTGTCGGGCAGGTTGCCAGGGGCACCCTCTGGGTCCGGCGGATTGGTAATCCGCCTCCCGCGGGTTTCGCGAATCGGCGGCGCGCTGGTTCAATCCCAGACCGCGTAAAAGAACCCGGTGCACAACAGAACGAAGGGCAGCACGCGGAGCCATTTGTCCGGAAGGCAGATGCAATAGCGGCACTCCAAATGAAGGCGAGCCGGCCGGGCACAAACGGCAGAAGGTACCATTTCCAGATGTCGCGCAACAGATCGCGCTGGCGTTCCAATTTCCGCCGATGAAACTCGAAGCATGTATCGTGCGCCATTGACGCCGGCACGGTTTTCGCTCCGCCTCTGGCGTGAAGCCGGTAAACCATATAGACCGTGGCGGCCAGAATGAGGCCGGCCCCCAAACGGATCTTAGGGAATCGCCACAGTTCGTAGCCGAACGCGCCAAAGACAAAGACCGCCCCCCGATTACTCGCGGAGATTGCGATTGCGAATCCTCTTTTGAATTTGAAACCTCTCTGCTTTATTCCGAATTTCTTCGGGTGACATTTGAACCGGCTCCACGCTCTCTGGTTCTGCCAGAGACTTTTTAGATGCTCTGGGGGAAGCTCAAAGAGGCGGCGGACGTGCTAGGACGCCGGGTGGGTCAGGGACTTGTCCACGGAATCACGACCCTTCGGCGGGCCGCCCGTCCAATCGATACCGAAGTGAATCCAGCGGCGTGGGGATGACTACTCCCATCCTGTAGACGGCAACCTGAAGCCGATGGATGGACTGGAAGTCGAAGGCGCGGATCTTGGCGGACGCGAGATTGAGTTTGGGCCGGCCGTGGCGGCGTTGGCACAAGGCGGAAAATGCATTACTGATAGCGTCCGCCGAATCAACTGTAATTAACTGATTAGATTGGTGTTAGATGGTGCGCCCGGAGGGACTCGAACCCCCGGCCTACTGGTTCGAAGTTACATGCTCCGCTACGCTGCCCTCTCCCCGGGAAGCGTTGGTCCCCCTAAAGCCCCTATTTTCCCATGGAAGTAGGGAGACCAAACAGGGAGGCAAATCGAAATCAGGTCTGTTATTCTGATTAGCCCTTGGGCCAGCGAAAAAGACTTAACCGCGAAATGATGAATGGCGACAAGAGTCAATAGAGACCGGTCGATGACCAGGGGTGCCGGTCCGTGCGCGGCGGGCCGGCGGCTGCTGTGTATCCCCGGACACAGCAAGACGGCAGATATATTTGCCGTCAAGGCCGAATCGGAGAATCGCGCCTCCGTGACGACGTCCACTATCCTGAGGGGCAAGAAGAAGACTCCATCGGAATTGATGCCGCGGGTTCACCGTGTGATCGCTCTCCTCAAACGCTGGCTCATGGGAACCCATCAGGGCGCAGTCAGCCATAAGCATCTCGACTACTACATGGACGAGTTCACGTTCCGATTCAATCGGCGGGGCTTAGAGGGGTTCGCGGAGGCTACTTATGCGGCCGCCTTCCGCTGGAACGTATCGCTCGCGTCTTCAGCGTCGCGCATTTCCTGGCAGTGCAGACAATATCCAGCCCAGGGCACTGCGACCAGACGTTTCGGAGAGATCGGCTCTTCGCAGTCGAGGCAAATTCCAAACTCGCCATCTTGGATGCGCTTTAGCGCCGCTCCGATCTGCATCAGACTCTTCGCCTCGCGTTCCAGGGTGCGAGCAGCAAATTCCCGTTGACCGGCGAGTTGCACGGTCTCGATCTGTTCGTTGGATTGGACAATCCATAGGTCCTCACGCTGGGGCGCCGTATCGGCGATCTCCGCGCGCTTGGCGATCAGTAACATTCTGTATTTGCTTGCGTCAGCTCGATTCACAACCAGCCTCTCTTTCTCGATAGCGAAGGGCATCCTTGGACGCCTGCGATTGTTCGGTTCGGGTTCTACATTAAGCACGGCGCCTGCCAAGTTTCTCACCGCTTGTTCTGGCGGGTTTGGGCGCGTGAAGGTGACTTAGTGGCGGCACGCGCCACGGCATCTGCCGTCCTTCGGCACATCGACCAAGACGCGTCGCAAAAGATGCGAAGGAAGGAACTCGCGCCGGGCCCCCTTCGCCGGTGGGTTCGCATCACCGCGCGCTCGACCTCCACTTGGTCAACCCCCACAACAGGGACTTCGGCATTTGCCGCGGCAGGAGGTGACCCGTTGCCGGCGGCGGCGCACTCCAGGCGCAGTCGATGTACCACAAGTGCAAACGAACTTGAGTGATCGAGGCATTATTCGGTTTGGTTCCCAACCTGCAAGATCGAGCCCTGGAGAGGTAATGGGAGATGGTCCGGATAATGACCGCAGACGAACCGACGAGCACGACGATCACGGTAGATGGCACACTCTCCGGCGAGGACATCGAGCCCGTCCACACATGCTGTATGCAGGCGCTTTCACGGGGAAAACCGGTTCTTCTTCACCTGCGCCAGGTCTCTACCATCGACGAACGTGGGCGTACCATGCTTCGCCGGCTTGCCGCAGAAGGCGTTAAACTGACCGCGAACGGTATTTATAGTGCCTACATCGTCGATGAGATCCAATCCGCGGGCTTGGGCAAGCGGCGCTGTTCCCGGTGAGTCCACTGCGAAATCGGCAGGTACCGCGTCATTTCGTTCGGCACAGCAGTCTTTCGGATGAGCAAGGTCGACCACGCGTGCTTCCGTGCCCACGCCGCTCTCGCTCCACACCTCCAATTGCCCGTTGATGTGTCGGGGGCGCTCGGGCATGGCTTGCAGTCCCCAATGCCCGGCGCGCACTTCGCGAGGGAGTACGGCAGGCTCGATGCCGATTTCGTCGTCGCTAACGCGAACTCGATCCGGCAAGTCGCCAGCGGCGATACGGGTCCGTTGGTACAGCCTCGACGTCGACTGCTGCCACAGCAAACCGTCAATGGGAATGGCAGGGAGGGGTTGGATTACGCGCCCGTCCGAATTGGGGGAACGGATGCAGTGGAAGCGTTAGTATGGTCAGATAATCATTGAAAAGGTGTGACACGCCATGAGCAGGCACGCAACACATCAGGAGAGCTGGTAGTGCGACGAGTTGCCATCGTGCTCGGCGTTCTCGTGGCAGGCTGCGGTTGCGGCTTCGCGTTGAATCCCTCACTCGACATCAGCCAGTACGCGCACAACGCGTGGACCGTCCGGGACGGGTTCTTTAAGGGGGCCATTTACACGATTGCCCAGACGCCCGATGGGTATCTCTGGCTCGGCACGGAATTCGGCTTGTTCCGCTTCGATGGCGTTCGCAGTGTCCGCTGGGAACCACCTGCGGGTCAGCATCTCCCTGGCACAGACGTCTACGCGCTACTTGCCGCGCACGATGGCGCGCTTTGGATTGGAACGTTTGCCGGCCTTGTAACCTGGAGTGGCGCCAGGCTGACCCCGCGCCCGGATTTGAACGGACAATTTGTCACGTCGCTGCTCCAGGACAAAGAGGGGACGGTGTGGGCGGGCACACTGGCAAGCCCCGCGGGCCGGCTCTGCGCCATGCGAAGCGGCAGCACCCAGTGCTACGGGGGGGATGCCATCTTCGGCAGAGGCGTGTTTTCACTGTATGAGGACAACTCAGGCACTCTCTGGGCCGGTGCCCAGTCCGGGCTTTGGCGATGGAAACCCAGTCCTCCAAAACGATATGTGACACCGCCAGCGGAGATCAATGATTTGAAAACAGCCGATGACGGGCGGCTGCTGATCTCCATGCACGAAGTAGGACTCACACAACTCGCCGGAGAGAATCTCAAGGAGTATCCGATACCCGGCGCAGTCCATCCGAATAAACTGCTCCGGGACCGCGATGGAGCCCTCTGGATCGGAACGGTGGATCGGGGCATCATCCATGTACATCATGGCCGGACAGACACTTTCTCGCGATCGGATGGCCTCTCAGGCGATGTCATCTTCAGGCTTTTCGAGGACCGTGAAGGCAACGTCTGGGCTGCCACCAGTGGAGGACTCGACCGGTTTCGAGAACTCCCCTTCACGACTATTTCCGAGAAAGAGGGTTTGTCCAGCAATGCTACTCAGTCCGTGGTCTCAGCAACGGATGGGAGCGTTTGGATTGGTGCTCAACGTGGTCTGACTAGGTGGAAGAATGGACAGACTACAGTCTTCCGTAAGGCAACTGGGCTTCCCGATGACATGCTGCAGTCTCTATATCAGGATGATGGTGGGCGAATCTGGGCGTCCACGCCTCACGGACTTGCATATTTCCAGGACGGCAGGTTTGTTCGTGTAACTGGCGTAGGTAGCGGAGAAATTCATTTCATCGCTGGGGACAAGGCGGGTAACCTCTGGCTTTCAGAGGATCACAGTCTCTGGCACTTGCGGGAGGGACGTTTGGTCGAGCAGATCCCCTGGTCAGCGTTGGGGCGCCACGAAAATGCTTCAGTGATCGCCGCTGATCGTGAGCAAGCCGGATTTTGGCTTGGATTCCGGGACGGCGGCGTCTCGTATTTCAAGGATCGCCAACTGCGCCCGTCGTACACAACCGGCAATGGGCTGGCCGAGGGCGACGTCGCCGGTCTTCAACTCGATAGGGAGGGGACGCTGTGGGCTGCAACGGAGGGGGGCGGTGTCAGCCGGCTCAAAGACGGCCACATCGTTACGCTCACAAGCAGGAATGGACTGCCCTGCGACAAAATTCACTGGACGATAGAGGACGACGATGGTTCGTTCTGGTTGTACGCGGCCTGCGGCTTGGTGCGCATCATGCGAACCGAACTGGACGCGTGGATCGCCGACCCGAAGCGTAGGGTTGAGATGACGGTTTGGGATACGTCGGACGGCGTCAGGCTCCGCTCCGGCGTCGCGACCGGCCACGGTCCTCGCGTCGTGAAGTCCACCGATGGCAAGCTGTGGTACGTGACCGGAGACGGCGTCCAAGTCGTCGATCCCCATCACCTCCCTGTTAACACTGTCCCGGCGCCGGTGCGCATCGAGCAAATCACTGCCAACCACAAAATCTATTGGCAGAACTTAACCGGCGCGGCAGATTCGAATCTGCATCTACCACCGCAGGTCCGCGATTTGCAGATCGACTACACTGCTCTCAGCCTCGCCGCACCGGAGAAGGTTCACTTCAAGTACAGGCTGGAGGGCCAGGATCAGGATTGGAACGAAGTGATCAATGACCGCCAGGCGGCGTACACGAACCTTCCTCCGCGCCATTACCGCTTCCGCGTAATCGCCTGCAACAACAGCGGACTGTGGAACGAGAACGGCGACTCGCTGGAATTCTCCATCGAGCCGGCGTTCTACCAGACGAATGGATTTCGCGCCCTCTGCGCGGCTGTTTTTCTGGCGTTCCTGTGGGCGGCCTATCAGTTCCGTGTCCGGCAACTGCACCGGCAGTTCAACATGCGCCTGGAGGGGCGATTAGAAGAGCGCACGCGCATCGCACGCGAACTGCACGACACGCTGTTGCAGAGCTTTCAGGGGCTGATGTTCTCGTTTCAGGCGGTGCGCAACCTGCTTCCGGAGCGCACCGACGACGCTGTCGGCACGCTCGACCAGGCCATCCGCGAGGGTGACGAAGCCATCGCCGAAGGCAGGGATGCCATTCAAGGCCTGCGGGACAACCCGGCGCTGGAGAGCAATCTGGAAGAGCTGCTAAGGGCCGCAGGAAAGGAACTCGCGAAATCCTCCAGTGCGGAGGGCGAACCGCCGGCATTCCAGGTCACCTTGGAAGGAGCGCCGCAGCCCTTGTCGCCGCTCCTTCAGGACGAGGTCTACCGGATGGCGCGAGAGATCCTGCGGAACGCCTTCCGCCACGCGCACGCCAGCCGCATCGAGGCCGAGATCTCCTACGACCGCCGATTCCTCCGGTTGCGGATCCGCGATGATGGAAAGGGCATCGACCGCAAGGTCCTCGAGCAAGGAGCCCGCCAGGGGCACTGGGGATTGCCGGGCCTCCGCGAGCGCGCGAAGCGAATCGGGGCTCAGGTAAAACTCTGGAGCGAACCAGGCGCGGGCACGGAAGCGGAACTGACTGTTCCCGCCCGAATTGCTTACCGAACAGTCCATCGCCGGCAGCGATTGCGGCTGTTTCGTAGGAACAAGGTGTGATCGTGATACTGGACAGAAAACACGTGGGTTGGTACATTCTGCTGTGCATTATTCAAACGCCATGTGCCGTTGCGGATGTGCCTGCCGAGGATGGCCATGCTCCGGTTAGAAATCTCAGATTCAGTCATCTCACGACCAATGATGGCCTATCTCAAGGATACGTTACAGCCATTTTGCAGGACCGCCGGGGATTCATGTGGTTTGCGACCCGAGACGGCCTCAATCGCTATGACGGTAACACCTTCGTCGTGTACAAGCACAACCCGAACGACCCTGGTAGCCTAAGCTCCAACTTTATTGAAGATCTGGTGGAAGACGATCACGGTTATCTGTGGATTTCCACGAACACCGGCGTGAATAAATTCGATCCTTTAAGCGACCGGTTTACCCGCTATTTTCATGACCCCAAGAACCCAAATAGTATTGGTGGTACTTACATTACGCGCATCGCCCGAGACAGGCGGGGTTGTCTTTGGTTTGGCACCCAAGACAGCGGTCTCGACAAGTTCGATCCGGCGACCGGAAGGTTTACTCATTATCGTGATGACAGCGATGGCCGGTTTGTCGGGAGAATCAATCACGTTGTCGAGGACAGCCACGGAAATATCTGGTTTGTTGGCGACGGCGGTCTGTTCCGTCTCAACCAAACGACAGGACAGATTACTCGCCCTCCTGCAATTGGGAATGGCCGCAGCGCAGAGAGTCTGTATGCAGACGAAGCTGGCAATTTGTGGATGCTAGCCAACTCGGCGACGATCGGGCTGCTGAAATACGATCTACAGACGGAGCGCTTGACGAACTACCCGATTCCCACCCGTGCTGCTGGCGTCCTGGCAACCACGATTAACGGTGGCTCGGCTAATAGCAAGCTTGTCGCTGATGGACAGGATGGGTTATGGGTGCCGTCGAGCGAGGGTCTCTATTACTTTGACCGGCGAACACAACGTTTCACGTACCGGTTTCAGCACGATGAAAGCAACCCGGATAGCCTCGACACTAACGCCGTCATGTCCGTCTATCGCGATAGGGGTGGCGTGCTGTGGGTGGGAACGGAGAATGCGGGGCTCAATGTTCTCAATTTCCGGCAGGAACAGTTCGTCCATTACATGCATCGCCCGTCCGACGCGAATAGCCTCTCACCCGGCAGGGTCAAGGCGATCTATCAGGATCCCACTGGCGTCCTGTGGTTAGGCTTCTTTCCTCGCGCCCTAAACCGATTGGATCGGAAAACGGGCGGAAACACTCAGTACACGCCCAAGCCGGGCGGCGGGAGTACGCTCGGTACGGGCACAAACGTCAACGCTATTTACAGAGATTCAGCCGGCTATCTATGGGTCGGTGGCGGGGGTAGTGGTCTTGACCGGTTCGACGAACGGACTGGGCGATTCAAGCACTACCGGCACAACCCTGTTGATCCTAATAGCTTGGCTTCTGATAACGTCGTCACGATCTATCAGGATCGAAGCCGGCACGTATGGGTGGGCGGCCAGTATGGTCTAAGCCGCTTCGATTCCGCGACGGACGGGTTTACCAATTACCGGCCTGTTCCAACTAATCCGGCCAGCTTGCTGAATTGGATCTGGGCCATTTATGAAGATCGTTCCGGGACGCTGTGGTTAGGGACATTTGGCGGCGCGTTGATCCGTTTCGACGATAAGACAAACACATTTATGAGTTACACGCCAGACTCGCGTGATCCTCACAAGCTCAACGGCGCCGGGCTCACCAGCATACACGAAGACCGTACTGGAACACTGTGGGTGGGAGCGTTCGACGGACTATACCGGTTTAACCGGCAGAGCGGAACGTTCGCCCGCTTCACGGAAGTCCAGGGCTTGGCGAGCAGCACGATTCGCTGCATTCAGGAAGATGGGCTGGGGAGACTTTGGCTCAGCACTCAGAAGGGCGTATCCCGGTTCGATCCCGCGCTGGAAACGTTTAGAAACTACGACGTGTCTGACGGGTTGCAGAGCAATGAGTTCAGCGACGGTTGTAATCAAGGCCCGGATGGAGAAGTCTTTTTTGGCGGCAGTAATGGGTTTAATGCGTTCTTCCCTGAGAGAATCCGAGACGATTCCTATGTTCCGCCGGTATCGATCACCAGCTTCAAAATCTTCAACAAACCCGTGCCCATCGGCGCTGAATCGGTACTCAAGAAAGCCATCCCATACATCGATTCCTTGACTCTCTCCTACCAGGATAACGTCTTCTCCTTTGAGTTCGCGGCTTTGAGTTACGCGAATTCTCACAAGAACCGTTATCGATACATGCTCGAGGGCTTTGATCGCAGCTGGAATGAGGTGAGCAGCAAGCAGCGTCTGGCTATTTACACCAATCTCGATCCCGACAAATATGTTTTTCGAGTGCAGGGATCAAACAGCGATGGCGTATGGAATGAACAAGGGGTGTCGCTGCCTATTCTCATCACGCCCCCCTGGTACAGGGAGAACTGGTTTGTCGTTCTCTGCGCGGCCGTTTTTCTGGCAATGCTGTGGGCGGCTTACCGGTTCCGTGTCCGGCAACTGCACCACGAATTCAACATGCGCCTGGAGGGCGGCGTCGAAGAGCGGATGCGTATCGCGCGCGAACTGCACGATACGCTGTTGCAGAGCTTTCAGGGGCTGATGTTCTCGTTTCAGGCGGTGCGCAACCTGCTTCCGGAGCGCACCGAAGAGGCTGTCCGCACGCTCGACCATGCCATCCACGAGGGTGACGAAGCCATCGCCGAAGGCCGGGATGCCATTCAAGGCTTGCGGGCCGACTCGGCGCTGGAGAGCAATCTGGAACATCTGCTCACAGCCGAAGGAAAGGAATTAGCGAAATCTGCCCGTGCGGAGCGCGAACCGCCGGCATTCCAGGTCACTTTGGAAGGAGCGCCGCAGCCCTTGTCGCCGCTCCTTCAGGACGAGGTCTACCGGATTGCGCGCGAGATCCTGCGGAACGCCTTCCGCCACTCACACGCCAGCCGCGTCGAGGCCGAGGTCGCGTACGATAGCCGATTCCTCCGGTTGCGGATCCGCGATAATGGAAAGGGCATCGACCGCAAGGTCCTCGAGCAAGGGGCCCGCCAGGGGCACTGGGGATTGCCGGGCGTCCGCGAGCGCGCGAAGCGAATCGGGGCTCAGGTAAAACTTTGGAGCGAACCAGGCGCGGGCACGGAAGCGGAACTGACCGTTCCGGCCCGAATTGCTTACCGAACAGTGCATCGCCGTCAGCGATTGCGGCTGTTTCGTAGGAACAAGGTGTAATCGTGCCTTCGGGACAAAAGCCGATTCGGGTCCTTACAGTAGACGACCACGCTCTGTTGCGTAACGGCATCCGGAGGTTGATTGGCGCGGAATCCGACATGCAACTCGTGGCGGAAGCATCCACCGGGCGCGAGGCTCTGGAGGAGTTCCGGACCCATCGGCCGGACGTCACCCTGATGGACTTGCAGATGCCGGATATGAACGGGATTGAAGCGATCATCGCCATTCGCGGCGAATTTCCGGAGGCCCGCATCATCGTGCTTTCGACCTATTCCGGCGACGTCCAGGTGGTCCGCGCCCTAAAAGCCGGTGCGCGTGCTTATCTGCTCAAGGGAAGCGTCAATAAAGAACTGCTGTCGACCATCCGAGCGGTACATGCGGGGCAAAAGCGGGTTCCCGCCGAGCTGGCTTCGGGTTTGGCCGAACATACCGGCGAGGACCAGTTGTCGGAGCGTGAGATTGAAGTCTTGCGGTTGATCGCCGCCGGCAACGCCAACAAAGAGATCGCGGCGCAACTCGATCTCGCCGAGGACACCGTCAAAAGGCACGTGACGAATATCCTCTCGAAGCTGGGGGCGAACGACCGCACACATGCCGTCACGATCGGGCTGAACCGGGGAATTATCGAGCTGCAATAACACGAAAGTAGGAGTGCCTGATCCCCGTTTCGGATCTTCCCGTCCGGCCGCGAATTTCTTATGCTCAAGACGGGATACTTTGCAACGGCTATTTTCAACCTTCGCTGATGGTTTTCCGGGCGGAGGGATACTACTGCTACGACTCCTCGCGGGAGGCGCTCTCATTTATCACTCTGCCATGAGTGCGGAGGCTCATGCCGGGCTCATCGTGCTAAAAATCGTCGGCGCTGCCGCCGGTTTTCTCATTCTGGGAGGCCTATGGACCCCCGTAGCAGGAGTGCTGGCAGGCATCGTAGAGGTGTGGATCGGTTTGAGCCAACCCGGAACCCAGTCGTCGGCGCTTATCTTGGCAACCCTGGGCATCAGCCTGGCGATGATCGGGCCGGGCGCCTGGTCCATCGATGCGCGACTGTATGGAAGAAAGCAGCTTCTTCCGCCGGAGCCTTGAGCGCCGCACGAGTCGATGCGGCGCCGGTTAGTTCGAGCTCTCAGACTTGCGGTTCCAGAGCTCGATGTATCCGCGCTTGATTCCGATGGTCACGGCATGGGTGCGGTCATTGGCTCCCAGCTTCGCCAGGATGTGCGTGACGTGGTTCTTGACGGTTTCCTCTGTGATGGAAAGCTTGGCGGCAATCTCTCTATTGCCGTTGCCGGTCGCGACCAGACGTAGCACGTCGAGTTCGCGGACGCTCAGGTCATCTTCGGTCGCATGGTCGGCCAGTTCGGCGGCGATCTCCGGCGGAATGCGTTTTTGCCCGCCATGCACGGCACGAATGATCTCCAGGAGTTCCGTGTTTACGCGACCCTTCAACAGATAAGCCCGTGCGCCGGCCTTCAGGGCCCGGAGGACCTGGACGTCGCCTGTATAAGTAGTCAGCACAATGATGCGGGCATTCGGGAATTCCCCACGAATGGCGATGATTGCCTCTATACCCCCCATATCAGGCATCTGTAGGTCCATCAGGGTGACGTCCGGGCGCTTTAGTTTGAATTGTGCGAGGGCTTCCCGGCCGGTAGCGGCTTCCGCTACCAATTGCATGTCGGGTTCGGCGGAGATTAAGGCCGCGATGCCTTCCCGAAGTAACGGATGGTCGTCCACGATGAGGACCCGAATCGGTTTTTCAGCGACGTTCACGTTTTCGCCTGCTTTCCGGCCATGGCTTCACGCCGCAGAGCCGGTTTGAGTTCGCCTTGTGGCCGATACTCTTCCATCATGTTATTACGAGCAGGCAAATGGAGTTGGGTGCGATGTCGCGGAGTTCCGCTTCGATTCGGGTGCGCGGCTGCTGCTCATGAGGTCTTGGTTTTGATCCGGAAGAGCCCAAATCACCGGCGGACATGAGATGAAGCGTAGGCGACGGAAGTGGGGACGGTCAACTCCACTTCCGTGCCAGCTCCACTTTCGCTCCACAATACAAACCGCGCTCCGATTCGTTTGGCCCGCTCCCGGATCCCGGGCAACCCCCAATGACCGGTGCGGGCGCCTTCCTGCAGAACTGCTGCGTCAATGCCTTTTCCATCATCACGGATCCGCAAACGGAACAAGATTTCGGTCGTAGCTAGGGTACGGTTCCAGTTTCGTGCCGTCAAATCGTGCCAGGCCGCCCGAAGTTTTGATCCAGACGTTCCCATCCGCGTCTCCACGGATCGAGTCGATGAAGCCACTCGGCAAGCCATCGCGCTCGCTGTATGTGGTGAGAACCCCATGATCCAGCCGGGCAAGACCGCCGCCCGTGGTGCCGACCCACAACACCCCGGAGCGACTTTCATACAGAGCGGTTATCCCAAGGCTGCCGGGACCTGGCAGATCCGTCAAGCCGAAAGCTTTGAAGCGCTCTCCATCAAAGCGCGCCAAACCCGCGTATGTGCCGGTCCAAATATAGCCGTCGTGGTCCTGTAGCAACGCATTGATTGAGTTCTGTGGCAGACCTTGCTCCGTTTGCCAGACGGTGGGGAGGTACTGCGCCGGATAGGCTTGTGCGTGGACGGGAGCTATCAAGAGACCGGTCAGCAGGCTCGCGGCAAGAAAAACGGCGATGCGATGCTTCCCTGGCTGAAGGTGTGCCCATGTTTCCGAATCAAATCGGTGAGAGAGCGCCGTGCCCCCAAACCTGATGAAATTCGCCGACCGCTGCTGTGCAATTACGGCTTCGGCAGCGAACTGTTCTGCCTCCACAACCATTCTTGACATAGACTCGGCTGTTCTCGGTCGTAATTGTTTTGCCGGGTGTCGTCATTTTATCATCGCCAGTGCCGCTGAGCTTGTCTGGGTGGACCGTAGAGACCCCCAAAAGTGGTAGAAGCCGGCTTCACCATCGATTCAACCACCAACAGGACGATATGGGGTTTGCATCCGGCGCGAACCGGTTCACAATCACGATGTATTCGGGAACGAGGGTCCATGATGCCGACGTCCCGGGGCAAAGGGTCCATCGTTGGTGAGCAGGAGGATCGGTCATGAATAACTCAGATCTGCAATCGGAAAACCGGAAGGACCTTCACTTTCAAGATCTCATTGGTGGCAGCGCGGCAGCGTGGCCCGCCGTCAAAGAGATCGAAACCGTTACCGCGGCGGGGTCCCCGACCCTGATCAGCGGCGAGAATGGTGCCCGCAGGGACGCACTCTACAAGGCTGTGATGGCGCTCTCGCGTTCAATCGCCGGTCGCACAGACTTGACCAGCCTGATCGTGGGCGTGGCCGACTCTCTTCGCCCGATCGTCAGCTTCGATCATATCGGCCTCATCCTGCACGACCCCAACGGCAACGCGATGCAAGGCCACATTTTGAATGAGCCCTGCAATCCGATCATCACGAGCCTCAGGCTTCCCGTCGAGCAGGACCCGGCGGGGTGGGTATGGCTCAATCAGGCGCCGCTCGTGCTTAAGTCGATTCAGTCCGAAACTCGCTGGCCGGAGTTCGTCAGACGGGCTCGTGATTTCGGGCTGAGCACCCTGGTGCTCGTCCCCCTCACCACGGGCGATAACCGGCTCGGGGCTTTCGGCTTCAGCTCCGTAGCGCCAGCCGATCCCAGTCCAGCGGAGATCGCGTTCCTGGAGCGCGTCGCCAGCGAGTTTGCGGTTGCGGTCGAGTCATTTCTCGCCAAGCAGGCCGCCGTCCGGGAGCGTGACCGGTTACGAACGCTATTCGACATTACGAATGCGCTGGTCTCGAAACTGCAACGCGACGAGTTGCTCTCCGCCATCTCTGACCAGCTCGCGAAGGTCATCCGGCACGATTCCTCGTTGCTGACGCTGTGCAACGACGCCGGCGGCCTCGACATGTACGCGCTGCATTCCACCGGGGCGCAGCTTTTCGAAGACCTCAAGGGATCCTTCGACCCCGCGGGCACGCCGGCCGAAGAGGTGCTCGCGAGCGGGAAGCCCGTGGTGGCTCGCGATACCGATCTCGACCGCTATTCCAGTCCCAATTTCGGGCGCTTGGTGGCACTCGGATTCAAGTCGATTTGCTCGGTTCCATTGATCGCACGCGATCGCGTCATCGGAACGCTGGCGCTCAATCGGCTGACGGAAGACGTCTGGACTTCGGAGGATCTCGACTTTCTCGTGCAGGTCGCGAGCCAAATCGCCATGACGGTCGAAAACTCACTGGCCTTTCGGGAAGTGGCCGAGATCAAGGAGCGCCTTGCTACCGAAAAGCTCTACCTGGAAGACGAGATCCGCCTCGATCAGAACGTCGGCAACATGGTAGGCGAAGCGCCGGCTCTTCAAGCCGTCGTGAGCGGCATTCAGACGGTGGCCCCGACGGACGCAACCGTTCTCATCATGGGCGAAACCGGCACGGGAAAAGAGCTCGTGGCCCGCGCCATTCACGAAGTGAGCAACCGCAGCAAGGGCAGCTTCGTGAAGGTAAACTGCGCGGCGATTCCCGCGAGCCTGCTCGAAAGCGAGCTCTTCGGACATGAGAAGGGGTCGTTCACGGGAGCGGTGTCGCAGAAGATGGGGCGCTTCGAACTGGCGCATGGAGGCACGCTCTTTCTCGACGAGATCGGGGAGCTGCCGCTGGAACTCCAGCCGAAGCTGCTGCGCGCGATCCAGGACCAGGAATTCGAGCGCATCGGCGGGACTCGCACGATCCGGACCAACGCTCGTCTGGTGGCCGCCACGAACCGCGACTTGAAGGCGATGGTCGAGGAGAATCAGTTTCGCGCCGATCTCTATTATCGGCTACATGTTTTTCCGCTGACTGTCCCCCCGTTGCGATTGCGCCGTGAGGATATTCCGCTGCTGACGCGCTACTTCGTTCAGAAGCATGCGCAGCGCATGGGCCGCGGCATCGATACGATCCCGACGTCCGTAATGAACGCCCTGACGAGTTATCACTGGCCGGGCAACATTCGCGAACTGCAGAATGTGCTGGAGCGATCGGTCATTCTGACCGCCGGCAATGTCCTGCAAGTGCCGATGAGCGAACTCATCGGCCAAACTAGTCCGGCGCCGATGCGAGGATGCTCGCCCGCGGCGCCGCAGAACCCCGAACGGGCGAAAATCTTGAAGGCGCTCGGAGAAGCAAGAGGCCAGGTCGGAGGTCCGGACGGTGCGGCAGCCCGCCTGGGCATGAGGCGAACGACGTTGCAATCTCGCATGAGCAAGCTGAACATCTCGCGCCAGTTCAGCTAAACAAGAACGCAATCTGATTCCAGCGTACCGGCAACGGTGACGCTCGACGTGTGTCCATTCGAAGATTCACTCGCCAAGACGGGTGTGAGAGAGGAAAGGAGGCAAATCGATGAGTCGAATTCAATTACTCGACCCTAACCAAAAAGGACGGGAAGCAGAGGCCCTGGAGACCAGGCTGAGCCAGCTTGTGATCGGACAGGATGACGCCATCACCAAAATCGTGGAGGCCTATCAGGGCTTTCAGACCGGTCTGGCTGCCGCAGGCAGACCGATCGGCAACTTCCTGTTCCTGGGACCGACCGGCTCTGGAAAAACTCGCGTCGTCGAGGCGACCGCGGAAGCGCTGCTCAAGAACCCCGGCGCGGTGGTCAAAATCGATTGCGGCGAATACCAACATAGCCACGAGATCGCCAAGCTGATCGGTTCGCCTCCGGGATATCTGGGCCACCGCGAAACGCACGCGCTGCTCAGCCAGGAAGCCCTCAATCGGTATCACACGGAAGAGCTCAAGCTCAGCCTGGTGCTGTTCGACGAAATCGAGAAGGCGAGCGATGCGCTTTGGAACTTGCTTCTCGGCATTCTGGACAAGGGAACGCTGACGCTGGGAGACAATCGGCGTGTCGATTTCTCTCAGTGCATGATCTTCATGACCAGCAATCTCGGTGCTGCCGAGATGAGCGAACTGACTGCGCCGCGACTGGGATTTCACGCGGCGTCTTCGTCTGACGACTCGAGCAAGCTCATCTCCAAGATCACCCTGGCGGGAGTCGCGGCAGCGCGGCGCAGGTTCAGTCCTGAGTTCATGAACCGGCTCGACCATGTTGTCGTGTTCCGATCTCTCGGTGCGGTGGAACTGCGCAAAATCGTCGATATCGAATTGGACATCGTGCAGCAGCGAATTCGCGCCGTTGCGTCAGAGAATCGGTTTTCCATAACCGTTACGGAGAGCGCGAAGAAGCTCCTGCTTTCCGAGGGCACGGACGTTCGTTATGGAGCGAGGCCGCTCAAACGGGCGATCGAGCGCCTGCTGGTGCGCCCGCTCTCGAACCTTGTGGCAAGCAGACAAATCCGGCCCGGCGATTCCATTCGCGTCAGCCATCCGCCGGATGCGCCATCCTTGGCGTTCTCCTGCGACACGGAATCTGTGCGGGCATGGCGTGCGGGCCGCGAGGCGGCTTGAAAGAGAAGCGAGCAACACCATGTCACTGTCCACTACTCTAGCCGTTGTTGCCAGTGCGCTGTCGCCTTTGGCCGCGGTGGCCGCCGAGGACAGCGACACATTGTCGGCACACAGTACACCTAGCACGGAGGCGACAACGAACCCCGCCGCTACGAACGGCAACGCCCGAGGCCGTACACGCAGCGGCATCGTCGTGCCGTAGAGGGCGGTGAAGGCCCCCAGCGATGCAATGAGCCCGAGCGACAAATGGCCGGCGAGCGCGAACGACGCCATCGGCAATGTGTTGGCGAAAGCCGCCGCGTTCCGCCAATCAATCATTCCCGCAACTGCTCTCGATCCTTGGCCGTGACCTCAATACGCGCGGGAACCGGGCCATACCTAAATCCGGAGGGCCTTGTTCACCATGTCCGTCATGAGGCCTGAAAATCCGATGGTCATTGCGCAGATCCCGAAGCTTACGGATCGGGCAGCGTTGCCTGTTTGAGGGCATTTGCCACATTGCGAGCCAAGTTGTGCGTTGCTCGAAGGTTCCCTCCGAAGAAGCGGACATTGCCATCGACGACGCGCTCAAG
>DATMNI010000074.1:0-20543 GCA_035570275.1 Candidatus Acidiferrales bacterium | reverse complement strand
TGTCAGACAAACCTGAATCTTGGAATCGTCCCCGGCGCACGGCCCCGAGCACCAGCCCTTCAAAGACAGGGTGAGCGACTCCAGAACTTTGTCGCCAAAATTCAAGGTGGGATCCGTCAGCGCCAACCAGTCGCTGGACGCCCCTTGGTAGCTCGCGTAGGCGGAGTCGTCCGCCAGGGCGCTGTTGGTGTTGGTCCAGCCGCCCGTTGCGGCCGCGGCCAATTGAAATGTGTGTTCGACGGCAGAAACAGCAAAGTCCTGTGGCATCGTCATTCGTTTGAGCGACATCCCGGTCTGGGGATCGATCACCGCTTCCTGCCGCGCCGCCGGGTCTGCCGTATTCCAGTTTAGAAACTCGGGCCAGGCGTATTGTCCGGTGTAAGTATAGATACCGTTGGAAGTAACGTTTGGAGCCGGCGGCAAAGCCTCGTTATAGGTGTTTCCGAGAGCGATATTGTCCGTGGTGAAGGTTCCCGCGGCCGTGTAAGTCCCGCACGTAATCCGGTAGTAGTGTTGCGTGAGTGCCTGGAGCGCCCGTGAGTACCAGTGGCCGCTTAGCCCTGGTTCCGCATCCCGAGTCCCCACGACGAATGTCCTCTCGACGCTGCCGGAAATACTGCCCGGCCGATTGTCAAGGTTCGATCCGGCGAATACCGCGGGATCCACATCGTGAACCAGCGGGACATACGTTGGGAAAGTGCTCACTTCGACTGTGCAGGCCGTAGCATCGGGAGCGGTATATTGGAGCAACGCTTGGGTGTTAGTCACGCCTAGAACGGACACGTTCGAAATCTGGGCCGCTACTGGAAATGCCAAAAAGAAAAAGAATTCGAGTCTCTTCATTTAATTGCCATGCCTCTCTAAACCTCTCTGCCAAACCTCACCTCATCAGCCTCTCCGTAATCTTTGGACGTGGGCCGGCTGCCGCTGGAATAGCTCCACAGCGTCGACTCCCCGCCGGCGATCCGGCCCGCTGGAAAATTACTGGTTCAGGACAAGATTGTGCTCCCATTCCGATAATCCCATGGAGCACCCCGCACCTGGACCGCGCCGAAGCCTTGAAATCATGCCTAACTTTTATTAAATCAATTGACTAAAGACTTTTTCAAAGTCTTGTGACTGAGTTTTTGCGAGATCCACTACGGAACCTCCGTCCGGTTCGCTCTTTCTAACCCATGCCATTGGAAAGAAAATACATATTCCCATCGATGGGGCTAGTTTGTCGGTGCAACGCCGCACGCTTTTCTGCCGTCACGGCGGGCGCGCCGGCCGCTCCGTGTTGAGTAACATCAGGCTGCGAGACGTTTCTCCCACAAATTCAATTACTTACACCCTCTAGACCCCTTGCCTCCTGGAATACCCTCCGCTACACGGAAACCCGAAAAGCACTTGCCGCCGCATCTTTAGAGACTGGCTGGGCGGGACCATAATGTCCTGTCAAATCAAAATAGTTCCTTTATTTTCAGCAATCCGACCTCTCCAAATACGACCGTTAAGTCCCGTGTCTGGCGCCGCGGTACTCCCCCACAGTTGTCGCTGGGCGGGCCAGACGTTACAATGCGGAGACGCTTGTCCAAACGTCTGCTTTCCATCATCGTCCCCGTTTTTAACGAGGAGGAGTTCGTCGCCGCCGCCATCGAGCGGGCACTGCGAGCTCCGCTTCCCGACGGCATAGAGTCCGAGATCGTCGCCATTGACGATGGTTCCACCGACGGCTCCTCCGAGATTCTCGACCAGCTTGCGGCTGCCCATTCCGGCCGCGTCCGTGTCTTCCATCACAAAACCAACGCCGGCAAAGGCGCAGCCATCCGCACCGGTTTGCAACAGGCCGCCGGCGAGTTCGGCATCATCCAGGACTCCGATCTGGAATACGACCCAGCCGAGTATCCCAAGGTCCTCGCCCCGCTCGTCGCCAACAAGGCCGACGTGGTCTACGGCTCCCGCTTCCTCATCTCCGGCGAGCGCCGCGTGATCTACTACTGGCATTCGCTGGCCAACCACCTCCTCACCACCGCGTGTAACATGGCGGCCGACATCAACCTCACCGACATGGAGACCTGCTATAAGGCCTTCCGCCTTTCGCTGGCCCGCAGCATTCCCATCCGCAGCAACCGTTTCGGAATCGAGCCTGAGATCACCATCAAGTTCGCCAAACGCCAGGCCTCCATCTACGAAGTGCCTATCAGTTATTACGGCCGCACCTACGAAGAAGGCAAGAAGATCGGCATGAAGGACGCCATCAGCGCGCTCTGGGTAATCCTCCGCTGCTGCGTCTCCAGGGATATTTATGTGGACCACGGCGCGCGCATCCTCGATGCCCTGGCCGGCACCAGGCGTTTCAATAAGTGGATGGCCGACACGGTTCGCCCCTGGCTCGGGAACGACGTTTTGGAACTCGGCGCCGGCATCGGGAACATGACGCAGCACCTCGCCCGCGGCCGCAAGAGCTACATGGCTACCGACCTGGATGAGGAGCACCTGGCCCGTCTGCGCGTGCGTTTCGGCAGCCGCCCCAACCTCACCAGCGGCCTATGCGACCTGACCCGGCCCACCGATTTTGAAGACCTCCGCGGCCGCTTCGACACCGTCGTCTGCCTGAACGTGGTGGAGCACGTGGAAGACGACCTGCTGGCACTCCGCAACATCCGCTCGGCGCTCAAGCCGGGCGGACGCGCCATCATCCTGGTGCCGCAGGACCAGGCGATTTACGGTTCTCTCGATAAGGTGTTGGGCCACTACCGCCGCTACTCCGAACAGCAGTTGCGGAGCCGTATGGAGGCGGCCGGATTCCAGTGGGAACAGGCGCTTCACTTCAACCGGGTGACTCGCCCCGGTTGGCGCTTCAACGGCCAGATTCTGAAGCGCGAGAGTTTCGGCCGGTTTCAGCTTCGCGTTTTCGACGCCCTGGTGCCCCTCTGGAGACGAATCGACCCGCTGTTTCCCTGGCCGTCCGTTTCGGTGATCGGCATCGGCATAGCCAAGTGACCGGTTACTATGAAGCACCTTGCGCCCGCCAACGCTATTTGCTCCCGGCGTCCCCCAGGCGGCCGTCCTTAACGACCGTCACGCGATAGACCAGCGCGCCCGCTCCGATCATCACCAGCGCGGCGATCGAGGCCACCGGCTGCCACACCAGGCCGTAGACGGTCATGCCCGTCCCCAGCAGGGTGTACGCCAGCGGGATCAGCGGATAAGCGACGTTCACACTGCCCAGACGCTTCCAGGAGGCGCCGCGGCGAAAGACGAATACCGATGCCACCGCCAGCATGGTGAACAGGGTCAGGGTGAATCCGATAAAGATCACCAGTTGCGGGAAGGAGGTGAACGTCATTAGCATCGCGCACAGGCCCTGGGCCAACACCGATGGGATAGGCGTGTGGGACCTCTGGCTGACCTTCCCGGCAAAGCTTGGAAACGCCCGGTTCTTGGCCATGGCGTAATACACGCGCGGTCCCGCCGTCACCATGGCATTCACAGTCGACATGAGGGCCAGCGCCATCAACCCGCTGAAGGTGCCCGCCACTCCGGCGCCGAACAACCGGGATGCGGCCTGGTCACCCACCTGTAAGACCCCCTTCATGGATTCGAGCGGTGTGGCGTATATGAAGACCACGTTCAGCCCGAGGTAGAGCAGCGCCACCAGGGCGGTTCCCAGGGCCAGGGCTTGCGGCAGCGTTCGCTCGGGTTGGCGAATCTCCTCCGCTACATACGTAGCGGCGTTCCAGCCGCTGTAGCCTACCATCACCCACAACAGACTCACTAGAAACTGCGCGGGCAGCGGAGTGGTGGATGTGCGCACCGCCATCGTGGTGAAATGGCTCCAACTGCCGGTTCCGGCCGCCAGCCCGAACAGAATGAAGGCCACAATGGCCACCACCTTCAGCGACGTCAGCGAGTTCTGTACCTTGGCGACGGTCTCCACCCGCAGGCAGTTCAGCAGGGTGAACAAGCCGATTAGCGCGCATGCCGCCAGTTGGGCGCCGCCCACTTTCAAGGCCAGGTTTCCAGAGCCGACGGTGAACGCGGTTCGCGATGGATCGAGCGCCTGGAAGAAGTGCGCCAGGTAATAGGAAAACGCCAGCGCGGCGGCCGCGATGGGCGCCGAGAAACCGGCAAAGAACGAAACCCAGCCGCTCATGAATCCCCAACTCGGCCCATAGGCCTTGGTGAGATAGACGTACTCGCCGCCCGACTGCGGATGGTTGATAGCCAGTTCGGAATAGGTCAAAGCGCCGCAGAAGGCGAACGCCGCCCCCACCGTCCAGGCCAGCAGAATCACGCCGGCACTGCCCAAATCTCCGGCCATGAACCCGGTGGAAGTAAAGATCGCGGTGCCGACCATGTTGGAGACAACCAGTGCCGTGGCGCTCCAGAGGCCCAGACGGCGGCGCAATTCAAGACTGGATGGGGCGGGTTGCATTAGGTAGGCTGCCGCCAGAATAGCATAGCCGCCTGCGGCCACCGCTGTCACGAGCAAGTTCGCCCGCCGAATGGATGCGGTTGACTCGTCATGAAACAGGGCTCCGAATTCGATCAACTCCTGAACTCTGACCCAGGCTTACGTGAGCCTTTACTGCACGTGTTTGGGCCGGACCGGCAGAGCAAAGAGGGCCGGATCGGTCCGGCCTCTCGCTGCTTGTTTACCTAATGCGAAGTGATCACTTTGGGTGTAACATGGATCAGGGCGCCGGGATTGGCGTCTTCCAGCATCCACAGCGAACCATCGGGGCCTTCTTCCACATCGCGGATGCGGTGACCCACATCCCAGCGCTCGGCGGTCTTGGCGCCGCCATGGCCGTCAAAGACGATGCGGGTGAGCGACTTGGTCGCCAGGCCGCTGATGAAGCCGTTGCCGTTCCATTGCGGGAAGGTCTGGGCGCCGCGGTAGAACATCAGATTGCCCGGCGCGATCACCGGTACCCAATAGAGCACGGGCATCGCCAGGTCGGGCCGCATGTCGGGCTTCGGAATGGGCACGCCGTTATAGTTCTGGCCAAAGGAGACGAGCGGCCAGCCATAATTCTTGCCCTTCTCGATCAGGTTCAACTCGTCGCCGCCGCGCGGGCCATGCTCCACCTCCCACAATTCGCCGGTGGGGGAAAACGCCAGGCCGTAGGGCGTGCGGACGCCGCTGGCCCAGGTTTCAGCCGGCGTCAGATTCGGGCCGGGAAAGGTATAGGTGCTTACCACCTTCGCTGTCTTGGCAGCTTCGGTGTCACTCGGCGGATCGATCAGGGGAATGGTGGCAGCGCCAGTTTTGCCGAAGTTGGGATTGTCAGGGGCTGGTTTGCCGTCCAGCGTCAAGCGCAGGATCTTGCCTTCGGGCTGGTCTGGATCCTGGGCGGGGGTGAAGCGCTGGCGGTCGCCAACCGTGAGGAACAGAAACTGGCCGTCGGGCGAGAAGGCGACCTGCGCGCCTTCCTGCCCGCCCTTGCCCCTGGGCATCTGGCGCCACAGCACCTCGAAGTTTCCCAGTCTAGCCGAGATGGCGGTGGCGTTCAGCTTGGCGCGGGCCAGCGCCAGGCCGCCGCCATAGTCACCCGGCTCGACATAGGTGAGATAGATACTCTGGTCGGTGGCGTAACGGGGCGAGACGAAGACGCCGTGCATGCCGTTCTGGCCCTGCCAATAGACTGGGGGCGTATTGCCCACCGGGATCTTCTGTCCGTCCTGGGACACCAGCCAAACGGGCCCGACCTTTTCGGTGATCAGCATGCGGCCATCGGGCAGGAAGGCCAGCCGCCAGGGCAGTTCAAAGGTGGCCACCGTGGTCATGGTGAAGGGCAGGCTGGCTTCGGGCTTCTGTTCGCCCACATTGACCTGGGCCCAGGCCGCCGCCGACACCAGGGTGAAAAGTAACGGCGCGTTCGCCAATTTCATCGTCATTTATCTCCTTGCTTCTCAAGCGCCCGACCTTAAGCGATCCGGGGCGCCGTTAATCGTACATTACCATTTGGGTCGTCCCAAATAAGTGCACTATGAAAGCCTCAAGGGCGCGGAGAGTCTTTCAAAGCCACCCACCATGGCACGTGAAAATAAACAAACGGCGGCTCCGAGGCTCTCGTATGGCCCGCCCCGCTGGCCGTTGCAAGCCGACCCAGCAGCTGGTTGAAAGCCGCCCCACAACTTCACCACAAATAGTCCTTGGCGATCTCCCGCTTGTCGTACCCGTCCAGTACGTGGACCACCCGGATCTTCTTCAGCGAAACCGGCGACAACTGGCCGATTGGAATGTAAATCACGGTCCGGCCGGCGCGCGATGCGATGGTCTTGAAAATCGTCCGCGGCGGCCTGGCTGCCACGTAGACCACGTACCGGTGAACGGAGTAGTCGAGCGCGGCGAGCAGCAGGCGTTCCGGCTTCGATTCGGCAGCCTCGTAATCCGCGTCCTGCCACACATCGTACATGCGCCGAGCCGGCAGGCTCATCAGAAAGCCTCCGTACTCGGCCCTCCCGATTCCCGGCCCCACCAGGTTCTCAAACGGGAAGGTCGAATAGAATGCCATGTCGGATTCATTCTGGTTCTCACCCAGCCAGGTGGTCATATAGGAATACCGGTTGTCGCGGTCTTCGTCGAAGATGACCACCACGGAACCAACCTCGCCTTGGATCTTCTGGAACTGGCGCACATAGATGCGGCCTTCATACCATTTGCGGATGGTCTCCCGCAGATCGATTCCGTCCAGAATCGACGTGGTGAACGGCTCGACTCGAACGCGCTCTTCGGAAAGCACGCTCTTGCCCTTGTGTTTCAGAAAGCGGCCGTAATCTTCGATCACCAGGTCCTCCGGTGGGTACGAACAGATGCTGGTGCCGTTCAGTTGGCTGGCCCACTCGCCCGGAACTTTTTCCTTCTTGCGCGGCTTCAGGCCGTAAGGGCGGAGTCTCCGCTTGGTGCTCGGCAAGCGGCGGCGCAGACGAATCCGACGGGTGTTCATCCAGACTTCGTCGCCCGAGATCCGGACCGTCATCAAGTCCGATTCCGTCCGCTGCGGCGGGTACCGGCTGGCCGTCTCCCAAACGTCCCAGGCGTAGTTATCGTCGGCGATACTGCGCGCCGCCACCGTGAGATCGAAAATGCCGGCCGCCAGGTCGTTGCCGGCCAAGGCAAGATTGCGCGTGTAGCGGGCCAGCAGACGTCGCTGCCAGTGGGCGATGCGCTCGCCGGTACTCGCCTCGTACTCTTTTTCGGCGTCGCGGAACACGCCCAGTTGCGCGTGGCGCCGGTCGATCAGGTTGGCGTCGGTCAGTTTGGCGTCCGTCAGCTTGGCGTCCGTCGGCTTGACGTCCGGCAGTTTGGCGTCCGTCAACTGGCGCCGGAAGTTTTCGTAGCGCCACTGCAAGGCCGGGTATTCTTGCGCGATCTCCCCCAGCGACTCCGGATGGGCATTCAGCAGTTCGATGTCGTCCCGCTTACTTTTTGCCATCGGCTGCGCCTGGGGCTCTTCCATGGCGTCCAACACGGGGTCGAGAAGGTTCAGCGACAACACCACCATGACGCTGGCCGCCGGGTCCGTCCCCTGCAGTTTCCAGGCGATTCCCGCGGCGTGCTGCGAGAGTTCGGCCGATCGGGCTTGCGGATACACGCGATACGCCTCGATGTACCGGTCCAGACCAATGTGGCGAATGGCGTAGGTATCGGGATAGGCGTCTTTCAGGTGCGGCCGCTGGCTGGCGTCCGGATCCACGAATACGATTTCCGCGCCGGTCTCAAGGCCCGTGCGAATAGCTTCGGTAAACGGATCGGCCGGTTCAATGGGAACGTAGACCGCCTCGTTTTCACCGCCCGATTCGTCCGGATAGAAGATCAGCGAGATCTGTGGCAATCGGGCCACGGCGCGCAGCCAGGCCGGTTGCAGGCCCGCGGGCAGTTCCAGAGCGATCACCCGGGGCCGGCTGCCGAGGATCGCCTGGCGCACTTCGATGGCAAACTCCAGCCGCCCGGGCACCACCGGAAAATAGGTGAAGCGCCCGCGCGTGAGACTGCCGGGGTCAGGTAGCGGAAGGCCGGTTTCGGCGGACATACCGTAACGCCTCTTCCCCCAGTACCTGAGTCACGGCGATCTCCAGCGCCTCGGTTTCATGAGTTCGCTTGGTGGCCAGGCTCTTCAATTTGATGGCGAAGCGGGCCACGCTGATGCCGTCCCGCACCGTATAGCGCTCGTCGGCGGCGTGCGCCATCTGCAGAAAATCCGTGACGTAGTTCAGGATTCGCTCTTCGGCGAAAGGCAGATTCTCCTTCAGAATGTGATATTCCTCATCGCGTTCGGGAAAATCGATGAAGATCTGGGGCTGCAGACGGGAATGAATGTATTCCGGCAGTTCGAATGTAGAGGCGTCGTCGTTCATGGTGGCTACCAGGCGGAAGTTGGGATGGGCCTTGATCTTGATGCCGGCCACGATGGATTCGACGTACCGGCGGTTATCCAGCAACGGCGCCAGGCTGGCCCAACTCTTCTCGCTCATCCGGTTGCCCTCGTCCAGGATAGCAATCCCGCCGGTCAACATCGCGGTTACCAGCGGCGACGCCACGTACCTCAGGCTGCCCGCGCCTTCGATCACGGGTGTGACCAGCAGGTCTTCGGGCCGCGTATCCATGGTGGCTTGCAGGATAAACACGTCCCGCCCCATCCGTTTTCCCGCGGCATAAGCCAGGGTGGTCTTTCCCACCCCCGGCTTGCCCAGCAGCCGTGGATTCATGGGAAGGTCCTGCTCGTTCACCACCATCCAGGCGGCCAGCAATTGGCGCATCAGTTCGTCCTGCCCGACCCATTGCACGGCCAACTCGTCCGGATGGGCAAGGTGCAGGGTAACGCCTTCAATATCGACAGTCATAAGCTACCCTATAGTGGCACAGCCATTCCTGAAGTGGCACAGCCATTCCTGGCGTGTGGTGTGTCAATTCTTATGGATTCTGGCAATGAATTGGCGCCAGCGAGGGCGTCGTTAAACCCTTCGAGCACCACGGCAGCGTGCTGAAAGCCGGTCAACTACCCCGACATTTGACACACGTAAACCCCGCGATTGACGGGCTCACAGTGATTAGTGTTTCTTCTTGGTTTCTTCTTGGTTTCTTCCTGGCTTTCTTCTAGCGGTGGAAACGTCCCACCACCAAGCCCTTTCCGAGAATGTGCCCGTCGATCGCTTTCAGAACATCTGCCCGCGTCGCGTCCGGCCCCAGATCGAGCTTCGTGTCCAGCGCGAAGAGCTCAATCGTGTAGTGATGGTGCGGGCCGGCGGCAGGAGCTCCCGGCCCCCGGTAACCGACCACTCCAGCCTGATTCTTTCCCTGTATCGTTCCGTCCGGCAGTTTCGCTTCGGGCGGTATGCCTTCTTCCAGTTCGCGGGCCGATCCTGGAATATTGAACATCAGCCAATGCAGAACATCGTCCGTCTTTTTCTGCACCGCCACATCGGGGTCATGCATGATCAAAGCGAAGCTGGCGGTGTTCGCCGGAACGTTGGTCCACTGCAGCCGCGGCGAGACCGGCTTCGGATCCGACTGTGTGAACCTGGCGGGAATTTCCGCGCCGTCGGGGAACGCCGCCGTCGTCAGCGTCAGCCCCGGACCCGCGGGCGCCTTCTTCGCCGCTTCCTGCGCCACAACCTGCGACACCCAGGCGCCTGCCACCAACATGGTGCAGATGCCCAATGCATTCGCGATTCTCATCATCTCTCGGCCCTCCCTTTCGCTTGTACAGAATATCAAAGGGGAGGTGCTGTTGGAAGGCTTTGGTATCTGTGTTTCAAGATTCCGGCTTTTTATGCCGCGAAGACCGCTCCCTCACGGTCGGAACGGAGCCGCGCGCGTCAGCAAGCGGTCCCGATACGTTAGTGAACCTCTGAAACGGTGTACTTAGGCGGTCTGTGGACGCTCCGCTAAATACTCATTGCGTCGCGCTGGCAGCCTGTTCCGTCGCCTGGCCGACCGCTGGGATGGCGCCGAGTTGCTGCATCATGCCCAAGGTGTCCCAGGTGACCCAACTCTCCGCCACTTTACCGCTGATGATGCGATGGACGCTGATACCTGTCAGTGTGATTGGCTTGCCGGTGGGAGCAATGCCCATCACCACACCTTTGTGCGTGCCTCGCGAAGTCCAGCGGACCGTCACCTTGTTACCTTCGGCCAGAACGTCGTCGATGGTGAACGTGAGGTCGGGGAATGCGGTACGATATGCGGTCACATGTTTCTTGAGACCTTCCCGGCCGGGCTCGGGCATGGGACCGGCAGGATCGTGGTTGGCGTAGTTGGCGGCAACGATCTGGTCGGCGACAGCGAGCTTTCCTTTCGACCAAACTTCTTTGAACACGCGGCGGACGAGCGTCTTGTTCTCTGCTGACATAGGATCACCCTCCTTTGGGTATTTTGAATTGTATAGCGGAGTGGTTCCGACTGCAATGGTCTGTGCACCAGGCTCCTTTTTCGATATCGTGCGAGCTGCCACAATCCGCCCCACAGACCGCCGGATTGGGATTGTTTTTGGTGGCGGCCGGGAGTATTCTTTTCCCATCCCAAGAAGGAGGGGAAAGTCCATGGCTACGCAATCTGCGGCTCAACCGGGAGCGGCGCGAACCGATCCAGTCCGCGTCGATCCCAAGCATTACAAGGTCGAGTTCGAGAACGAAAAGGTGCGCGTCCTGCGCATCAGGTATGGTTCGCATGAGAAGTCGGTGATGCACGGGCATCCCGACGGCGTGATGGTTTGCCTGACTGGCTTCCGTGGGAAATTCACCTATCTGGACGGAAGGACAGAGGAGCGAAGCGCCAAAGCCGGGGAAACTCTTTTCATGGCTGGTGAACAGCACCTGCCGGAAAACCTGGGCGATACGCCTTTAGAGATCATACTGGTGGAGATGAAAGGCTGATCATCGGCCGGTGTTCGTGTTCGGGCGCCAGAGATATCTGGCGCCTTTCCTGTGTTTGGGGAAACCTTGCCTTGCGGTCTGCCCCACAGAAACGCTACTCTTCCTTCGCTACCACCACGGTCACTTCCGCGATCACGTCCCGGTACAGTCTCACCGGCACTTTGAACTCGCCCAGCGTCTTGATAGGGTCGTCCAACTGGATCTTGCGGCGATCGATGTTGAAGTTCTGGGCGGTCAGCGCGTCGGCCACGTCTTTCGACGTCACCGAACCGAACAACTGATTGTTTTCGCCCGACTTCTGGATGATCGTCACCGTCACGCCGGTCAGCAGCTTTGAAAGATCCTCGGCTTCGCCCTTCTGTTTGGCATCCTTGCGCAGGTGGGCCTGGCGCTCCTGCTCCACAATCTTTTTGTTGGAACCGCTGGCCGCGACCGCCAGTTTCTTGGGCAGCAGGAAATTGCGGGCGTACCCCGGGGCGACCTTCACTACTTCGCCGCGGGAGCCCAGCTTTTCGATATCTTCTCTCAGAATGACATCCATTGCTATTTCCCCCTTCTCCGCTAGAAGCTTGCCGCGAACGGCAGCAGCGCGATGTTCCGCGCTTTCTTAATCGCATCCGTGAGCCGCCGCTGGTGCGGAGCGCAGACGCCCGAAATGCGGCGCGGTACGATCTTGCCCCGCTCCGCCACGAAGGCGTGCAGCATCTTCACGTCTTTGTAGTTGATGTCGTCAATCTTCTCGACGCAGAAGCGGCAAACCTTCTTGCGCCGGAAGTATTGTTTTTTCTGGGTGGCGACGGCCTTGTCGCCGCCGGTGGGCCGCTGTCCGGCGCTGCCTGGTCTTCCTTTGGATTCCGGCATGGTCTAGGCCTCCGCCTTCGGCAATCCCGGCACCATCGCCGGCGATTCCGTGAATTGTTGTGCCAATGAGGGCTGGGCGCCGCCTGGACCGGGAACCGGCGACGAAGGCTCCGCCGCGGCGCGCCTGGCCGACCGCTTGTCCCGCGCCTTCTTGCGCTTTTCCAGACGCTTCAGGTTCTCGTCGATGCGCACCGTCAGAAACTTCAGCACGGCGTCCGACACGCGCAACCGGCGTTCCAGCTCTTTCACCGTCCCAGGCTCGGAGGTAAACTGCAAAAGCACATAGGTGCCTTCGCGGTACTTATCCACGCGGTAAGCCAGCCTGCGCTTGCCCCACTTATCGATTTTGTCGACCACTGCTCCGGCTGCGACCAACTGCGTCCGCAGGGTTTCCACGAACTGGTCGACCTCCTCGTCCGGCGCGTCCGGTTTTATGATGAACAACTCTTCGTAAATCCTACTCATGCGTCCTCTTTGTTTAAGCCCGGGGCGCGACGATTGTATTTCGTCATGGCCATTTCGACGCCCTCGGCGATTATCGAACCAACCGCATCGGCCGCGTAGCCGACCAGTTCGTCCAATTCCTTCATCTGCGAGCGCTTCATGGGCGCCAGCAAATACTCCGTGCCACTATTCAGCGGATGGCCCGGATGAACCCCAATCCGCACCCGAATCACGTCGCTGGTCTGCAAACTCTGGATTACCGACTTCATGCCGTTGTGCCCGGCCGCGGAACCTCGCGGCTTGATTCTCACGGCCCCCCACGGCAGATCCAACTCGTCGTAAACCACAATCAGACTGGCCAGCTCGATCGAGTGCTTTTCCATCAGCGGCGCCAGCGACGTGCCGCTGAGATTCATAAACGTTTGCGGTTTGGCCAGCATCGCCTGGCGTCCGCCGATTTCGCCCAAACCGGCCAGCGCCTTGGAATCTTTGCGAGTGATGCGGATGCCGTGCCGCTCGGCCAGCCGGTCTATCGTCAGGAACCCCAGATTGTGCGGCGTAAGAGCGTACTCCTCGCCCGGATTCCCCAGACCGGCCACCAGGAACATGGCGCGCTACTTCTTCTTGCCCTTTTCCTCTGGCTTCTTGCCCTTGTCGTCGGCTTTCTTGCCCTTGTCGTCGGCGGCGGCTTCTTCGTCCTTCTTGCCCTTCTTGGCCACTTCGGGTTCGGCGGCGCCGGCAACGGGTGCGACGGCTCCTTCGACCGGCGCCACAACTTCCTCGGCCTTCATCGCCACAATGTGTGCGATTACAGACTGCGCGTCGCTCACCAGCTTCATGGAGCCCGAAAGCTCCACATCGCTGGCGCGCTTGCTTTGGCCGATCATCAACTCGCTCACGTTCACCGCGAAGCTTTCCGGAATCTCGTCCGGCAGGCACTCGATTTCGACGGCGCGGGTGATCACTTCCAGCAATCCGCCCTGCACCTTGACGCCCGCCGGTTCACCCACGGTGTGTACCGGCACGCCGACGCGGATACGCTTGGTCAGGTCGATGCGCTTCAGGTCGGCATGCAGCAGCGTGCCCTTGACCGGGTCCAACTGCTGATCCACCACCATGACCGGCGTGGTCTCGCCGCCCGCGATGGCCAAGGTGAAGATGGTGTTGAAGCCGGTGTTGCTGCGAATGATCTTGTTGAGCTCGCGCGGACTCAGCGCGACGCTGACCGGGTCCTGGTATGCGCCGTAAACCACCGCCGGAATCTGCCCGGCGCCGCGCGTACGGCGTGCTTCATTCTTGCCGCGCGAGGCACGCACCTCGGCGGTAACCGTAATATCTTTTCTCACTCTGCGATCTCCTTAACGGGGCCGAAGTCCGTTCACCGTTTCCGGTTTACGTGGGTTCGGAGGTCCGCCCGTCACTTAAACTCTTTGTGGGGCAGATTGTTAATCTGCGGCGGATTGGCAATCCGCCCTGCCGGCAGCACACATAACCCCGGCAGGCGGATTAACAATCCGCCGCAGGTTCACAACCTGCCCCACACTACACAAATAACGTACTGACCGAAGTCTCCTCGTGTATCGACCGGATGGCATTGGCCATCAACTGTGCAATCGACAACGATTTGATCCGCTTGCACTGCTTCGCCGCGTCGGAAAGCGGAATCGAATTCGTCACCACCACTTCCCTCAACTCGGATTCCTCGATCCGGCTCACCGCCGGACCCGAAAGAACGGCGTGCGTGGCGCAGGCCGAAACGCTTTTGGCTCCCTTTTCGAGCAGCGCTTCGGCGCCCTTCACCAGCGTTCCCGCCGTATCGATCAAATCGTCCACGATCAGGCAGTGACGTCCGCGCACCTCGCCCACCACATTCATCACTTCGGCCACATTGGCCTCTTCCCGCCGCTTATCGATGATCGCCAGCGGCGCGTTCAGCCTCTTGGCAAACCCGCGAGCCCGCTCCACGCCCCCCGCGTCCGGCGAAACCACCGTCAAATCGGGAACGTTGAGCGCCCGGTAGTAGTCGATCATCACCGGCATGGAGAACAAATGATCTACCGGAATATCGAAGAACCCCTGGATCTGCGGAGCGTGCAAGTCCAGGGTCAGAACCCGGTCAGCCCCCGCCGTCTCCAGTATGGCTGCTATCAGCCGCGCCGAAATCGGAACCCGGGGTTTATCCTTCCGGTCCTGCCGCGCATACCCATAATAGGGTAACACCGCGGTGATGCGCTGCGCCGAAGCCCGCTTGAGCGCGTCCGTCATCAGCAGCAGTTCCATCAGGTGGCGGTCCACCGGAGTGGAGGTGGATTGGATCACGAACACATCCGCGCCGCGCACGTTTTCGTTGATCTGGACGTGGATCTCCCCGTCGGAGAAAACCCTCACCACGGCCTGTCCGATCCATTTGTTGAGATGGACGCAGATTTCCTCCGCCAGCGCACGGTTGGAGTTTCCCGCGAAGATCTTCAGGCGCTCATGACTCATGAACATTACCGGCTTTGAGGCGGCCATATTTTTGGCTTGATGTGCTCTCCCAGCTCCCGCCACCACTTCCCGCGATAGCGGACACGGCTAACCAACGAAATTCGAAACGCTCTTTCTTCTCCCAGTGCATTCAGGGCGCGGGAGACTCCGTCACCGTCCCGATACAATCCAAACAATGCCGCCCCGCTTCCCGTCATCATGGCAACACTGGCGCCGGCGCGTTCCAGACGCTTCTTGAGGATGGCCAGATCCCTGTGCTGTTCGAAGACCACGGATTCAAAATCGTTGGCGGGCCAATCGATACCACCGCCACCCGGTGCGACACCACCCCCACCCCGTGCGACACCACTCCCGCCCCAAATATGCGCCTGGAAACTAAATATTTTATTTTGTTGCGATTCGGTTGTCAAACGGAGGCTCAGGTCGCGATAGGCCTGGGCCGTGTTTACATGCACATCGGGAGCTACCAGAACTCCTGGCAGCCGGGGCGCGTCCGGCAACGGGAACAACTCCGTGCCGCGCCCAATGCCCACGGCCGTCCCGCCCAGAAGAAAGAAGGGCACGTCGCTCCCCAATTCCCCGGCAATGCGGCTCAGTTCCGGCAGATCCACCGCGCGCCCCACCAGCGCGGGCAGCGCCAGCAGGACCGCCGCCGCATCGCTCGACCCACCGCCCAGCCCCGCCCCCATCGGGATGCGTTTGGTAAGCCGCATCTCCACCCGGCCGGTTGCCCGCATGGCTTCCATCGCCAGGCGCGCGGCGCGCACTACCAGGTTGTCCGGAATCCCTAGCGCGTCCTCAAGTTCAATGGCCGTCTGGCGGCCCGGGGTGAACACCAGATCGAGGCTGTCGGCCAGCGAAATGGTCTGGAAGATGGTGCGCAGTTCGTGAAAACCGTCCGGCCGCTTCGCCAGCACCCGCAGGTCAAGATTGATCTTGGCCAGCGCGCTCACCCGCGCCCGGCGGACGCCCTGAGTTCCCACAGTGTTGGCAGTAGTGCCGTCCGTGCCGCCGCCCCTGGTCATTTGTCGTACTGGAGCAGCGAAAAAACGTTGTGGCCCGCCAGTCTTTGCCGGCCGTGGAGAAAGGTCAACTCCACCACGAAGCCGAGCCCCACAAGCACGCCACCCTGCTCGCCAACCATCCGCGCCGCCGCCGAAGCCGTGCCGCCGGTCGCCAGAAGGTCGTCCACAATCAACACCCGCGTGCCGGCGCTCACCGCGTCCTTGTGCATTTGCAGGGTATCCGTGCCGTACTCCAGTTTGTAGGTGACGCTCACGGTTTCCGCCGGCAGCTTGTTTGGTTTGCGGACCGGCACGAACCCGGCGTGCAGGGCGTAGGCCAGCGCCGGAGCGAAAATGAATCCGCGGGCTTCGATGCCGAGAACCACGTCCACCTGGATCTCGCGGTAGGGGGTTTTCAGACCGTCGATCACTGCCTGAAAACCGTCCTTATCTTTCAACAGCGTGGTGATGTCATAAAAGAGAATGCCCGGCTTGGGAAAGTCCGGCACCTCGCGGATCAGCCTTCTTAGATCTTTCGACACAAGTTCATTTATACCCCGTTTGCAGCCTTGCGGGGCAGGTTGCCAACCGGTTGGCAACCTGCGGCGAATTGTTAATCCGCCGGCCGCTGCTGTTGAGAACGAGCCGCCGGTCTTCCAGAAGCCGGCGAGGTCTGTCACTCGTAGAGATCTGGCATGGCCCGCCGTCGATGAAAGTGCGGTAGCAATCTTACGGACGACTCGGTTTTAGCCAGTCACCGCCGTTTGGGCGAGGTGGTGGAGTCCAAGTCGATTCAGGCACAGCCGCTGAACGGGCGCATGCTGCTGGATCTGGCGGTGACCGTGCCGGGGTGGCACGTGAGCCATGGCGCACAGGCCGGCGACATGAATCCATTGTACTGGCGGCCGGAGCAGCCATCGGCGATCAGTCGGAATTGGCGTAGCTGCCAGCGTCCCATTTTAATCAGGTGAGATACTCGGTGAAGTATAGGAGTCGCGCGATGACCCCGGTAGATTTTCAGAGGATTGCGCTGAGCTTGGAAGGCGTGGAAGAGGTTCCTCACGCTGGGTTGCCCGCCTTTCGTGTGGGGGGTAGAAGATTTGCGTCGCTGGCCTCCCAAGCAGAGGGCTACGGAAACCTGACGCTTACGCTTGAGCATCAGGCGGCGTTCGTGGAGGAAGCACCCGAGATTTTCCTGCCCATTCCGGGCGGGTTTGGAAGGATGGGACATACGCATATTCGCCTGGCTGCGGCGAACGAGGACATACTAACCGGCACACTCCGGACCGCGTGGAAACTGCGGATCGAGAAGAACACAAAGAAAAGGCCAGAGAGGCCCGGCTTGCCCCCGCGGGGCGAAGCATTAAAAAGGAAAGGCGGCAGGCGATTACCTTAACCGGTCCTGGCCATATGGTCAGCCATCCGCAAGCCATCCACATGAACGTATTGCCGTTCCGTGCATTTGATTACGGTAACGTCAGTTCCGGGCAGATCACGCCTACCGCACGGTGATCGCAGCGCTTGTTCGCAGAACCGGGGCAGTATATCTTCGAACCTATGTCAGACAAGCTGAAAGGCAGAATTGCAGTGGTTGCCGGTGCCAGTCGCGGTTGCGGACGCGGCATTGCCGTGGCGCTTGGTGAACAGGCCGCTACTGTCTATGTCACCGGCCGTTCCGTCCGCGGCGGTCCGCCGCCGATCGATGGAATCTCCGGGACCATCGAAGATACTGCGGAGGAAGTCACCCGGCGGGGCGGCGTTGGCATACCTGTGCAGGTCGATCACGCTGACGCGAGCCAAACCAAAAGCCTCTTTGACCGCGTGGACGCCGAACAGGGTCGCCTCGACATTCTCGCCTGTGCGGTATGGGGCGGCAACGAGCGTTTCGTCGATCCCATATGGAAGCAGCCGTTCTGGAACTTGCCGGCGGACCTCTGGGACGACTTCATGGGCGCCGGACCGCAGGCTTTCTGGATTGCGGCCCGCGAGGGCGCGCGCCTGATGTCCGGGAGGGGTTCTGGACTGATCGTGGCGATCAGCGAGCCAATGATCGACCCGGACAAACTCAGCGGCAACGCGCAGTGGGACCTGTTCGAGCACCTCCCGCACTACGCTCTCAATCGCCTCGTAGTGAGCCTGGCTCCTGATGCCCGCAAATCCGGCACCGCGTTGCTCGGTCTGCTACCGGGCTTTATGAAAACCGAGCGCGTGCAGGTTCACATGCGGGACGAAGCGCTCCAGAAGTTGTACCGGTACGATCTGGCAGAGTCCACCGAATACACAGGCCGCGCCGTGGTTGCATTGGCTTCCGATCCGAATGTGATCGCAAAGTCCGGACAGCTGATCTTTGTGGGGGATGCGGCACGGGAATACGGATTTACGGATATCGACGGCCGCTACATCGAGACTTTCTACCGGGCTATCGGGCGGCTGTAGTCAGCGGACGAGCCTTCGGCGGTACGTACACCATTCGCGATAATAGACCAATGCGACTACCGGATTACGCGCCCCGGCCCGCGCATCTCAAATGGCTCCTCGATTCTGACCCGGCCATCCGTTGGCAGGTGATGAGAGACCTCACCGGTGAAGCCCCGGACGCACTTGCAGCCGAGAGGTCGCGCGTGGCAACCGAGGGCTGGGGAACCCAACTTCTCGCCCTCCAATCTCCCGCCGGCAAGTGGGGCGGGAGCCCCCGCGGGTGGAGAAACGATTTACCGAAAGACGACCGGGGCCTGTTGATTACCCTCTACTCTCTCGTCCTCTTGAAGGACCTCGGTCTCGACCCCGCCGGCAAGCAGGCTCGCAAAATGATCGGCCGCGTCGATCAGCGGGTGGTCTTTAAGCGGCTCGACAACCGGCCTTTCTTTCACGGCGAAACCGAGCCCTGCATCAACGGCAGAATTCTCGGCCTCGGCTCGTACTTTAAAGAACCGAACGACCGGCTGGCCAGGCAACTCGTGGCCGAACAACTCGAAGATGGCGGCTGGAACTGCGAGGCGCCCCAAAGCCGGCGCTCTTCGTTTCACACCACCATCTGCGTGCTCGAAGGACTGCTCGACTACCAGCTGGCAGGTGGCAAATCGGCGGCCGTGACGAAGGCCCGCAAAAGGGCAGAAAACTATCTGCTCGAGCGCCGCATGTTCCGCTCCCTCCGAAAGGGCGAAGTCGTGGATAAACGCTGGCTCCGCTTTTCGTTCCCCACGTTTTGGCACTACGATGTCTTGCGCGGACTGGATCATCTGCGGAATGCCGGCATCAAACCCGATAGCCGCGTCCGGGAGGCCGTCGAAATCGTGGCTCAGCGCCGCCACCAGAACGGTCGCTGGCCGCTCAACTTGCTTCACCCGGAATTTGTTCCCCTGGAGATGGAGACCGCCGTCGGCAGCGCAAGCCGCTGGAACACACTGCGCGCTCTGCGCGTTCTGCATTGGTACGACAGCTCGATGAGACCGAGCTGACAGTTGTCGATCCCATGACAATTCAGATGGACATGTAGTCGCCGAGTCGTACATGTGACCATTCAGTTTGCCGAGGGCGTTTGCTTGATATGATCAACTTACCGGATACACTGAATTGAGGAGGCTGCCAAGGAATAGGGCACGAGTGGCATTCTGTACCCCGAACTGACCGTCGGCGCCGATGCCGACACTTACGATCCAACGGACATCGAGCCATCCAGGTCCGAGCTACGTGAAAGAATAAATGCGAAAAACCGCCGTTGCTGTCCTGGGACTGGTGCTTGCAGCGCCGACCTTTTTTCTCGCGTGCAAGCTCCAGCGTAAAACGACGATCGCGTTTATCCCGAAAGGGAACACCACGATTTTCTGGCAATCCGTCCACGCTGGCGCCGCCAAAGCCGCCCTAGAAAACGGCGTGGAGATCATCTGGAACGGACCGCCCTCGGAAACCGATTACACCGGCCAGCTCCAGATTACCGAAGCGATGATCAACCGCCGTGTAGACGCAATCGTGTTGGCGCCGATTGATCGCAAAGCGATGGTAGCCGCGGTCGAGCGCGCCGCACGAGAGAACGTCCCTATGGTCATCGTCGACTCGGGCATCGATACCGAGCAGTATGTGGCGCGCGTTGCCACCGACAATTATAAGGGCGGCCAGATCGCGGCGGACCGCGTCGGCAAGCTGGTCAACGCCAAGGGCACGGTTGCCATCGTCGCAGTGCTGCCCGGTGGTGCGTCCACCGAGGAGCGCGAGAGAGGCTTCGAGGACACCATACACGGCAAGTATCCCAACATCCGCATCGTCGACAAGCGTTTCGGCATGGCTGATGTTGCGCGGTCACTGCTGGTGTCTGAAAACATTCTGACGGCGCATCCTGAGCTCGACGCGCTGTTCGCTTCCAATGAATCCAGCGCGATGGGAGCCGCCCAAGCCCTCCGGCAGCGACATGGCCGCAATATCAAGCTGGTCGGCTTCGATGCCGGCCCCAGCCTGCTGGACGATCTTCGCGCAGGCCTGGTAGATTCGCTGGTTGTGCAAAACCCGTTCAAGATGGGATACGAAGCGCTCCAGGCCGCGATCAAGAAACTGAAGGGCCAGCCGGTGGTAAGGATCAACGATCTCGAGCCGAAACTGATCGACTTGCAGAACCTGGACGAGCCCGAGATTCAGGCGTATTTGTATCCAGACATCAAGAAATACCTCTAAAATAGGGCGTTACTGAGGAGGTTTGCGATTTTCGAAAAGATCGTGCCGACCCCCGACTCCAACAGCTTACTCGACGGCCGCTGATTCGTAGCTTCGCCACGTCGGGCAGGCAATTTGCCCGCAGCCGCTAACGCCGGCTGAAAGCCGGCGGCGGCCCACGATCAGCCCCCCACTAGCTTAGGGGAAGTTAAATGATAAGTTGGACATTGAGCCAAG
>DATMNI010000073.1:0-13778 GCA_035570275.1 Candidatus Acidiferrales bacterium | reverse complement strand
TGGAGGGTGGGGTCGCTGCCTGGGAGCAGACCGACGACGTTGTAGGAATTGGCGCGCTTGCGCTCTGCAACGACCTCGTTCAGAAAAACCCGCGTATTGGGCACCGCGAACGACATTGGACTGAGCTTGGCCTCGATGGCCTTCTGAACGTCGTCTGCCTTCTTGCCCGCCATGTTGAAGAAGTGGTTGCCGATGGCCGCCGAAATGGTCACCAGGGGAATCGCCGTGCCACCTTCGGCCAGGGCTTGTGGCGGGATACGGGCCGAAGCCGCGGTTTGCTGCGGTCCGCGCCCGCCGCGTCCGCCGTCCGCGGCGTGGCTGGGTTCGACCATGGTGAGCACCGCCACCGCGCCGTGCCGCTGTGCGTTCAGAGTCTTTGAGTAGTTGTTGGTGTAGCGGGTATTGCCCGTGCCGTTGAAGATCGATTGCGCATCGTTCTCCTGCGGTTCGTGGTTGAAGATCAGGACCACCTTGCCCTTGGCGTCGATTCCGGCGTAATCGTCGTAACCCAGTTCCGGCGCGCTGATGCCGTAGCCGGCAAAGACCACTTCGCCGCCAAAGCCGCCCTCGTTCGGAAAGTTGCAGGTCACGTCGGGGGCTCGATAACCTATGCTGCCGCTGCCGCGGCTCACGTTCAGCGTCGTCTCCTGCCGGTCCACCTGGTATTCGATCAGCGGCACGGGCTGCAGGTACGAATCGCCGACCAGCGGCTTGAGACCGGCCTTGGCGAACTCGCTGGCGATCCACTGCACCGCAACCTCATCGCCCCGTTCCAGCGACCGCCGCCCTTCCAGCGCATCCGACGAAAGAAACGTCAAGTCGGCTTTGAGCCGCGCGGCGTTGATCGAATCGAAACCTTCGGCGATGCGCGACCGGTCGGTTTGCGCGCCCAGCAGAGCCGCAATCAGAAACAAGATCAGCTTCCGCACGTCTACCTCCCCGCCATCCTCTGGACAATGGTGTTGGCCATCCGCGAATCCTCGAACTCCGTGCGGTCGCCGGCCTTTTTTCCCGGCGCGGGCAACAGGCGAGCGGCCAGCGGCTTCTGCCACTTGTAGGCCAGCGACGCCACGTCGCCCAGAATGCGCGCAATCTGCTGCTCGCTGATATCACCCGGCAGCGGCACCGTGTCCAGGCCGCCCGCGCAGACCGCCGAGTAGGCCAGCAGCGAATCGATGTTGAACGTGCCTTCCGCCCAGCGCTTCGCCAGAACGTTGTCTTCCAGCACCGGCACCATCAGCCCTGCGTATCCGACCTGCTTGACCGGCGCCGCTTTGACCGCGCGCGTGATGATGGCCGCTGCGGTCATGGTTCCGCCGGCACCGAACGGCGCGCCGGTGAAGGCTTCCATAGCGCGGCCGATGGAGACATCGCCCAAGGGCGCGGGTGTGGGGTCTAGCCCAGCGTAGGTCCAACCGCTGGATGAGGCGGCCTTGGTGGCCACCGCCTCAGCCGCACGCAGGTGCTTCGCCAGCGCTGCCGCCAGTTGTTTTTCGGCCTCGCCCGGTTCCTGGTACTGTGCGAAAACTTCGGCCACCACGTTGGCGCTTTCCAACCCGACGGCGAACGTGCGGCCCGTGCCCGGATTGCCGGTTCCCAGGTGGTACGCGCCCGGGTAGAACGGACCGTACGGCTTCACCATGGCGGTGACCGCGAAATTGAGATTGCCGCCGCCATGCGGGCTGCGCGCGGAAACGGCCTTCACCATCTTGGCGGCTTCGCGAATGGCCCGCCAGTGGATGCCGTCTTCGCCGGCCACAATCAGGCTGGCGTTCGTCTTGATGCCGGTGGAGAGGATGTCGGCCAGCAGTTCCACCGGCGCGGCGTCATCGCCATCGCCTACCATGGCCGTGCCGATGTTGGGTGTGAAGCCCAGCCTCGCGCCCAATTCGGCGAACTTGCCTACCAGCGCCAACGCGTCTTCCCGTTTCATTCCGGCCGTCCACGCAGGGAAGGGTTGCGTCACCACCCGAATGGTCTCCACCTCGAACCCCGCGGCACGGTAGGCTTCGCGCGTGCTGTTCAGGAATTTGACGGTGTCCTCGACCACGGAAGTGTAGTTCCTGGAATCGATGTTGATGAACGCCGTGATGGCCCGCACTTTAGGATGGAAGTCCGCGCCGAACGCGACCGCGGCCAGCGCCAACCCAGCCAGTAGTTTCCGCATGGGATGGTTATACCACGGTAGCCGCCGCCCCCTGGCCGGCGGCTGGCGGCATCCGGGCCAACGTGGCCCAGAAAATCGACTGATAACCTTCTTGTTTTCAACAAACGCTTGGTTTTTTTCCGGGCCACGGTGGCCGAAATGTGCGCGGTACGGATTGTTAAGCCGGGCAGCCGCCGCCAATCACCCAGCCCAGGCCCGCCCGCATCCAAATGCCTTTCCGCTAGACTTATATCAGATGGCTCCCCGCCGCAAGCCCGAAATCATGAGCCCTGCCGGATATTGGCCGCAACTGCGCGCGGCGGTGGAAGCCGGGGCGGACGCGGTATATTTCGGACTCAAACACTTCACGGCGCGCGCCAAAGTGGGTTTCGATCTGGAGGAACTGCCGGAGGCGATGGCTACTCTGCACCGGCGCGGCGTGAAGGGATACGTGACCTTCAACACGCTGGTCTTCCAGCATGAGTTGGACGAGGCGGCGCGCGCGCTGGCGGCCATCGCCCAAGCAGGCGCCGACGCGATCATCGTGCAGGACGTAGGCGTGGTCAAGATGGCCAAGGCGATTGCGCCGGACCTGGAGATCCACGGCAGCACGCAGATGAGCATCACCAGCGCTGCGGGCGTGCGCCTGGCGCAGCAGTTCGGCGTGAGCCGCGTGACGCTGGCGCGGGAGCTTTCGCTGGCTGAGGTGCGCGCCATTCGCCAGGCCACCGATTGCGAACTGGAGATCTTCGTCCACGGCGCGCTGTGCGTGGCCTATTCCGGCCAGTGCTTCTCATCGGAGGCCTGGGGCGGGCGCAGCGCCAATCGCGGCCAGTGCGCACAGGCCTGCCGATTGCCGTACGACCTGATGGTGGATGGCCGGCACCTGCCGCTGGCCGACGCGCGGTATCTGCTTTCGCCGGGCGACCTCTACGCGCTGCGGCAGGTGCCGGAGATCGTGGACATCGGCATCCACACGCTGAAGATCGAGGGCCGCTACAAGGACGCCGAGTATGTGGCGCTCACCACGCAAGCTTACCGGCAGGCGGTGGACAATGCCTGCTCCGGGATGGCGCCGGACAGTGATTTGGGCGCTGACCTGGGCATCGACCGGGCCGCGGAGTTGCGTTTGGAGCAGGTCTACTCGCGGGGGCTGGGTCCATTCTTCCTCACCGGAACCAACCATCAGGCGGTGGTGAATGGGCGCGCGCCACGGCATCGCGGCCTGCTGATGGGGCGCGTGGTGCGGGCCTCGGAGACCGGCGTGATGGTGGAGCCGGCGGAGGCGCATGCGATAGCTCCGCTGAAGCCGGGCGACGGCGTGGTCTTCGATGCGGCCGATTGGCGCAGTCCCGAAGAGCCCGAGGAGGGCGGCCGAGTTTTTGAGGTGGCGCAGCCAGGCGGGGAGGTGGTGGCGCGGACGGGCGGGCGGTTGGAATTGCGATTCGGGAACGGCGTGTTGAAGACGGCGCGAATCCGGCCGGGCGATTTGGTGTGGCGGACCCACGATCCCGATGTGGATAAAGCGGCGCGGCCGTTTACGGAGGCTACGGCGCCGGTTCGGAAGCAGGCGGTACAGGTGAAGGTGACGGCGCGGGAAGGCGCGCCGCTGGTTACCGAGTGGCGGGCCGGGACGGTGTGCGCGGTGGTGGAATCGGCGGCGGCGCTGGGCACGGCTCGGAACCACGGTGTGGATGTGGAGTATCTGCGGACGCAACTGGGGCGGCTGGGGAATACGGCTTACGAGTTGGGCGGGCTGGAGTTGGATGTGGAAGGAGCGCCGTTCGCGCCGAGTTCGATGTTGAACCAGGTGCGGCGCACAGCGGTGGAGAGGTTGCAGGAAAGGCAGGGGGCGCGGCGCGAGAGAGCCGCGGGTACATTACCGATTGCCGCGCCGGCGGCGGAACACCTGCCAGTGGCCGATGCCACGCTGCACCTGCTGGTGAGGACGCCGGAACAACTTGATGCGGCGCTGGCGTTGCGGCCACGCAGTATCACGCTGGATTACCTCGACCTGTATGGGCTGCGGCCATCGCTGGAACGCGTCCGCGCGGCGGGCCTGGCGGCGCGGGTGGCCAGCCCGCGCGTGCTCAAGCCGGGGGAGGAGCGCATCGTCGACTTTCTGGTGGGGTGCGATTGCCCGATTCTGGTGCGGTCTACCGGGCTGCTTCAGGCTTTACAGGAACGGGCGCACCGCGAATTGATCGGCGACTTCAGTTTGAACGCGGCCAACGCCCTGACGGCCGCGGAGTTTCTGCGGCTGGGTCTTTCGCGGCTGACGCCGACTCACGACCTGAATGCCGCCCAGGTGGCCGAGATGGCGCGGCTTGCCGGAGCCGATTGCATCGAGGTGGTGGCGTACCAGCACCTGCCGGTCTTTCACACGGAGCATTGCGTCTTCTGCCGCTTCCTTTCGAAAGGCACCAGCTATCGCGATTGCGGGCGGCCGTGCGAGGAACACCGGGTGGCGCTGCGCGATACCGCGGGCCGTGAGCACCCGGTGATTGCGGACGTGGGTTGCCGCAATACGGTCTTCGGCGCGGAGGCGCAGGAAGCCAGCGCGCACCTCGCCCTGTGGAGGGCGGCCGGCATCCACCAGTTCCGGCTGGAATTCGCGCACGAATCGGGCACGCAGGTTTCCGAAGTGACGAACGCATTCGCCGACGCGCTGGCCGGCCGTGGTGGAGCGCGCGGTCTGGCGGAGCGTTTGCGGCGCGTGTCGCCGCAGGGCGTGACCCAGGGCAGCCTGTACGTGCCGGAAGGCTATCTCACGCTGCCGGTGCTGCAGTAGAACTTCGCATCAGAGCCACGACCGTCCATCAGAGCCGTGACCGTTAGGGAGCGGCTTCTACTGCGGCCATCGCAGTTGCCGGCGCAGAAAGGCGAATGTGCCCACCCCATGGATGGTGTGGGGCCCATCGAAGAACTCGATTTCGGTGCGGTCCGGGATGCCCATCCTGGCGTAAAACCGGCGCACTTTGGCGTACTCGTAAGCCACCCATTCGTCGGGCGCCACCGGGTCGTCGTGTCCGCGCTCCACCATGAAGGGACGCGGCGCCATGAGGTTCGCGAGATCGGAATAATTGGCCACGTTGGCGAGGTTGAATTCGAGCATGTCGTATTCGCCGGTGATCAGGTAGCTGTAGCGCGCATCGATGCTGGTGTTCTTCCAGATCCACTCGTTGAAATCGGCCGAGCAAATGGACAGGGCGTAGCCGTCGAGCAGCGGCGGTACCCGCATGGCGGTTTTTCCTCCGTACGAGAGACCGTAAAACCCGATTCTTTGACGATCGACGAACGGCATAGTGCCCAGCCACTCCAGCAGACGCTGATGCTGGCCCAGGATGAAAGAAAACAACGACAGTTTCAAAGGATGGCCCTGGCGCTGGATCAGGCGAAAACGATCCTCCCCGATGTAGGGGTTCTGCGGCGCAAAAGTGACGAACCCCTCTTCGGCCAAACGGACAGCAAACCGGTGGTAGTAATGGGAGTCGACATTCGGGTCGGTCGCCTCTTGCGGCCGGCCCTCCAAGCCGTGCTGGCAGACCACAACGGGCCGCCGCTCGCCGGCCTTGATATCCTTCGGCACCAGCAGAATCCCGTAGGCGAAGATGCCGGGCCAGACATCCAGCATGACCTCATAGCCGCGGAATTTCGGCTCGTCGTAAATCAGCCGTGTGCGAGCTTCCGACGGCACGCTGGGGTCCGGAAGACGTCCAATCACTTCGTCCCAGATGTAGTCGCGCAGGGGGCGGGTGGTCTGTTGCCATTTCTGCGGCGATGAGGCATCTGCCTTGGCCCAGAAGGCCGTCCGATTGCCGTCCGAACCGCGAATCAGCGTCTGGGTATGGGCGACCAGTTGATCGAATTGCCGGTGGAGCCGGATTCCCGGATCGAAATTTTTCCGCAGATCGCGCGGAGCGTCTGCCGGTGGCCGCGCGGCAGGTGGCGCGGGTGCAAAGCCGGCTCCAAGCGATCGCAGGAGCGCGGCCAGGGCCGCATCCGAACCCGGCGAACCCTGTCCGTTGGCACTGACAATAAGTTGCAGATTGGCGGTCGCCTTCAAGGCGTCGAAGACCGGGCGCGCACGGTCCACTTCCTTCTGTACGGAATCGAGCGGCGGCGTGACGATGGCTCCCACGGGCGCGGCGCCTTGGCGTTCTGTGTTACGGGCGGGCGGGCCGGACACCTCGGGCGCGTGGCTGGCTTCCACGATCAGCGCGCGGGGGGCGACCATGCCGGCCAGTTCCGCATCCCCGAATTCCCGCAGCAGGCCCCAGACATCCCGATAGATCGGTTCCTTCCAGACGTCCTCACGCCGCTGGAAGTAGCCGCTGACGAGGGTTGCCTGAATTCTCGGATCGAGGCTGGCGGCATAGAGCGCCAGCAGGCCGCCTTCCCCATAGCCTGCGACACCGATTGGGACCGCGTGGGTTTGGTTTTCAGACGCGAACCAGTCGACCGCCGCCAGCACTTTCTGCACTTCGTACCCGATGATGTGACGGCCGGCTTCGTAAGCCATCCGGTAGATCCACTCGCGGTGGGTCTGATTCGTCATTTTCAGACCGGGGATGCCGGACCAGGTATCGCTTCGATCGATGAGCAGCGGGACCAGGACCTGGCACCCGTTCTCAGCGAGACGCCGTGCGAACTGGGCCGCCGCGTCAACTCCCGGCGTCAATCCGACAGCCATCTCCGGTGACCAGCCGGCATCGGGAACGGCCACGATTCTGGCGCGCGGCGCGGCGTTCGGTTCGAGCATCGGTTCGAGCAGCAGACCGACGGCCTCGACATCGTCGAAGACCGGCCAACGGACCGCCAACACCCGGTAGCTGCGGCCTCGGGCGATTTCCGCCGAAGCCGCGGTGGTCGCCTCCAGTTGAAGGGCGGTCACGGCGAGGCGGCGATCCACGGCGCCAATGATGGTTCGAAATCGCTCCCGATTCGGAGCGATGGAACGTTCGAATGCGTCCGGCGACCGATAGTCGCGGCGCCAAAGCTGCTCCCGGCGGCCTGCCGACGCCGCGGTTTCGCCAAGCACCCAGGCATGGATGGCATCCACCATTTGGGCTGCGGGGTCGCCAGCAAGAGTGAGAGCCTTGGTGCCGGGCAAGACCGTCTGCGCCGGTGTGACTGGCGCCAGGTTGAGAAGGCACGCCAGCAAGGCGGCGGAAGACGTACGAGCGCTCTTCATGTAAACTACTTTGCCATGGATCGCCGGGGCGTGGTCCGGACTGCTGCTGTTTCGACGACTGCCGCTGCACAGACGCGGGATATTGGGCGTGAACATGGCCCGGCCCTGGCCCCCATAGGCGTTAGAATAAGGCACTCGCGAAGATGACTTCGGCTCCCGCGATCCAGCCTCGGTCCGGTCCGGTACGGACTTCCCGAACGGGACTTCGCGTTCCTTTGGCGCCTTTTCAGCGGGTTCGGTGTTCTTCGTCGGCTTCCCACGACTCGGCTCATTACCGTCGCCAAGCCGACTTATGGGGGAGTTATCGGCTGAGTCCAATCCGCGACTCGCTGACTAACCAGCCAATGAATTGGCAGCTGTAGGCACGCTCGGCAAGATAAACCCAAGCTGACAATGAGCCGGCGGTCAAAAACGAACCTTGCCGTCATTTGCTTGCCGCCGTGCGAGAACGCCCTCGCACTTGGCCATTCTTCGTGGGACGATCAGGCAGAGGATTCGCAGCCAGATACGCAGCAACCATCGCGCTATACGGTCTCTCGGGCCGCACGGCCGCCTCCAAAAATCTCCGCGCGCGCTCCGCAACACGTTGGACCCGGGGATCGTCACTTTGGTACAGCTCGATATACGTTTGCCTGCGTCGTTCGATCTCCTCCTTCAAATACTCGTTGCGTCGGTGTTTCGGGCTATCTAGGCGCAACACCTCGATAGTCACGCGTCCGAGAGCGGTGCGCTTGACCGGCACGTCCTGATGGAACTTGATGTGATCGAATGGATCAATGCCGCCATCCGGCTTGAGAATGGCGGGCACCTCGTCTTCGATGCGCATCCGGTGATTCCTGGCGCGTGCTGCTGGATTCTTAAGCGGGAACCGATCTCTTTTGTTGTCCCGGTTACAGAAGGCACAGCTCAGCAGGAGATTATCCCAACTATAGGCTAACCAGTAGTAGCCTGGCCAGATGCTTGTTTGGTTGCGGGACTGGCGCGAGCTCAACTTGGGACGCCAATGTTCGACGTGCTTATCGGCGTAGGGCTCTTGGATACGCGTCTCGCAATAGCAGCACTTGCCGTGTTGACAGTCATCGAGCGCGGCTCTAACCGCCTTCGACGCGTAGATAGATTTCCGGACGTTCATCTTCCGTTTCCCACTTCGGTACAGCTTCGGCTCAGCGTCGTAAGCGGTGCACAATTCATCGGCATGTTTCTTGCCGGCGCTAAGGAGGGTTGGCGGAGGCGCGCCTTTGTGAATCGCGATCACCGCAGTGCTCCACGTGGAAAGTCCTTCGCGAAGTTCATCATCAGCTCTTCAAAGGTCTCGGCCTCCGGTGAGCGTGCCGTCGGGAGCAATGCGACAAATTCGTCGAGTTCGCGAAGTTGCGCCTCCTCCTTGGCTGTGCGGCTGGATTTCCGAAGTAGTTTGATACGCTCGTAAAGTTTCCTTTCAGCCTGCTGGCCTCTATCCAAGCCGAATCCAAAAAGGTCGCTTTCCAGCAACTGGTCAGAACGCCAGTTTCCCCTCTTTATGGGGTTGTTGAAGATATGGACCTCGTCGTTCTCCCATCGCACAACTGAAACATTACTGCCAGCTTCGGACAACGCCTCTTGAGCGGTGACTGGGCTATGCGTGGTAGCGATGAACTGGACCTTGGGAAAATGCTTCAGCAAATACTGGCGGAGGTCTCGCTGCCAGCGCGGATGAAGGTGGAGGTCGACCTCATCGATCAGCACAATCGCGCTTTCGGATAGAGGCTGGGTACTTCCTGGAAAAGCGTTGAAGAGCCGCCAAGCCAGATCCACGGTCCAGGCGAACATTGTCTGATAACCGAGGCTAAGGTCCGTTAGCGGGGTCACACCGGACGGAGTCTTCACGTGGACGCCAGACCGATCCGGATCGCGGCCTTCGTAGCGCGGTCCCCGAATTTTGATGTCCTTCGCGGTAAGGCCGCGTGGCAGCAGCGAGGCCACGGCTTCCTTCAGCATTTCCAAGCGCCGCTTATCGGGGCCGTTTTTCCGATCGATCTTGGCGGCGTAGTCAAGCTTTTCTATGAGATCCTCGGCATCGTAAAGATCGATCGCATCCAGGAACAGTGACCCCGTAGCGTCCCGCACGGCGACAGCCGGCAGATTGAGATGCCCCACGTGGCGACCTGCGCCGTAGCCGACGACAAGGGGACCTTTCGAACGTAGTTTATGGCGGGCGTCCCGATATTTGACTTCCTTCAGTTCACTCGTGCTGCCTCTGATATCGACACCGATTGTCAGGCTTTTTCCCCGCTCGGTTTCGAGTACCGCCGTCATTTTAGTCATGCCGGTTCCACCCCTCCGAATGAAGTGTATGATTTCGGCATCCTCGTCGCGATCCGAGAGCTGAACCCTCGAAAGTGTCGGAACGGCAGATTTTTTCTTCGACCGTTCATCCTTTGCCGCGATCGGCCGCATGACCGCAAGCGCCTGCATCAGGGTCGTTTTGCCGACGCCATTCTCTCCCAGAATCAGATTCCAGCGGCTCCTCGCACCTTGCTCGTCCACGAGTTTCAGGGATTGGCAACTTCCGAAGGCGCGGACATTCTCCAAGTGCAGCGATGTGAAGTGCATCGCGTCGGGGGATTTCGTGTCGGCAGGCATGAGCGTCTCCTTGGCGCTTGTGAAGGTTTGGCACACGCAGTCCAAATGCGGCTCGCCGATGAGACAGGCAAGAAGGCATGGAGGACTGGAATGGAAGTGACCTGGAAAGCAACTCCGTTCGCCGTGATGATCATATCTCATCCAGGGCGTTGAGAGGATTCGGAAAGGCTTTCTATCCACGCACTGCGGGCTGGCCATTTGATAAGTTCGCCGCGTCGCAATTGATTTTGCCCGTGTGTTTCTAAGCACTTAGGGATCGCAGCAGAAATAGGATTTAAACGCCGCGTAAAGCGATGATAATAAATGACTTGTAAATTGTCTATTTTGGATCTTCGAAAGAAAGTATACTTGTTTGGGCATCTACGCCGTCTCAAAGGAGCACACCATGGAAGCAAACGCGTTTGAAGAGTCTCCAGCCAACCCAGCGCCCGCGCCATCGCCTGCGAACTCTCCCTCGACCGTCCCACAAGGTCGCAGTGCCGCAATCCTCCGGCTGATGGAGGAGGTCCGCTGCGAAGATGTAAACGTTCCGTCAGCCTCCGGGGCCTACAATCGTCAACATAATCGCCACAATCGGTAGCCTGGACGCCCTACGGAGAGCCTCTATGCAGATCGACACCGTCCTGTTAAAGGTCGCGTCGCGGTGCAACATTAATTGCAGTTATTGCTACGTCTACAATCAAGGTGATACGGCTTGGCGAGATATGCCTAAGCACATGTCGCGTACAACAGTGGAGGACGTGCTTAGGCAGTTGGACCGGCTGTACGAAGACCAGCAGCGGTCTTTTGCCGTTGTCCTTCATGGTGGCGAGCCACTGCTTCTGCCGCGAGACATTCTGGAAGCTCTTTTGCAGGGCCTTGCGGACCGCTTGCCCGCCACTTGTGGCCGCTCCATTCAAACAAACGGGATGCTCATTGACGACACCCTGCTCGACTTGTGCCTTCGCACGAACACGACTATCTCCATCAGCATCGACGGCCCGGCAGATGTCCATGATGCATTTCGTCTTGCGTTCAACGGAGATGGCACCCATTCGCGCACAGTTGAAGGGATCGCCCGTATCCGTCAACATCCCCAAGCCGGTGTCCTATTTACCGGCGCACTCTGCGTTGTGGACCCCCGCTCCAACCCGCGGGCAGTTTACGACTTTTTTAAATCGCTAGGCGTTCCGAGCGTCGATTTCCTTTTCAAAGACGGGAACCATGCGAAGCTGCCACTGGGGAAAAGTGCTATCGATTCTAATGAATATGGGCTATGGCTTGCCTCGGTTTGGGACTGCTATATCAATGACCCCGAGCCGCCACGCATCCGTATCCTTGACGACTTCGGTCGCCTTTTGCTAGGGGCTACCTCGATCAAGGAGGGTTGCGGGCAAGCATTGTACGGCATAGCCGTGATTGACACGGACGGCACCATCACGAAGAACGACACCTTAAAAAGCATTTACGACGGCGCCGACCGCTTCCAAAAACGGTGGTCAGTGTCAATCGACCGGCTGTCTGAGATCGCGGCATCCCAAGAATTCGTAGACTACTCTCGGCTTCAGCATCCAACAAGCGCCGTTTGCAAAGCATGTTCCTTACTTTCGGTTTGTGGAGGCGGAATGCCCCTCTCCCGATGGCATCCAAAAACGGGATTGGTAAATCCATCTGTCTACTGTGCCGACTATAAGGTGGTGATCGGCCATATTCAAGAAACGCTCCAGGAGTACCTTTGAACCCTCTTGATCTCTCCGGTGCCGTTTCACATCGCTACCCGTTCCCGTGCTTTACCGTGGTCCAGGTTGTCTCCGATGAACTGGAGCAGGCACTGCTCGCGTGGTTCGAGTCAGAAGCTCCATGGCGGCTCGCCACTATGGACTTTTATGAGCAATACGAATTTGACTTCCGGGATGTGAGCCTTCCCCTCGATCTTGCACCACTGTTCTCTGAAGGTACACTGTTTGACCTCCGCCGAAACGTAGGAACACTTTTGGGAGCATCCCTGAAGCCGAAGATCGACATCACTGCGCACAGGCTGAAGAAGTCGCAGAGGATCCGGATTCACAATGACGCGCGACCGGACGGTGAAACCCATCGTTTCCTTATCCAGTTAAACCGAGGCTGGAGCGAATTAAATGGTGGCCTCCTGATGCTGTTCCGTGGGCCAGCGGTGGACACGCTCGAGGACGTCATAACACCCAAGAGTCGGTCCGCGTTTGGTTTTGAAATCTCTGCTGCGTCGTATCACGCCGTAAGCCAGGTTTATGAAGGCGATCGGTACACATTGGTCTTTTCGTTCTATGCCGACCGCTCATGAGGCTCGAACCGGCGCGCCTGATAGCACCTTTCGAATGCTCATTACCAGCTACACTTCGGCTGTCAGGAGAACGTGCACTGTTCAGGTCTCATGCACTGACTCGGGAAACCTACTCTACCGAACGCTTTCTATCGGGTCGCCCTGACAAGATTGGCGCTCCGTCGAAAGCTTTTCCGGTTGGTAGCAGAAGCGTGTTCGTTTGGGAAACGAATGGCCCCTCGCTTCTGCGTTATGGCTTGGAACGCGATCTGAAGCTGGCTGGCGACGCCGAGAGCTGTCGGGCATTCAACCTTATCGCCTCTGCACTCTCCGATGTGATCGAGCCATTTCCGTTCTTGCGCTGTGCAGTTTCAGAGCTCGTATGGCGGTGCCATATAGTGCTTGCGGAAACCAAGGATTGCGACGTGAGTTTTAGTGATCCCGCCGTGCCCTTCTCCATCTTCGTTTCCGCGCCTCCTGAAGGCGCGGATAGCTCCATTCTGCGTGTTGCAGAGAGCGTCATACACGAGACCATGCATTTACAACTCACGCTGTTTGAAAGCTTAGTCCCCTTGGTCGATATAGCCTCGCTTTTCTCCATGTATTCGCCATGGAAACAGGAAAACCGGCCCGCTCAAGGTGTCTTGCATGGCCTTTATGTATTCTCTGTTCTCCGCTGGATGTGGTTGCGAAAGTCACAGACGACCGGCAACAGAATCGACCGAGATTTTGCTTCCCGCCGTGTGGCGGAGATAGACGAACAGGTCTCCGCTGTCCGTTCCCTTGAGAAATCTCCAGCACTCACCGAAGCGGGTAGACGCCTCCTCGATCAACTCTTTATTGTGAACGACGCAGAACCAAGTTGATTTTCAACGCCCTGCGTCAGTTACCGCGTAACACCCCAGCCGGTTAGTAACGATAAACGCGCTTGGGTCAGGGGATAGTATTTCCTGTGGCCGGATCGCCGCCATACCGCACCTGTGCCGCTGGTGGACCCCAAACGGCCTGGGACGTGTCCCACCAACCCGGACCGTGAAACGCGCGCAGGGATGGTCATTTTCGGCGAGGGCGCTATTTTCAGAACTCCTGATCTCGCGCAGTGATTTCTCGCGGTCAGTGAAAACAGATTGAGCCAGAAATGTATTTGCGGAGTGGACGGCAGGCGGTTTAAAGAAGAGGGATGCCGCAGCTTCAACTGCCGATTTTTCCTGCCGGGGTGACCGAGATCAACAGCCAGATCGCGGTACAGAATGAGGCGGGCAGGGTTTGTTATCTTCACGGTCACTTGCCGGTCTTTCAGCACCAGGAGCAAGACGTGTGGAGCTTCCGTATGTTCACCAGCCAGATGATCGACACCGGCACGGTGAAGCCGAAGGAGATCGTGCAGACATTTGGCGTGCCCATGATCACGGTGAAGCGGTACGTGCGGCTGTACCGCGACCATGGGGCCAAAGGGTTCTATGCGCCTCAACCGCGCCACAGTTCGGCATCCGTGCTGAAAGGGCAAGTTCTGGAGCAGGCGCAGCGGTTGCTGGATG
>DATMNI010000072.1:0-2462 GCA_035570275.1 Candidatus Acidiferrales bacterium | reverse complement strand
TCGCCTGCGCAACGAACCGCATCGCTGCGTGGTCGTTCAGGCCGGCGATCGTATTCTGCCGGAGATGTCGGAGACGCTGGCCCTTTTTGCCCAGAGGATTTTGCGCAAACGCGGCGTCGAAATTATTCTCAATGACAGGCTAAAGGCGGCCACGTCGGAAAGAGCGATCTTGCAATCCGGCACTGAGATCCCCTGCAAGACGCTCATTTCCACTGCGCCATCGGCACTTCCGCCGGTAGTCCAGAAACTGGATTGCCAGAAGGAACACGGCAAGCTGCTCGTCAATACCGGCCTGGAGCTGAAGGATTACGAAGGCAACGTTTGGGCGCTGGGTGACTGTGCGTCCATCAAGACCGTCGCCGGCACAAAGGTTCCGCCCACGGCCCAGCATGCCATTCGCGAGGCCACGACCGCCGCCATCAACATTGCGGCCGCCGTGCGTGGCGGCAAGCGGGCGGAGTTCGGGTTCGAGGGTCTCGGAACGCTTGGCTCGCTTGGACATGGCGCCGCCGTCGCGCAGGTTTTCGGCGTCAGGGTCTCTGGATTGCTCGCATGGTTCTTGTGGCGTTGCATTTACCTGATGAAGATGCCGGGTCTCAATCGCAAGGTCCGGATCGTCACCGACTGGCTTCTCCATCTGCTGTTCCCGCCCGAACTGGCGCAGACCAAGATTGCCTTTGAAGCCGGCATCCGGAATCAGCATTTCGAGCCCGGCGATATCATCTTCCAGCAGGGCGACCTGGGTGACACCATGTATGTCATCGAGGCCGGTGAGTGCGAGGTTTTCCGAGAGCAGAAAGGGGAACAGGAATTCCTAGCGACCTTAGGTCCCCGAGAGTACTTCGGGGAAATGGCGTTGCTTTCCGATAGGACTCGAAACGCCACGATTCGCGCCCACACCGCCATGGACATCTTGATCATTCCCAAGGCAGATTTTAACAAGCTGCGCCAAAGCGTGCCAGCTTTCGGACACGTTTTCACTGAGCTGGCCACGCAACGCGCCGTGGCAGGGTCACCGCAGTCGTTTGCGGAGCCGGGCATGCTCGGCGGCTACCCAATCCCAATCCCGATCCCCACCCCGGAGAGCGAGCTCGGGCCTATGCCCGGCAGCCCACCGGCGACTCGGGCGAAGCGGTGATCTTCCAGCGCTAGGGGCGCTTCCGAGTCTGGCGATATCGCCGCGCCGAGGTATCCGGACCAAGCCAGCCGAGGACGAAATCTGGGCAATAAATAGCCTAAGCCCCGCCGGTAGGCCGGGCTTTGGCTTCGCTCCAGACCTGCGCCGTTCTGGGCCGCCAGCTGTACCCGATCAATAGCAGTAGTAACAATATGGGGAATTACCATATCTATAGTAACCCGGATAGAAGCCACCATACCCGCCGTAAAAACCGCGGCCATACCCGCCGTCAAAGCCGCGGCCGCCAAACCCGCCGCCGTGGAAACCGCCACCGCCAAAACCTCCGCCAAATCCACGGGCCTGGGCAGTACCAATGCCGATCGAGGGGGCAAGCGCGATCGCAACGATGGCAACAGTCATCAGCAGTTTGCGGGTCATGAGACCCTCCTTTTCACCCTGGACATCCGATTTCGTCATCGGATGCTTGACACGTAAGCAACTACCAACTGGCCGTTCACGCAGAAAACAGATGAGTGGCTTGATGGAATACGGCGCCGCTTTTGCCGGTCTGGAACCTGATAAGACAAGCCCACTGCTGCTGTCAGCATTTCCACCGGCGTGCACCGCGACGGTGCGGTCCGAATAAATCGTCTGAGCAACCGGTCTCCCGTTAGAGGAGTGACGTTTTCGCGGGATGTCAGACTCGCACCGCCTTTCCGGCCGGCCTAAGGGATCTCTGCCTCGGCCGTCGGTAATCATCGAGGTGGTACGCAGCGGGCAGACCTCGCCATTCCGAGAGGGACCTCGATGTTCAGGGAGATGGAGGAGCTTTGCTACCCAACGATCGGGGACGCTAGGGCGATCCCGACCGGGACGGTGATGTTGCGGCTCGCGCTGGCACGGCAACCGCTGGAGCCGGCGCGGACAGAGGTGAGGCTTGTCGAGGTGGGCCCAGGTAAAAGAAATGGGGCGCTGGTGACAAGACGTTTCGCGATCCGGCATCACCTTCGGCGGGTTCTTCGATGATCCGGAGGCTGCGGCTCCTTTCCGGTCTGGTGATGCTCGCATATGTGACGATGCATCTCGCCAACCACGCTGTCGGCCTGGTCTCGCTTAAGGCAATGGAAGACGTGCTTTGGTACATCTTCCGGATCTGGACGAACCGACCGGCGCAGCTGCTGCTCTATAGCAGCTTCCTCGTCCATTACGCGTTGGCGGTCTACGCGCTGTGGCAGCGGCAGACATTGCGGCTGCGCGCATCCGAGTTGAGCCAGATCGGGCTCGGCTTCGCCATCCCGCTCCTGCTCGTCCGCCACGTCGTCGCGACGCGCATCTCGGACAGTTT
>DATMNI010000071.1:0-4440 GCA_035570275.1 Candidatus Acidiferrales bacterium | reverse complement strand
GCTCGCGATCGATGGCATCCTCTACATCACCGAACCTGGCGGCGAGGTGGTGGCGCTCGATGGCCGTACGGGCCGGCCCGTGTGGCGTTATGGCCGGAAGCCGCCGTCCGATCTGCACGCCTGCTGCGGAGCCACCAATCGAGGCCTGGCGGTGCTCAACGATCTGCTCTTCGTCGGCACGTTGGACAGCCATCTGCTGGCCATCGATCTGCATACCGGCAAGTTGCGGTGGGACACGGTGGTGGCCGATTACCGCGCCGGGCACGCCATCACGGTGGCGCCGTTGGCCTTTGGCGACAAGGTGCTGGTGGGGATCGCGGGCGGCGAGTACGGCATTCGCGGTTTCCTGGATGCCTACGACGCCAAGTCCGGCCGCCGGGTGTGGCGCTTCTGGACCGTGCCCGGCCCCGGCGAGGCCGGTCACGAATCCTGGCAGGGCGATAGTTGGAAGACCGGCGGCGCTTCCACCTGGATCACGGGCACATACGACCCCGCTCTCAACCTGATCTATTGGGGAACCGGCAACCCCGGACCCGATTACAACGGCGACGAGCGCCAGGGCGACAACCTCTACTCCTGCTCGCTGATCGCGCTTGATGCCGACACCGGAAAGCTGCGGTGGCACTTTCAATTCACGCCGCACGACATGAATGATTGGGATTCCACCCACGTCCCGATGCTGGTGGACGGCGTGCTGGCGGACGGCAAGCTGGCGGACGGCAGTGGGCGGAAATTGGTGGTGGTGGCCAACCGAAACGGCTTCTACTATGTGCTGGACCGCGCCACCGGCGAATTCCTGCGCGGCGAGCCGTTTGGCAAACAGACTTGGGCCTCGGCTCTGGACGCCAAGGGCCGCCCCATCCGGCTCCCGGACACCGACCCCACGGCCGACGGCCGCATGGTCTACCCCGGTTTCCATGGCGTCACCAACTGGTTCAGCCCGAGTTTCAGTCCGCTGACCGGCCTGGTCTACGTGGCCGTGCGCGAAGAGCCCGCGACTTTCGCGAAGGAGAAGCAGACGCATGTACCCGGCCAGTGGTTCAGCGGCGGCAACCCGCGAGGCGTGCCGAAGGTGGAGCCGACGGGTGCGGTCCGCGCACTCGAGCTTCGAACGGGCAAGCTGGTTTGGGAGTTCCCGCTGAAGTCTCCGCCGTGGGCCGGCCTCATGGCGACGGCTGGCGGAGTGGTGTTCGGCGGATCGAGCGAGGGCATGTTCTACGCCCTTGACGCCGCCACCGGAAAACCGCTCTGGCATTTCGGCACGGGCGCACCCATCTTCGCCAACCCGGTAAGTTTTCTGGTGAACGGCCGCCAGCACGTGGCCATCGCAGCGGGCAGCGCGCTATTCGCGTTTGCGTTGCCGGACGCGCCGGTTTTGCCCTAGCGCCTCTCAGACCGTCCCGCCGAGGTTGGGAAGAAGCCTTCCACGCCGCCGGCTCGGCTGCGGCCGCCGCCTCGCAAAGCTCCGGGCCGCACCCTTCCTGCCCGATTCGGCTACGAACCCGCCGTCGTTGCGGTTCCGAATCCGTTATAAGTGCTCTTGCCTTGGCTGACCGCTGCGCGTTGCCGTCGTATCCCGCCATGGCATTGGCGTAATAGGCGAGGAGAATGCTCTCGTCGTAATCGATGGCGCGCGCGTATTGGCGGATATAGCTGGTGCTGTAAATGCCGCCGGGGAGTTTACGGAAGTCGCCGCGCTCAATCGCTTCCAGAGAGCGCACGCCGATCTTCGTTGCCGCCGCAATCTGCTCGAGAGAGATCCCGCGATTCTTGCGTATGTTGGCTAAACCAAGAACGCTCGTATCCTCTTCCATAGAACCCTGTTTTGCTTCCATAACACCCTGTTTCATCACCAGGCCTTTCCGTTAAGAGTACTGGGGGCGGCCCCCGGCTTAAGTTGTGTTTTAAGGAAACACTATACCATCAGGCGACCGTCTGTTAAACTCTTTTTTTATGGGGATTTGCCGCCGTCAGTTCGGCTCCTTGACGCTTGGTGGCCTGGCGGCCGGAGCGCTGGCGGCGCCTCCTCGTCCTCCGAAACTACTGGTACTGGTGGTTGTAGAGCAGCTTCGGCCCGACCATCTTGACGCCGTGTTATCCCGGTCAGGCCCAGGAGGGCTCCGCAAGCTACTGGATAAAGGAGCTCATTTTCCGGACTGCCGTCATCTTGCCAGTACCTTTCCGGCCACCAGCCTGGCCACCCTCGCCACGGGCGCCTGGCCCTCCCAGCACGGGATTGTGGCGGGTGCGTGGTTTGATCGGGCGGCCAGGAAACCGGTGAGTGCGTCCAGCGAATCTCTCCTCGCAACCACCCTTTGCGAACAGGTTGCCCGCGCCGGAAATCGCGTCTTCGTGATCTCCACCGATCTTTCGACGGCTGCGCTTTTTGCCGGGACGTCGGAAGCCCGCTTGTTCTGGATGGGTGAGAACGGCCAGTTCGCCACGTCGGGCGAGCCACCGGACTGGCTGGTCAACTACAATAAAGCCCACCCCCTGGAGGCAGCGCACAACTTCAAGTGGACGGCTATGGGAGCGCGTCCGGGCGCGCCTCCCTTGCGCACCCTCACTTACGACCCGCAGAATCCGCAGGAATTCCTGGCGCTCTACAAGGCCTCGCCACTTTGCCAGGCAGCGCAGTTCGCATTCCTCCTCGACTTGATGGCCCGCGAGCGGATCGGCCAGGGCGAGACCCAGGATTTCGTCTGCCTGCTGGCCGGGTCCAGTTCGCTGTTGGGCTACGAGACCGGCGGCGGCTCGCCGCTTATGCCGCAGATGACGCTGCAACTGGACCGCCAGTTGGAGGGGCTGCTGAACCGTCTCAGTATCACGCCTGGGGAGACCGCCTTCAACATGGTTCTGGCCGGCGCTCACGGCGCCCCGCCCTTGCCCGCCGCGGACAGCCGCGCGCGCATGGCGGTCAATGGCGAAACCATCGCGCAAGCCGTGGACAAGGCTCTCACTGTCACCGGCGCCGGCCACGTTACCCGCTACCTTTATCCGTTCCTCTACCTGGATAGCGGCGGGTTCCGCGACCCCGAGCCGATTCGGCAGGCAGCCGGCCGCGCGGCGTTAGACCTGGCGCCGGTTGCGGGTTATTACACCGTAGGCGGCGACTGCTCCACCCACGATGGTTGGGAAGCCCGCTTCCGCAACAGTTTTCACCCCAAGCGCTCGGGGGATGTGATGCTGGCCTACCGCCCCGAGTACGTGGAATATTACGGCCAGGGTCACGGCGTCTCTTACGGCTCGCTCTACAATTACGACGTACGCGTTCCGCTCTGCTTCTACGGGCCGCATTTCGTGGCGGAGATTTTCGACAGCCCGGTGGAATCGGTGGATGTAGCGCCCACACTGGCGCGCGTCATGGGAGTGGCTCAACCATCGTCCGCGTCCGGCCGCGTGCTGGGCGAGGCGTTTGCCGAATGATGGGCGTTCCAATGAGCGGCGACAAATGAGCGGCGCCGGCGATCCCTCGCTGGGCACATCCATCTGCGGCATAGCGTTACGCAATCCGGTGCTGGCGGCCTCCGGCACATTCGCCTACGGCGTGGAATTCCAAAAGCTGGTGGACCTAAACTCGCTCGGCGGCTTCGTGGTGAAGGGGCTGTCGCGTGAGCCCATCGAGGGCAACCCGCCGCCGCGCATCTACGAAACCGAAGCCGGCATGATCAATTCCATCGGCCTGCAGAATATCGGGGTGCGCGCCTTCGTGGAAGAAAAGCTGCCGGCGCTGGCCAAACTCCGCACCGCGGTTTTCGCCAACGTGTTCGGTTACCAGACCGAGGACTACGTGGAAGTGGTGCGGGTGCTGGAAGACCACGCCGGGCTGGCCGGCTATGAGCTCAATGTGTCCTGCCCCAACACCTCCCACGGCGGTATCTACTTTTCGAGCGACTCCACGCTGCTTGCCGAAGTAGTGACCTCCGTGAAGCGGGTGGCCCGCCGCCCGGTGGTGGTGAAACTTTCGCCCAACGTCAGCGCCATTGAGCCGCTGGCGCGGGCCGCCGAAGCCGCGGGCGCCGACGCCCTCTCGCTGGTCAACACATTTGTGGCGCTGGCCATCGACCCCCATACGCGCCGCCCGCGCATCGGGGCTGGACTTGGCGGTCTTTCGGGACCGGCCATCAAGCCGATTGCGCTGCGCCTGGTCTGGCAGGCCGCGCGGGCCGTGCAGATCCCGGTGATCGGTTTGGGCGGCATCGCCACCGGCACCGACGCTGCCGAGTTCCTGATCGCCGGCGCCTCCGCGGTCCAGGTGGGCACGGCCACATTTTGGGACCCGCGGTCGCCGCTGCGAATTGCGGAGGAACTGTCGGCGTTTCTGAAGCGCGAGGGAATCGCCAAGGTGTCAAGCCTGGTGGGCACGTTGAAGCTGTAGCGTGCGATTTGCAAGGTGCTGACGGGCACCCTCGCCCCCTTTGCCCTGGCCCCTGGTGCCCC
>DATMNI010000070.1:0-10989 GCA_035570275.1 Candidatus Acidiferrales bacterium | reverse complement strand
AACTGGGACAGCCAGCCGAGGCCGCGGCTCTGTTTTCCGCCGCCGCCGAGGCCAAGCCCGGCTATGCATTGGCCTGGTTGCATCTTGGTCGCGCCCTCATGCAGACCGGACGCCGCGAGGAAGGCGAAAAAGCTCTGGCGAAAGCGGCGCAGTTGAAGCCGAACCTGTAGTCCGAGGTGGGATGGAACGTCAGCTTTCAGCTCTCAGCTATCAGCTTTCAGCTTTCGGCTTTCAGGCGGCCTTGCGGCCACCCGTGGCTTAGTCGGTCATTTCAGAAATACGCCGACGATCGGGAAACCGCTTGCTAACGCGCGCGGCTCCGATTCATGCGCGCGGCTTCGATTCGTGCGCGCGGCTCGAATCAGAGCCGCGACGGTCACGGAGCGGTGGCCTCGAAATACGAGAGCGTATTGGCGAAAGAGTGTACTTAGCTGACCGCGGATGGCTGACGGCTGAAAGCTGCGTCTGGTTTCGGCTCATCGTCCCAGGGCGCCATGAGCTCGGGGCCGGAGTCAATTGAGCGTGGGTCGAAACTTGCGTGCGGCCCACCCATGGCATATAAAGGGTAGACACATCGCGATCTCAGGGAGGGATGCAGCCCATGACATACCGCTTTGCTTCATACGGGAGTGCGTTGTTGCTGGTCGCTCTAGCTTCCGGCCCCGCCGTCTGGCCAGCTCTGGCGCAAGCTAAAAAAGGCAAGTCTGCGCCCGTACCCTCCGCCGCGCCGGCGCCGCAAAAGATGGATGAGGAGTATACCAGGCTCATCAAGGAGTACCTGCAGGATCCGCGCATCACCACGGAACTGGTGGACCACATGCCGGCTTCGGACACCGTGCCCTCGCCGCTCAAATTCCTGGGACGCATCCCCGGCAAGCCCGGCGAACTCACCTATGCCAAGGACATCTACCGCTACTACGATGCCCTGGCCAAAGCCTCGCCGCGCGCCAGATTCTGGAAGATTGGGCAGACCGAAGAAGGCCGGGACCAGGTCATCCTCGCCATCGCCGATGAAGCCACCATGCAGAGCCTGGACAAGTATAAGGATATCCTGGCCAGGCTGGGCGACCCGCGCAAGATCACCGATGAGCAGGCGCGCGAGCTGATCAAAATCGGCAAACCAATTTACTGGGCCAACAGCGGCATCCATTCCCCGGAAACCGGCGGGCCTGAAATGCTCATCGAACTGGCCTACCGGCTGATCGTCGAAGAGACGCCGTTCATCCAGCAGATCCGCAACAATGTCATCACTTTCATCACGCCCGTGATTGAGGTGGATGGCCGCGAGCGCGAAGTCGACACCTATTACTACGGTAAGAAGACCGGCAAGCCGCGGCCGCCGCTGATGTACTGGGGCAAGTACGTGCAGCACGACAACAATCGCGACGGCATGGGCCAGTATCTCAAGATCACCAGGAACTTCACCGCCGCGATTCTGGAGTGGCACCCCACCGTTCTGCACGACCTGCATGAAGCGCAATCGTACCTCTACGTGTCCACCGGAACCGGCCCCTACAACACGTCGCTCGACGCCATCCAGATCGACGAATGGTGGCTGCTGGCGCAGACCGAGGTGATGGAGATGGCCAAGCGCGGCGTGCCCGGCGTGTTCACCTACGGGTTCTACGATGGCTGGGTCCCCAACTATCTGTTCTGGATCGCCATCACCCACAACTCCTTCGGCCGCTTTTATGAGGTGCAGAGCTACGGGCCGGACGTCAATCCGAACCTCCAACTTCCCGCCACCACCACTAGCCGCGAGTGGTTTCGGCCCAATCCGCCGCTGCCCTCCATCAAGTGGGGACCGCGCAACAATACCAACATCCAGGAGTCGGCCTTGCTGATCGCGCTCAACCGCGTCGCTAAGGACAAGGAACTGTATCTGGAAAACTACTGGATGAAGAACAAGCGGTCCATCGACAAAGGCAAGTCCGGACCCACCTACGCCTGGCTGGTGCCCGCCGGCCAGCGCCGCAAACAAGATGCCGCCGATCTGGTGAACGAGCTGCGCCGCCAGGGCGTGGAGGTCCACAAAACCGACGCCGCCTTCAAGGCCGGCAAGGTGGACGTGGCCGCGGGCGATTACGTAGTGCGGGGCGACCAGCCCTACCGCACCCTCGCCGACATGTACTTCAGCGTGCAGAACTATCCGCCGGCCAACCCCAGGCCGTATGACGATACCGGTTGGACCATGCAGTACATGCGTAACGTGAAGCTCACCGCGCTCACCGACAAAGCCGTTCTCGACCGGCCCATGACCATGCTGCGCGCCGATGCCAAAGCTGCCGGCAGCGTCGAAGGCACCGGCTCCACCCTGGTGATTGAGCACACCACCGACAACTCGCTGATGAGTTTCCGCTTCAAGAACAAGGACGTCCGCATGCTGGCCGCGGAGGAGGATTTCGAGCTCAACGGCCGCAAGCTCCGCGCCGGCGCGTTCCTCATTCCGAACGCCGACCGCGCCTTGCTGGAACCGATGATCCGCGATGCCGGCCTGTCGGCCTGGGCCGTGGCCACAGCCCCTGCCGTGAAGACGCATGAGATGACCGTTCCGCGCATCGGCTATGTTCACTCCTGGTCGCGCACGCAGGACGAAGGCTGGGTGCGCGCCGCCCTGGACCACTACGGCGTGCCCTACACTTACTTTGCAGATCAGAAATTGCGCGACGGCAACCTGCGCGCCCGGTACGATGTGATTATCTTTCCCCACGTGGGCGGCACGTCGGCCTCGACCATCGCCGGCATTCCCAAGACCGGCAACGATCCCATTCCGTATAAGAAGTCCGACATCACGCCCAACCTCGGCGGCGTCGACGAAAGCGACGATATCCGCGGCGGTATGGGTTTCGAAGGTTTGCAGGAACTCGGCAAGTTTGTCCAAGAGGGCGGCACGTTGATTTCCGAAGGTTCCACCGCCGCGCTCATGGCCGAGTTCGATCTCGCCGGCGGTGTCACCGTGGAGCACCCGGAGGCGCTATTCGCGCGCGGTTCCATTCTGCGCGGCAAGTTCGCCGATTTGAAGAGCCCCATCGCTTACGGTTACGATGGCACCGATCTGCCGGTGTACTTCAATCAGGATCCGGTGCTGAACGCTGCCGCGGCGGGCGGGGGTTTCGGCGGTTTTGGCGGCGGAGGTGGAGGCGGCCGTGGCGGAGCCAATGCCATGGCGCAAAACGTCACACCCAACGCCGCGCCCATTTTGGTTTCTCCGTTGGAACCGGGGACTGGCGGCGCGCCTGAACCCGCCGTGCCCGCGGTTGGCGGCGACGGACGCGGGGGCCGTGGAGGCCGCGGCGGCGGTGGAGCAGGTGTCGCAGGTGGTGGTGGCGCAGGTGGTGGTGGCGCAGGCGCTGCCGCTGGGGCCGGCGGTGCCGGCGGAGGCTTCGGCGGCGGCGGTGGTGGCCGGGGAGGTTTTGCCCCCGACCCATCGGAACGGCCGCGCGTCGTGATGCAGTTCCCATCTAACCCGAACGATATGCTGCTCTCCGGCACGCTCGCCGGCGGCGAGGCCATCGCCAACCGGGCGCTGGCCGTGGATGTCACGCTCGGCCAGGGCCACATCGTGATGTTCGCGCTGCGTCCGTTCTGGCGCTGGCAGACGCAGGGAACGTACTTCCTGGCGTTCAACGCGATTTTAAACTGGAACCACCTGGACGCGGGGAAAGCCGCTCCGCCGCCTCGCAGCACCACCGAGGCCGCACAGGACTGAGGGTGCTGCGAGCGAGGAACTGCTAACTCGGTTAGACGGTCAGTCTCCGAGTGGGCGACCCACCGACCGCTGCCCAAATAAACGCTACGGCGTTGATCGGGTGCGATCACCCCCAAATACCGCTATCTTATCTAACGCTGCTTGTGGATGATCCCGCGCGGATCGAGCAACGGAGACAAGAATCCCTTGACGCGCCACTACGATGTGTGTAGTGTATTAATGTACTGCACACATGATTTTCCGGCCTCCCCAATCCTCCGGCGTTCCGGTTTACCTCCAGCTGATCGAGCAGGTGAAGCACGCCGTCGAAACTGGCGCCCTCCGGGTCGGCGATCAGCTTCCGACGATCCGCAAGGTGGCTGGGGAATTGGTCATAAACCCCAATACTGTGGCGCGGGCCTACCGAGAGTTGGAACACGAAGGCGTCCTTGAGTTAAGGCACGGTTCCGGAGCGTTCATCAAGGAATCAGCGGGTGGGCGGGCGCGCATCCTGCGCAATGCCCATTCGCTCGTGAGGAGCGCCATTGAGCGGCTCGCATCCTTGGATCTGACTGACGACGAGCTTCGGAGAGTATTGGAAAGCGAACTCGCGCAAGCGCGAACGGCGCCCCTCCAGCAAGGAGTTGCCAAAGGGAAAGCATGACCGACTTTATAATCGAAACAAATCAGCTCACAAAATCCTTCAAGGGCCAGCCGGCATTGCGCGGCCTAAACCTCCGTGTGCCGCGCGGAAGTATTTTCGGATTTCTAGGCCGCAACGGCGCGGGCAAGACCACCACTATCAAGACCCTGATGGGATTGTTGCGATCCGACAGCGGCGCCGCGCGCGTTTTTGGAGTCCAGGTCACCGATGCCGATCGCTCCATCGAAGTTCGCCGCCGTATCGGTTTCGTCACAGAAGACAAGGAATTGTACCCCTATATGACAGTGGAGCAGATCATTCGCTTCATACGTCCACTCTTCCCCAGATGGCGTCATGATCTGGAACGTCGCTACCTGCAGATGTTTGATCTTCCGCCCAAGCGCAAGATCCCCGATCTCTCGAAAGGAATGCGGTCGAAGCTGATGCTCTTGCTGGCCATCTCGCGCGGCGCCGAACTCCTGATATTGGACGAACCGACCGACGGTCTGGACCCGGCCGCCACCGAAGACGTATTGAGAGAGCTGGTCGACATGTCCGCGTCGGAAGGAACCACGATGTTCTTTTCCTCCCACCAACTGTCCGAGGTTGAGTTCATCGCCGATCATATAGGCATCATCGATCTGGGAAAAATGGTGGCGTGCGGGGTGTTGGACGAAATGAAGGCCCGGTATCACCGGCTCCAGCTGGTGTTCGAAGGTTCTGTGGAATTGCCTCCCCGCTGGCCAGACGGCGTTGAATCGGTGCGGCAGGAAGGACGCGTAGTCTCGATTCTGGTCAGCCACAATGTGGAAGCTATCGTCGAGCAGGCGCGATCCGTCCCCGGGACCTCAGTGGAAAGCTTCCCGGTGACTCTCAGAGAGATCTTTCTGGAACACGTGAGGAGCAATCGAGATGCTCTGGTACAAAGGATGGTTGGAAACGAAGTTTAAACTGTTGCTGATGCTCGTCTGCATGGGCTTTTATCTGATTGTGTTTTATTTGATGCGGACTGCTGCCGCGCCGCCCGGAGCCAGGCCAGCTGCCGTTTTCGGCCTAACTGCGACGACTTTGGCGACACTACTCTACACGTGGTTGGCGGGCGCTGGAATCAACTCCCAACCCTCTTTTCAGGCGACGCAGGGTCTCCACGGTTCTACTCTGTTCACACTTTCCCTGCCTGTCAGCCGACTCCGTTTGCTGGCGGTCAGGGCCAGTGCGGACCAGCGAGCCGCTTGATCCGACGGAGATTCTGGCTCGGCTCCGCACTGCCCTTGACCAGGCGGAAGTGTTTGTGACAGGCATGCCAACCGACAAGATCGGGCTGCTCTTTCTGGAGGGCGGGAAGGTGGTGCAGCCCGACCCAGGGCGCCTGGGCGATTACCAAACCCATGCCGGAGCCCGGAGCGGCCAATGGCCTACGAATTCCGAAATCACCGCGGCCATGTTCGAACATTACCGAGAGCCGTAGCCGCCGATGACCACCGCTACTAAAGGTTTATCGGAAAACGGGCTGGCTATTGCCGCCGGTACTGCGTCAGAATCTATCTATGCAGCTTGGCGCAGTCACCTACAACGTCCTTAAGGACATGGACCTGGAAACCGTCATCAAAACCCTGGAGGCCACCGGTTTCGAAGGCGTGGAACTTCGAACCGGCCACAAGCACGGCGTGGAGCCCACCATCTCCGAAGCTGAGCGGCAACGCGTGAAGGACCGCTTCTCGCGCACCAAGGTCAAGCTGCTGAGCTACGGAACCACCTGTGAGTTCCAGTCTGCCGACGCCGCCGAGCACAAGCGGCAAGTCGAAATGGCCAAGCAATTCATCACGCTGGCGCACGACACAAACGCCATCGGCGTGAAGGTGCGTCCCAACGGCTTAGCCAAAGGCGTCCCCAGGGAGACCACCATCGCCAACATCGCCGCCGGCCTGCGCGAGGTGGGCGATTTCGGCTATGTGCACGGTGTGGAAATCTGGCTGGAAGTCCACGGCGGTGAGACCCAGGTGCCCGCCGCAGCCGCCGAAATCATGCGCGCCACCAATCACAAGAACGTCGGCCTCTGCTGGAACTCCAACCCAACTGACGTGGTGAACGGCTCCGTGAAAGCCTCTTTCGACCTGCTGCGGCCCTGGCTCAAGAGCTGCCACATCAACGAACTGGTGAGCGGCTATCCGTACCGCGAGCTATTCAGCCTGATGAAGAAAACCGGATACGGCCGCTGGACTCTCTGCGAATGCGCCGAGAGTAAAGAGCCCGAGCGTTTCCTGAGCTACTACCGGGCGCTGTGGCTGGCGTTGCAGTAGCCCGGGCCTCCTGGCGGTAGGACAGGCCTCCCGGAACCATCCGTCTAAGGCGAGGGTGCCCGTCGCGCGGCGGGACAAGCCCCTTGATCCCGCCAAACCGGGCCTGCCAACAATTTGGGCAAAAAACCGAGACTGCACCAATCGGCGAAGCGGGGACTGCCACCAATTCCCACCATGGTGACGTAGTTTTGTCGGATCGGCCGGTAGCGAGCGAGTGGCGGGATTTCATTGAGATGATGCGCGCATCGACGTGCCGCAAGAATTCATGGCTGATCGTCCGATGAACCTGCCACCGCGGGAGCGCAGTCCATTTGCCGGGGAAGAGTGAGCATGCCGCAGATGCTCGACACGGACATTGCCAGTTACGTTGCTATATGGACTGAAACATCTTCCGTCCGGCCCAGGCTTCATCTTGGTGTGTGCCATCGCCGGCGGCGACGATCATGGCTCCGCGCCCTAAGCGCTCGGCCTCTCACCGCCGACGGCGCAGGCCCAAAACCATGCCGGACCAGGTGGAATCCACTGCGCAGACCTTATAGTCCACCAGGCCGAAGGGCGAAGCCATTTCGCGGATGCGGACCATGGTCAGGTCGCCGGCCTGTGCCCCGGCCTGCTTGGGCCACAGAACCCACAACTTCCGTCCTTTGCGCATGAGGCTGGGCAGGGCGGGCAGTTCACGGCCCAGCGCCGCGGCGGACTTGAAAAACATCAGCACCACGTCGGCCTCGCCGGTCTGTTTCCGGGTGACGGCGCTCTCGGGCAGAGGTCCTAGCACGGCTTCGAAGCCTTCGGGAGCGCGCACCAAAGCCACCAGCGAGCCCCGCCGAATGCCCAGTTTCGCGGCCAGGGATGTGCCGGAAGGCCTGGGCGGAAGCGGCGATTTGGGCGGCTGCGCGATGGCCCGCCGAATGGCGACGCCGATTCGCGGCCAAGGGGCGACCACCGCGTCCGGCAGGATTTGCCGAACCGCCGCGGTCTGGGCGGGATCTCCCTCGATGAACACCAGGGGGATGGCGCGGAGCGATGGACTCTGGCGCATCAACACGGCGATGGCTTTACCGTACGATGGGAGGCGAGTCAGATCGATGAGCGCCACGGCGGGCGGATTGGCGCGGATGCCGCGGAAGCCTTTGGCGCCTAAACTGGCGTAGGCTTCAGCATTCCAGCCCTGGTCGCGCAGGCGCGCGGCGCGGTCGGCGGCTTCGGACAGGTCGCGATGGATCACCAGAACGCGGGCGTTGGCTGGGCTAACCACGGCTGTGCCGGCTCGAAGTTCCAGGTCCGGGCTAACCACAACGCGTCACACGCGAACGCTGCTGACGACGGGCAGAAGGCGCGACCGGATCTGGTTCATTACATCCGAGGCCAGGAACGGCTTGCGCAGCACCGGGAAATTATGCTCCTCGCAGAGCGCTTCTTCTTCGGGCGGCAGGATGGTGCCGGTCATGACGATCACCAGCATCTGCGGCACGGACTGAAGGAACTCCACGCCCAACTCGACACCGTTGCCATCGGGAAGCATGTAATCGAGCAACGCTGCGTTGGGCTTGTGCTGCTGCATCAGCCGCTTGGCTTCGGTGGCCGATTCGGCGGTGAGCAGCGTCCAGCCGGCGTCGGCCATCAACCGCTCCAGAAAGTGCAGCAGGTCGCGGTTGTCGTCCACCAGCAAAACCGTGGGATGTGCCGGGGCGGCGGCGCCGACGGTATCGAGCGCGCGGATGCTCAGCTTTTCGTCACCCTCGGCCACATCCACCAGCACGCGGGCGCCGGGACTCACCATATTGGTGGCAACCAGGGTGGCCAGCGGCTGGGTGAGGTGGCGGTGGATGGTGCGGTTCAACTCACGCGCCCCGTATTCGGCGCTGGTGCCATTGCGCAGCAGGAACTGGCGGGCCTCAAACGGTACGTCGAGCGTGAACGAGCGGTTGCCGAGCCGCGTATTGACATGGTTTTGCAGGTCCGTGATCTGCTTGTCGAGAATGGCGGAGAGCGATTCGACCGTCAGCGGCTGGTACGTGATAATGCAATCGATGCGGTTGACGAATTCGGGCGAGAAGCGCTTGCGCACCGAAGCCATGCCGATGCTCTGCAACTTGCTGGTGAGGTCTTTGCGGACGGAAGATTTTACGGACTGGAAGCCGAATTCGGGATTGATTTCGCGCATCATCTCCCGGGCGCCCAGATTGCTGGTCAGGAACACCACGCTCTTTTCAAAATTCACGGTGGAGTTGTCGCCCAGGCGAAGCAATCCCTTATCGAGCACGCCCAGCAGCAACCGGGTCATGGACGGCGCCGCCTTTTCGATTTCGTCAAACAGTACCAGGGACAGGCTGCATTTTTCGCTGGTGACCGCGTTCAGCTTCTGCTGGGTCAACATGGGCTGGGTTTCGCGGTGTCCCAGGTAGCCCGGAGGCGCGCCGATCAGTTTGGCAACCTCATGCTCCATCTGGAACTCACCGCAATCCACCTTCAAAACATTCTTCTCGCTGCCGTGCAGCACGTCAGCCAGCGCCTCCACCGTTTTGGTTTTGCCGGTCCCGGTGGGCCCCAGCAACAGAAACACGCCTACGGGCCGACCTTCCGGAGCCAGCCCTGCCTGAAACATCTGAATGTAAGGAACGATGACCCGCGTAGCTGCTGGTTGTCCCACTACCTTTTGCGAAAGAACCGCAGTGAGATCTTCGACGAGGTCCCCTGAAGGCTTTCGGGTTCGGCTTGGTGAAGCTTTCGGCTTTTCCACTCCGCCCTCCGATTTGATTATAGCGGCTAGCGGTGTCTTACCCCGGCTTCGCCGCTTCTCCTGCGGACGGTCAGGCTCTTTCATCCGAGTCCTCTTTGCCTGTCACACACAGCACTCTAACAAGTGTTCGGGCTGACACGCTAATTATTTCTTTGGTTACGCTTGTGACTGGCGATCCCCAGTTGTCTTATTATCTTTTAACACGGCGCGCGGCCTTGCGTATGTTCCGGTACGCACCAAAGCGGTACCAGAGGTACCGGGGAATGGAGGATCGAGTGCGAATGAACGCAGATCCGGAAGCCTTATCGGTGCCGGAACGTGATTCTGCCCTTGGTCAGGTCGTAGGGGGACAATTCCAGGGTGACTTTATCGCCCGCCAGCACGCGGATGCGGTTGCGCCGCAATCTGCCTGCCAAGTGAGCCAAAACGACGCGGTCATGTTCGAGCTGAACGCTGAACTGGCCGGCTGGAAACTTCTCCAGAACGGTGCCGGTTACTTCGATGCTATCTTCCTTGCTCATAAACCTCCAGCTTTTCTCATAAACCTCCAACTTTGCCCATTAAACCTCCTATTCCGCCCTTAAGCCTCCGACTCCGCCTTTTCCGGACGGGCTCGACGAGGAGAGCGGGGCACCTGGCTGCTTCAGGCCGCGTTGACGTTGGTTGCCTGAAGCCCCTTGGGGCCATTAGTCACTTCGAATTCCACTCGCGAGCCTTCATCCAGAGTACGGTAGCCTTCGGTCTGAATCGCCGAGAAGTACGAAGACATCTTCGCCGTTTTCCCACTGAATAAAGCCGTAGCCCTTGGCGGCGTTGAACCACTTCACTGTACCTTTTTCTTTCATCCGCCAGCTACTCTTTTTACGGAAATGCACCGCTTTTACTGAAATGCACAGATCGCTTCAGTGAAACGGACCGGCTCCAGGGAACTAGAAAAGGGGGTGCGGATGGACTCACGCGGCCCCTCAGCGGGATCTGTCACGAAAACCGGCACGAAAACCGGCACCGGAAACCGGTCACGAAAATCTGTCAGAACGGAATCTGTTGCGAAGCGGAAAGCAAGAGTCAAATGCCATACTATTATACAACAGGAGATCGCCAGTTCGGCTCCGACGCGACCCGAGGCCAGCCGCCAAACTTCGTGACTTCATTCGAGTTTTACCGTTTCCGCTTCCATTTTCGAGCGCTCGACCCAGTGCACTTCCCGGCGGGCAAAAGCGCCAACGTGGTGCGCGGCGCCTTCGGCATGGTGTTGCGCGACGCCGTGCCCGCCGCCGTCTATCGGCGGCTGTTCGAGCCCGGCGCGGCGCCGTCCGTCGGCCCGAGCGGCTTGGGCGACTGGCCACGGCCTTTCGTGCTGCGGGTGGCGCACCTGGACGGGCTCACCATCGCGCCCGGGATCGCCTTTTTCCTGGATGCGCATGTCTTCGATCTGCACCAGCCGGCGCTGGCACACTTCCGGGCAGCATTTGCGGGTTTCGGTACACCAGGCTAAGCCTGGCTTGATCTTGTGAACTGAAAGGAGTTCACCATGTAAATTGCTCGTTCGTGCATGTAGCTGAACCGGAGCGAGTCGGAGCAATCCTGCTGGTGGAAACCGGGGAAGCAAACCTGCGAG
>DATMNI010000069.1:0-79549 GCA_035570275.1 Candidatus Acidiferrales bacterium | reverse complement strand
CCAACGCTTCGAGTGCGGGGTTGTCCGCCGCCCTCGCATGGTTGGGGCCAGGATGGTTCGCTATTCCTTCTCCTGTATGACTCTTTCATTCACTACTTCACGCCGGTTTATCCCGACGCTCCAGATTAACAATCTGCCCCATAATGCTTTGCCACTACCCGAAAACGGTTTCGCACCCGACAGCCGGTACGCACGCACGCCGACGGTGAGCTACAAAGTATCTCAGCGAGGTTGAATCATGGTGACCACGATGGTTCACGTTCGGGTGGATGAGAAGACAAAGCGGAGGGCCGCGAAAACGCTGGCCGGGATGGGAATCTCCGTGTCCGACACCGTGCGCATGCTGTTGGTCCGCGTGGTGGCGGAGAAGGCCATGCCCTTCGATGTGAAGGTCCCGAACGCGACGACCGTGAAGGCGATGCGCGCCGCCGACAAGGGCAAGGGAAAGCGTCTGAAATCCGCGGATGCGCTGTTCAAGGACCTGGGAATCTGATACGGTGCGGAACCCAGTACCCGGCGCACCCAGTACCCGGCGCACGGTTCCGGCGCGATGTGAAAATCCGCCGCAGGTTAACAACCTGCCCCACACATCCTCAAAACAGTTACAGTAGATGGAGCGCTCAAAATCATAAGGGAGTCGTCCTTGCGTCATCTCATCGCAGCCATCGTATTCCTGGGCTGCAGCGCGCCGCTGGTGCGAGCCCAGGGCAATTACGAAGTCCAGGTTTACGGATACGACCTGGTGCCGAAATCTGTGACCATGGTGGAATTGCACAGCAATTTCACCGTGAGCGGCTCCAAGGCAACGGTGGATGGCGTGCTGCCCACCAATCACCAGGAGCATGAAACCGTGGAAATCACTCACGGATTCAACGAATGGTTCGAGACTGGTTTCTACATCTTCACCAACATTCAGCCGGGCGGCAGTTGGATGTACGTGGGCTCGCACATTCGTCCGCGATTCGCCGTGCCGGAGCGCTACCATTTGCCCGTAGGCATCAGCATCTCGAACGAAATCGGCTGGCAGCGCCCCAATATTTCACTGGACACGTGGACTTGGGAGATCCGGCCGATCGTCGATAAGAAGATCGACAAGGTGTACCTGTCCTTCAACCCCACGATTGATCGCTCGTTGCACGGGCCGGAGTCCAAGCGCGGCTTCGAGTTCTCGCCCAACTTCAAATTCGGCTACGATGTGACCAAAAAGGTGTCCATGGGCTTGGAATACTATGGCTCGCTGGGCCCGGTCACAGGTTTCGACCCCTTGCGCGACCAGCAACAGCAGATCCTGCCGGCCGTCGATATCGATTTCGGCAAGAACTGGGAGTTCAACTTCGGCGTCGGCGTTGGCGTGACCCAGGCCACCGACCATTTGCTGGTGAAGGCGATTCTGGGATACCGATTCAACAATCACAAGGACTGATAAGAACGGATGGCGGTGGCTGGTGGCCGGTGGCCGGGAAAGGCCGGGGCGCTCTTCATCGGCCGGGTTGCGAGGACTGGCCAGGATGCCCGTGCATGCGGCGGGACTCAAACTGCCGATTGGCCAAGGTTTGGGCAGCGGATTGGGCTAACTCCTTTGTTTTCGACTAAGAATGCCCAAAGTTTGGGCGGTGTCATCGTTGGCGCGGCTGGCTTCGCTTCAACAGGCGACCCAGAGGGTCACCACCACGGGGTCACCACTACAGGGTCGCGGCTACGAGTCCCGTAATGCCGTGGTTGGGTCCAACCCAGCCGCCCGCCGCGCCGGCATCCAGCTCGCTATGGCGGCAATCGCCAGGAACACGGCCGCCACTGCCGCAAAGGTCGCCGGGTCGGTTGCCGTCACGCCCACCAGCATGCTGGTCATCGCCTGGGTCAACCCCAGTGCCACGCCAACTCCCACCGCAATACCCACCGCGGAGAGCCGGATTCCATGCCCCACCACCAGGCCGAAGATGCTGGCCGGCGCCGCGCCCAACGCCATCCGCACACCGATCTCGGCCGTGCGCTGCCGCACCACCGTCGCCAGCACGCCGTAAAGCCCCACGCCGGCGAGTAACCCCGCAATCGCCGCAAACGCGCCGATCAACAGCAGCGAGAAACGCGTGCCCGCCTGCGCCTTCTCCACATATGTTTCCATGGGCGTCAACTCGGTCACCAGAAGTTGCGGGCCCAGCCTGGCGATTTCGGCCCGTACCGCCTCGGCCAGTTTCGCCGGATCCCCCGCTGTCCTGATGGCCCACCGGTTGGCCACGCCGTGTTGCAGGTAGCCGTCCGTGACGTACATCTGCTCCCGCCCGGGTTCTGTCAACGCGGTGGCGCGCTGGTGTCTGGCCACGCCGATCACCGTGAACCATTGCGGTTCCAACGTGCCAAGACGGCTGAGGATGCGCTTCCCCACGGCGGATTGGTGCGGGAAGGCTTTCGCCGCCAGAATCTCGTCGATCACCACCAGGTTGCGATCCGGAGCGTTGTCCGCATCCGTGAAGCCGCGCCCATCCACCAGCGGCGTGCGCAGCGTTTCGAAGTACCCCGGCAGCACTTCCTGGTTGTCCACCGCCTGGAATTTCGTGGGGTCTGTGAGCGCCGGCTCCAACCCCCAGCGGATGGGGAAGAATCCGCCCGTCAGCGGGAACGGCGACCCAGCGGTGACGCTTTCGACGCCGGGCAGCGCGCGCAGCCGGTCGTGAATCTGGCGCTGGAAGGCCGCGCGCTGCTCCGGCGTGTTGCCCTTGTTGCCCAGCAACTGGAACGTCAGAAGATGATGCGGGTCGAAGCCGGGGTCGACGCGCTGCAACGCCAGAAAACTGCGGAACATCAGGCCCGACCCAATCAGCAGAACGAAGGAAAGCGCCACCTCCGCCACCACGACGGCATTGCGCAGCAGACGCGCGCCTCCCAGGCCTGCCGTGCGTCCGCTGGCGCGCAGCACCTGCGCCACGTCCGGCCGCGCCGCCCGCCACGCCGGCAAAATCCCGAATAGGGCAGCCGCCAACAGTCCTGCCGCCGCAGTGAAGGTCAGCACCGCCCGGTCGATGGCAATCGCATCCAGCCGCGGCAAGTTGGCGGGCGCGATCGCCAGCAACTCGTGGATGCCCAGCCACGCCAGCCCCAATCCGAGAGCTGAACCTAACCCCGCGATCAACAGAACCTCGGCCAGCATCTGCCGCACCAGGCGCCACCAGTTGCCTCCCAGCGCCGTGCGTACCGCCAACTCGCGCTCGCGCAACGACGCCCGCACCAGCATCAGGTTCGCCACGTTGGCGCAGGCAATCAACAGCAGGAAGACTACGGCGCCGGTTAACGCCAGAATCGCCGGCTTGACTTCGGCCACAAGGTGCTGCCGCATGGGCTCTATCCGGATATAGAATCCCGCGGTCTGCTGGATCGGGTTGTTGCGCCGCAATTCCACGGCAACCACCTCGGCCGCCGCCTGCGCCTGCGGCAGCGTCACCCCGTCCTTCATACGCCCGATCACCCGCAGCGACACGTTGTTCCTGGTGGCCGTATCGTAGGTGAGCCGCGCCGCGATCCACATGTCCGGCGCACGTTCCATATTGGCGGCCGGCGGAAAGAATAACTCCATGCCGGGCGCCAGCACACCGACAATCTGCGGACTACGCGGCGCCGATGCCAGCATGGGCTTCCCCAGCACCGCGGTGTTTCCGCCGAAACGCCGCTGGAAGAATTCGTAGCTCAGGATGGCGACGTTCTGCAGCCGCGCCCCTGCCTGCGAGCCCGGCGCCGCTCCCGCCGGTGGCGGCGGCTGCGGTTGCCCATCGGCCTCCACGAAATCGCGTCCGTAAAGAATCCGTGCGCCCAGCAACCGGAAGAAGTTCGGCGTGATGGTGGCGAACCGGCTCTGTTCGGGCGCGCCATCCGCCCCAGGAAAGATGGCGCGCCCTGTATCCAAGCCCGCGAAATCCTCAAACATGCTCCTGGCGCCGTTGCGCAGGTCCATGAAATCGGCGTTGGAAAAGGGAAAGTCTTTTACGTTGCGCCGCCGCCAGTCCGAGCAGGCCAGCACCAACTGCTCCGGGTTCCGGTAAGGCAGCGGCCGCAACAGCACCGCATTGGTCACGCTGAAAATCGCCGTGCTGGCGCCGATTCCGAGCGCGATGGTGAGCGTCGCCGTGGCCCAAAATACCGGACTTTTCCGCAGCATCCGGACCGCGTATGCGAAATCTCTGAGCACGGAGGCAAGTATACTAGGAGCGGATGCCAGATGCCGGATGCCCGATGCCGGTGAAGACGGAACGCGGCTCCTCACCGGCCACCAGCATCCGAGCGCAGCGAGCATCCGGCATCTGCTTGTTAGCCTGTCTTGCCCTCGCTGCGTGCGGCCCGGCTTCCCAGGCGGGCGTTCCCGAATACACGTACGACGTGGTTCATACCTACCCGCACGACCCGCGCGCTTATACCGAGGGCCTGTTTTACCTGGATGGCTTTCTGTACGAGAGCACCGGGATACCCCGGCAGTCCTCTATCCGCAAAGTGCGACTGGAGACCGGCGAAGTGCTGCAACAGTATGACCTCCCCGAACCGTACTTCGGCGAAGGCATCGTCAACTGGAAGGAGCGGCTCATCCAACTCACTTACACTACGCACGTCGGCTTCGTCTACGACCTGGCCGGCTTCCGGTTGCAGCGCCAGTTCCGATTCCCAGGCGAGGGTTGGGCTTTGACCACCGATGGCAAGCGCATCTTCATGAGCGATGGCACGGCCGAGATCCGCATATGGGACCCGGAAACGCTACAGGAGACCGGACGCATCACGGTTACCGATCGGCTGGATTCAGGGCAACCGGACTTAGCATCAGGCCGGCCCGTCCAGTACGTAAACGAGTTGGAATGGGTCAAGGGCGAGATCTACGCCAACATCTATATGACCAACCGCATCGCCCGCATCAACCCCGTCAACGGAAATGTCACCGGGTGGATCGACCTCACCGGCCTCTTGGCCGCCCGCGACCGCGCCGGCGTCGACTGGCTGAATGGAATCGCCTACGACGCCAAGGGCGACCGGCTCTTCGTTACCGGCAAGCTATGGCCCAAGCTCTTCGAGATCCGCCTGCTCAAGAAGTCCAGTCCACAGTAGCGATGTGGGGCCACAGTCGGCAACACGACCGGCGCGCACGGTTACGTATCTCCCTCTATCCATCCCGGCATGTTCATTTTATGAGATGGTGAACACATGGGAGACAGACCGGCGAGCGGCCCGAGCGATTATCTGGCGGCGGAGCGAACTTTTCTGGCGTGGATTCGAACGGGTTTGGCGCTCATGGGATTTGGTTTTGTGGTCGCCCGATTCGGTCTGTTCCTGCAGTCGTTGCAGATAGGGCAGCCGAATTTCCAGCTCCGCCCCTTCGGCCCTTCCTTCTGGTTCGGAACGGCGCTCATTATATTCGGCGTCGTCGTCAATGCGGTGTGCGCGTGGAGCCACATTCGGTTGGTTCGAGAGTTGCAGCGCGGGGGAACCGGATTCGATCGGCCCTCCTGGCTGGCGGTAACCATTGCCGCCATGCTGGCAGCCCTTGGCCTGGCGATGGCGATCTACCTGGTTTCGGTTCGTGAGCCCAGGCAGGCACATTTTGGAAACGTTCGGGAGAACTCCATGACATCGAATGCAGAGAACGGGATCGTAACCATCCCCAGCCATCAATCGGTGGACCAGACCGTTCAAAAACTGGAAGGAATTCTGCAAGCTAAGGGAGTCAAGCTGTTTGTCCTGGTTGACCACAGCGGTGAGGCGGAAAAGGCGGGGATGCACATGCGCCCCACCCGGCTCCTGATCTTCGGAAATCCAAAAGCTGGAACGCCCCTGATGATCGCGTCTCCCAGCATCGCCATCGATCTTCCGCTGAAGGCCCTGGTTTGGGAGGACCCGTACGGCAAGGTCTGGATATCATACAACGCGCCCGCCTACCTCGCGGCGCGGCATGGATTGCCGCCGGAACTGGCGCCGAATATTGCGGTGGTAGAGGCGCTGGCAACAGCCGCGGCCGGGTGAGCCCTACTGGAACGTGATGCCCGCAATCACCAACTGCGGCATGGCCTGGTTCCATGACGCCGGGATATTGTCGAAGGGCAGGCGAAATGCCTTGGTCTCGCCGGGCGCCAGACTGCCGATCTTGGCGCTGACAATCGCCACGCGCTCGCGCAGCACCAATTGGCCATAGGCGTCGTAGAATACGCAGTTCAGCTCCACGGTCTTCAGCGTGCGCTCACCGGCGTTGCCGATCTTGCCGGTGATTTCTACTACCGATTGCTTCAGGTAGCTCTCATGAGCATTCATCTCCACTTCCGAGAGCTTGAGCTTCAGGTCGTGGACGTAGGCCCGCGCCTGCTCGGTCAGTGGCGGGGGCGCCGGCGGCGGTTGTCTGGCGGAGCGATCCAGATACCAGAAACCGGCCAGGCCCAGAACCAGCACCAGGCTGCCCACTATCGCCATCGGTGGTATGGCGCGCCAGGGGCGGGACGGTTTGATGGGTGCGGTCTTACTTGCCTCCAACGGTCATCTCTCCTATCTTCAGCGTAGGCGCCGCCACCGATCCGCGGAACTCCAGGTCGGAACCGATCGCTTCCAGGCCGAGCAGCATCTCCGAAAGGTTGCCGGCGATGGTCACCTCGGACACTGCGAATGCCAGCTCGCCGTCGCGGATCCACAGACCGGCGGCCCCGCGCGAATAATCGCCGGTCACGATGTTCACGCCGAACCCCATCAGCTCCGTTACGTAAAATCCGTTCGGTATGCCCGCAATCATCTCTTCCGGGGTTTGGACGCCCTTCTCGACGAAGAAGTTCCCATGCCCGATGCCCGCGTTTCCAGTGAGGCCGCGGGAGGCGTTGCCGGTGGTTTTCATTCCCAGTTTGCGCGCCGCGTAGGTATTCATCAGGTAGCTTTTCAGTACCCCATGGTCGATGACCACGGTGCGGCGTGAGGGCACCCCTTCGTCGTCGAATGGCGAGGTTCCGAAAAGCCCGGGGAGGGTGCCGTCATCCACTAGGGTGACGCAGGCGGCGGCGATTTTTTCGCCCAGTTTGCCCGCCAGGAACGATTCATGGCGGTAAATCGACATTCCATGCACGGCTTCGAAAACGTTATCCAGCAGGCTGCGCGCGGTGCGCGGTTCGAACACCACCGGCACCTTCTGGGTGGGAACCTTGACGGCGTTCAGACGGCGCAGCGCGCGTTTGGCGGCCATGCGGCCCACGTCTTCGGGGGCTTCCAGACCGGCGAATCCGCGCGCCAGGGTGAACCAGTAATCGCGCTCCATGGATTCGCCATCGCGCGCCACCGGCGACGTGCTCAGCGAGCAGTAGCTGGAGCGGTATTCGCCCGCAAAGCCCCGCGAATTGGCGAAGAGGTGGCGGCCCACGTAGTTGTCGAAAGACGCGCCCTCCGAGTTGAAGATGCGCGGGTCGGCCGAAAGCGCGGCTTCTTCGGCGCGTTTGGCGGTATCGATCTTTAACCCCGGGTCGAGCCCTGGAACGTCCTCCGAGTAGAGGCCCAGATCGCCTGCAATGGCCCCGAATTCGTCGTCGTCCGGCAGCCCGGCTTGGGGATCTTCGCTGGTGATATCGGCCAGCTCAATGGCGGATTTCACCAGGTGGGCGACGCCTTCGCTCGAGAGGTCGGACGTGGAAGACGCTCCGGTCTTCCGGCCGATCAGAATGCGCAGGCCGGCGCCGCGCGAGCCGGCTTCCTTGAGATTCTCCACTTCGCGCATGCGCACGCTGGCCGAGAACTCCTCGCCTTCCGCGATGGTGCATTCCGCGTCGGTCGCCCCGGCCGCCTGCGCCTGTTTCACCACATTCCGCGCCAGTTCCAATAGATGGTTGCCGTTCAAGCCGTGCCTCCCACGGTCATGCGGTCGATCTTGATGGTGGGGATGCCCACGCCCACGGGTACGCTCTGGCCTTCCTTGCCGCAGACGCCGATGCCTTCGTCCAGGCACAGGTCGTTACCCACCATGCTGACGTATTTCAGCGCTTCGGGCCCGTTGCCGATCAGGGTGGCGTTGCGCACCGGCCGCGTGAGTTTGCCGTCTTCGATGAGATAGCTTTCCGAAGCCGAGAAAACGAAGTTGCCGCTGGTGATGTCCACCTGGCCGCCGCCGAAGTTCACGCAGTATAAACCCTTGGGAACCGATCGGATAATCTCTTCCGGATCGCTCTCGCCCGCCAGCATGAAGGTGTTAGTCATGCGGGGCATGGGGATGTGGGCATAGCTCTCGCGCCGGCCGCTGCCCGTGGGCGCCTCATTCATCAGGGTGCTGGACAGTTTGTCCTGGAGATAGCCGCGCAGCACGCCGTTTTCGATCAGCACATTGCGCCGGGTGGCGTTGCCTTCGTCGTCCACATTGAGCGATCCGCGGCGGCTGTTGATAGTGCCATCGTCGATGATGGTGCACAGTTCGCTGGCCACTTTCTGGCCCATGCGCCCGCTGAAAGCGGAGACGCCTTTGCGATTGAAATCGGCTTCCAGGCCATGGCCGACGGCCTCATGCAGCAGAATGCCGGGCCAGCCGGGGCCGAGGACCACGGTCATCTCGCCGGCCGGGGCATTCACGGCATCCAGCATCACAATGGCTTCGCGGGCGGCCTCGGTGGCGAAGTGCTCGGGGGTCTTCTCTTTGAAGAAGTCGAGTTCCACCCGTCCGCCGCCACCGGCGTGGCCGCGCTGCGGCACGCCGCCATTCTCGCGGGCCAGGGCGGAGACGCTCAGGCGGGCCAGCGGCTGGCGGTCCATGGTGAGGACGCCGTCGCTGGTGGCGACCAGAACGTACCGCAAGTTGTCGGCATAGATGGCTTGTACCTGGAAGATGCGCGAATCGTAAGCGCGGGCCGCGCGGTCGGCTCTTTTGACCAGTTCGACGCGCTCCGCAAAAGCCGTCTCGGTGGGCGCCGTCAGCACCGGATACAGATTGTGCCTGACGCCTTCATTCAAGTCGAACTTATCCACTTTGGCGGGGCCGGAAGCGATATACGCGGCCACGTGCGCGGCCTTGCGGATCTTCTCGGGCGAAAGGTCGTCGCTATAGGCGTAACCGGTGCGCTCGCCGGCGATCACCCGGATTCCCACCCCCATGGAAACCCCCTGGGCCGCGCTCTTGACCATGGATTCGTCGATGCTCATCCCGCTGGTCAGGAGATATTCGAAATAGAGGTCGGCGTAGTCGCCGCCGTGGGAGAGCGCTTCCGCCAGGTAAGCTTCCAGATCGTGCCGCGTAATGCCAAAACGTACGGCGAAGATCGAGTCGGAAAACTGCATGATTTCAGGCTACCATGCGGCACTAAGCGGCTTTATGGGGCATCCATGATAACGGTCGCGTTGGCCCGCCACACCTCGACGAACGGCCAGGAACCGTGGGCGTAAAACAGCCGCTTCCAGGTCTATCTTGGCAATCCAAGTGGGACAGGGCGGCAACGGTGCCTCCCTGATGTTCAATCGCTGGCGCACCCGGACCCGGCCTGTTGGTTGAAAACCCAGGGACCTTCAGCGTATCGCGGTTCCCTCAACTGCACCCAGGGCGTCGTCGGATCTTCGCCTTCTTGCTTTTTGAGCTTCGAGCCAAGCTGCATCGGCAGCATCCTTGTCCTTGCACATAATAGTGCGAATACTCTGGTCCTCGCCACACAGATAGCTGTATCCCGGCAGATAGGTCTCTGGATTCATATAGGTCTTCTTTTGATTCCCCGGTATTTTGATCCATTGTAGAGTGTTGCGCGGTAGACAAATCGTGCCGCAACTGCCAGTAAGCTCGCGTTCGCCGCCCCTTCCGGTTGGCCTCGACCTTGGCTTCCTCCAGGAAAGCAAGCCACCGTTTCCGATGTCCATCTTCTTCCCCCGCACTTCTCAAGGAGATAAGGAAAGAATTCGCTATTGTCCGCAGCTTCTATCGAGACTATTAATAACAAGAATGGCAGTATGAGTTCTTCATGGTAGCTCCTATCTTGTAATGCGGCGCGATTTTCACCTGGCGGTATCAGGCTATTCCGGGTGCGCTACGCTGCGCCAAGTAGGGCACCTTGCGCGAAAGTTCACGACATAGCTATTTTATGTGCTGGGCTGCGAGTTCGCGATGAACCATCTCGATTTGAGCCCAGGTCGCAGATTTCCGCCACGTCACGATTGGGCATTCCTTGCCGCGTAGGAGAAACTCAATCGCCGCCTTGGCGGCTGGAGCCCAACTGCGGTTCCGGAGCAACCGACTTACCCGCGAATCACTTCGCAATCTTTGCTCGAAGGTCATTTCCGGTTTAGACAACTCATGAGTACTCGCGGCGCTGACAATAAAGACCAAGGCTACAAGACAGACCAAAAGGATAAGAAGGACCATAGACATCCGCGGTGGGAACGTTTTTGTGTTGTGTATGGTGAAGGCAATCAAATACGCGTGGGTGAGCAAAGAATCAGAAAAGGGTATTCAGCCTCGACGCCCAGCCAAGTCGGATACAAGTCATGGCGGTTGCAAAAGGTGCGGACCTAGCGGAGGCCATCATTGACGTGGGCGAATCGGCGAAGGACCTGGATAAGGGCTCGTCAAGAGGGAAAAAGCACGCCAGATTGCTCCGCCGGCGGATACGGCGCGTCCGGTTCCGGTTGACTCAGTACGCCGTACATAGTATGTTTGACGTGTATGATTCGCTCGTTCCGATGCCGGGAAACCAAGGCGGTCTACGAAGGATATGGCAGCCGGAGATTTCGTGGGATCGAAGAGCAGGCGCGGAAGCGGCTGCGCTGGTTGGCCGCAGCCACTAGCCTCACCGATCTGGGGGCCATTCGAGGCAACCGGTTGGAGGCCCTGAAAAGAGACCGGGCCGGCCAGCACGGCATTCGGATTAATGACCGTTGGCGGATCTGCTTTTCTTGGCGGGACGGGAACGCACACGATGTCGAGATTGTGGACTACCACTAGAAAAGGAGAACTATGGCGCTGAGAAGGAAACTGCCGCCCATCCACCCGGGCGAGTTGCTTCGGGACGAACTCAAAGAGATTGGAGTCAGCCTGAACGAACTGGCGCGGGCCCTCCGGGTTCCGATGAACCGGATCAGCGCCATCGTCAACGGAAAGCGGGCTATCACGGTGGACACCGCGATGCGTCTGGCCCGGTATTTCGGCACATCGCCGCAGTATTGGTTGAATCTTCAGATCGCGTACGACCTTGAGGTGGCAGCGCAAGAGATTCAGCCGCGGATTGAAAAGGAAGTCCTGCCACGGACGGCCGCCTGAGGCGCAAGAATTGCGTAATCCCGGGCCCTTGAAATTCGGGCACGCTTGGTTGATGATGGACGGGAGGTGCACTACTAATGATTAAGCAAGGGCTGTACGGCCAACTGGCATCAATGAAGGAATTCTTCGACCGTTCCACACGGGTTCTGCAGGAAGCCGACTCCGGGTTTGTGCCCAAGGAAGGCATGTTCACGGCAGCGCAGCAGGTTGCCCACGCTGCCCAGACCATCGAATGGTTCATGAATGGCGCGTTTCAGACCGGCGGGTTCGACATGGACTTCGAGCGCATGGACAAAGCCGTTCGCGCGGTGATTTCCCTTACCGCGGCCCGGCAATGGTGGGACCAGGCTTGCGCCACCGCAAAGGCCACGATTGACGCCCATTCCGACGAAGAGTGGATGGCGGCGCTGGCTCCCGGGCCGATTATGGGCGGGCTGCCGAAGTTCACCATTCTTGGCGCGTTGACCGACCATTCGGCCCACCATCGCGGCGCGCTGACGGTCTATTCGCGCCTGCTCGGCAAGGTGCCGCCCATGCCATACATGGAAATGTAGTGGGTTCGCCCGCCCTAACGTTCGAGCGACGAGTCGCGGCTCTGCATGCAGCCTGGTACGGAGCCGCGACCGTCAGGGAGCGGTAGCCGCGCGCAAATGTTGTGCTGCCGGCCGCGCGTGGTCCGGGTTGGTTTAACTCTTGCGCCGGCTGGCGTCCTATCAGCCGGTCGACGGGATCGAATTGCGCCCGTGGATCGCGCGGCGGCTGTTGCGGGCGCAACGGTATCTTGTTTGAGCTGAGTGGGACAGACCATCGCCTTCCGTGGCCTGTCGCCTCGCTGAACCACGTTGAGCCTGCGGTGACAGACGACAAAACCGATCGTCTATCCCACTTACCGCCTGGACTTCTTCTCTTTCTGTAACAGCGCGTTCATCGTCATCTCAAGATCATCGTCCAGCGCCTCCGGCGGCGTGATCTTGTCGCCGCGGCGATAACCACCGCGAAATCCGGAGGATCATTCCCATCCGCACGGCAATCTCCGCCGTGCGGTGCCGGCGGTGCCAGGCAGACCGGCATCTGCGTGGCCTTGCGCGCAAGGCGCGTCAAGGCGCCCGGAAGCGGATTAACAATCCGCCGGATAACCCTCCTGCCCCACAATGATAAGATCGTAGCAGTGCGATGTCGCCTGTCTCTTCTCTTTGCCGCGGCCGTAATCACCGCCCCGTGCGTCGCCGATGAAGGCGCTGTGCCCCTTGGGAGTATGCAATCCCTCGTTCAGAAATACTGCGTGGGCTGCCACAACTCCACCGTCACCTCGGGTGACTTGAACCTGAGTGATTTAAACCTGGCGGCGCTCGGCGCTGCCAACGGCGATACCAAAACATTCGACCAAAACCGCGACATTTGGGAGCGCGTCGTCGCCAAGCTTAAGACGGGCCAGATGCCACCCCCCGGCGTTCCCCGTCCGCCCGAACCGGACGTATTGGCCGTGACTCGCTGGCTGGATGCGGAGTTCGCCCGCCAGGACCGCGCCGTCAAGCCCGAAGCGGGCCGCGTGACCGCCCGCCGCCTGAATCGAGCCGAATACAGCAACACGCTTCGGGATCTGCTGGGCATTGATATACAGCCGGCGGCGAATTTTCCGGCCGATGAATCGGCGTTCGGGTTCGACAACAATGCCGACGCGCTGAATCTCTCGCCGGTATTGCTCGAAAAATATCTTCATGAGGCGGAGATTGCGGTGCGGACCGCGCTGTTCGCTCCGGAACGCATCCAGCCTTCCGTAGTTCACTACTCGTTTCCGGTACGGATCAACTTAACCCGCGGGCAGAATTCAATGCCCAAAGACCCGTTTCACTATGACCAGACCGGCTTGAGCCTGGTTTACGCCGGTCACACGATGCACCGCTTCCCGGTGGATGGCGAGTACAGCTTCCGTCTGGTACTCAACGGGCACAGGCCCAACCAGTCCGAACCGGCACATCCCGCCTTGTTTATCGACGGCAAAATGATCCGTGAGTTCGAAGTGGATGCCACCGACCTGGAAGGCCAGATCGTGGAAGCCCGCGCCAAAGTCACGGCCGGCGAGCACCTGATTTCCGCCTCCTACCTGAGGGTCTTTCACGGGCTTCCGCCGGACTACAAAGGCCCCGAGCCTTCGAAACGCCCGCCGGTGCCGCTGCTCAGTAACAATGGCCGCGGCGCGCTGTCGCCGGAGGACATCGAAACGCTGCGCAAGTTCGGAACCAAGATCAAAACCGACGCCATCGAGAAGCGCCTGGACAACCGCTTCGAGTCTATCGATATCGGCGGCCCGTTTACCCAACCGGCCGCGGCTTCGGCGGAGAGCCTGCGCAGGGTATACGTCTGTGGCCAGCGAACCGCGGGCTGCGCGCGCGCCATTGTTACGGATTTCATCACTCGGGCATTCCGCCGTCCGGCGACACCAAAGGAAGCCGATTCGTTCCTGACGTTCTGGGCCCTGGCGCAAAAGAACGGAGACGGGTTCGAGGAAGGGATCGCCACGGCACTGGAGGCCGTTCTGGTGTCGCCGCGTTTTCTGTATCGGACGGAACGGGACCGGCCGGCTACTGCCGGACAGAATTGGGCGCCGGTCAGCGATTACGAACTCGCCTCGCGCCTCTCCTACTTCCTGTGGAGCAGCATGCCGGATTCGGAATTGCTGCGGCTCGCGGGACAGAAAGAGTTGAGTCAGCCCGGAAACCTGGCACCGCAGGTGCGGCGCATGCTGAAGGATGCGCGATCGGACGCGCTGGTTGAAAACTTCGCCGGCCAGTGGCTGCAGTTCCGGAATATTGACGTGGTGCGGCCCGATGTGGAGCGGTTTCCCGATTTCGACGAGAGTCTGCGGCGCTCGATGCGGCGCGAAACCCAGTTTTTCGTGGCCAATATGGTTCGCCAGGACGCCAGCATCCTCGATTTTCTGGACGCCCGCTATACCTTTGTCGACGAGCGTCTGGCCCGTTTCTACGGCATCCCTGGTATTACGGGGCCGGAATTTCGGAAAGTAGATGTCGGCGGGACCAAGCGCGGCGGCGGCATACTTTCCCAGGCAAGTATCCTCACCTTGTCCTCCTATTCCACCCGGACATCGCCGGTTTTGCGGGGCAAGTGGATTCTGGACAATCTGCTGAATGCTCCTCCACCTCCGCCTCCGCCTTCGGTGCCGGCTCTCGATGACACGAAGGCCGGAAAGTCAGCGTCTCTGCGGCAGGAAATGGAGGAACACCGCAAAAGCGCGGTGTGCGCTTCGTGCCATTCGAGTATGGACCCGCTGGGGTTTGGACTGGAAAACTTCAATGCCATCGGAGCCTGGCGCGAAGAGGACGGCAAGTTTCCGGTTGACGCTTCCGGAACTCTGCCAGGGGGGCAGCAGTTTCGGGGCCCGGCGGAATTGAAGAGTTTATTGAAAGCCGATCGGGATGCCTTCGTGAATGGATTGGCGGAGAAGCTTCTGGTTTATGCGTTAGGGCGCGGTCTGGAGCGCTACGACCGGCCCGCGCTGGCGGCCATCACCGCGAAGGTGGCGGCGGCCGATTATCGATTTTCGGAACTCGTTTTGGGAATCGTGAATAGTGTGCCCTTTCGGATGAGAAATGCCGGCGAAGCAAAACTCGCGGCGGCCAGGGCAGGAGAGACGTCGAAATGAGAATCATCACAGGCAAACACATCTCACGAAGGGCGCTGCTTCGGGGAGCCGGGGTGGCCATAGGGCTGCCGATGCTCGATGCCATGCGGCCCGCGCTGGCTGGTTCGGCGGCTGGCGACGTGCCCCGCCGCCTGGTGGTCGTCTACGTGCCAAACGGCATCATCATGAACGACTGGCTGCCGAAGGAGACCGGAAAGGACTTCACGTTCTCCCGAATCCTGAAGCCGCTGGAACCGTTCCGGAGCGATATCACCGTGGTGTCGGGCCTGGTCAACCACGGCCCCGATAAGGCGAAGGGCGGCGACCATGCGAAAGCATCGGGCAGTTTTCTTTCCGGCATGCCGCCCAAGTTCACGGCGGGCGCGGACGTCCACGCGGGGGTCACCTTCGATCAGATCGCGGCCAACCAATGGGCCGGGCAGACCCGCGTACCGTCGCTGCAGCTCGGTTGCGAGGACGCGCGTATGGTGGGCAACTGCGATACGGGTTCGAGTTGCGCCTACACCAACACCCTGTCGTGGAAAGACCCCGACACGCCTTTGCAGGTCGAGGTAAATCCCAGGTCGGTCTTCGAGCGGCTCTTCGGAACCATCGATCCGAATCTCTCGCCGGAGATACGCGCCCGGCGCGCGCTGTACCGGACAAGCATTCTCGATGAATCGCGTGCGGACGCGCAGAAGCTGGTAGCGAGCCTGGGCGCGGCCGACAAGCGCAAGGTGGAGCAGTATCTGAGTTCGATCCGGGACGTGGAGAGAGCCATTGCGGCGACGGAAAGCGACAAGCGCGTTCCTCCAATCGATAGACCGTCGGGAATTCCTTTCGAATATCGTCAGTATGTAAAGCTGATGTTCGACCTGCAGGTGGCCGCCTTCCAGCAAGACCTGACGCGCGTTTCGACGATGATGCTGGGCCGCGAAGGCAGCGTGCGCACCTACCCGGAGATAGGCGTGCCCGATCCGCACCATCCCCTCACACACCACCGCGGACACCCGGACTTCATCGAGAAAGTGACGAAGGTCAACTGTTACCACGTCGAGCTCTTCGCCTATTTTCTGGAGCGGCTCCGGTCCACGCAGGACGGCGACGGTACGCTGCTTGATCACTCGACCATTTTGTATGGCGGCGCTCTGAGCGATGGCAATAGCCACTCGCGCGTCAACTTACCGCTGCTGGTGGCAGGCGGTTGTGGGCGCTGGCGGGGCGGCCGCCACGTGGCGGCGAAGCCACAACCAGTCGCCAATCTGTTCGTCGAGATGATGAACTCCGTGGGAGTGGAAGCCGCGGCTTTCGCCGACAGTTCGGGAAGGCTGGATCTGGAAGCTTAGACCTGCGCCCGGATTCGCAGTAGTTTGTGAGCATTGTCCCAAGCCAATTTCCGGAACACGGCGGGGGTAGCGGATCGCTGCAAGAGGGCCAGGGTCTCCCGCGCGACGCATTTGCCGGCAAGCCGGTTGGCGCCCGGGTTGTTGGCCTGTGCCGTACCGCTGCCCTTGCCATCCGTGCAACCGCAATCGCTGCCGAAGAATAACTTGTCCTGATGGCGCTCGAGGAATCCAGGGGTGAACTCAGGATCGCGGGAAAGAGCGTTGTTACCGGAATTCGCGGACAAATCCCCGAACAGGTTGGGATAGCCGGCAAGCAATTTGTCGGTCAGGCCGCCGCCCTTGACAGGGCCGGCGGGATAGGCCTCCCGATTGGCGTAATCGGCGCTCACATTGGCCCAAAAAGCGTCGGCATGACCGATGAATCGGGTCTTGGGATAGGCTTTTAGCATGGTCTCGAACCGCTTGAATCCAGTGCTGAAGACACCCTCCGTCGCGGTATGGGGCACTTCCTGAAAATGGATCAGAATCGGGACGTCCAGGTCGGCGGCAAGGGCGTACATCCGCCGCAGTTCCGGTCCGTCGGCTTCCACGTGAAATTTGATCTCGCCCAAACCGCCGGCGCCATCCTTCACGGCCTGGGTCAGCAGCTTTTCGGCCTCCGGCCTGGTAATGTCGGCGCTGGCAAACCAGACGAAGCGTCCCGGGTAAGTGGTCTGTACGGCATGAACCTGATCGGCGGCATCGCTCCGCGTCAAAAGATTGGCTTTGGTAACGCCACAGCCGTCCAGGTGGGCGATGTTAGCTTCGGCGTCGCGGCGCATGTGGAAATGAAGATCCAGGACTGGCGATGCCCACGAGGGCGTCTGCGCGCGCAGACCGGAAAGTGCCGCGGCCGCAGTGGCAGAGCCCAGAAACTCGCGTCTATTGATCATGTCCGCTACTCCCTCCGCCAGATCATTGTCAAAAGGTTATGGTATGCCATACCGATCAAGCGCACAAATCCAGCGAGGGTCTGCCTCAGACCGAAAGTGTTCTTCACCGCGGAGACGCGGGGCCGCAGAGAGATCGCTGAGGAAGACCAAAACTGATATGGCTTTCTGCATCGGTCGTAGTTTGTGACAATTCGGGATTGGCGCGCAGAGGAAGCAGAGACACGAACATGCTGACGCTGCGAAGCCTTTGCGGATGGTTGAGGCCGGGACCTTTACGCACCGCTGCGTGGCGATAGCCCACCATGCCTCGGCCTCCTCTGCGGTCCAACCTGGCATATACGGCGGCAACCCTACCTGAGTGCAAGGCATGCTTCTGTGCCTCTGCTCTGCGACTTCCTCCGCGTCTCGGCGTCTCTGCGGTTAACAGAAACTTGACACATCCGCTTCCGCCGGTGGTGTTGACAGCCTTACCTTCCGGTCGGTAGACTGACGGGCGGTTGTGAATGAACTCGCCTCGTTACGCCTCGAAGACCGCGTTGCTGAGGTGTAAGAAATCGCCGAGGAGGTGCAAACAATAATGGCTACGGCATCAATCGTGCTTCCCATCACCAGTGGCGGTGCGTTTCTAATCGAGGACCGCCCGCCGGACCAGATTTTCACCGCGGAGGATCTCAGCCAGGAGCACCTCGCGATTGCCCGCACGGTGGATGAATTCTGGGCCAGGGAGGTCGCGCCCAATCTCGAGGCCATCCAGCACCACCAGCCCGGCGTCGCGCGCGATATTCTGCGCAAAGCAGCCGGCCTGGGTCTGACGGCCATCATGATCCCCGAAAAGTTTGGCGGTATGGAACTCGACCTCACCGCCATGATGGTGGCGGGCGAGCACTTCGCGGGCGATGCATCCTGGTCCGGTTGGCAGTCCGCTCACGTGGGCATCGGCACCCTGCCGCTGCTGTTCTTCGGCAACGAGCAACAAAAGCGCAAGTACCTTCCCAAACTCGCCAATGTAGAGATGCTGGCTGCCTACGCCCTCACCGAACCGCACGCCGGTTCCGATGCGCTGGCAGCGCGCACTCGCGCCGATCTAACGCCCGATGGCACGCACTACATTCTGAATGGCCAGAAGATGTGGATCACTAACGGCGGCGCAGCCGATTTGTTCACCGTCTTCGCCAAAGTGGGCGGCGAGAAGTTCACCGCTTTTCTGGTGGAGCGCGGCTTCGGCGTAAAGAGCGGAGCCGAAGAGCAAAAGATGGGAATCAAGGGCAGTTCCACTACCGCCCTGTATTTCGACAACGTCCCGGTGCCCGTCGAAAATGTGCTCGGTGAGATCGGGCGCGGGCACATCATCGCTTTCAATATTCTGAATATCGGGCGGCTGAAGCTGGGTCCGGGCACTCTGGGCGGCGCCAAGAAAGTGCTTGCCGTCTGTCTCAAGTACGCCAAGGACCGGAAGGCGTTCGGCTCGCCGATCGCGGAGTTTGGGGCCATCCAACAGAAGCTGGCCGAAATGGCCATTCGCATCTATGCCACGGAATCCATCGTCTGGCGCACCGTGGGCCTGGTGGAAAGCCGTCTGCGCGGCTTTTCCTGGGACCATCCCAACGCCTCGGAGACCATGCTCAAAGCGGTGGAAGAGTTTGCCACCGAGTGCTCCATCGTCAAAGTCTACTGCTCCGAAATGCTGGACTACGTGGTGGACGAAGGCGTTCAGATCCACGGTGGCTATGGGTTCCATCAGGATTATGCCGTCGAGCGCGCGTATCGCGATTCGCGCATCAATCGCATTTTCGAGGGGACCAACGAAATCAACCGCCTCCTGATACCGGGAATGCTGCTGAAGCGCGACGCTCGCGGGCAACTTGCACTGCTATCGGCTGGCGACTTCGTGCTGAAGGAGGCAACCGACGACGACGGAGATGCCGCCGGTGATGCCGCCGACCTAGATGCCGCCGATGAGGCCCGCCGTCTGGTCGGGAACGCCAAGAGGATCGTGCTCCTCAGCCTGGCCGCGGCGCATCGGAAGTATCCCGACACGCTGGACAAGCAACAGGAGATCCTGATGCATATCGCGGATATGGCGATTGAAACATACGCCATGGAATCGGCCCTGCTGCGTTCCCGCAAACTAGCGGGGAGAGACAGGCCAGGAGGACCGTCACACGCAAGTGACCTGGCGGCAGTTCTGCTGCGCGATGGCATGGCGCGAATCGAGATTGCCGCGCGCAATGTGCTGGCGGCCGCGCCTGGTCCGGGTTGGTTGCAACTGCTGCGCCGACTGGCGTCTTACGAGCCGGTCGACGCCATCGAACTGCGCCGGCGGATTGCGCGGCGGATGTTGCAGGCGGAACGGTACCTTGTTTGAGCTCAGTGGGTTTGAGCTGAGTGGGACAAACCATCGCCTTCTGTGGTCTGTCATGACTGGCTCCAGCCCGCGGTGACAGACGACAAAACCCGATCGTCTGTCCTACTTACCGTCTGGACTTCTTGGCTGTCTTTAACAGCGCGTTCATCGTCATCTCAAGATAATCGTCCAGCGTCTCCTGCGGCGTGATCTTGCCGTCGCGGCGATACCAGCGCGAAATCCAGAGAATCATCCCCAGCAGGCCGAAAGCGCCGGTAGTGGGATTGACGTCTCGCAGCTTTCCCTCGCGGGCGAGCTGCTGCAGCGTCTGCCGGATGAAGTTCAGGTAGGCGCGCTTCCTGGCCGTGATCAGGCGGCGATGCGCCGGGGTGAGCGCCGTCATTTCTTCTAGCACGATCGTGACCGCCCCCACGCCCCCGATCAGGCTTCTGGTATGGCATTCGACGATGGCGCGCAAACGTTCTTCGGCGTCCGCCACTTCCATCGCCGGGGCAATGATATCGCGCTCGACATTGTCCATCGCATACTTCATGATCTCGAACAGCAGGTCCTCTTTGCCGCGAATGTAGTGGTAGATTCCGGCTTTGGTCAAACCCGCCGCCTCGGCGATATCGTTCATCGAGGTCGCCCCATATCCCTTGTGGCACATGATCTCCGCTGCCACGCGATAGATATGACTGCCCCGTTTTCCTTGGCCCGTGGCCGGTATCGGCTCTTTGAGTTTGATCAGTCTCTGCAAACGAACACCTCAAGCGTGGGGCGGGGAACTGGCAACGCTTTTCGCGGGCGACGGAACCCCTCGACCGACGGTACGACGGCCCGCCCTTTTCTGTCAACCGGAAACAACTGAAAACAAATCGGGTGAACCTCGGCAATGGTCTTCTGAAGCCGCCCAAATCCCACAATTCGCCAACAATTCCCCACATTCTCACAACTCGATTGACACTGGCCGGAAACTCTGATATATCTTTCCACCGAACGGTCGGTCGCTCCGGCGCGGGGCGAGGGCCGCAAGCTGGGTTGGGCTGGGGCGGTCCGCGGCCGGGTTGTACACGTGTTCAGGAGGGGTCTGCAAAATGTGCCGAACATCCAGGTTGATGTCGTTCAGGTTGATGTCGTTCAGGTTGATGTTGTTGACATCCGCGTTCATTGCGCTGAGCTTGGCACTATTCGCTCAAGCGCCCACAGGGATCATTACAGGAACCGTGACCGACGAAACGGGCGCGCTCATTCCCAATGCCAAAATCACCATCACCAACAAGGCCACAGATTTTGTGCGCGCCGCGTTGGCCAACGGGGAGGGGTTCTACAGCGCTGCAGCCCTGCCCGCGGGCGAATATCAGGTGCGCTGCGAACAGCCGGGCTTCCGCATCATGGTGCGTTCTGCGACGGTGGAGGCCGGCAACACCACCTCCGTGAACCTGCCCATGCGGGTGGGCGGCCCCACGGACGTGGTCAACGTCGAAGCCGCCCTGGCATCTATCAACTACGACAGCCATACCATCCAGGGGGTCATCCAGCAAGCCACTATCGAGAACCTGCCTCTCAACGGCCGCAGCTACATGCAACTGGCCAAACTCGAGCCGGGCGTGACCATTACGTCGGGATCGGTGGCGCAGTTCAACGCCCTATTCACGGTCAGTGTCTTGGGCGCCGGTAACCGCACGCTGTTTACCATCGACGGCGGCAACGTCTCCGATAACATCGATGTCGGCGGCGGTATCTCCTCCATGAACTTCTCCCAGGAGGCCGTGCAGGAATTCCAGCTCTCCTCGGTCAATTTCGACCTGTCGACCGGCATCTCCGCGGGAGGCGCGGTGAATGTCGTGACCCGTTCCGGCACCAATGACTGGCATGGCAGCGGCTACTACTATTTTCGCGATCACAACATGGCGGCCTACCCGGGACTCCAGCGCAACCCCGCCAACCCCAATCCATTTTTCGCTCGCCGGAATCCCGGCGTCGCCCTGGGCGGTCCCTTAAAGAAGGACAAGCTCTTTTTCTTTTTCAATTACGAGTACATGAACCAGGTGCAGGCTCTGACCATTCAAAGCACCGACCCAGCGTTTGCGCCGCTCACCGGCACCTACGGCAGCCCCTACGTGGGTAAGACCTTCAGTGGCCGCGTTGACGATCGGCTATCGAGCAAACACTCCCTCTTCGTGCGCTACTCCCACGATGGCAACGCGGGCTTCGGCCAGTCGCTGGAATTCGGGGATCCTTCCAACTGGGGGCGCAACACCAACTGGGCGGACCAAAGCATCGTCGGCATCACCAGCGCCCTCAAGCCGACGCTGGTCAACGATCTCCGGTTCCAGTACAACTACTGGAACAATCACAACTATCAGGCCTCGGCGGGGGACTGTTCGGCCCCCTGCGTAGCCGGCAGCCTGCCTAACGTATTCACCTTCGTCGGCTCCAACATGCCGGCGGTCGGTCCCAACTTTAACGCGCCCCAGGGCCGCAACACGCGCCGGTTTGAGGTGGTGGAGAGCCTCACCTGGCAAAAGGGAACGCATCGGCTCCGCTTTGGCGGCGATATCAACCCCACCAAGTCGGCCGGGCTTTGGGGATTCTGCACGCCCATGTGCGTGGGCGCGTACTCGCCGACGTATATCCGGAATACGTTTGGAGCCTTGACCTCGACGTTCTTTCCCACCCTTCCGACCGTGCTGAAAACCGATGCCGATGTGCTGAACCTGCCGGTTTTGAATATCGCCAGCAGCATCTTCAGCGGCATCGGCGTGGGGGCGGTTTCCACACCGGCTCCCTACGGCTATGACTCGCAGCGTTATTACGATCAATACCGCATCTATTTTCAGGACGCCTGGAAGATCACGCCGCATTTCACCCTCAATTATGGTCTGGCGTGGAACGCGCAGAAGGGCTTCTACAACTCCAATCTGGCCAAGCCGCAGTACCTGGCGCCGATCCTGGGGACGGGGCCGGACAACCTGGGACCGACGGTGAATAACACCAAGGAGTTTCAGCCCGCCGTCGGCTTTGCCTGGAGCCCGTTCCATGACAACAAGACCGTGATCCGCGGCGGCGCCGGCATCTACTGGGACAGCACGCCGGGATACTACAAGCTGCGCGAAGCCTCGGTAATCGGGCCCGTCGGCAATGGCCGGAGCACGCTGGCCGCCAGCGCTTTCACGAATATCTATCCGGGCATTATCAATTTCGCCGCTGGGAATGCCCCGCTTCCGGTGGGCGCGAATCTCTCGTTGAACGCCCTCTATAACATGACCATCGGTCAGTTTCAGAATCTGGTGAACCAGGAACTGCCGGGTATCCAGGCCAAGCTGGCTCCCCAAAACCCCCAGCGGGATGGTGCGTACACGGTCAGCGGTATTGACGTCGCCAAGCAGGGCGTCGAGATCTATCCCACCCACTTCCCGCTGGCCCGCAGCTATCAAACCTCCATCGGCATCCAGCGCGATCTCGGCTATGGCCTGGTGCTCAACGCGGACTGGGCGCGGCGGCAGGGTGAAAACGTGAGCCTTTCCGAGGTCGACTATAACCTCTTCAATCGCTACGTCAACGGTGTGCAGACGCCGGTTATTCGAAAATGTGCGGCCAGCGAGGTATTCGTAGCCGGCATCGAGTGCTCCACGGGCACCATTACCCTCTGGACCGACCAGGGCCGCGCCGTCTACGACGGGCTGCTGGTCAAGCTTGCCAAACGCTTCCAGAATCATTACCAGTTCACGGCTTCGTACGCGCTTCAGAAAGGCCTCAGCGAGACCGTTTGGGACGACACCAACTGGATGTCCGGCTACGGCCAGTATCTGCCGCACCACAACCTGAATGTCGCCGGTACAGTGGAATTGCGCTGGGGGTTCAACATCAGCGTCAATTCGTCAATCATCAGCCGGACACCGCAAACCGCCAATGTAAGCAGTCTGGATCTCCCCGGCACCACGCCCGCCGGCAGCACCGAGCCGCTTCCCGGCCTCAACTTCGGCTGCCTCAATGCAGGATGCGGCAAGGCCGATCTCGCCAAAGCAGTTGACACGTTCAACGCCACTTATGCCGGCCAGAAGAATGCCAACGGAGGCGTCATCAGTCCCTTGGCGCTGCCATCGGACTACCAGCTTGGCGAACCGACCTTCACCCAGGATTTCCGCGTGACCAAAGTGTTCCACTATAAGGAACGCGCCAGGCTCTCCCTCTTCGGCGAAATCTTCAATGCGTTCAATATCGCCAATCTGAGTGGGTACTCGTCCACCCTGGATACCAAGAACGCGAACCCGGCGGCGCAATCGTTCAACTTCGGTCAACCCACGCAGCGCGTCAACCAGACCTTCGGTTCGGGCGGGCCGCGCGCGTTCCAGATCGGCGCCCGGTTCAGCTTTTAGACTTCAACCGGGAAGCAGGCCGGCCCATCGCCCGCCTGCGCTCCTGCGCCGATGCGGTAGCCTATACCAGGAGCGCAATTCATGCAGCCGATGTTTCTCCCCGCCGTTGAGGCCGGCGCCAAACCCGGGCCATACGCCGATTTGATCCGCATGATGCAGTCGAACGGCGCCGAGTACCCGCAGATCTGGCACATGTTCGGCTACCTGCCGGAAGCCACCGAGCACCTGGCCCGGTTCACGCAGGCCATCATGCGCGGCCCCGCGCCCATGCCCCCCGGGATTCGCGAACTGATCGCCGCCTACACGTCGTACCGCAACGACTGCCCCTTTTGAATCAAGTCCCACGCCGCAGTTGCGGCGGAACTGCTGAACGACGAAGCCCTGGTCTGGGCCGTGCTGCGCGACCTGGAGACTTCGCCCCTGGACGAAAAGCACAAAGCCCTCTTCCGCTTCGTGAAGAAGGTTAACCACGATTCGCCGCGCATCACGCCCGCCGATATTGCCCCGCTCCACGAAGCCGGTTGGAACGACGAAGCCATTTACTTCGCCATCACGGTCTGTGGCCTCTTCAATTTCTACAACCGCTGGATCGACGCCAGCGGCGTCCACGCCCTATCCGACGAAGCCCACCGCCAGGGCGGCAAGCGCACCGCGGCCCACGGCTACATTCGCAGCTAATGCGGATTGTCGATCCGCCCGCCGCTTGGGGATGTATGGCAGTTCGTTTGATGTGGGCTGATCAAGATGCCGGACGCCGGCGGCGGCCCGGTGAGCAGTTTCGGCTACTTGATTCCGCCCAAGTCCTGCGCACAATGTATTATGGCCAACATCGCCAAGCCTCCTTGCGACGAAGCCGCAATCCTCGCGGGCGGGTGCGATAGGCCGGCTGCGACGAATGGCGGCTGGATTATCGCCGCGACCATTCTCGCGACGAGCATGGCCTTTATTGATGGAACGGTGGTGAACGTGGCGCTGCCGGCATTGCAATCGGCCCTGCGTGCGACGCTGGCGGATGTTCAATGGGTTGTAGAATCGTACGCACTTTTCCTTGCAGCCCTAATTTTCATTGGCGGCTCTTTGGGAGACCGGTACGGCCGGCGCAAGATCTTCGCCGCCGGTGTAGGGCTCTTCTCCGTAGCCTCCGCCTGGTGCGGACTCGCGCCCGACATCCGGCAGCTCATTATTGCGAGGGGTCTCCAGGGAATTGGCGGGGCGCTGCTTGTCCCCGGCAGCCTGGCTCTGATCAGCGCCAATTTTTCACAGACGGAGCGCGGCCGCGCGATCGGGACGTGGTCTGGTTTCACGTCAATTACCGCCGCCATCGGTCCCGTCCTGGGTGGATGGTTCGTTGAGCACGGTTCGTGGAGATGGGTGTTTTTCATTAATATTCCAATAGGCCTGGCCGTTCTGATACTGGTTCTTTGGAAAGTCCCGGAAAGCAAGGCCGGCAACCAAGGCCGGCCGTTCGACTGGTTCGGCGGCCTGTTGGCGGCGCTTGGTTTCGGCGGAATCGTTTTTGCCCTGATCGAATCGGCGCCGGTCGCAGGCATAGTTGGGGCCGTCGCCCTGATGGCACTGCTGTATTGGGAGGCGCGCACGTCGTCGCCGATGATTCCGCTCCGTCTGTTTCGTTCCCGCAATTTTAGCGGAGCCAACCTGCTCACACTTTTTCTCTACGCGGCGTTGAGCGGTATGCTCTTCTTCTTCCCGCTCGATTTGATGCAGGTGCAAGGCTACTCGCCGACGGAAGCGGGAGGTGCTCTGCTGCCTTTCATCTTGTTAATGTTCTTGTTGTCTCGCTGGTCTGGCGGACTGCTCGATCGCTACGGCGCCAAGGCTCCGCTGGTTGTAGGCCCCCTGATCGCGGCGGCCGGATTCGCCTTGTTTGCCAGGCCCGGCATTGGCGGGCCCTACTGGACCACGTTCTTCCCCGCAGTGTTGACGCTGGGCCTCGGCATGGCGATCAGCGTTGCCCCGCTCACCACCACCGTGATGAACGCAGTGGAGCCGGGCTACGCTGGAGCGGCTTCCGGGATTAACAATGCGGTCTCGCGCATCGCAAGTTTGCTCGCCGTGGCAGTTTTCGGAGCGATACTCAGCGGCGTTTTCCAAAGCGCTCTGGAGCGGCGATTGGACAGTCTCAACCTGGCGCCGGCCGTGCGGGCGCAAATCGAGGCCGGGCGATCCAAGCTAGCCGCCGCGGAAACGCGGGACGTGCGCGGACGGCAAGCTATCCGGGAAGCATTTGTCGCCGGCTATCGCGCGGTACTTTGGGTGGCGATGGGGCTGGCGCTGGCAAGTTCCTTGAGCGCGGCAGCGATGATAGCGACCGAGAGTAGATCGGAGCGTCGATAGCCGCGGGCGTCTTGGCTTACAGCACGCCCCCGTTCCCAACCTACCCGTGAATCGCCTTGTACTGCTCCAGATCTCTCTTGACCGTCTCCAGCGGCGTCAATTCGGTTGCCCCGTGCGTGAGCAGATAGTATTTGACGCCGCCCACGCTCTCAGCCGCCGCGAAGACATCCTTCCACGGGGTATCGCCCTTGCCGAAAGCCGGCGCGTGCCGGTCGGCGTCGGCAGGACCGTCCGTGAGCAGCAGGCAATCGCTCTTGCCGGGGTATCGTTTAATGAAGGCCACCACGTCCGAACCGGCGCGGATGGCAACGTTGACGTCGGTGTGGAACGTCAGGCCCTTCGCCTTGGCCAGCGTGTCGATGGGGCGCCCGACGCCGTTGCCCCGCGTTTGAAACTCCACCGCGTGGTTGTGGAAGCTGACCGCCATCTTATCCCGTTTGATGGTCTCGGCCGCGGCCTGCAGCACGTCCGCCAACTCCTTCCAGGCGTCGGCTTCATTGGTTGCCTTGACGGGGTGATAGCCGATTTCAGCCCCACCGCCGCCTCCGCCTCCACCTTTCTTGCCCTGACCATTGGGCCCGCCGGGGGCGGCATTCGCGCCCGCAGGGTTGTTCGCTCTGGCAGGGTTGTTCGCAGCCGGCGTGGCTGAATTCGCCAGTCCCCTGACACAGCAAACGGTTTGTGTGCCCAGGATTCTGTTCAGTTCCATCATGCCCTTCATCTTGTCCCCTGGAACAAAGAACTCAGGCTCGGTGTGAGTCGCGAAAGTCTTCAACCGAATCCCGTCCAGCAGTGCCCGAACCTCCTTGGCGCGGGCCGGCGTCCAGCTCTCGTACTGCGTGAGTTCCACGCCCTCATAACCCATCTGTGCCACTGCGGTCAGAGTCCCGTTAAAGTCCTTCTTCCAATCCGCCAGCACCGCATAAATCAGCAATCCGACGGGGACGTGTTTCGTGTTTCGCCCCTGCAGACTGGCTGCGGAAGCGGCCGCAGCCGCGGCCAGGAAGCCGCGGCGTGAGAACGATTCTGGAATCTTCATGGATTTCTATACCTCACCTTTTCCGGTTGTCTTGCCAGGCCGCCTAAAAATGCCGCCCAGGCCGCCCAAGCTGCAAAGAGATCATTTCGCGTCCTTCCGCGGAGTTGCGGCATCGGCTCCACCCTGCCCGCGGCCGCCTCGGCCCGGTGCGCGCGGCGGCACCTTCTCCCAGGGCACGCTGGTCAGGCCGTTCAGATCATAGACCACGGTGCCGGCGCGCAGCGTCATCTCGCAAAGCAGTCTCTCAGCGCCGTCCAGGCGTCCGCCGATCTGGTCCACAAATCCGAACCTGCCCTTTTCCAGGCGCAGCACCGTCACATCGGCCGGCGCGCCTACCGACAGGTTGCCCAGCTCTTCGTGCTGAATTTCCTTCGCCGGATTCCACGTCGACCGAAGGATCACCTCGTCCAGCGGCATGCCCAAAGCCAGGAACTTGTCCATGACGTTCAGCATGTCCTTCATGCCGGCGTTCATGCTGGAATAGTGCAGATCGGTTGAGATGGAATCGGGAATGAAGCCCGCCTTCATCAGCGGAATGGCGCAACTCCAGAGGAAGCTGCCTCCGCCGTGGCCCACATCGAAGATCACCCCGCGCTTGCGGCCGTCTAACATCGCCTTGCTCGGGCCTTTGGTGTCCGGGTCCTGCTCGCCCCGATGGCCGCCGTACATGTGGGTAAAAATGTCTCCGGCGCGGAAGTACTTGTTCAACAAGTCATACAGAGTGCGCCCCGCGCGGACGTTGCCGCCGAAGTCCACCATCACCGGAATGTGGGCGATCTTTCCCACCTCCTCGGCGTTGATGTAAGGGGTCCACTCCGGGCCGTTGAAGTGCGCGCTCTTGATTCCTACGATGATGCCTTTGTACTTCAGAGCCGTGTCCGCCGCCGGCTTGACTTCCATGTCTTCGAGGTTCTGCTCGATTTGCCCCGACCCCATCCCGGCTCCCACGATGTTGAGAAAAGAAAGCACGCGCGTTTTCTGCGTGTCGATAATCCGGGTTTTGAAATCTTCGAAGTTCCGCCATCCGGACGATCCGGCGTCGGCAACGGTGGTGACGCCGGCCCGCAAGGTGAAGCCATCCGGCTGCAGGCCCCAGGAGCCGGCCGCGTAGGAATTCCTGATCAAGCCAGGGTACACGTGAACGTGGATATCGACCAGGCCCGGAGTGACGTATAAACCCGAGGCGTCTACGGTCTTCAGCGCCAGCGACGCCGCGATGTTGGGCGCCACGGCGGCGATCTTGCCGTCCTTGATTGCCACATCGCGCACGGCGCTGATACTGTTCTTGCCGTCAATCACGTGCCCGCCCTTGATGAGCAGGTCGTAATCGGTCTGCGCCCAGACGGACGATGGGACGATGCCCGTGCCACCCACAACCAACAAGACCCCGGTAAAGAGATGTCTACCCATTGTGAGACTTTATATCACTCCTTCCTCGGGGACGCAAGGCAAGACTGGCGAGGCACGACTGGCGAGGCACGACCGGCGAGGCAAAACCCGCCAGGAGTGTGATAGTATCCCACCCAGCATGACTGGTAAACGTGTTGCCGGAGCATTGTTGGTGTTGTCCGTGACTTCATTGGCGCAAAATTACCGGGCGGAGCAGACGTCCGACCACGATGTACCGATCGTTCGTCTCACCGATGTTGCGGCTGGGGTGGAAGTCACCATCGTGCCCTCGATCGGCAATCGCGCCGTGGAAATGAAGGTGCACGGGAAGAACATTCTGTACTTCGCGTCTGCCGACGTCGGCGAGTTTCAGAAACGGCCGCGGCTCTCCGGCATCCCATTCCTTGCCCCATGGGCCGATTTGCTGAACGAACAGGCCTTCTGGGCCAACGGCAAGCGGTACCCGTTCAACATGACGCTGGGCAACGTCCGCGGCGAGAGGCCCAGTCACGGCCTGCTGGTCACTTCGCCGCTTTGGCACGTGACGGAGGTGGCGGCGGATGCCCGATCGGCCCACGTTACCAGCCGGCTTGAGTTCTGGAAATATCCGGACCTGATGGCGCAATGGCCGTTCGCCCATGAATACGAGATGACCTACAGCCTGGCCGGCGGCGCCCTGGAGGTGAAGACCACCATCTCCAATTTGAGTACCGAGGCCATGCCGGTGGTCATGGGATTTCACTCGTTCTTCCAGATTCCGGACATCCCCCGTGACGAGTGGGTGGCACACCTTCCCGCCCGCGTTCACGTCATCGCGGGTGAGCACAATATTCCGACTGGCGAAATGCGGCCACTCGACATACCCAATCCGCTGCCTCTCCGGGGCCGTACCTTGGACGACGGTTTTACCGACCTGGAACGCGACGCCGACGGCCGCGCCCACTTCTCGATCGAATCGGGCGGCAAGACGGTGGAGACGCTCTTTGGGCCCAAGTACACCGTCGCTACCATCTGGCTGCCGGCCGGCCCGAATGGTCAGCCACGGGAGTTCATCTGCTTCGAGCCTCTCGCCACCATCATCAGCGGCGTAAACCTGGCGCACGAAGGCAAGTATCCCGACCTGCAGTCGGTCCCCGCCGGCGGCAAGTGGACCGAGAGTTTCTGGATCCGGGCCACGGGTATCTGAAAATTTGTGGGGCAGATTGTCAATCTGCGGCGGGTTGGTAACCCGCCTGCCGGCAGCACCCGTGACCCCGGCAGGCGGATTCACAATCCGCCGCAGGTTACCAACATGCCCCACAGCGAGCGCGGTGAAGGAGTCAGAAATGTTGGCAGTCATCGGACTTGGTGTAGGTTTGTTCCTTTGCATGGCGGGCGGGGCACGCGCGCAGAGTATCGTCGTGGATTCCGCCCCGTCACACGCGGTGAACACGTTCAGTCCCTTCCGGGCACTGGGCGGGGCCATTGACCGGTTGCGCGGTGGAGCCACCAGAGAGGAAAACGAAAAACACACCGAACGGCTGCTCACGGGGCCAGTCCTGAAGGAGCTTTTGGGCGCGGGATGGCAAACCGTGACTTATCGCCAGAACACGGAGTTGATGATCGAGGCATGGCACTGGAACCCGCGCGGCGCCTGGAGCAACGCGGCCAGACAGGAGGGCTATTTCACCGGCAGCGCGGAGCCCACGACCGAGAAGATTCTCCACTCCTGGGCCTATCCGCTGCCCCATCGCGGCGCCACGCAGGGAGACGGCAACGGCTGGTCCCGTTTGACCGACGGCGACCTGAAATCCTACTGGAAGAGTAACCCCTACCTGACCAAAGCCTACACCGGCGAGGACGACTCGCTGCACCCGCAATGGGTCATGATCGACCTGGGCGCCAAGGTGGACGTCAATGCCATCAAGATCGCCTGGGCCGACCCCTACGCCAGACGCTATTACGTGCAGTTCTGGACGGGTGAGCAGGCGCCGTTCTACGCGGGCATCAACAAGGGCGCCTGGCAGACCTTCCCTATGGGCACGATCACGGACGGCAAGGGCGGTGTTCCCCTGCTGAAGTTGATGAACTGGAAGATTCCGGTGCGATACCTGCGGATCTGGATGACGCAATCGTCCAACACATGCGACACCCACGGCCCGCAGGACAAACGCAACTGCGTGGGATACGCCATTGACGAGTTGTATATCGGAACGGTTTCGGACGACGGCCAGTTTACCGACATCGTCAAACACTTGCCGAGCCGCCAGCAGACCATCACCTGGCCCTCGTCCGTGGATCCGTGGCACGCCGCTTCCGACCTGGACTACGGCAGAGGCGACCAGATCGGATTCGATTTCTTCTTCAATTGCGGCGTGACGCGCGGCCTGCCCGCGATGATCCCGATCGCGATTCTCTACGCGATACCGGAGGACGCGGCCAACGAAATCGCGTACCTGTACAAGCGGAAGTACCCGATTTCATGGATCGAAATGGGCGAGGAGGCCGACGGGCAGCGCGTGCTCCCGGAGGACTATGCCACGCTGTACCTTCAGTTCGCCAGCGCCATTCACAAGCTGGTACCGGGTGCGCCTCTGGGCGGGCCGGCTTACGAAGGGACGGCCGGCGACGTCGATTCCTGGGCAGACGCCAACGGAAAGGTTTCCTTCCTGGGCCGGTTTGTGGACTACCTCAAGGCCCGCGGCCGCCTGCAGGATTTCAAGTTCTTCTCTTTTGAGCACTACCCCTGCTATAACCGGCCCTGCACCGAATGGAGCTCCCTGTATGACGAGCCGGAAGCCGTCAATCGGGTGATCCAGGCTTGGAAGGATAACGGCTTGCCGCCGAATGTGCCGTTTTTCATGACGGAGGGTAACGACCTCCGCGATAATGTCACGGGCACGGTCAAAGCCGGTCTCTGGCTGGCCGATTACGTTGGCGCCATGATGACCGCCGGCGCCGGCGGCACTTACTATTTCCACTACATCGCCTCGGCAGGCCGGGGCGGGGGAGGCGGGGGAGGTGGCTTCCTCGCGGTAAACGAGGATAACCGTGTCACGACATATACTCCGCAGTATCTGGCGACGCAGGTGATTACCAGGGAATGGGTGCAGCCTGTCGACGCCATGCACAAGCTCTTCCGGGTCTCGAGCGACGTGAAGGACAAGGATGGACACATTCTGGTGACGGCTTACGCGGTGGCGCGGCCCGACGGGCAATGGTCCGTCATGCTGGTCAACAAGGACCGCGACAACGACCACGCGGTGAAGGTAAACTTCGCCGATCCGGTCACCAGTCACGATCGCTACTACACCGGCGCTGTGGACCGCGTAGTCTTCGGCGCGGCCGAATATGTGTGGCATCCCGATCCGGTTCCAGCCGGTCCGGATGGCACAGCGCCACCCGCCGGCCGAGGCGGACGCGGCGGCGGCCGTGGCGGTACGGGTCACGCGGACCCGGACGGCCCGCCATCCAAATCGAGTGTTACGGCCGGCGGCCCGGATACCCTCTACCAGCTTCCCAAAGCGTCGATCATCGTGCTTCGCGGTAAGCTCACGAATTAGTGGATCGCGTGCACACAACGCCGCGGTCGTGAGCGACGCGGCTAATATCAATAGGGTTCAGCTGGGTTGCATCCCATCGGTTCCAGGGGCCGTTGGGGAGGCGTCAGAGCCCACGCTCAATGTCTGGATAGTGTGTCAACCGCCCACGATCCGTATGCGACATACTTGGCGGTTCACCTCCGCGTCAGCCTCCGGAGGCGTTCTGTGAGCTAGCCGTTTTCGACGCGCGCTTTTATATCCCAGTACGCCGTGGCGATCAGCCTGCTTAGCGCCGCGGCGTCTGTGGCCGTTCCCGGTCTCAGCTTCACATGGCGCATGAACTTGCCGGTGCCTTGCAACAGGTGAGCCGGATCAGGCAGCGCTGCGCCGTGAAAAAACCCCACGTTTACATGCGACTTGAAAACATTGACGTAGCCGAAGGGCGCATCTCCCATACATGCAACCGGGCAGCCGTCATGCATAAGCTCCCGGACTTCGTCCCCGCATTTTCGCATCACCTCAAACCACTGATGCGCGATGGCTCCCAATTCACCTGCATGCTCTTTCATCCACCCATCGATGGCGGGATCCCGCTCGACACCGCCGTTGAATCGCAGCAATTCCGTTCTCATCGTCGCTCCATTTTTTTCTTGACAGAAAAATACGAGGCGCCTGAGATGCTTAGGTTGGAGGTGGCAAGACCGCCGCAAGCTTACTCGGTCTCAACATCCACATAATCTGGTCAATGCCCTCCTCCGATGCGCCGACTGTGACGAGCGCGACCACAGCACCGTCGCGAGAGATGAGAGCGCATCCCTGACCGTTCGCATCCACTACCGATACCGTGACGCCCCTCCAAAAATGCGTCGCGACCGCGGAGATAAACTTTGCGACCCGCTCGCGCCCGGTGATTGGCTTCCCCGCCGCACGCACCAGGCCGCCGCCATCCGAATAGGACACGACGTCAGACGCAAAAAGTGCCTCGAGCGGAGCAAGCTCGCCTTTCTGAGCGGCGCTGATAAACGTATCCAGGAGACGGCGCTGCTCAACCGGGTTGACTCGCCTGCGCCGTCCCTCTGCGATATGCTTCCGCGCACGGGTAACTAGCTGTCGTGCGTTGTCTTCGCTCACCCTCAGGATCTCACCGATCTCATCGTACGGATAGTCGAAGGCTTCCCGAAGGACATACGCCGCTCGCTCGGTGGGAGCAAGTCTTTCGAGCAGCAGCAGCACCGCGAACTCCAACGCCTCACCGCGCTGCGCTCCCAGTCCTGGGTCGGCGCTGGTGTCCACTGGCTCCGGAAGCCAGATCCCGAAGTAGGCTTCTCGGCGCGACCGCGCGGACTGGACCAGGTTAACCGCCAATCGTGTCGTGATCGTAGCCAGGTAGGCGGGCGCGTCCTGGACGACCTTGCGATCGGCGGACTGCCATCGCATCCACACGTCTTGCACCAGGTCTTCGGCCTCGGCCGCGCTTCCAAGCATTCGGTAAGCGATCCCGAATAGACGAGGCCGCATGCTGGAAAAGGCCTCGAGGCCATCGTCCTGTGCGGCCTGCTCCATTAAGGAATTGTACTGCTTGCATGCTGCCGCAGGCTACCAACGCACCGGCAGGCGCCGGAGCCTTGCTCGGGCGAATGAAGGAACAAGGCGCCGTAGCACAGGATCCGTAACTAATGACACATCATTTGAAAACAACGGATAACCGTTGTCACGAACGCATGCGCTGTTCGGTCCTAGCCAGTGAGACGGGCAGTTTAGAAAATGCCTCGATCGAAAGGAAAGGACAATCATGAAAATCGTGGTAATTGGCGGTACTGGACTCATTGGATCGAAGCTTGTCAAAAAGCTTCGTGAGCAGGGGCACGAAGCCGTGGCCGCGTCGCCCAATACCGGCGTCAACAGCGTTACCGGCGAGGGACTCGCAGATGCGCTGAAGGGCGCCTCGGTGGTCGTCGATGTAACGAACTCCCCTTCATGGGAGGACGCGGCAGTGCTGAAGTTCTTCGAGAGATCAACCCGTAACCTCCTCACCTATGAAGCAGCCGCAGGCGTCCGGCATCACGTTGCTTTGTCGGTCGTGGGAACAGAGCGTCTGCTCGAAAGCGGCTTCTTCCGCGCAAAACTCGCCCAGGAGAACTTGATCAAAGCCTCCTCGATTCCCTACTCGATCGTCCGCGCCACGCAGTTCTTCGAGTTCGTCAAGCAGATCCCCGATTTTTCCACGGTGGGCAAGCAGGTACGCCTGCCGCCCGCGCTCTTCCAGCCTATGGCAGCCGATGATGTAGCGAGTGCAATGGCCAGAATCGCAACGAGCTCACCCGTGAATGGCACCGTTGAAATCGGGGGGCCGGAGCAGTTTCGTCTGGATGAACTCGTCCGGCGGGATCTGGCTGCGCGCCAGGATCCCCGCGAGGTAATCTCTGACCCGCACGGGCGCTACGTCGGGATCGCGGTGAGCGAGAGGTCACTGGTTCCAGACGAGGGCGCGCGGCTCGGTGAGGCGCGTTTCCAAGACTGGCTCACTCAGGTTACAAAACAAGTCTCGAAGGCGGCTCTTTAGCCGGCGTAAGTACAAGGAGGGGAACGGTATGAAGATTTCACGATCCATGTTAGTGCTGGTATTTCTCACCGCCAGCACCCTGATCGCGCAGGGCGCTCAGGTCACGCCGCTCATGTCGAAAGATCTTGCAGACTTTCCCGGTAAGGAAGGTCTGATGATCACTGTGGTGTATCCTCCTGGCTCTTCGGATCCGATTCATCGGCACAACGCCCATGCGTTTGTTTATGTGCTGGAAGGCTCCGTTGTGACGCAGGTGAAAGGGGGAAAAGAAATCACCCTCACGCCAGGCCAGAGTTTTTATGAAGGGCCCAACGATATTCATACCGTTGGCCGGAACGCAAGCAGCACAAAACCAGCGAAGTTCATTGTGGTCCTGCTTAAGAACAAGGGGGCGCCGGTGGTGCTACCAGTAAACTCAACATCCGCGAGCGCTGCTGCTTCGCCGAAATTCAATTCCGGAAAGAAGTAATGGGCACAATTACAGTCGGTGACGGCCGATTGAGACCAGGCACCGATAGCCGAAAACATGAGACACAACACGGCCTGTTTCATATTCGCCCCCTTTATCGGTAATGTTCACGTTGATGCAAACTACCGCATTGTCTTAGACTGCAAACGGAGAATCAGGGCGGGATTGCGCACATTACGGAAATGTCATCTGCCCGTAAACGAGGGTTACCGGCTATGTGGGGCAGGCTGCCAACCAGGTTGCCAACCTCGGCGGATTGGCAATCCGCCTGCCGTAGTTACTGGCAAACGCGGCCAACGCGGAATGGCTGCCGCTCGCTGCCGCATCGCGCAGGCGGATTAACAAGCCACGTGGAGAAACTGGTATGATGGCAGCCTCTGAAAATGTCCCGGTGGCGGTGCGTGCCGTGTTTGATTGTGATCCTGGTGATCGGTGCCTGCGGGACCCCTCCCCATTCGCCTGGGCAAGCAGGCAGTCTCCCCGCCTTGCCGCCGTTGACCATCGCCAGTTTCCGGCCCCAGATCCGCGACCAGGTGCAGAAGGCCTATCGGGAGGTCGAGGCGAAACCGAAGGACGCGAACGCCAATGGCCGGATGGGAATGCTGCTGCACGCATTCGAGCAATACGAATCGGCGGAGATCTGCTATCGGCGAGCGCGAATTCTCGATCCCAACCGGTTTCAATGGGCCTATTACCTGGGACTCGTTCAAGTGATTAATGGAAAAGCCGACGACGCGGCGGCGGCCTTGCGCGATGCCATCCGCATCGATCCGGAGTATCTCCCCGCCCGCCTGAAGCTGGCCGAGGTTCTTCTGACTTTGGGCCGGTTGGACGAGAGCGAGAAGATAAGCCAGTCACTAGCCAAGGACGCTCCGCAGTTGGCTCCAGTCTATTATTGGTTGGGACGGGTGGCGTTCGCCAAGGGCCAACTCGCGGCATCGATGGAACACTACCGAAAGGCTTGTCAGCTCTGGCCCAGCTTCGGAACCGCTCACTATGCCTTAGCACTGGTTTGCCAAAGAACCGGCGAGACGGCGGAAGTGCGGCAGCACATGGCAGCTTACCAAAAGTACAAGGCGGATGGCGATCCGCAACCTGAGGATACCTGGCTGGAAGCGGTCCGATCGCTCGACAATACGGCTCTGGCGCACCTGATGAAGGGGGTGGAGTTGGAGAATGCGGGCCGGACGGACCAGGCCATCGCCGAGCACGAGGAGGCCGTGAAGCAGGACCCCAAACTGGCCCAGGCACACGCTAACCTGATTGCGCTCTATGGCCGTGCCGGCCTGGCCGAAAAGGCCGAAAGGGAGTATCGCACCACCGTTGCCATCAACCCAAACCTGCCGCAGAGTCACTATGATTTCGGTGTCTTTCTGGTCAGCCAACAGCGATTTGGCGAAGCGGAATCGGCGTTCCGCAAAGCTTTGGAGAGCAGCCCGAATTATGCCGAAGCTCACAGCAACTTAGGCGCCATGCTGGAACGCGACGGCAAATCCGCGGAAGCCATGCAGCAGTACCGCGCAGCCATCGAGGACAAACCGAATTTCCGGTCGGCCCATTTTCAACTGGGGCGCCTGCTGCTAATGAAGAAGAGAACCAGCGAGGCGATCGCTCAGTTGTCGCAGACCTTGACGCCGGAGGACGGAGATACGCCGCGGTTCATGTACGCGCTGGGGGTTGCCTACGGTGAGGCTGGAGACTTTGCCAGCGCCGCGCGTTATCTGCGGGAAGCCGGAGAGCGGGCGGCCACACTACGGCAGGACTTGCTGGCAACCCGGATTGCAACGGCCCTCCGTAAGGTGGAGGAGAGGGCCGTGCGTTGAGTTCTTGGCGACCGTTGAATTGCCCACAAGCGTTGAGTTCTCCGCGACGCCCGAACACTTTAGCGATTGCCGCCGCCGTCTCCCTATGCTTTTGCCTCTGCCTCCTCGCGGGATGCTCCCGCCAGGCATCAATACCGCGAACCGGCGCCAGATTTCGGGAAGCGGCCCGCGAGTCCGGATTGCGATTTCAGCATTTCACGGGCGCCACCGGCCAGTTTTACCTGCCGGAAATCATGGGCTCGGGCGTGGCTCTCTTAGACTACGACGGCGATGGAGATCTGGATGTTTTTCTGGTGCAGGGTACCGTCCTGGAACAGGGAAAAACCCCGAGTGATGCGCGCTTCCCGCTTCCTGCCGGTTCAAGACCAGGAAACCGCCTGTTCCGCAACATGCTGAAGGAGACCGGCAAACTGCAATTTGAGGACGTCACAGAGCAGGCGGGCTTGAGCCATGTGGCTTACGGCATGGGCGTCGCGGTAGGCGACTACAACAACGACGGCTATCCCGACCTCTACGTCACCAATTTTGGCGCCAACATCCTGTATCGAAACAATGGCAACGGGACGTTCACGGATGTAACTCGGGAGGCCGGCGTGGCAGCGGGGGGATGGAGCGCCAGTGCCGCGTTCGTAGATTACGACAGAGATGGCTACCTGGACCTATATGTTACGCGTTACCTCGACTTTACCGTCCAGGGCAATAAGGAATGCACTAATCCGGCCGGCGAACGGGACTATTGCGCTCCCACTGCCTATAAGCCTTTATCCCATCGGCTCTTTCGAAACCTGGGCAACGGGAAGTTCCAGGACGTGACGCAATCCGCGGGCATAGCGGCTGCTGCCGGCCCAGGCTTAGGTGTCGTTTGTGCGGACTTCAACGGCGACGGCTGGCCTGACATTTATGCAGCCAACGACGGCGCGGCAAACCTGCTCTGGTTGAATAATGGCAACGGAACCTTTCGGGAAGCCGCCTTGCTCTCCGGCGCCGCGTACTCCGCCGATGGCGTGGCCCGGGCAGGCATGGGAGTGACGGCCGGGGATTTCGACGGTTCCGGCAGCGAGAGCCTCGTGGTTACCAACCTGAGCCGGGAGGGGGCCGCCCTTTACCGCAATAACGGCCGTGGCGAATTCACCGACTCCACCATGGAGTTCCACCTTTACCGGCCGACGTTTCCGTACACGGGATTTGGCGTCCAGTGGTTCGATTACGACAATGACGGCCGACCCGATCTGTTCATCGCCAATGGAGCGGTGACCATGATGGAGACGCTGCGCGGGGCGCCATACCCGTTCAATCAAAGAAACCTGCTGCTGCACAATGAGGGCGCGGAGTTTCGCGAGACCAGCGCTGCAGCGGGGCCGCCGTTTCAGCTCTCCGAAGTAGGGCGCGGCGCGGCGTTTGGGGACATCGACAATGACGGCAGTATCGATATCGTAGTCTCCAACAACAATGGGCCGGCTCGATTGCTGTTAAACCAAACGGCGCCGCGCGGCCACTGGCTGGAGGTCCGCCTCCAGGGAGTCAAATGCAATCGCGATGGAATCGGCGCCAGGGTGGCCGTGCTGGTGAAGGGCCAAAAGCCTGTCTGGCGGCGCGCCCATACCGACGGCAGCTATCTGAGCGCCAGCGATGTTCGTGTGCATTTTGGTCTGGGGCAGAACACGCAGGCTCAGGTCTTGGTCGAATGGCCTGATGGTGTCAAGGAGGCATGGAGCGGCATCTGCGATTCCATCATCACCCTCCGCCAGGGCACCGGGCGACCCTGGTAGCAGCCTGGTAATCAGACTGAGGTAATTAGCTGAAACATCGGGGTTTCCAACTCTCCTGCATCCGAATTCGCATCTGAACTCGCTTGACACGGGCTCGGTTTGAGAATATGATTCTATCCGAATTGCAGCTTTGGGATTGGGAGGGGACTGGATGCGGTTATCCGAGTTTTCGAAGGTCGCATTGTTTTTGTCGGCAGCCGCGTTGCTGTTGCCGGCTCCGGCTCGCGGGCAGACGCTGAAAGGTACGATCCTCGGTACCATTACCGATGCATCGCACGCCATCGTTCCTACCGTAGCCGTCAACATTATCGAAACCAATACCAACTTCCGCCGCTCCGAAATCACCAATGAGAGCGGGTTCTTCGCCTTCGCGAACCTCGACCCAGGAACCTACAGGGTGGAGGTACAGCACCCCGGATTCCGGAAGATGGTGCGCTCCGCCTTGCAGTTGGACGCTAATAGCACCTTGCGCGTTGATCTCGAAATGGCGCCGGGCGATGTCACCCAGGTGGTGGATGTCACGGCGGAAACCCCGGTGCTGCAGACCGACCGGGCCGATACCGGCGGCAAGATTGAGAGTGACCAACTGACCAATCTGCCCACCCTGAATAACCGGAACTATCAGAACACTCTCATGCTGGTTCCAGGGGTGGCGCAGGGTTACCGCTCTAACTCACCATTCTTCAACTCACAGGAGTCCCTGCAATCGGTGGTGAACGGGCTGGACCGGTTGAACAATTTTATGATCGAGGGCATCGATAACAACATCGAGCAGGATAACAACCTGACGGCGATTGTGTTGCCGGAGGATGCCATCGCCGCCATTGACGTGAGCACTACCGCTTACGATCCCGAAATGGGGCGCGCCGGCGCGGCGGCGGTCAACGTGATCATGAAATCGGGCAGCAACAGTTTTCACGGCAGTCTGTTTGAGTACCACAGCAACAGCGACCTTCAGTCCCGCAACGTCTTCGCCTCCAGCGTTCCCCACTCTGTGCACAATCAGTTCGGCGGATCGCTGGGTGGCCGCATCAAAAGGGACAAGCTGTTCGCCTTCGGCGACTTTCAGGGCAGCCGCGATCTGGTCGGCCAACTGGCCACGCCGACCATTCCCACCATGGACATGCGCGCCGGTAATTTCACGGCCTCACCGACCACTATCTACGACCCGCAGACCGGAAACCTGGCAACCGGCACCGGCCGAACCCCCTTCCCCGGCCAGCTTATTCCGAACTCGCGCATCAGCCCCATCTTCGCGCAGTATATGAGCTTTCTTCCGCCGCCTACAAGCTCTGCCCTGGCCAACAACCTGCAGATAGCCACCGACCAGACCAAAAGGATTGACTCGTTCGACATCAAAGTGGATTACGTGATCGATTCCCGGAACAAGATGTTCGTCCGGTACAGTTATGCGCATCTCAACGTGACCAACCCTGGGCTGTACGGGCCTGGCTTGGGGATTTACGGCGGACCGTCGAACTCCGGATTCGACGCCACTGGCCCCGCGCGCAATCAGAGCCCTGGCGTCAACTTCAACCACATTTTCAGCCCCACGCTGATTACCGAAGCGCGCTTTGGAATCGTCCGCAACCAGAACACCGCCACCAATGTGGACACCGGCCAGAATCTTACCCAGAAACTCGGCATCCCCAACGGTAACCTGGGAGACTTCTGGACGTCCGGCCTGGCCGAGGTTTTTGTGAACGGCTATGACACGCCTATGGTCGGCGTCAACGGCTGTCTGCCCTGGCGTCGCGCCAGCACTAATTTCGAGGTGGCCAATAACTGGACCAAGATCAAGGGCACGCACATTATCAAATGGGGCTTCGATGGCCGGTACGAACAATATTTTCTGTTGCAGACGGCCACTTACAGCCCGCGCGGCCGGTTTACGTTCACCCCAGGTCCGACGTCGCTCAACGGCGGTCCGGCAAACAGCTTCGCTAACTCATTCGCCTCGTTCCTTCTGGATCAGCCCAACTCGGTGGGCCGCGACCTGGCGGTATTCTCGCCCACCCGCCGCGACAAGGTTTATAACCTGTACTTCCAGGATAAGTGGGAGATTTCGAAAAGGTTGACGGTGGATCTGGGCGCCCGTTGGGAATACTGGCCGCCGGACACACCCCAATTCCCGGCCGGCTCTTCCAATTACAACCCTACTAATAACACCTTGGTGCTGGCTGGCGTAGGCGGCAATCCTCTGAACATGGGAGTCAAGAGCTACCCGAAGAACATCTATCCAAGGATTGGCTTCGCCTACCGTCTGGACGACAAGACGGTGGTTCGCGGCGGCTTCGGCATGAGCAGCTTTTACCGGTACACCACGGAATGGCAGTACCCGGTGAAACAGGCGCAGCAACTCCTGGCCGCGAACTCCTTTGTGGCAGCCGGATCCATGGCTGCCGGTTTTCCGGCGCCGATTCCCGTGGTGATCCCATCCAGCGGCATCATCGTCAACCCGCCCAGCCAGAACTACGGGATCACTCCTCCTAACACTCCCGTGCCGTACGTTGAGACATGGAATGTAGCCGTGCAGCGTTCGTTGCCGGGCAATCTTTCGCTCGATCTGGCTTATGTAGGCAATCACGCGGTCGGCATCTCCAACACCAACGTCACCACCGGAAGCGTCAACCTGAATGCCGCAACGGTTGCGGGTTCGGGCACCGCCAGCGAGCCGGAGAACATTCTCTTTGGCCGCACGGCCACCACCAGTTTTCCCTGGTTCGAAGGCTCGCATTACGATGCGCTGCAGGTGAAGCTGAATCGCAAGTTCTCCAACGGGTTCTCGATGACCACTTCGTACGCCTTCGGCAAATCTATCGATTTCGCCGCCTATAACGAGCTCGGCTATGCCAATTACAAAGGGCTGACTAAGTACGACCGGCGTCACATTCTGACTTACACCAGCACTTACGAGCTGCCTTTCGGCGCCGGAAAGAAGATGGCGACCAGCGGCGTGGGGAAGGCGTTGCTGGGCGGTTGGCAGCTCAACGGGCTCTGGACCTGGGAGAGCGGAGTGCCTCTGAGTTTCGGCGCTTCGTCCACCAGCCTGAACGCTCCGGGCAACACCCAGTGGCCCAACCTGGTTGCCCCGGTGCAGATTCTCGGGAACGAAGGACCGGGCACGTACTGGTTTTCGCCCTCGTCGTTTGCCAATCCCCCGGCGGGAACCATCGGCAATGTCGGCCGCGATATCCTGCATGGTCCGCGCCTGTTCAACATCAACGCGTCCGTTTTCCGCAAGATCAGCATCACGGAACGCGTGAGGCTGGAATTCCGCGCGGAGGCGTACAACCTCACCAACACACCTTGGTTCGATTTGCCCGATACCACGCTGGGTGACGCCGCTTTTGGGCAGATCACCACGGCACAGGGCAATCAATCCGTGAAGGTGAATCAGAACCGATCCTTCCAAGGCAGCTTGCGGATCGTCTTCTGAGGACTTCACTCAGCCGACGACGCTTTCTTCAATGGAGCGCCGGTATTCCCCTATCCGCGCTGGCCCTTTCGCCCGACGAGGAACTGGTTCCATTCAGCGATTATGGCCCGCGGTTCGGCATCGAAGCCCAGGCGGACAATCCCCGCGTCAAGTGTTTCGATCTGCGCCGGCTGACCTCCTGGACCACTCCTACCGCCGATTTCTTCGCCTTTCACCAGACGCAAACGGTGCAGGCGGACGCCGGCGCCTGGCGCCTTCGTATTGGCGGATTGGTCAGGCGGCCAGCGGAGTTCTCATTGCAAGATCTGCTGAATCGAGCCGATCGGCGCGACCTCGCGGTAACCATCGAGTGTTCGGGCAACTCTGGCGATTCTCGGATCATGAACGGTCTGGTGAGCAACGCGGTGTGGACCGGCGTGGGACTGGCTGCCATTCTCAAGGAGTGCGGGGTTGAACCCGAGGCCCGTGAGGTAGTCTTCCTGGGGATGGATTCGGAACAGGAGAAGAAGTGGGAGGCGGGCAACGTGGCGTACCCATCCCCCCATGGCCGCAGCCTTTTCGTGCAGGACGCGCTGCTGCCTGAAAACCTGCTGGCATTCGCCATGAACGGCGCGCCATTGCCGGCGGAACATGGATTCCCCTTGCGGTTGATCCTGCCCGGCTGGTACGGAGTGGCGAACGTGAAGTGGCTGACGCGCATCGAAGTCATCGACCGGCGTTACGAAGGCCGGCACATGGCGCGCAATTACCAGAGTCTGCGCGCGGTGAAATCGCCCGAAGAAACCCTGTGGCTCGACACGTCGATTTCCCGGAACAACTTGAAGTCGGTAATTGCCAGGGTGACACGGAACGTCACACGGAGCCGCGCCGGCGGCCCCTTCGAGTACAACATATCCGGAGCGGCGTGGGGAGGCCCGGCGAGGATCAGTCGTGTGGAGGTGCAAGTGGACACCGGTCCGTGGCGGCCCGCCACAATCGGCCAACGGAGCGCCGATTCCGCGTGGTTGCTCTGGTCATTCGACTGGAAGGATGCCACGCCGGGACGCCATACCCTGGTCTGCCGGGCCGCGAATGCACGGGGAGAGATTCAGCCCACGCCAGCGGAGTTGCGGGAAAAATTGATCGGTAACCGGGAGGACAACTCCCAATGGCCGCGCGTACTGACCATCGAGCCCCCGGCATAGGACGCGCGGTTTTGGTTTCTGCAATCGGCTCACGCCGCCAGTTCACGCAAGCGAGGAGAGAGGCACCATGCACAAACGCGTCATGGTCACGGCAACCGCCCTGGCCATCTATACCGCCACACTTTTGGGGCAAGCCTGGGGGCAAGCGGCTCCCCCGGTGCGGAGCCGTTACTTCACCACTCTCACCAACACGGAAATCGAGGAGTACCTCAGGCACAGTGACGTCATCGTGGTCCCCGTGGGCACGGCGGAAGGCTTCAACAATATGCCCACCGACCTGGAGTACGCCATGGCCGAAGCCTACGCACTCAAGATCGCCGAAGAGGCCGGCGGTCTGGTGTTGCCGCATCTGCTTTATTTCTATCCCGGCGTTACCGCCACTGCCAAAGGCAGCGTTTACGTAGCCGAGGAGGAGTGTCTTCGCTATCTGAAGGCGGTGGCGCACTCTCTGCTGCGGCAGGGCTTCCGCCGGCAGATCTACACCTCGTCGCACGGCCCATCCAACCAATACGTGGCCGCGCTGGTGCGTGACTTCTTTGAAGAGACCAAGGACCCGATTGTCTATGTCGAAACCAGCCAACTCACGCGGATGGCCCAGCAGCAGAAGCTGTTACCGGAAAACCCGGGCAATGTATTCCAACTGGTGGGATACGGCGCCTATGAGATTCTTGGCAGGCTCAACGACATTCCGCTTACCCTCGATTTCAAACCGGCCGGTCCGCCGGTCCCCGCGCCTCCGGAAAGCCTCCGCAAACTGAGCCCGCTCGGTCCGGGCAGCGGCGCCGTGGGAACTTACAGCCCAAACAACGGCGATAATGGCGGCCGCCCGCTACGCATCGCCATCACCGCCCAACAGCGTGAGGAAATGGGCAAACAAGGCGCCGCCATCATTGAGGCGGGAGTCAAAGCCATGGACGTCAAGGGCGTGGTTCAGGCCATGCGGGACTATGACAAATACATTCACGACGTCATCGTCCCCCGCTACGGCGACACGCTCCCGAAGTGATCGCGCAGCGCCGGCGCCGCCCAATTCCACTTACTACCAAGTAACCAGCCGGCCAACTTAGTTCGTGGCCGGTTTCTCGGCATGATCGACGACCAGAACTCCGACCGGGCCCTTGGCCGATGTGAGTTTCAGCCCGAGTTGTTCCTCTAGTGCGGTGAAGATGTTAGGGAGTTTGGGGTCGGCCGGGGGGTAACCGCCCGAATCGCCCAGCCATCCGAAGCCCGGAATCAGTGCCCCGTCCGGAGTGAAACTCAGATTGAGATCGAATTCGTCAGCGAGTCCGGTTTTATCCAGGATCGGCCGGTCCATTACCAATGCCAGCTCCCTGATGAGGTCCGCTATGTGGACCTTGCGCCCTCTTATGTGCAGCAGCCCTGCTGTGGACCCTGAGAAGGGGCCCGAGACGTAGCCACAGTCGACTTTCCCCGGGACGTGTCGCGGCGGCGTGCCGGGCGGAAAAGAAACGCAGACTGCTGCCTTCGCCGCCGGCAGTTTGGGGCCACTCTTTAGCGCCGTCAAATCGTAGATAGGGAGCTCTTTTGTCTCCCGATGAAGCCTCAGCTTGAACCGGTCGGCCAGGAGCGTTTGCCACATCAGCCATGCCTGCTTCGGATCGGTGGTGTCCCCCGCTTTGGCCTCGATATCGTAGCCAAGGGAATTGATCCAGGCCGGACCTCCTACCACCTGAGAAGCCGGCAGGGGGAGCCAGTGAGGCCCGTCGTGGGCCGCGTACGAAAACTGGATGAGAAGCATCAGGGAGGCGTCCGTCGCGGTCAGCGGCCCGCCGGGTTGATAGCCGACGCCCACGCCCATAGAGTGGTGGGTGCGCTCACTCCAGTCAGAGGTATTTGGTTTGATCGACGCCGTTTGAAAGGCGGGATGCGCGCCGGACTGGCCGAACAATCCGTATGCCGCGCCCACCAGCAGAATTGCGACCGCGAGCGCCCCCGGTCCCATACCGGTGCGGACGGCCGGCCGCGACTGGCCCAGCAACCTGGCGATGCGGCCGGCTAGAGATCCACCATTGGCGGCCACCGCGGCACTGCGATGCGCCGGGCGGTACGATTCCAACTGCGTCAGCGCACGCGCATACGTGAGCGCATCGCCCGAGACCGATACCGCCACATCGTCGCAGCACAGTTCGCGCTCGGCGCGAATGTGCCCCGACACCCACCAGACCGCGGGGTGGTAGAACAACAGAGCTTCGACGGCGCTCTGCAGAATGTTGACCAGGTAATCGTGCCGCCGGATGTGCGCCAGTTCATGCAGCAGCAGCGCCTCTAGGTGCTCGGCCGGCAGACCGCCGAGCGCCCCTACCGGTACAAGCACCACCGGACGCAGCCAGCCGACCACGGTGGGCACCTGCACCAGCGCGGAGACCAGCAATCGCACCGGACGCGAGAGACCGATCCGCGCGCCGAGTTTCCACAGAATCTCCTGCCATTCCGGCGGCGCACGCCGGACCAGCACCGACCGCATGCGTGCGGCCACCACCCATCCACCCGCCAGCCGGACCCAAAACACCACCGCGCCGGCGAGCCAGACCATCACGACCCAAGGCAGGAACTGTGCCGGCTGCACGGCGGACACGGCGGCGCGGACGGAAGCGGGCAGCGTGGCGGTGGTGGCGATGCCGGTGGTGGAAGCGGCCGGCGGCGTATTTCGGACGCGATAGGCGGCATCCGGACTGGCGCCCGATGGCCGGATCAGCCCACTAGGGACCAGCCCAAACGTCAATAGCGGAGCAGCCATCATAACTGCCAGTGCCGCGCAGGCGAGCAGGTATCGCGCGTTCGGGCTCGACGTGCGCGCCATGCCTCTGCGTGCGGCCGCATACAGAACTGCAATCGATAAGCCTTGCCAGAGGAAGTGGACCAGCGTCCAGCCGAGGCGTTCGACCCACGCCCCGGAGGCGAGTATTTGCATGGCGTTCATGACGAGCCTCCTTTCTCTTTGGCACCTTTCTCTTCGGCACTTTTCTCTTTAACAAAGGCGTCCAGCATGCCGCGGATTTCGTCCAATTCGTCGCGCGAGGCCGGCTGGGCCGCCAACGCGCCCATCACCAGGCTTCGGGCCGAACCGCCGAAAGCCCTTTTCAGCAGGTCGCCCGCGATCTGTTGCTGCGTTTGCTCTTTGGGGACGCTGGCGTCATAGACATGCGATCCGAAGCGCTCGCCGCGGATCAGCAGACCTTTTTCCGTCATCAATTGCATCTGCTTCAGCGTGGTGGTGTAGCCGTTGTCCTTGCCCAGCGCGTCGTGGACCTCCCGCACGGTCGCCGTTCCCAGCCTCCAGAGGACGGCAAGAATGTCGAGCTCGGCGGCGGTTGGAAGTGCCATAGGCGTTCGGTTGCGCGGAGAAGCCATCTGAAACAACGGTACGACGAAAAAAAACGTATGTCAACGATAAACATCGTAGCGAATCGCACGGTCAAAAGACCCACGCACCGGGCGCCCACCGCTGTCGGAAGCCCGACCTCCCAATCCTCTTTCCGAAACCCATCTGGCGTATGAATCGCCGCTTCATTCCCACGGCCCGCCGGCGGGCCAGTGAGCCTTGAACGGTTTCTCATTTGCGGCCGCCGTCAACAGCGGGAATGCGAAGCGGCGAACTTCGGCCGCAAGCTTTTCAAAGTCGCCAGACTCTCCGGTAAACCGGCTCCGGCGCACGAATGCCCGCCACTGGAGGGCTCGTGCCGGATGGGCGTAGAAGGCGTCCGTGAGTCCGATTGGCTCGGCTTCGATTCTGGTACCCGCGATGCCGGAAGGTCGCGACGATCGCCTCGATCAGAGGCTCGCCTTTGAACGAGTACAAGCGGGACAGGAGGGCGAGGTCATAGTAATCTTTCATCCGGCTGTTCAGCAGGCCGAGTTTGGTGAGCGCTTCGAGTTTTTCGGCGATAACGGTCTCCCTGGGATAGGCCTGGAGCACAGCAGCGGGGAAATCGAGCATCGTTGGATACTCAATCTCTATTGGTCCCGGAACAATGACATCCCCGAAACCGATATCGATCTGCATCGGGATTCGCGCTTTGGCGAGCGTCGCGTGGAACCTGACTCGGACGCCCTCGTAGTCCGCGTCCTCTTTGATTCGGCTGGCTTCGATGGAAGCGCGATTGAATTCGATGCCGTCCGGTTCAGTCACCACCTCGCACACCGCGCCTACAAGGTCTGCGATGTGGTCCAACCCGTTACTTGTCCTTCCGGCGAGATCGATGTCCATGGTAGGCCGGGAGAGAGGCGCCCGCCAGGCGGTCAGCAAGAGCGCGCCCTTCAGAATGAACCGATCGGAGAACGGGGACTGAGCCAGGCGATAGAGGAATCGCTCCATGGCGAAGTACTGGAGGAGTTCCTGGAACGGGCGCTGGTGCGCGCGAGATTGGTTGAGCAGCCGTTGCCGTACCGACGCGCCCACGTCGCGACCACTCACAGCAGGGCCTCCAGGTATGGACGCATGACCCTCTGCACGCGGTTGATCCCGGCGAACCTGACCAGCATCTGAAACTTCGGTTTCGGCGTACGCTCGCGGTAGGTGCGGAGAGCCTCAATCGCGACGTCGAGCCCGATCTTGTTCCGGTACTTGAAGCAGTCGGCGATGGTCTTCTCCGGCGAATAGATCCGGACCCGCACGTCGTCAATCGTGACGGCTTCAATGCCGGCGCTGAACGATGCTTCGGAATACCAAAAGACACGCAGCGGGATGCCATCGATCTTCGGAATCCGAGCATGGCTGGGCAGCGCAAGATCGACGGCGTGGGGAACCTGCGTGGTCAGACCATGATGAGCGAGCGCTGAAATCAGACAGACAACCGCGCGCGGAATTCGAATCGCTACCGGGATCAGGTCCGGGCTGGAAAGCGGCGGGGCGGTGGCGAGTCTGAAGAGACCGCGTCCCACCCGCTCCAGTTCGCCAGAGTCCCGGAGAGCGTAGAGCGTCCGCGGGTGAATGCCGAGCCGAATCGCCTTGCCTGTGCGGAGCATGCCCCCGTGTTTGGTGAACACGCGGCGTGCTTTCGCAAGTCCTGCATGAGCAGCCGGCATTGGATAGAACCAACGGATAGTATAACTTATATCCGACGAATCTATCCACATCCAAACCTTGTAGAACCGACCTGACTGCCGCCCCGGTTCCCGGCTACCGGGCACCAGGTAAATCTATGCCGTGCCGCCGCGCAGCAGCGATGCCGCCGTGGGCGCCGCCACCCCCGCCATCCTGGCTTTCGCGGCCGGTTCCGGGATTTTGTCGCCCTCGCCCGGCGCCAGGAAGAGATTGGCGTCGATGCCGTGCTGCCGTGTGTACAGATCGTAATACCGGCCCTGCCGGGCGTACAAAGAATCGTGCGTGCCCCGCTCCACAATCCGCCCGTCTTCCACTACCAGGATCTGGTCCGCCCGCCGGATGGTGGACAGGCGGTGCGCGATTACGAAGGTGGTCCGCCCCTTCATCAGGTAGGCCAGCCCTTCCTGAATCGCCGCTTCGGATTCCGAATCCAGGCTCGACGTAGCTTCATCCAGAATCAGAATCCGCGGGTTGGCCAGGATGGCGCGCGCAATCGAAACCCGCTGCCGCTGGCCGCCGGAGAGCTTCACGCCGCGCTCTCCCACAATCGTCTCGTACTTTTTCTCGAACTTTTCGGCGAATTCGTCCACCCTGGCAATGCGGCAGGCCGCCAGGATCTGCTCCTCCGTCGCGCCCGGCCGTGCGAAGCCCACGTTTTCGCGAATCGTGCCATCGAAGAGAAACGTATCCTGCAAGACCACGCCCAACTGCGTGCGGTAGGCGCGCAACTGCACCGTGCCGAGATCGATACCGTCCAGCCGCACCGTTCCTTTCGTGGGCTCATGAAAGGCTGCCACCAGACTGATGATGGTCGATTTGCCCGACCCCGAGGGCCCCACCAGCGCCGTCACGGTTCCAGGCCGGGCGTCGAAGCTCACCTCGTGCAGCACGGTCTTGCCGGCGTCGTACTCGAAGGTGACGCCTTCAAAAGCCACCAGCCCCTCGATCTCGCCGATCGCCTGAGTCCGCCGCGGATCCTCGTCCTCGGGCCGCTCCCGCAGAACCTCCTGAGTGCGGTCGAGCCCCGCCAGGGCTTCGGTCAATTGCGTCCCGATTCCCACCACCTGGAACATGGGCGCCACCAGAAAAGCCAGGTACGCGGTGAACGCCATGAAACCGCCCAAGGTCATGGCTCCGGACAGGATCTGCCGCGACCCCACGTACATCACGGTGCCGCCCACCAGGCCCATCAGCACGGTGGCCGAAAGGCTCATCAGGGAGATCGCGGTCAGGCTCTTCAGTACGTTGTCGAGCAGCCGCTGAACGCCCGCCGCGAAGACCTGCGCCTCCTGCGCTTCGGCATGGTAACCCTTCACTACGCGCACACCGGCCAAAGACTCTGTCAGCCGCCCCGTGACATCCGCGTTAATCTTGCCGCGCTCGCGGAAAATCGGCCGGATGCCCCCGAAGGCTTTTTGCAGACCCGCCGCGAAGGCCACAATAAACAGCAGCGCCAGGCCGGTGAGCAGCGGGCTGATCTTCAACAGCAGGATGAGCGACAGCAGCGCCGTGAGCAATCCGCCCACAAAATCCACCAGGCCCGTGCCCACCAGGTTGCGCACCCCTTCCACATCGCTCATGATGCGTGAAACCAGCGCACCCGATTTGTTGGAATCGTAGTAGGCAACCGGCAGCCGGCCAATGTGTTCCTGCACCTTGCGCCGCAACTCCGCAATCAGCCGCTGAGCTTCCTTGGAAAGCAACTGGGTGAGACTGAAAGAGGTGGCTCCCTGGATGATGGTGGCGCCTAAAACCGCCAATACCAGCGGTCCCAAGACCTCGGCCTGACGCTTCCCTATGACGTTGTCCACCAGGAATTTGGTGGAGCCCGGCAATACTAGGCCCGCCACCTTGTTGACCACCATTAGCCCGAACCCCAGGGCCAGCTTGCCGCGCCGCGGCCGGACCAGTTCCTTCAACAGCGGCCAGGCGCTGCGCAAGTGATCGGAAGTTTTCCCCTTCGGTTTGGTTGGAGCCACGAATGCCTCTTGGAGCCACGCTTGGCTCTCCTTTCAGGTTACGACGGCGCCGGTTCGCCAGGCGACCCGCCAATCGGGCAGGAGCCGGCTAGCCGAATGGTCAGGAAAATCAACACTCTAGCTCAAAGGCCGTCTGGCGATGCCCTGTCACGAGCTTGCGACTCTATCTCTTGGTCGAATGCGTACGCGGAACATGATTGTCGCCGGATGCGCCCCGGTCATCGGGGCCACCACCAAGTCCCTCCAAAATCCCACAGTGCTCCGCCGATCTCCCGCTGCTGCAGTTGTCCCGCAGCGCCCTAAGCTGGCCCTCCAGGCTTCGCAGTTCCGCGATGCGCTCTTCCACGTGACCGATATGGGTATCCAACAGCGCGTTGACCTCACCACAATTTTCGTCCGGTGCGGAGCGAAATCTAAGCAAAATCCTGATTTCGTTCAACGCCATGTCTAAGGAACGGCAATGGCGAATGAACGATAACAGTTCGGCGTGCTCCTGCCCATAGCGTCGAAAGTTCCCGCTCGTCCGGCCGGGTTTTGGCAGCAATCCTTCACGCTCGTAATACCGAATAGTCTCGATTCCGCATCCCGTTCTCAGTGCAAGTTCGCCTATTGTCATTTGTTCAGGCCTTTTGTTTCTTTTAGCTTGACTCTGTAGTCGCTACAGGGTGTTAACTCATTAATAGCAGTGTTGAAGACAGACCGCGACCTTGAAGCGTTAATTCGGCTATCGGCAAAGACGGCTACCCTGCCACCCTTGACGCGGCGAGTCGTCGCAGGCATTTTGGCAACCGATCCGTTGTGATGACAACAATCATCAAGGTCTTGCCAGAGCCACCGGTCGGACTTCAGTTTGCCCCTGCGCGTTTTCTTGAGGAGGATCGAATGAAAAAAGACATGAGAATTGCCGCGTTGCCCGTCGCTCTGTTGAGTATCGTCGTTGGCATCGCGGGCATCGCTTCCCCCGATGGCGGGATGACGCTTCGCCGCTTGCTCTTCGCGACGCCCGGCCTATTCTACGCGGTCGTCGCTGTTCGCTCCGCCATGGGGCTGGGGCTGATCCTGGCTGCCTCGAACTCTCGCTGGCCCAGGGCCCTGCGGGCCTTGGGAGTCGTGGTGTGCCTGCAAGGACTTTCGGCGACGCTTCTCGGACTTGATCACGCGCGAGCGATCATGGAATGGGAGGGGATGCAGGGATCCGCACTCCTTCGCGCCGGGGCCGCGGTGGCCTTAGCCAGCGGGAGCTTCATAGTGTTTGCAGTTACACAGGGGCCGTCCGAAGAGCAGAGGAAAATAGCTCACTAGCAGCAAACTGAACACCACCCCGCTTTCTCGCCGCGGGCCTCCTCGGATGGATCTTTAGCCCTGGATATGGCCACTCGCAAAAGGCGATAACGGCCCGAGGGGGCATTCTCAGAAAGCAGAGGCGCGTCACTCCTGGCGAGTCGCCGCTCTCGTTTCGTGGCGCGGCCTACTCCGGTTACTGCCGCTGATCGCGGGTGAGCATCGAGTCCCACCACGAGCGCATTCTCGCCGAGGCCGCGGCCCTCGCCGATGCGGGAAAGCCGAGACCGCTTCTCGGCAGTCAAAGCTTTTCGACCGGGCAACGGGAAGAGGCTGATGCATTGGTGGGGTCGGTTTGACCTGGGGCGAGCTATTCAGCCCGCGAGCCTGCTTTTAGCGGGTTCGGCCGCCTGAAAGGCGGGCCGACCCGGGGCGTCCGCCGAATCGGACGCCCGGAGTGGGCCTGGCAATTACAGGCAGCCTGCTTATCGGAGCGCATGGCCAAATCGAAGCACAACGCCCGCCGAATAGCGGATGTCGTTCTGATGGCTCCCGAAACCCAAAGCGCTATTCAGTTCAGTCCTTATGTACTCGATTTGAGCCGGCTTAATCGCGATGCGATTGGTCAACTGGTAGTCCAATCCGCCGCCGACCGCGGCCGCGAAGGCGTTCTGGGTGCTGGATGGAAGTCCCTTTGGATTCGTCCAGGCGTAGGCGCCGCCGAAAAGAGCCTGCACATACGGAGTCAACCGCGAGTGCCGCCAGTTTAACCGCGGGCCAAACATATAGGTCAGGGCTTTGTCGTCGACCCTCGTGTTGGCGTAGCCGCCGATATCCGCGACCACTCCCACCCACTTGTTGATGTTGTACTCCACGTATCCCGAACCGCCGTTCCCGGTCCGGTGGTAATCGTTGTTGGCGGAGTTCACGTGGAGCCACGAATAACTGGCTCCTATCTCGACCGCCGGTGTCTTTACTTCCTGGGCAATCGCAACGGCGCCGAACCCCAGAAAGCCCGCAAGAATAGATGTGCCGGCCAAAAGCGTGTGTCTTTGAAGCATGAGTCTTCTCCTTTTGATGTTCTGGGCTGCGTTGCCCAGTGTTCCCACCGTTTTAGTCCGCCTGCGCAATCGGCGGCTTTCATAGACAGCAGAGCCCTCCGCCTGCCGTTTTGTTGGATACAAGCCCCTCCAACAAAGATCCTCGCGATTCGCTCCTAATCACTGTGAAACCGCTGATGCGCACCGCAAAACCGATACTTGCACTCGGGCTTATGACGGCAATTGCCAGCTTGATTGGCTGTGCCGGCAAAATCCGGTACCCGAATTATTATGTTTTGAACCTACCGGTGCCGGTGCCTGCGGCCAATCGGCCGCCGGCGGTCCTTGGGTCCGTTGCCGTAAGGGAATTTGACGCGCCGAGCTTTCTCAGAGGAGGCCCAATCGCATATCGGGAGTCGGCCGAACAATTGGATTACTACCAATACCACCGCTGGGCCGCAGACCCGCGACAGGCGGTGACTGGTGCGGTGATCCAGCAGTTACAGTCTCAGGGAGTCTTTCGGAACGTCGATCGCTTCGATGGCCGCGGAAATCCGGAGTACCTGCTCACCGGTGCGATCGACCACTTGGAAGAAGTCGACCAAGGTTCCAACGTCTCCGTCGAGGTCAGCCTGTCGGCACGGTTGGTCAACCTCCGGACCGGTGAGGTAGTCTGGCAGGGAACTTCCTCGAAGACGGCGAAGTTGGATCAGCGCTCCGTGCCGGGGGTCGTCGCCGAAATGTCCCTAGAGATGGGGAGCGCAGTCGAGGGCTTGGTTTCTGCGGTGCGGGACCAGGCTGCCGAGGCTTCGTTGTCCCAACAGGAGAACTGATCATGCCAGATACCACGAACACTATTCAGAAACCCCCCAGTTGGCTGCAACGCTTGAGGCAGTGGCTGGTCCCGGCGGTAATTCTGCTCATGGCCGGAGGGATTGTGTCTCTGATCGCGGGCAACTGGAATACCTGGACCAGCGAGCGCGTGGCCCAGGAAACCGACGACGCTTACCTGCGCGCGGATCTCACCCCGTTGAGCACGAAGGTAGCAGGCCTCGTAGCCCAAGTGGCGGTTTCCGACTATCAACCGGTGAAGTCTGGCGATCTGCTGGTACAGTTGCGCGATGACGATTTTCAGGCGCAGGTGCAGCAGGCCCAAGCCGCCGTGGTTGCCGGCGAAGACTCGCTAATCAACAACCGGCGCCAGAAGGAATTGCAGGATGCCCGCGTAGTCCAGGCGGGCGAGGGCATTGGCGCCGCGGAGGCCGAGATAGCAGCGGCGGAGGCTGGCATCGAGGCGGCTCATTCGGCGATCGCCAATGCACGCAGCGGAATCGACGCGGCCAAAGCCGACGTGGAACGCACCGGATTGGAGCGGCGTCGGCAGGAGTCTCTGATCGCCACCGAATCTGCCACCCGGCAGAAATTAGAGCAGGTAGTGGCGGATGAGCAGCGTTATCGCGCACAACTTAGCAGCCGCGAGGCCGATTTGGGCGCGGCGGCGGCTCAGTTAGCCAGCCGCCAGGCCGATCTGGCCCGGGCGCGGGCCCGGCTCGGCAGCACCAAGGCGGAACTCGAAGCACAGAAGCGCCAGCGTGCCGTTCTGGATTCGCAGGAACTCCTGTTGCACGCCGATTTAGACTCGAAGAGAGCGTCGCTCGCCCTGGCGCGGACCAACCTGGGTTACACCAGGATCCTCGCGCCGGAAGCCGGGATTGTCAGCGAACGCAAAGTGCGGCCCGGACAACTGGTGAGCCCCGGCACTCAGGTGATTTCGCTGGTGCAAAGCGAGATCTGGGTTGAGGCCAACTACAAGGAGACCCAGGTCCGCCACATCCGCAGTGGCGACCCGGCCGAAGTCCGCATCGACGCATTTCCTGGGTCGATTTTCCGGGGCAAGGTCGATCACGTGTCTCCCGCCAGCGGCTCGCAGTTCGCGCTGTTACCGCCGGACAACGCAACCGGTAACTTCACCAAGATCGTGCAACGGGTGCCGGTGAAAATCCTGCTGGATGCCAGCCAGGAAAGCGCCGCCAGCCAGGCGAGTGCCCAACGGCTTCGGCCCGGGCTATCCGTAATCGCGACAATTCGCACGAGTGTTGGCCAGTGACGGAGGGCGACCGGTGACCGTCGCAGTAACTCAAGGTGCAACTCAAGCCGCACCCACCACCAACCCCTACCTGGGGATCCTGGGCGTGTTTCTGGGCGCGGGAGTCGCCACGCTGAACGCGCGTCTGGTCAGTGTCGGCCTGCCCGACCTGCGGGGCGCCCTCGGCCTCAGCTTCGACGAGGGTTCCTGGATTCCGACCGCGCTCAACATGGCGACGATGTTCGCCGGGGTCTTCGTCGTGTTCCTGAGCGTGTGGTTTGGCCCGCGCCGGATTCTGCTCCTCGCTGCCGCTATCTTCACGGTGACGTCCGTCCTGCTGCCATTTGCCCCTGGTTATTGGGCCATGTTAGGGCTGTTAGTGCTGGCAGGCCTGACTTCAGGGACCTTTTACTCCCTCACCATGACGTTCGTCCTGAACGCCCTTCCGAAACGATTGATCATTTTCGGCATTGCAGCTTACGCGGCGGACATCGTGTTCGTCAGCAATATCGCCTCCGCGCTCCAGGGCTGGTACGCCGAGCATCTGTCCTGGCATTGGATCTTCTGGACTGCCGCGCTCTTCACGCCGCTGATGATGATCTGTGTCTATTTCGGAATCCCCCAGCGGCCCATTGTGGACGCGCGGCCGAGTTGGCGTGGGTTCGCCTATTTCAGCCTTGGCCTCAGCCTGCTCTACGGCGCTCTGGATCAAGGGGAACGGCTTTACTGGCTGAACTCCGGCGTAATCGTCGCCATGCTCGCCGGCGGAATTTTCCTCCTGGCGGCGGCCCTGTTCAGGCGAATCTCGCAGCCTAATCCAACGTTAAGCCTTTCCTTCCTGAACACGCGGAACATGATCATCATCGCCTTGTCGATTTTTGCCTTCAAATTCGAGCACCTGGCCACGATTTTGCTCGTCCCCGGCTTCCTGGGCAATATCCAACAGTACCGCGCCCTGCAGACCGGCCACGCACTGGCCTGGGTGGCTGTGCCGATGTTCGCGGTAGTGTGGCTGGCCGCTTGGATGGTGATCTACACCAACTCGCGGCTGGTTCTGACGGCTGGGCTCACGATTGTGGCGGTGGGCTGCTGGATCTTTTCGCATCTCGACACTTCGTGGGCGGGAACCAGTTTCCAGAAGGTGGAACTGCTGTTGGCGGCCGGCTTTGCGTGCACTTATGTCGGCTTGGTAAGCAGCATCGTCCTGGAGGCGCTCCAAGCGGGCGCCCTGAAAAGCGCCGCCAACGCCGCCACCGTCTCCGGGTTCATGCACTTCGTCCGCATTTTCGGAGGCCAGGTCGGCGTAGCCTTTATGACTCGCTTCATTACGGTGCGGGAGCAGTTTCATTCCAACCTCCTGGGGCTCCACGTGCAAGCTGGCAGTTGGCTCACCGAGGAGCGGGTGAAGATGCTGACCGGAGGACTGCTGCCGGGGTCCACGGGATTTGAGGAAGCGCAATACCGCGCCGTCGGGATTCTCGGTCAACAGGTGAGGGCGCAGTCCTACACGCTCGCCGTATCCGACGGATTCATCCTGATCGGATGGATGGTAGTCGCTTATCTGCTCTTAATGCTATTCCTGCGGCCCGGCAAGATCAGTTTCCAAGACTTGAGGAGAATGCCATGAATCGTGTAAAACTTGGTGGGGCAGGCCATCGTTTTTTGTGGCCGGCCAGCCGGTGCCTCGCAATCGCCGGGATTGCCTTGCTATCGACAGTCTGTTCCGACGCCGCTGACACCCGGCGCCTCACACTGCCAGAGGCGGTTCATCTTGCCATCAGCCAGAACCGCGTGCTGACGATCGCGCGCCTGAAGGTGGTCGAGAACCAGCAGAAAAAGGCTGGCGAACGTTCCGCCTACTTCCCGTCGATTACGAATCAATCCAACTTACTGCACATCAGCGAGCTGCAGAATATCGGGATCCGCGCTGGAGCTTTTGGGACGGCAGCAGGCTCACTCGTTCCCTCGCAAGGCGTCATTCTCCCGCAGGGACAGAAGACGCTGGTCTCCAGCGGCACCATGATTGCCCAGCCGCTGACCCAGTTGATCCGGATTCATGAAAGCAATAAGATTGCCGCGGCCGAAGTAGCGGTGTCCCGCGACGATCTGAAGAAGGCCGAGAACCAGGTCGCTCTGCAGGTGCATACGCTTTACTACGGCATACTCATTGCCCGTCTTCAGAAACAGGCCGCCGAACAACAGAGCACCTATGCCGGCGAGCAGTTGCGGGAGAGCGAAGACGATATTCGCAACGGCAGCGCCCTCAGAATCGCGGCGATCCAAGGCCGCGCGGGCGTGCTCGAAAGTCAGCAGTCCGTCCTGACCGCGGACCTTCAATTGGCCGACCTGACTACCGAACTGAACGACCTGCTGGGCCTCCCGCTGGATACGCGGCTCGATCTCGATCCGGCCGTGCCGGCGAGTTTTGAGGAGCGGCCCCGCGAGGAGTACGTCCAGACCGCATGGTCGGAGAACCCCGAAATCATGGCGGCCGAGGAAGTAGTCCGTAAGGCACACGCCGGCGTGGCGGCCGCTAAGTCCGCCTACATCCCCGACGTCACCGCCTACGCTCGCCACAGTTATCAGAACGGCGTGCCGTTTCTGGTGCGGAACTTCGGCACCTTCGGCGTGAATCTCAGTTGGGATGTGTTCGACTTCGGCAAACGCCAGGCCGCCGTGCGCGAGCGCGAAGCGCAACTGGCTCAGGCCGAAGAGAACCTGCGCCACCTGAAGGAAGAGGTGGCTGTCGGAATTGAGCGAAGCTACAACAAACTGGAGCGCACCAAAAGTATGGTCCAGGTGGCTAAACAGGTGGTGAGGTTGCGGCAGGAGGGCGAGCGCCTGGCGCAGAATCAGTTGGCTGCCGGTGTGATGCTGGTCGCCGAACGCCGTCAGGCTACCGCCGCCACGTATAAAGCTGAGGCGGATTCCCTCCAGACGAGCCTGGGATACCTGCTGGCGTGGGCAGAACTCGAGCAGGCGGTCGGACGCACGCCTGGATTCTAGCGGGCGACCCGGGTAGTAACACCCGACGGCTTGGCGGACTACGTCTTCCCGCGTTGCCAATGGGTCGCGAACTTCTTCTCCGCGTAAAACACTCGTCTCTGCACCGCGCCGTGCTGCGAACAAGAAACCACTCTCTTACGGTCGTGGCTCTGATGGCCTCGTCGACAATACGAGACTTGGCATCAGAGCCGCGACCGTTAGGGAGCGGTCTTACGCGAAGACCGAGCTTCGCGACAGAAACTAGCTTAGCTATAGTTAGAATCCAAATCGAATTGGGGCAGGCGCTCACCCCTTCATGAAATTCCTTTTCCCGCAGATATCGACCGGCGCGCGGCGGGCGACTTCACGTATGCAAAAGCGGCGGGAATGGTAAGCTCCGCCTCCGTGCCGGAACCCGGTTTACTCGAGAGAACCAGCTTACCGCCCGCCAGGTTGGCGCGTTCCTGCATGCCGGGCAAGCCGTGATGTCCGGCGCGTCCTCCCTCAGCAAGAACCTTCGGGTCGATGCCCTTTCCGTCGTCTCGGACCCGCAATCGAAAATGCCGGTCGCCGTATAGGATCTCCACGTCGATCCGGCTCGCTTGCGCGTGACGGCATACATTGCGGACTGCTTCGTAGGCAATTCGGTAGACTTCGTCGCGAACGATCGGAGCGAGTTCCCGAGAGGTGCCTTGCACCTGCACACGAGGCTCGGGACAACTGGCGCCCGGATATTCGGTAGCGAGCTGTTCTCCAAGCGTGGTAATCGCGCGTACAAGGTCGTTTGTGACTACGGTGGAGGCGCGCAACGCCTGCACCGCATCCCGGCCCTCGGTGACCGCCTGCCGGGCTTGCTCGATGGCCCTCTCCAGCGTCTTCTGGGCCTCGACGGGTCGCTGCGGGATCATGTAAGTTGCAGCGGAAAACTTCATCAGCAGTCCTTGAAAACTCTGCAGCAGCGTATCGTGCAAATCCCGTGCGATGCGCGTGCGTTCGCCGATGCGCTCCTCCATCCGCAGGTTGAATTGTTGTTTAAGGTACCGCAGCCTAAGCCGATAAAGCGCCGCCAGCATTGCCAGACCAGCGGCGATGCACGCCACGAGGAACCAGGTGGTCTGGTAGTACGCCGGGGCGATGGAAAAATCGAACGAAGCGCCGGCTTCGTCCCACACGTCGCTGTTATTCGAAGCGCGCACGCGGAAGCGGTAACTGCGGGGCGGAAGATTGCTGTAGACCGCCCGGCGCTCGGTGGTCTCCTGCCAATCGGCGTCCCAACCCTCGAGCTTGTGGCGAAAACGGTTCCTTTCCGGTGCGACCAGGCTCAGCGCGGTATACTCGATCTCCAGATCGCGCACCAGCGGCGGCAGACGCCCCTTGGTGTTCGGATCGTACTTTTTGCCGTCTGCCATGATCTGCTCGATATGCACCGGTGGCGGAAGCTTGTTGAAGAGCAGGTGACGTGGATCGACGACGCTGATGCCGTCGGGAGCGATGAACCACAGATTCCCATCTGGCGACTCGGCGGCACGCGGCGTATAATCGCCAACGACAGCGAAAGTCCTTAGCCCGTCGGAACTATCGAAAACCGTGGCGCGGATCGTGCTGGCGGTCTTGTCCGCAGCCATAGCCCACGCGTCCAATTCTGAGCGCGCGACCCGCACCAAGCCGCAAGGCATCATCAGCCAGACCGATTGGGCCGCGTCTTTTATCGTCCACTGGACCGCATCGCAGGGCAATCCGTTCTTGCTCGTCAGCCTGGCGATATGGCCATTCTTCAACCGACTCAGGCCACCCTCGGTGGCGATCCAAAGGGCGCCTCCGTCGTCGAACCTGAGGTCGTTGACGCGACCCTCACCCAGCCCTTCGCCCGCTGAGTAGGATGAGTGGATCTGGCCGTCACGAAACCAGGCAACGCCACCCCGAGAAAATCCGAGCCATAGCCCCCCCTGCACGGGATCCGGGGCCAGAACGACCGCAGGATCCTTGTGGCTGAATGCGGCCCAGGGAATCCGTTGCAACTCATTACGTGGCGACAATCGGAAGAGACCGAGGTCGCGGTTGGCGATCCACAGATTCCCCGAAGGGTCCTCGGTGAGGGAGCCCACTACCCCGCCGGGAACCGCCACAGGAATAAACCGGTCATGCTCCATGTAGCCGATCCCGGTCAGTGTGGAAACCCAGATTCGCCCCCGAGAGTCTTGAAAAAGTGACCCCACCCCCTCATCCGGCAGTCCGCTGCCGGCAATCTCTCGCACTCCCGCCCTGGCGCGGTGGCGGCGGTACACCGTAACCTGGGCCTTATTCAGGCGGTTTAACCCGTCAAGGGTAGCGAACCAGACGCTTCCCTCCCTTGTGGCTATAAGACCTGCCCAGGGAATTTCCGACAAACCTTGATTCCTGGAATACGTGAGCACGGGAAGCTCGCGAAAGCGGTCAAGCCCGTTGATGGTACCGACCCAAATATTGCCCTCGCGATCCTCAAACAAATCGTAAATGTCATCGCCTGACAGGCCGTCCAATTGTGAAAACACGTCGGTTCGTCCCTGGTGTATATGTACAATGCCCCGGCCCGCCGGTCCCACCCAGAGACCGCCGTCGCGATCGCGAAGCATTCTTAGGACGCGGAACCCCTGCCTTGCAGCGGGGAACGGATATACTACCTGCGCCTTCTCCCCAGCCGGCCGCATGACCGCGCCTGTTGTAGCGATTAAGAGAGCGCCATCCTCACCGTCCGTCATGCCCTGCATTCTTCCGTTTGGCAGGCCTGGCACCGAATAGAATTCCGGCTGTCCGGGTCTCCATCGCCACGCCCCCATCTCCAATCCGGCCCAGAGATTCCCCTTGCCGTCCTCATGCAAGCCGAAGACGCCGTGGCCAACACCGCCCATTTCCGGGTAGCACCGGACGCTGCCATTCCGAATTTCGCAAAGCTTTCCATCGGGAGGCCCATTCGTACCGACCCATATCGAGCCCTCATGATCTTCAACGACAGCACGGATCTGCAATCCACCGAACTCCGCGTACTGAATGAGCTTGCCGTTCTTCCAGCTTGCCAGCCCATTGAACGTGCCGATCCAAAGAGTCCCGTCGCGCGCCGCGACCAGTCTCGCGATGACGGTGGAGGGGAGATGCTGATTCGGCGGCGGCTCCCAGGCGACGTTCCGGACGCCATCGAATCGAGACAACCCGAATGCCGTCCCCACCCAGAGGTACCCGTCGGGCGTCTGGGCGATTGAGAGAATGGAACCCTTGACAAAGCCGTCCCGGATCTTCCAGGCCGTATGCGCGTACTGGCTGACGTCCAGCGTTGGATTCAACGCGAACGCGCAAGGACGGCTCGCCAGCAGAATCCCGGTCAGCACCGCGCCCAGCGCGACAATGCCTCTGCTTTGTCCGCGCGCCCTCATGAATATCAGATCATTATCCCTCAGCGGGAGGTACTCACACGTAGCTCAAAGGGGGATCGGGTTCCGCACTCAGGATGGGCGCGCTCCGCCGTTACCGTCGCAGGTGGAAGATCGAACGCCTGTTTTGCGTGGCTTCAAGATTACCGCCGTCTTGCCGTCCGCTGGGAATATCAGCAGACAACTTCCTTGGCATGCTTCACTTGGCCTGTGCCCTCATATTGATGAGGCATTTATGAATTGGTTCTACACTGCGGACGATTTACCAAGCCAGTCTGCTGAATCTCCGCCGAACGGTGGAAGAGTTGGATAGGGTAGGCAATACCGACATCGACGCGAGCCATCCCCTCGTGCTGGAAGCGAAACAGGGAGAGCTCTGTTTCTGGCGGATGATCCTCCACTTTGGCTGAGACATGCGCTGGGAGCTGAAGGCGGATCAAGGGCCATGGCCAGACGGCGGGCTTAGCAACTCGTTTTCGGAAATCTGGAATGGAATCAGCCAGGCGATCTGAAAGAATCGGCCCGGTCTACTTACCGGTCGTTACCCGAGCATGCTCCCGCCGGAATTTCCGCTTAATATCCGGCCAGAACTCTTTCAAGATGTTGCTGCACATGTCAACGCCTAGCTGCACACCCAGTTTCGATACCGCATCGGCCGCTTTTCGCTGATCCGGGTAGTAAGCAGTCGATATTGCCACTGCCGTTGAGTTTCCGAGCACTTCCGAATAATTGAACTGGGTTCCGCCCGAATCGCGATGGGTCCAGAAGATTTGCCCCATGGAGTAGCCGAGCCTGGACCATCCGGTTCCGGTGCCGCGGCGAAAGTACCGCGGATCCTGATGGAGCAGCGTCGGGAGCACGGCTTCCGTCATGTAATCGCCGATAAGCAAATCGCCGTATGCCGTGCCAAAGTACCTGCCATATCCCGCGGCGCCTTGGCCAAAGGACCGGTTCGCATTCGTCAACTGCGCCTCGCCGGCGAATAAGGCTGCCAAGGCAAAGGTGCCGCGATCGAAGGCATCTTCCGAAGCGAGCTTGAATTTTTCGCCGGTCGTCAGCGGCTCGTACCGCGCCTGGCTGGGATAGCTCCGGTAGTTGGGGATGATGCCGAGAATCCGCTTGCTTTCGGCTGGCGGCGGGTCGTCGCGGCCGGGCGCCGGAGTCTGTTGACACCAGGCCAGAGACGCGAAAAGAGCGAGCGCGACACTAGCGCATGAGAGGCGATAAAGCATCGAGGGTCTCCTTCAATCGATGAGGAGCGCGATATCGAGCGGTTTGTTGGCGCCGTTGAGCATGGGTGTGTAACCGTTTACGGTTGTACTCAACTGGCAGTCCGAGCTAAAGAACTAAACAGCTACCGGTTCAAGCGGAAACTAAAGAACGAAGCGCATACCGATTGTGTGGCCTACCCGGTGCCCGCTCAAACTTGAAGTTGCGCCAGAGAGTGCGCAACAGCTTATTGGCTCTCGGGAAATTGCACACTTTCAGCCACGAACAACGTCACTTCGACCTTGCCGGATTCGGGTAGCTCCCTATATTGCACTGGACCGGCCGCTCCCCGCGTTTGACTGCTGCGCAGGGGCACACTCAAGTTGCCTGCCCGGAGGACTACGCGTTGAAGCGCAACGCTCCCAGCCTCGCCCGGAACCCTTGCTGGGGTAACTTGAGCCACCTGCCCCGATGCAACGTCGCCCGTTCTTGCCAGTACTTTTCCGTGCACTGTCAGGTCCTGTGCCAACACAAAGATGACCGGTTGGCCGACCGTCGCTTCTGCCGCGCCGAATCCATCCACGGCAATGAGCGGCACCGGGATCCCCTCGCGCAACACAGGCACGTCCGCGGCCGCTTGAACTTTGGGCGCGTTGTGCGTCACTTTTTTCAGGAAAAACTCCTCGGCCAGGTTGAGGGCTACCATTCCGACGAAGTGGAACATCAGACTTCTCCCTATCAAACTGTACTGTGTCCTCGAACCCGGGTAGTACGCGTTCGAGATTTCCGACGCGGCGATCGCCCCGATCACGCCGGAGTACGGCGGCTGCCACTTGCCGTTGTCGCCCTTCGTGCGAAACGCGGACTCAATCGCGTACAGGGCCCGCTGCGCCTTGGTCCCCCGCCCGCTGTAGAAATAACGCGGATCTTGATGCAGAACCGAGTCCGCCATCACTGACGTGATCAGAAGGTTGCTCGCCGCTGTTGCGTACGCAGCTCCAAAGCGCTTGCTAAAACCCTCGGAACCCTGCCCGTACTGGTAGTAGCTGTTCCTTTGCTGCTGAATACCTGCGGTAATCCCCACTGCCGCGAACGTGGCTGGATCCACGAGCGCCCTCAAACTCAGATGAAATTTCTGCTTCGCTGACAAGGGAGCCGGATGTTGGTCGTAAGTGACAAAATAATTTGGGATGATTCCCAGCACTCGTTGCTTCAACTCCTGTTCTAACTGTTGCCCCGCCAAATCCTCCTGCGACAGGCCGACCGTCACTGTCGTTACCTCCGGCGCCACCTGCAGGACGGCTAGCAATGGATTCGATTCGGGAGCTGACGAGGCAGGCACATTCGGTGTGGTCCACTCGGATAAGCCCGCCGCAGAGACTTTTACGCTGTAATTGCCAGGCGTCAACGATGACATCTTAAACGCGCCCTCGACGTCCGTGACCGTTGTACGCGCTTTCCCGTCGGCGCCTTCGACCGTTACCACCGCACCCAGTATCGGCGCACCGGAGGAATCGGTCACGGTGCCCTGAATCCAACCGGTGGGCTGTGCTATTGCGCACTGCCCGGCAAGCCACAGAAACACAAAAATCGCCGATATTCCTTTCTTCGTCAACCCGTTAAGAATGTTCCCCGTGATTGCAACAGACACGTGTATGACCTCGTTATATAAGAGCCGCAAGAGCGGAAAAATGTTGGATTTTGGTGTTATCCGGGTTTCAAACTTTGCCTCGGGTGCCGGCGCTTGCGGGCTGGGGTAGCTCGGGTAGTTGGGAATGATGCCAGGAATCCGCTTGCTCTCAAATGTCGGCGGTCGTCATTGCCGGCCGGCGAAGGCTGCGACCAGGCGAGAGAGACGAAAAAAGCAAACGCGACGCTAGCGCATGAGAGGCGATAGAGCACAACGGCCTCCCGTTCCATTGATGACGGCACGAGATCGAGCTCTTTGTTGGCGCCTGCAAACATTCCGGCGCTTGGAGCGATCTTATACAGTGATGACTACTGAATTCCTGGTACAACCCGGGCAGGACGAAATGGAAGTTAGACTGCCCGAAGTCCTGGGAGTCGTCCGCCAGAGCGCGTTGAGCGCTGGAGGCATCACTCTGACGTTAACCGGTTCCGTAGGAACGGGTTCGTCCAGGCGTCTGTGCCGAAAACCAAAATATTCGTTCTTGCGAGGTACCCCCTACCATGGCCACAGCCGAGAAATTTCGTATCGACGTTGCGATCCACGACTTGCTGGTGAATTCGAACCAACGCCCGCCGGCGCCAGCCGAACCCAGAGGGCTAAGCCTTCCGCAGCCCGTCTTCCCGCAGTTCCCCGAGCGTCTGAACGATCCGGGACCGGAAGTCCCACCGGAGAAGCGTAAGTGGGCCGCAAAGGATATCAATCGCGTGGCGCGGGGCTGGCTGTACCCTTACTTACGGTCGCGCGTCATGCCAGGCCAACTCCATCCGATTACCGCCTATCTCTTTGTCGAATACAAATGCAATCTCGACTGTTGGTATTGCTGGTCCTACAACAACCAGGTCAAGGGAATGACCGAAGACGTCGCCAGGCGCTCCATCGACTGGCTGTACGACCACGGCTGCCGCGTCCTGGCCCTAATGGGCGGCGAACCGCTCCTGCGGCCGGACTTTGTCCATAAAGTGGTTTACTACGCGGCGAAGAAAGGATTTTGGGTATACGTCGCTACCAACGGCCGTCTGCTCCGTCCGGAGTTGGCCGACCGCCTGGGAGATGCGGGCGTATCGGCCTTCAACTTCGCCCTGGACTCCTGGGATCTCAAGCCCAGCCTTCCCAAAGCCCTAATGCCGGCCGAAAAGAACCTGGAGCACATCCTGCGCAAACAATATGTCTACAGGTATGTCGTCTTCTTCAATATCAACATCTGCCGTAATAATACCCAAGACGTCCGGATGCTGACGGAGTACGCTCACGATCATCGTGTGGCCACCGACTACCATATCAACGAAACCCCGATGCTCGAACAAGACGACCACTTCAAACATCTCTACGATAACCCGACGTACATCCGGCCCGAAGACTGGCGCGAGATCGACGCGCTGGTCGATTGGCTCATCGCCAAAAACAAAGCGGGCTACCAGATGGTGAACTCGGTGCAGCGGCTGGGGGAGATCAAGGCCTTTTTGCGAATGTCCTCGGGGCTGGACCTAAAGGAATATGGCTGGAACGGTGATGGCACCAGCGGGAATGGAGAACAGGCGGACGTCCTGGCCGCCATGCCCGGCATCATCCAGAACAACGGGGAACTGCAGTTCGCGGAATGGAATTGCCGTGCCGGCCAGAACAACGTGATCATTCGCACCGATGGCACCGTGGCCCCCTGTTTTCCTATGTACGGAGCGACCTATGACTGGGGAAATATCGACCACCCAAACTTTGACCAGAAACAACTCGCCTCGATGAAAACAACCTGCCAGCGGCATTGCTTTTCCACGTTGAACCACAACCTGGCATACTGCTACAACGACGCCCGGGTGATCAAGTGGCTGTGGTCGAATGCAAAAAACAAATTTCAGGGCGGCATTCGCAGTTTCGAGGACTGAAGCCTGACAGCGCGGGTTTCCAAAACCATACCGTGAAATCCCTGCAAACAACCCGAAGTGTGGAAGGCTCTTTCCCACTGACGATGCTTGTTTCTCCAAGTGGAGGCCCCGGAAATGGCCGCTGAAATCCTGGTACAACTCGGGCAGGCCGTGCCCCTCTTGATTGGGACCCTGGGGATCGGCGTGGCCCTCCGCAACCAGCGCCGGCAACTCAACGCGCAGATGTTCATTGAGTTCTCCCGCCGATTTGATGACCTTCTCCGCTTGTTTCCGACCGAGGCGTGGCTGGCGAACCGCAATCCCGGTCAACCGCTGCCGCCGCCCAGCCAGGAATTGACCGACTGCACTCTATACTGCATTCAGTTCATTTCCGACGTCTACTACCTTCACAAGAGCGGATACATCTCGAGACAACTCTGGCTCATTTGGGAGCGCGAAATCAAGCGCACTTTACGGGGCCCGTTATTCGAACGCGAATGGGTACGAGTGGCGCCGGAGTTCTCCCACGACAGCGCTTTCATTCAGTACATCAACACCCTGACCAACCGCAAGCGGCCCTACCCGCCTGATTCTCCCCCTGCTACGCCTGGCAGCCTGACCCGGAAAGCACCTCGGAGAGTCATCGCAAAACAGATTCGAACGGACTAGGTCGATTGATCTCGTTCAGCATTTCGTGAGACACCGGCTGTACGATAGCGCCCAATCAGAACCGGCACCCCCGCGAGCTGCTGGCCGACGGGATTTTTGGTACCCGAAAACACATAGACCGGCAGATGGCGGCGGATCTGGCCGAGCCGGCCCGGATCGGCCAGTGCGGGGCGCGGCAGCGAAAAAAGGATTCGGTCGCCGGTGGTTGCAGCCATCCGAAACACAACAGTTCCTTCAGGAACGCATCCACCGTCGCCGGGTCGCGGCTTAACCAGTCGGAGGGCGTGCGCACCGGTTCGAAGCCCGGCCGGCAAATCGATCTGGCCGGGGCTTACGGCGGCAGGCCGACACGCCGTTCCAGATTGGCGAAGCGCGGGTCCGAGCGCAAAGGGTCGAGGCAGGGATCGATTCTGATATAAGTCAGCCCTTTGTCGTGCGCTCCATAAGCTTTTTCGAGCCATGCAAACGCCTCGTCCTTCTCTCCCAGGCCGGCGTAGACCAGCGCTGTCTCATACCAGCCAACGCCATCTTTACGCACATCCTGTTCTAGTCTGGGAATGATCGCGCGCGCCTCCGCTACCCGGCCCGCCCGGGCGTAAGCATTCCCCATGTGGCCCAAAGCGTGAGGCTTATCGCCTAGCTTTTGAAAATTCCTGATGGCCTCCTCGTACATGCCCTTCTCGGTGTAAGTCACGCCCGGTATAAAACCCCAGTGGAGAAAAACTCCAGCGGAGTCGGGAGTCAGCGCGTAGACCCTTTTCAGCAGCGCCAGCACCTGGTCGTACTGCCGAGCATAGTAATAAATATATCCCGCATTCGAGAGGGAGCGAGTGGAAACCGGATCGAGGTCCAGCGCGAGCTTCATCTCAGCCAGCGCTTCGGGAATACGGCCAGATTTCTCAAAGCGATCGGCGTACGCCATATGGGTTGAGGCGTCGTTCGGATTCAGCTCTAGCGCTCGTTTCAGCTCCTTTTCCTGAGTGGCCCAGTCCCAGTCCAGATTCGCCGCGGCTCGTGCCAGCTCAACATGCCCTTCCGGGAGAGCGTCATCGATTGCGATGGCACTGGCTGCCTCAGTCCTCTCATTGGTAAATGCCTCGGAATAGGCCATAAAACCGGCCCCACCCATCCCGCCGAAGCTATCGGCCAGTCCGGCGTGCGCCTGCGCGTAGTCCGGGTCTATGGCAAGGGCTTTCTGGAAGTAGACGGTGGCATTCCTGGGATCTCCCTGATTCATACTGTACTTTCCCAGCAGGTACAGCTCCTGGGCGTCTGCATTGACGGGGCGGGCGCGTGCCAGGCGGGTCTGCTCCTGCGGCGTCACCTGGATCCGGATGGCATCGGCAATCGCCCGCGCCACCTCGCCCTGCAATGCAAGAACGCTGGTCAGACTGCGCGTGTAGCTGCGCGCCCAGATGTGACGATCAGTTCGGGCGTCGATCAACTGAGCGGTGATCCGTACCTGGTTGCCCTCGCGCGCCACGGACCCTTCTACTACGCCGTCGACCGCCAATTCCCGGGCGATTTCGGGCAAGGCCTTCTTGGTGCCCTTATAAGTCATCGTCGAGGTCCGGGAAATGACGCGCAACGCGGAAACCTGGCCCAGGGCGGCAATCAATTCCTCCGTCATGCCCTCGGCGAAGTATTCCTGCTTTGAATCGCCCGAGAGATTCCGAAGAGGCAGGATCGCGATGGAGCGAATCCGGAGCCTGGCATCGAGCTTCTTCCATGTGATAAAACCCATCGCCGCAATCAGAGCCAGGGCTGCCAGCGTACCCGCCAGCACCGAAAGCTTGCGCCATGATTTCTCCCCGGCGGCACGAAGCGGTGCTGGCTTTTCTCCGGCCTGTTCCGCCGAAGTCAGGGACCCGGCTTCCTTGGGCGGCCCGGCCGGTTTTTCCAAGGATTCCCAATGGAACCTGGGCACATAAGACCCCGAAGGAAGCTCGATACGGACGGCCGGAGGTTGGGCGGCCTCCGAATAGTATTGAGCCAGCCTTTTCCTAACCTCGGTGGCTCTCACGCGGACGACGGCATCGTTGGAAGTGTCGTAGCCGACCGGGCGTCCGAACATTTCCGCCCCGATCATGCGCTCACGGAGAGAATCGAGCCGGCCGGCCAAGGCATGCTCTACGGTCAGCCGGAGAAAATCCTGGCATCGCCTGGTCCCTGCAAACGCCTTGCTCGCTATCACCAATTGCAGCTCGTCACGAATGGAACCAGCTTGTTTAGGGCTGAGTTCAGACGGCTTCAAGGATTGGTTTTCCTCCAGCATTCCGTAAGTATTGTACCGCTGAACGGGCCTTAACAGGCCTTAACGGTGCCTGGAGGATACTCGTAAATCTGCGGCAAGCAAGCACTTAACCGATCACTTTCGGGTTAAGTCCGTCACCGGAGGCTCCGAGGGAGATCCCCGATATGCAGACCGGCTGCTGAACTGTTCCGAACATTCCTCTTCCTTCGGAACCGGACTACTCTTTGATCACGGTTCGCGGAAAAACATCCGAACCAGTGGATGGGAGGGAGGGAAAATGATGGCGGAGGCGGATTTTATCCGGCACGCGCGAGCGACGCGTGGAAGGAAGCCCTGGTCCGCAATCCCGAGGAGCGGCAGACGCGGCCGCACGATCTTGGCCGTGCCTCCTGGAGGCCGGCGGTGGAACCGGTTTGTCTGGTACGCCGTATGAACCACTCCTCGCAGCTCGCCCCGCGTTATGAAGCGCTCTTCCACGTTTCCGATTGCCTGAGTGTGCAACGGGATGTAGCGGGGCTCCTTCGAGTTCTTCCATTTCATCTTCACCCCGTTTTGGACTTCAATTACATGAGCGTTTTTCTGAACCGGGACCTCGCGAACGAAGCGAGTTGGTACGTTCCCGACGGCGAGGATCGCTCGGCCCTGACCGCCGCGCGAGACGTTCCCATCGAACAGGCACACGTTTCCTGGACATTCGAACATCAACAATTCGCCGTAGTCCGAAAGCTGGACCCGGAGGCTCGATTCTCAGGCTCCCGGCGATTGCTGAGCGAGCGCGGTCTGGAGTCCGGCCTGGCTCTTCCCATCACCACCGCTCACCGGCGCATCGGCGCTATGTTTCTGGGAAGTGAATACCCTTGTCCCTGTTCGGACGAGGAGGCCCGGCTTATGTTATTGGTTGCGGATCGAGTCGCCAGGGCGGTCGATGACGTTCGGCGGCACGAGTTGTGCGGCGGCCAGAGTCCCACCGGCAGCCTCGGCGAAGGGAACCTCCCACTGAGTGAAAAGGCCGCCTGGGCGTCCGTGTTCGGCGAAATTCTGACCCTTGAGGAGTTACGGTCCGGGGACGCGGTTGCCAGCCTTATTGATCCCGGCGATTTGGAGAGGATGCGAGCCGCGCGCGATCGGGGGATTGCCGCGGGTGAGCCGTTTGAACATGATTCAAGATTGCGTGGAAGAGACGGCATCTACCGCTGGTTCCTGGCGCGCTACAACCCGTTGGTAGAGGAAAATGTGCGCCTGGAGGAACGCACTCGAATTGCCCGGGAACTTCACGACACCCTCCTGCAAACTTTCCAGAGCGCCTCATTGCACCTGGGTGTGGCAGTCCTTCGCGTAGCCCAAGATTCACCGGTCAAAAACCAGTTGGATCGGATCCTTGAAATCATGAGGCAAGGTATCGTGGAGGGCCGCAACGCGATACAGGGCCTTCGCTCGCCGGGCTCCCAAACCTCAGACCTGGTTGGTGCTTTATCTCGCATTCAGGACGAACTCAAGGTACAGCCCGATTTCGATTTTCGTGTCACGGTCACCGGCCGCCAAAAGCAGTTGGCGCCAGAGATCCAGCATGAGATTTACCGCATCGGCAGAGAGGCCCTGGTTAACGCATTTTGTCATTCCGGGGCGAAACGCATCGAGTTAGAGCTTGAATATTCCGACAGTGAGCTGTACGTGCAGATTCGCGATAACGGGTGTGGAATCGATCCGCAGATGCTGGAAAAAGGGCGTGACGGGCACTGGGGTTTAGCAGGCATGCGGGAACGGGCAACCAGAATCGGCGGGCTGCTCAAAATCTTGAGTAGTCCAGCGGTGGGTACGGAGGTCCAAGTGTCCATCCCGACCAGTCTTGCTTCAGAGTTCTCACTCCCTCATCACCTCTCGGGATAACAAAACGCTGTCGTTTCCTTACGCTCCGTCAAGACCCGGCACAGTCACTTGATCAAGTCGCGCTTGAACCTCTTTCGAAGTGTTAGCGATCCGGACGACGCCGGCCGCCGGTCCGCGGCCCTCCCAACGGGTACAGGCGGTGAGATTCGATCGGCGTGGAGCTTATTGAGGCACCTTGCGGTCCTTCGGCTGACGGATTCTTACCAGGCTCCATGGCCGCTGTTTCACCTGGTCGCTCAACTGGTCCATGTTCTCCGTCGCAACGCGGACATTCTCCAGGGTCTGGCGGAGGTTCTCGTCGTTGACGCGCACCACGGTCTGCATACTGCCGATCAGGTTCTTCGCCTGCTCCATCGTGGATTGCAGTTGTGCCAGGTCCTGCCGGATGGGGTCGCGCAATTGATCGATGGTCGAGTTTACGTTAGCCACGGTCGCGTCCGTGCGATCCACCAGGGGGCCGATCTTCTTGATGGTCGAATCCGCGTCCCGGCTTACTAACAGCACCTGGTCGGTAATCCGGTCGAGTTTGGGCGACTGTTGCACCACCAGCGCGTTGACTTGCTGCAGGATGCCGGCAATCTGCTTCCGGTTGGTTGGTCCCGTGGCTTCGTTCAGGTTGGCCAGCAGCGCCTCGGCGGGCCCGCTGATGGTCTTCAGCTCGCCTTGCAATTGCGTGATCAAGTCCGCTGCGTTGTCCGCAATTCCGGCCATCTTCCGCGCCATATCGTCGATGCTCACCGTTTCCAGCGAAGCAATCGCCTGGCCCGCTTTGAGCCGCGGCGCCTCCGGAGCGCCCGTCGTGATCGCGATTGCCGGCGGGCTCATCAGACTCACCGCACCCAGCCTCGCCACCGACTTCTCGTTCAGCGGCGTGCCTTCTTTCACGTCAAGCAGGATTTCGATTTGTGTCGGATCCTGGTCCCAAGCGCGAATTGCCGTCACTCGGCCAACTTCGATGCCTCCGAACAGGACCTCCGTCCCCGAACCCACTCCACCGGCATAACGTAAGTAAGTCTTATAGGGCGTCAAATGGCGGCCCCACTGTTCATTACCCACGTAGTAAACCGTCACACCCAGCAGGATCGAACAAATGACTACGAATGTCCCCACTTTAGCTTCTGTGTTCACGCTGCGTCCCCTTCCAGATAGCGCTGAAAATAGCCGTCGATTACTCCCGTGTCGGCGATTTGGTCCGGTATTCGATCGAAAAACTGCCGTATCCGTGGATGGGTGCTGCTCTGCAGTTCCTCTTTGGTGCCGACTGCGAGCATCGACCCTTTGTAGAGCATCGCCATACGGTCCGCGATCCGAAATGCGCTTGCCATCTCGTGAGTCACCACTACCACGGTCATGTTGAAAGCGCGCTTCAGGCCCAGGATCAATTCATCCAGTTCCGCTCCCACAATAGGGTCGAGGCCCGCAGAGGGCTCGTCAAATACCAGGATTTCCGGGTCCAGCGATATCGCTCGCGCCACCGCGGCCCGTTTCTTCATTCCCCCCGAGAGTTCTTGCGGGCTGAGTTTCCCGGCGTCGGCCAACCCGACCACCGCCAGTTTCAGCCAGGTCATGAGACGAATGGTGGATTCAGGCAGCCGGGTGTGCTCCCTGAGCGGCAGCGCCACATTGTCTTCCACCGACATGGAATTGAATAACGCCGAGTTTTGAAACGCGACTCCGATGGAATGCCGGAGCTTCTTCAAAACTCGGGGTTTGCTGCTCCCAAGATCGATGCCGTTGATCACAATCTGGCCGGATTCCGGCCGCTCCAGGCCGATTATCTGGCGCAAGAGCGTGCTCTTCCCGGATCCGCTGCCGCCCAGCAACACCATCGTCTCGCCGCGCGCGATATCGAGATTGACTTTGTCGAGCACGCGGCGGCCGTTATAACTGACCACCACGTCGCGGACGGAAATCGCCGGTCCGGTCCGCGCTTCTTGCGCTTGCGCCATCAGGTTCACTTTCCTCCAGCCAGATAAAAGATGGCCGTAAATCCAACGTCGGCGAGGATCACCAGGAACGTCGATTTCACCACTGCCGCCGTGGCCGACCGTCCCACGGCGTCCGGCCCTCCACGCACACGGAAACCTTCCAGGCACCCGACATGCACGATGATCGTGGCGAAGGCCAGGCTCTTCACCAGACACATCACAACATCGCGCAACACCATGGAATGCACAACGGCGCGGATATAAACGCCAAAAGCCATATCCGTCACGAGCCGCATAAAGACGCCGCCCGCCAGGATTCCACAGACGGTACACGCGATGGTGAGGCAGGGAAGCACAACCAGCGCCGCCAGGTACTTGGGCGCCAGCACGAATTCCACGGGATCGAGAGCCATCGTCTTCAGGGCGTCGATCTCTTCGGTCACCACCATGCTGCCGATCTCGGCTGAAAATGCCGATCCCGAACGGCCGCTCACGGCAATCGCGACCAGCAGGGGCCCCAATTCCCGGGTAAAGCCGATGGTCACCAGGTCGACCACAAAATCCAGCGCCCCGAAGCGCCGGAGTTCCGAGGCCCCCTGCATCGCCAGGATGAATCCGGCACACACCGCCATAATCCCCACCATGGGCAGCGCATCCACGCCCACGGCAAGCATCTGCTGGACCGCCGATTTCCAGCGGTGGCGGTTCCCCACTAACGGCAGGGCCCGCCCCAGGCTTCCCAGAGCGTTCCCGAACTGCATCGTCAGCGCGCCCACGTACCCCAAGTGACGCAGCGTCGCTGTGCCCACGCGTTCCACAACCGACGGGCTCATAGAGAATTCTCCTGGACTGCATGTTCCACCGGTGGGATGTCGCGATTCACTTCGTGGAAGAAATGCAAGAGGCTCGTCGCCTCTAATAGATAGCGCGGCCGCGCGCGAAGCCTGCTTAGACTGAAGGTCTTATTTTGGGATCGTGCGGCCTTAAGAACCTCGATCAACATAGCCAGACCCGACGTGTCGACATAGGCGACCTCATAGAAGTCCACGGTCAGGGAGCGGCTGTCCGGCGAATTCACACGTTCGAGCAGGAGTTCGCGCAGGTCCGGCGAGGAGTCAATCGTGATTCTGCCCGAAAGGGACACGGCGCACTCGGCGCCGCGAGACTCCCACACTGCCCGGATGTCGCCAGTGAGCGATGCGGCTTTCTTTGTTTTTTGCCAGGGAAGTGGCACACGTCCTCACATCAGAGGAGCGGGAACGGAAGGATTTTGTTGGTCGGTCTATACCGCGGCCACAGTTGAGGCAACGTCGGGCGACCTCACATTGGTGGCGCCTTTTCGCCCCAGCTTTCCATTTTCCCGGACAATCCTCGGCTAGGGCCGCGGTCCACGACTTGAACGACATGGCGACTTTTCGCTCATGTGAATGTTTCCGAGGGGCCGACTATTCGGAAGCGGCTATTTCACCTTCTCGGCCGACACTTTGGGTAACGCGGCACGCCCTCCCCGCGGTTAAGTGACGATCTGTGAATCGTCGAGCCTGTGCCGCCGCAGTGCCTGTAGGGTAATCATGACCAGCAGGGTGCCCAAGATTGTAAGCGCCGCACCGGAAAGGACGGGCACTGATGGTGCCGTCGTCAATACAATTACCCCGATGCTGTTCCCAAGTTCGGTAAACCACAGGTTGCCATCCGGCCCGGTGGTGATCCACGTGGGCGCGCTCCTGAACTGAGTAGGAAACGGAAACCTAGTAATTACACCCGCAGGTGTAATGCGTGCCACGCCGATGCTTCCAGAGAATGGCTCTGTGAACCAGAGATTTCCGTCTGGACCTGTCGTGATCGAGCCACTCTCACCGGTAGACGAAGTATCGGTAAATTCAGTCAGGGTGCCGCCGGTCGTGAGGCGCCCCACCGTCGGTGGTTCGGAAAAGATGTCTGCGAACCACACATTTCCGTCAGGGCCGGTCCCGATGCTCGGGCTAGCGCCTAGGGCGAACACGAATGGGGTTATCACACCCGCGGGAGTGATCCGTCCCAGGCCCCCGCCGGCTGAAAACCAGAGATTGCCGTCAGGCCCGGCCGTGATGCCTCCCGGCGACGTGAGGCCCGCCAGAAGCGGGAACTCCGTAATCACACCGGTAGGCGTGATCCTCCCAATTTGGCCGCCTCCCTCAGTGAAACCAGAGGTTCCCGTCAGGGCCAGGTGTAATGCCCGTTGGAGTACTAAACAGCGTGAGCACAGTAAACTCCGTGATCACCCCCGCTGGAGTGATCCGACCGATGCGCCCACTATTGGCGAATGGAACACCCATCTCAGTGAACCATATATTGCCGTCGCTGCCAGTTGCGATTCCGCGAGGAAAGCTGTTCGGCGTAGCCAGAGCAAATTCGGTTACCACACCACCAGTTGTCATCCGGCCGATTTTGTTATTGCTATTTTCGGTGAACCAGAGGTTTCCATCCGGCCCACTAGTGATCTCATTGAATTGACTTGATGCCGCACCCGGTATCAGAAACTCCCTGGTGCTGATCTGTCCGAATGCGGCAGACGAACAGGTCAGCAACAAGCAAAACGGCAGGCGCCGTGCCAGTTTCCAGCCCCCGATGCGCAGATAAACAAGCATGTGTCTCATCTGGTAATGCAGTCTAGCATGACTGCAACGGCGCACGCCGGCCGGGTCACGTTACCGTTGTTTATCCGGCCGCTCCGTAACCGGCTTGGTACCAGGACGAGGCAACTTAGTCTTCCGGCCTCCAGCGGCTTCCCCTTCTAACAGCGCCTGCAGGTTCGGATATGCATAGATCGTCGGGGCGTGATGTTGCATCAGACCGCCCGTATCGGCGGTTGGGCCATAGTTACTGTACTCCTCCCGGCCGAGCATGCGCAGCAACGCAAGCTGCTGGCCACGATGATGGGCGGTATGGGTCATACGGCGTGTCATCACCCAGGCCCTCGAACGCCGCACGTCAAAAAACGCGGTCTCGCCTTCCCACCACGCCTCATCCTTGTTCCCCATCGCGACGAGGCGCTTTCCGCTGTCTTCCTCGTACCGCCGCATGAATTGCAGCCGGACTTCTTCTTTCGGCAGCGGCGGCGCCCCCACGTCTATATCGAGCATCGTTCGAAACCAGATGTCCTCGCTGACACACTGGTGCACCATATGCTCATGGAGACTGCGGCCGCGTGTGTCGGTACCGTGGGGGCGGACCGGAAGATCATCGTCCCTGAACATGCTCCAGGCACTGATCACTTTGACCCGCTCCGTCTCATAAGTGTCGATCAGAAAGTCGTATCGCATAGCGGACCTCCTTTAGACTTGAGGTTGCGCCCCGGCGCCCCGGTCATGATGATATCGTGTTTCCGCCGATTTGGGTTCAATTTGCGTACGCTCGGGTTAATTCAAACAACCCGCGGCTCGGTTGCCTCTTCACCACGTAGAGACCGCGGAGAACGCCATGACCCCATCGCTCGCATCCTTCGAAGACGGCGCCCTGATTGACCTGGCACTAGCCGGCCAGACCGGCAGCTTTGACGTTCTGATGGCACGCCACCTGGGTGCGGTGAGGAAGCGCATCGTCTCGATCGTGCCAAACGCCACCGACGCCGATGACCTGCTGCAAGACGTCGCATTCAAAGTCTGGCGCCGTTTATCGACGTTTCGGGCGGAATCCAGCTTTCGCACGTGGATGACCCGTGTCGCGGTTAACGAGGCCTTGCAGTTCTATCGCCGGGGGCCCCTTCGCAAACTCTGCCAGCCATTCGAAGATTTCGATAACCTCGTTTCCTCCTATGAATCGCCGCACCAGTCTCTGGCTCGCGATGAAATGGTGCAGGCCGTCCGCAGCGAGGTTAGGAAACTGCCGGTAAAGTACCGGCAAGTTGTCATGCTTCGGGAACTCCAGGAACTCAGCGAGCGGGAGACGGCGCAACAGCTTCAGTTGACCGTTCCCGCCCTAAAGTCGCGGCTATTCCGGGCACGGCTCATGCTCGGCGTGTCGCTCCAGCGGTCCAAGCTCCAGGAAAGTATGAAAGCCAATTGCCTTGCATGAATGAGATGCCACTTTCTTGCCCGCCATGGCTTTTGGTTGCGTCGGCGGACTTCAGGGCTGGCTCGATCGCGGCTTTCTCGTCACTTCGGAAGTCAGAGTAGTCGGCGCGCAGCAACCTCCCAACAAATCACGCGATGCGGCGCTCCTTTCTTTTGTGGGGCAGGTTGTTAACCTGCGGCGGATTGGCAATCCGCCTGCCGATGATCAGAACACGCCCGCAAGATTCGTCTGGACCTCAACAGGCGGATTCACAATCCGCCGCAGGTTAACAACCTGCCCCACAAGCAACGGAGTGGTTAAGGTAGCGGGGCTTGCCGCAGGCTGGTCTGCTCTCCAGAGCCAGATCCGGGCAATGCCCAACGGATTGGCGTTCAGTGCGCGACTTGCGCCAGTAGACGGAAGGCCGTCGCCGTGATGCCGTCCGCTCCGCGCGTTTTCAAACTGCCACTCGGACGGGCCGCGTGATATGAGTTTTCCAGCGAACAACAATTCGATCGCAGTCGACAGATTCGTGCACGAACGACGCATGCCTAAACCATTGTTGGAGGCCGCGAACGAAGCGTCATTCGCTGGCGTGCTTAAGATTCTCACACCACAACTGCTTGCTTTCTTCCGATCACGAGGATGCGGACCCGGCCCATCCGAAGCCCTGTCACAGAGGGTGTTGTGCGAGCTTAGGACACGTGTGCGAGCGGTTTTGGGGTCGTCCAGCGCTCCGGATCGCCCTGAGCCTGTCGTGATCCAAATCGGAAATTTGAAGCTCGATCCCGAGCGCCGCCAATTCTGGCGCGGCGAGGAGGAAATTCATCTTTCACCCAAAGAATTCGATCTCCTCGCGCTGATGATGAAACACTCCGGCGTGACTCTTAGTCACGTGAAGCTTTTACGCTCGGTTTGGGGCCTCGAATACGGAGGCGAACTGGAGTACCTACGCACATACGTGCGCATGCTGCGGAAGAAGATCGAAAAGGTTCCGGCCAAGCCCGAATACATTGTGAACGAGCCTTGGATAGGGTATCGCTTTCGCAACCCGGAGTGTCGGAATCCTCGTCTGGGACACCACCGCGATGGTGATGCTTAATGTGCGGTCGCAGAGTCCAAGAACGCTGTGATTTGGGCTGACGAGCCCGCCGACACAGGATTCACTCCATACTTCCGCGCTGGGCGCCGATACACCTTCCTCATTGCGAATAAGACTGCAGATGCAGTGGCCCCAGTCACAAGCTTTTCAAATTTTCTGCAATCCATTGATCGAGATTGACTTAAGGCCGTTCCGGGGCCTCCGCAAAGGGCCGTTTCCTGGAGCCGCCTGCTATGCTCAAATCGAGGGTAGAAAACCTGTCTCAATCCGCCTGGATTGGGCCTGAAAACGGGTACTGAAGTTCCCGTTTCACCTCGCAAATTATTGATTCTTGGTAGAAAACCGGTACTCCTGTACCGGTTTTTCTTTTTTAGGAGACAGCTATGGAACAGAAAAGCGCGATCGACGATGCTTTTGATGTCGGAGCGTGGGTGGGACGCAGGCAGGCGTTCGCCCTGGTAGCGGGACGCTGTTCGGCCGCCGACGCCGAAATCCTGTACGAAATCCGCGAGAAGAAACTCTTTCGGACCATCGAACCGACCTGGGAGGAGTTCTGCGTCAAACGCCTCGGCTTAACCCGGAGTTACGTGGACCGGATCATCCGGCAATTCAAGGAACTCGGACCCAATTATTGTAAATTGAGCAGCTTTACCCGGATCAAACCCGCGGAATACCGCCTGATTGCCGCGGCGGTATCCGACGACGGTTTGGCCTACGGCGGCGAAGTCATCGCGCTGGAGCCGGAGAACACGCCGAGACTGGCGGAGGCCGTGGAAGGTCTGCGCCGCGAGTCGACGCCGGAGGTGGAACCGGCCGATCCCGCGGAGCAGGCCTTCGCCAAAGCCGAGAGGGCCATGAAATCGGCCCTCGCGGAATTCCAGCGGCTGCACGCCATGAAGCTAAGTGGCGATGGACGGGCGAAGTTCCTGATCGCGCTCGACAGCGGCCGGCATCGGTTGGACCTGATTCGGGCCGCGGCCTAAGGAGCGCAGGACTCCCGGCCTGCCCGGACCGGCTAAGGCGGAGCCAAAAAAGGCAAGATTTCAGGCAAAGCCGCGAAGTCGCAAAGAGGACTGCTCGGCGACTCCGTTAGTTAGTTTCTGTCGCGAAACTCGGTTTCCGTGCGTAAGACCGCTCCCTAACGGTCACGGCTCCGAATGCGAAGTCTTGTATTGTCAACGAGGCAATCAGAGCCACGACCGTTAGGGAGTGTTTCTTTGGTGCCGCACGGCAGTTTCGCGACAGAAACTAGTTAGCGACGCGCGTGATCCCGTCCTTGATCAGGGCCACTTTGAAGTTTATCTGTACTCCCAAACGCTCGTTGGCTGGCCGCAGATGGGCGGCCTGCCCGAAATCCCGCTTCCATGTGGACGCCGTGATACACCAGGGGAACCAGGTGCTGACGACGTCGTGAGCAGCCTGCCGGTGTTCCAGTTCGTATGCCAGGACCAATTCATAGACCGACTCCAGCAGGCCCGATTATCCTTGCTTAATCCCTCTTCCTTTGCGGCTTCTTTGCGGCTTCGGTACACCAGGCTAAGCCTGGCTTGATCTTGTGAACTGAAAGGAGTTCACCATGTAAATTGCTCGTTCGTGCATGTAGCTGAACCGGAGCGAGTCGGAGCAATCCTGCTGGTGGAAACCGGGGAAGCAAACCTGCGAG
>DATMNI010000068.1:0-5291 GCA_035570275.1 Candidatus Acidiferrales bacterium | reverse complement strand
ACGGAGTAAACGCGTCCCCACATGCTGACCATTGCGTTGGATGCAATGGGCGGAGACCACGCCCCGAAGGCCGAAGTGGATGGGGCGGTGCGAGCCGCCGCGAGTTTGGGCGTCAAGGTAATTCTGGTAGGCCAGCAGGATCTGGTCCGCCGGGAACTGGAACAGCACGCAGGTTACCGGGACCTGCCAATCGAAATCATCCATGCCAGCGAGCGCGTCACCATGGAGGACAGTGCCGCCAAAGCGGTGCGCTCCAAGCGCGACAGTTCCATGCGGGTGGCCTCGCGCCTGGTGCGTGACGGATGCGCCCAGGGATTTGTGTCGGCGGGCAACACCGGCGCCGTCATGGCTACGGCCAAGATGGTGCAGGGCGTGGTGCCGGGCGTCGAGCGGCCCGCCATCCTCGGGCTTCTTCCCACCGTGGAAGGCAAGCCCGTGGTGCTGGTGGATGTGGGCGCGAACGTGGATTGCACGCCGGACATGCTGGCGCAGTTCGCGGTGATGGGCGATATCTATTCGCGCCAGATCCTGCACCGCGCCAGCCCGCGGGTGGCCCTGCTGTCGATCGGCGAAGAGGAGCACAAGGGCAACGATCTGACGCGTGCGGCCGGACCGCTGCTGAAGAGGCTGCAGCGGCTGAATTTCGTCGGCAACGTGGAAGGCCGCGACATCTACGGTGGCAAGGTGGACGTGGTGGTCTGCGATGGCTTCGTCGGCAACGTCGCGCTGAAGGCCAGCGAAGGCGTGGGCGAGTTGGTGAAACACCTGCTGCGGGAGTCGCTGGAAGCCACCATCTCCGGAAAGATCGGCTACGCCATTTCGCGAAACGCCTTCGCCGATTTCAAGAAACGCCTGGACTACTCGGAGTACGGCGGCGCGCCGCTGTTGGGCGTGCGCGGCGGCTGCATCATCTGTCACGGCAGGTCGAACGGCAACGCCTTCAAGAATGCGATCCGTGTGGCGGCCGAGTTCTCCGATGGCAAGGTGAACCAGCGGATCGAAGAAGAACTGCGGCTGGGTAAAGCGGGGGATTGAACGGGGCCGGGGTCCGGGAAATTTCCGAATAATTCGGGGCGGTTTTGCGTCTAACAGGCGGGGGGCGGAGCACACCAATGAGAAGGGCAGGCGGGCGGGCAATCGCGTTTTTTTTACTTCTTGGCACGTCCGCCTGGGCTCAGAAAGACCAGCACGCGGTATGGACCTTGTCGGTGGAACCGGCGTCGGTAGCCCCCGGCGGCAAGGCTCTGCTCAAAATGGCGGGCCATATCGACGAGGGCTGGCATGTTTATTCCGCCTCCTCGCCCGGCGCCATCCCCACCAAAATCCAGCTTGCGCCCAATGCCGCCGTCGGAGAGTACCGCCTGCTGCAGCCGCCACCCAAGCGGGCCTTCGATCCCAGCCTCAACTCCGATACCGAAACTTACGAAGCCGAAGTGGCATTCCTGCTGGAGGTGGCCGTGAAAGCGGATGCCCCGGCCGGCCTAGTGGAGCTTGCCCTTTCGGCCCGCTATCAAACCTGCAACCCGAAGATGTGCGTTCCTTCCAAGTGGTCGGGCACGGCTACATTCACCGTGGACCCGGCTGCCAAAACCGCCGCCCCCGTGATTCCCGCCGGCTACGCGGAACCAGTGGTACCGGCCTCCGGGCCTGTGTCCGCCGCTTCCGGGCCTGTGGGCCCCGCGCGGTCCGATGGTCTCGGCGGCTTTCTGGTGGTGGCCTTCGGATTCGGCCTGGCATCCATCTTCACGCCCTGTGTCTTTCCCATGATCCCCATCACCATGTCGTACTTCCTGAACCGCCCCACCGGCGGGCGGCGGGAAAGCGTGATGCAGGCACTGGTCTTCTGCCTGGGAATCATCGTGCTCTTCTCGGGGCTCGGCCTGGCAGCTTCGGCCATCCTGGGTCCGGCGGGCGTGAAACAACTGGGCGCCAACAGGTGGGTCAACGGCTTTATCTCGGCGCTCTTCATCGCTTTCGGATTGAGCCTGCTGGGCGCCTTCGAAATCACCATCCCGTCGTCCATCCTGACGCGCCTGAATCAATCGGCCGATCGGGGCGGCTACGCCGGGTCGCTGCTCATGGGGCTCACCTTTTCGCTCTCATCCTTCGCCTGCGTCGGCCCGTTCGTGGGGACGCTGTTGGCGGGTTCCATGGCGGGTTCGGTGGCGGGTTCAGCGCCGGGTTCAGTGAGCGGCGCCGCCACCCGCCCGCTGTTCGGCATGCTGACCTTCGCCACCGGCCTGGCCCTGCCCTTCTTCCTGCTGGCCTTGTTTCCCAGCTACCTGAAGCGTATGCCCCGGAGCGGTGGATGGCTGGCGCGCGTCAAGGTAGTGATGGGCTTCGTCATCCTGGCCGCCAGCCTGTATTACCTGGCCAGACTGGACCAGGTCCTGCAGTTGGGCTTTTTGACCCGCGAGCGCTTTCTGGCCGCCTGGATTGTGCTCTTCGCCATGGCAGGCCTGTATCTGCTGGGCTTCCTGCGCATGGAAGGCATCAAGTCCGATGAGCCGTTGGGGCTGGGCCGCCTGCTTACGGGCATCGCTTTTCTGATATTCGCCATCAGCCTGGTGCCCGGCATGTCGGGCTCCAAGTTGGGCGATCTGGATGCCTACGTACCGATGGCCTCGGGCGATGCCTCCGGCAGCCCGGCACAAAGCGGCCCGGTCTGGATGAAGGACCAATATCGCGAGGCGCTCGACCGCGCGCGCCGTGAAGGCAAGCTGGTCTTCGTCGATTTCACCGGCTACGCTTGCACCAACTGCCACTGGATGCGCGCCAACATGCTTTCCAAGCCCGAAATCGTGGCGGTGCTCAAGGATTTCGTGCTGGTGGAGTTGTATACCGATGGCACCGACGCCGCCTCCGAGGCCAACCAGAAACTGCAACTGGAAAAGTTCGGCACGATTGCCGAGCCGTTCTACGTGATTCTGGATCCCGATGAGAAGCTGATCGCCAAATACGAGGGCCAGACGACAGATGTGGCAGAGTATCTGGCGTTTTTAAAGAAGGGGGCCGGAGGCCAGGGGCCAGGGGCCGGGGGCCAGGCGGCGACGGGCGGCGACTTGCCTCACGTCACGAGTATCACCGGTCAGCCCGTGGATATCGCCGCCCTTCAAGGCAAGGTGGTGGTGGTGAATTTCTGGGCCACCTGGTGCGTGCCCTGCATTCAGGAGATCCCCAGCTTCAATAAGCTGCACAAGGAACTAGGGTTGAAAGGACTGGTGGTGCTGGGTGTTTCCATGGATGAGGAAGGCATCACACGCGTGCAGCCTTTCCTCAAAAAGCATCCCATGGACTACACCGTCGCCTTGGGGACGGAAGCCATCTCCACGCAGTATGGCTTGGGCGACTCGCTGCCCGTCACGCTGATCTTCGACCGCTCCGGAAAACAGGTGAAACGCTTCGAAGGCTTCACTTCGGAGGCGGACCTGCAGGCTGCCGTGCAGAAGGCTCTCTAAACGGCCAGTGGAGCATCACCGCGGGCAAATGCAGTCCGCGGCCCGCACCTGCTGAAAGCCGGTCCGGGGGTTGGCCAAGGGAAGACTGGCCTGCTTCTTATCGGTCCGGCGCGCAGCATCCTGCCGCAGTAAGTCTGAAAGCAACTCGGGCGCAGCGCGGAATGTCGTCTGCCGCAAGCGTCCGAAAACGGTCGGCAGGTCGACCAGGCCCAGGGCGGCTGCGTCGCGCAAGATGCCGAGCGTGCCGACGGTTGAGATCTGGCGTTTAGCTGCCACCTCACGCGCCTTGAGGTCGTCTATCAAGAGCAGCGCACATGGGTGATCGGTCAGCGCGAGAGCGATTGCCGCGCGTTCCCCAGCATCCAACTCAGCCAGATCGGGGTCGATTGCAAGGTGAGTGGAAGGGGCCAACTCGATCCAAGACGGGATGTCCACTACGTCTACCAGGACGAGGTAGTTCAGCGGCGAAGTATCCGCTATTACAACCATTGCTCACGGAAGTCACGGCTCAGCTTCGCGTCGCGGTCCACATCCTCGACGGTCAACGGCAGGTAGACACCATGCGCCTTCAGAAATCCATCCACCTCCACGCGGGTACTGAAACCCAGCAAACGCCGAACTTGTCCGCTGGCGAGCTTACCGGAACGGACCCCCTCGATTGCAAGCGCCTCAAGCGTGGCGCGCGAAAGGCCTTGTGAATCAGCCGCAAAGTGGCGGGCAATGTCTTCGGGCAACTCGAAGGTGACTTGCATGGCCTCTCCTCTCCTTCATTCTCGGGGGGTCTTGGCCGAGTGGCAAATTCATTGTTGCTTCTGCTGGGAGGCCGATGCTACCGCGTATTAGAACGTGCTACAACAACGAGTCGATGTACTGCGTGATCCGCGGATCCATCCAATCCTCGGGCTCCGCAAGTTTTTTCAGGACCTTGCCCTTGGCATCGATGATGTACGTCTCCGGGTACATGAACGTCCCGTAGTCCTCGTGGATCTTGAAGTCGCGGGCGGTCAGAAACGCGGGATTGAAGCGTTGCAGGAAGGCGCGGTAGGCTTTTTCTTCCTTATCGACGCTAACCCCGATCACCACCACTCCCTTGCCGGCATACGCTTGCGCGAACCGGCTCAACGAGGGCGTCTCCTGAACGCACGGCTGACACCAACTGGCCCAGAAATTGAGGATCAGCAATTTGCCGCCAAAGCTGGGAACCGAGACGATGCGGCCGTTATCGGCGGCGATGGTAAATTCCGGAGCGGTATCGCCCGCCACCACGACGCGTTCGTGGATGCCGGCGTAAATGACGAAAACCAGTGCCACCACGAGCAGCCCAATGGCGGCCCGCAGGATTGTTTCAGTTTTGACGCTTTGCATTGAGGGAACCTATAATCTAATTGTATCCCCATGACGACCTCCGGTGTCGAAGAAGGACCCTGGTAATCACCCGCAAGGACCCATGATAATCACCCGCAAGGTAGAGTTTTCGGCATCGCACGTTTGCCGCAACCCGGGGCTTTCCGAACCGGAGAACGAGAGACTGTTCGGGCCGGCGGCCAATCCGCACGGCCACGGCCACAACTACGTGGTGGAAGTAAGCCTTGCGGGCGAGCCAGATCCGGTGACCGGGATGGTGCTGGACTTGAAAGAACTAAAAGAGATTCTCACCCGCCAGGTGGTGGAGCCGTACGACCACCGGTTCCTCAACTATGAGGTGCCGCCCTTCGACCGCGTCGTGCCCAGTACCGAGAACATCGCCAGGGACATCTGGCGCCGCCTGGAGCCGCACCTGAACGACAATCGCAAGAAACTGCATGCGGTTCGGGTATACGAAACTCCCGACCT
>DATMNI010000067.1:0-2430 GCA_035570275.1 Candidatus Acidiferrales bacterium | reverse complement strand
GAGTGCGTCAGCCGACATGCGGATGGATCGGGCCGCGCCGCGGTACGCATTGCGCATGCCGATGGAACTGACGAGGTCTTGAGTTTCGATGTGATCGCCGCCGGCTCCGCGCGCTTCGCCCATTGGTTGGTGCAGAACGGCATTCAACCGGGGGATCGCATCGCCTTCATGCTGGAGCCGTCGCTGCCGTTTTATCTGAGCCTGTTCGGCGCGATGATGATGGGGGCCATCAGTGTCCCGCTGTTCACGCTCTTCGGGCTCGACGGACTGCGGCTACGGGTCGATGACTGCAAACCGAAGTTGTTGATTACGAATGCGGAAAAAGCGGACATCGCCAGGCAAATTGATGGGCTGCGCGTGGTTGTGGCCGATGCCGCCCTGCTTGATGAGATGAAGCGCTTTCCGACCACCTATAAATCGCAGACGCGTACCGACGATATGGCGGCGTTCCAATATACCTCCGGTACCACCCGTGAATTGCCGGCCGCGGTGAAGCACTCGCATCGCACGCTGGTGACGCTGATGTTTGCTGCGCTGTACGGCACCGGGATCCGGCCGGGCGACGAATTTTTCTGTCCTTCCTCTCCCGCCTGGGGGCACGGCCTGTGGCATGGGACGCTGGCGCCGCTGGCGCTGGGCGTCACCACCGGCACCTTCGCCGGCCGCTTCGATGCGGTGCGGCTCATGAAGGCGCTCCAGGATTACAAGATCACGAATATGTCGGCGGCGGCCACCCATTACCGGATGATGAAGAATTCGGGCAAAGCAAAAGACTTCGCCTTCTCGATCAAGAAGCTCTCGTATACCGGCGAGCCCATCGACCCGGCGACGCTGGAGTTCATCGACCAGACCTTCCAGGTGCCGGCGTGCAGCATGTATGGCACCACCGAGATCGGTGTGGTGCTGGTCAACTACCCTGGTGCCAGCGACTTCGTGGTCAAGCCGGGCTCGTTGGGCAAGGCGGTGCCCGGCCTGAAGCTCGAGGTGCAGAAACCGGATGGCACCCCGTCAGAGCCGGGGGTCGTCGGCGAACTCATGCTGTGGCGGCGCGACCGGTGGGAGACCACCAAGGACCTCGCGAAGATCGACGAGGATGGCTATTTCTATCATGCCGGCCGGGCGGACGACGTCATCATCTCCGCCGGTTGGACCATGAGCGCGGTGGAGATCGAAAACACCCTGCTCAAGCACCCGGACGTGAGAGAAGCGGCCGTGATCGCCGTGCCGGATGCCACGCGCGGGCAAGTCGCGAAGGCATTCATCGTCACCAACCGCGCGCCCAGCGAGGGCTATGTCGATGAGCTGAAGACCTTCACGCGTGAACGCTTAAGCCAGCACGAATTCCCGCGTCACATCGCGTTCGTGAGTGAAATTCCCAAGACGCCGGCGGGAAAAGTCAACCGCAAGGTGCTACGTGATCGCGAAGCCGCGGCCGCGATCCATAACTGAACAATCCAGGAGAACACGCATGTCGACCCCCGAAAAAGCCACCACCAATCGCTTCCCCAAAATCACGGAGGAGGGTTTGAACGACCTCCGCAAGCGGATCGGCGTCAAAATCACCGATACCTTGGAGCCCTGGAACTACGAGGCGACCCGGGACGCCATCCGTCACTACGCCCACGGCATCGGCGACGACAACCCGCTGTGGACCGATCCGGCCTATGCCGAGAAAACCAAGTTCGGGACCCTCGTGGCGCTGCCGAGCTTCCTCTTTTCCACCAACCGCATCATCTCGGGCTATTGCGGCGGTCTCTCAGGCGTTCACGCCATGTGGGCGGGCGCGGACTGGACGTGGCACAAACCCGTGCTGCGTAACGACGTGATCACCACCGAGGCGTACCTGAAAGACCTGGTCGAGCACCAGACCCGTTTTGCCGGTCGCAGCTTCCAGCAGATCTACCACGTGGATTTCTTCAACCAGCGCGGCGACAAGGTGGCGGAGGCCGATTCCTGGGTGTTCCGGACCGATCGCGACGAGGCGCGTGAGCGCGGCACGAAGTACACCGAAGCGCGCGGCCGTGTCGAACCGTACACCGAGCAACAGCTTGCCGAATTCTCCAAAGTATACGAGGCGGAGAAAATTCGTGGCGCGACCCCGCGATATTGGGAGGACGTGAAGGAGGGTGAGGCGCTTCCACGCATGATGAAAGGCCCGATGACGGTCACCGGCTTCATCTGCTACGCGCAGGGCTGGGGCGGCCTCTACATCCGCGCGAACAAGCTCGCCTGGAGGATGCAATCGAAGCACCCGGGCTTGGGTATCAGGAATCGCTTCAACGTGCCTGATTGTCCGGAGCGGGTTCATTGGGACGAGGCGTTCGCCCTCGAAGTGGGCGCACCCGGCGCTTATGACTACGGCCCTGAGCGCTGTTCCTGGTTGACTCACCATGTCACCAATTGGATGGGCGATGACGGTTTTCTGCAGAA
>DATMNI010000066.1:0-3503 GCA_035570275.1 Candidatus Acidiferrales bacterium | reverse complement strand
GGTCCGGACTTCGGGGAGTCCAGGCGACGGGCGGCGCGAGTGATGGCGCCGCCGCGAACCTGCACGATCATGCAGGGCACGGCGGATTGCGCCACCCTTTCCGTATCATTGTTAGCGATCATCGGAAAACGCCTTTTTCTGAACATTGGCCGAGGTGCCGCGCCGCTCGGCTGCACGGCGTAGCTTGAGCCGGAGGTAGTCGAGATAGTTGTCTGGGGCTGGGTTCGCCAACAGTTCGCCAATGACGGGCAGGAAGTATGCCAGCGAGCGAATCGGCGACAGTGGTGGTCCATCATCAGGCCGGACCAGACGACGTAGGGACGCCAGGAGAAAAGCCGATTCCACGACGCGCACAGGGACGTTGCGATCATATAGTCGGCGAGCCTGCCACTGATCTTGGACGCTGGCGCGCATAGGTGTGTCGGGGAGTTCGACGTACAGGATCAGTACGGCTGCGACATAGGTCGCCGGATCGGAATCAGGCGCCGGTGGAGTCATTTCTTTCTCCGTCTGGCGGCCGTTTCCTGCTGGCTCTCCCGAACCCGGTAACTGTCGCCTTCGATCACCGTCACCTCAGCGTGATGCAGCAGGCGATCCAGCAGCGTGGCGATGCAGGCAGCATTGGGAAAGACCTCGTTCCACTCTTTGAATGGACGGTTGGTGGTGACGATTACGCTTTTGCGTTCGTAGCGACGGTTGATGACCTCGTAGAGTAAGTCGGCGGCCTTGTCGTCAAAGGAGAGATAGCCGACCTCATCGAGGCACAACAAGCCGACGCTGGCATACCAGCGTAGTTTGCGGCGACGGCCTTCCGGGCTTTGGCGGTGCAGGTCTTCCAGCAACGCTGGCGCGGAACGAAACACCACAGAACTGCCCGCCATCACCGCGGCATGCCCGATATTTTGGGCGATCATGGTTTTGCCCAGACCGTTGGTTCCGACCAGGACGAGGTTGCGGCCCTCCTGCAGGAAGTCCAGCGTCAGGGCCCGCTCGATGACCTCGCGTTCGATCTTGGCCGGCCACGCCCAATCGAAATCGGCCATGGGCTTGAAACTCTTGATCCCGGAAAGCCGGAGTCGGCGTTCCAGACTACGGCGGGAGCGCTCGTCGGCTTCCGCCTGCACCAACTGTTCCAGAATCTGTCGCGGCGACCAGCGTGCTTTGGTGGCGCGCGCCAGAAAATCATCCAGGTTCGCTGGCAGCGAACGGAGGCCGATCTGCTGGAGTTGTGTCGGTAGGCTATTGGTCGGAATCGTCGTCTCGATGGCGGGCGAGTTCATCGTAGGTCTCCAAGTCACGAGGCCGTACTTCGATGGATTGGGCCTCGGGGTGGCGGCTGAGATCGACAGCCAGGCGCGGCGAAGTGGTGCGCTGCTGCCGGCGCAACAAAAACGCGACCGAAGAGGCGCGGGGAGTGTTTCGTTCCAGGGCTTCGCGGATGGCGCCGCGCAAGGCGGCGGCGCCGTACAGGTCGAGCAGTTTGAGCAACTGGGCGGTTTGGCTGCCAGCCGATTCTCCTTGCGAAAAGGCCAGATCGAGCAGGTCCTTGCTCTCTGGCACGGCTTGCACCAGCCGTCCGCCGGGTGTGGAGTCGAAGGCTTTGCGTTTGGCTTTCAACAGGGCCTGCTGGTGGGATGGGTCTAATACCTCTTCGTGCCGGTCATAAGAGCGATGGTGGCGGGCGATTTCTGCGGAGCCATCCAGAATCCGCACCAGAGTGTCGGAGGCGACTAGGGTCAGCTGCCGGCCGACGGCTTCCGGCGGGATGGAGTAATCGTTGAGATCGAAGCGGACGTAGATGGTTTTCGGAGACCGAACCGGTAAGATCAGGTCGGTGCTGAAAGGGTGAAGTGGGTGCGGTAGCAGGCGCGCGCTCTCTTCAGAGAAGACTTGACTCACGGTGCGGCTGTCATCGCCCGGCCAGGGTCGTTGATGAGCTACCTGGTCGCGCCACTGCAGGGCCTGCCGATTGCACTCGGCCAGAGTAACGAATGTGCGGCCTGCCCAGAAAGAATCGCGGACGTATCGAATGGCGCGTTCCACGCGGCCTTTTTGATTGCCGGCGCGGACCTGACAAGGGCGCGCCACGAAGTGATAATGGGCGCACAGCTCCAGCAATCGCGGGTTGAAGTGAATCTCGTTGCCGCGGCGCTCCAGTACGGCACTGCGGAGATTGTCGTAGAGAATCGCGCGGGGCGCACCGCCCCAGTCCTGGAAGGCGCGGACGTGGCCGCGCAGAAAGTTCTCCATGGTCTGATCGAAGAAGAACTCCAGATATAGGGCGCGCGAATAAGAGAGAGTGATCACGAAGCACGACAGAGCGCGCTTGGCGCGGCCCACGGCGACGTGGCCGAAATGGGCCCAGTCCACTTGGGCCTGCTCGGCGGGGAAGGTATGCAGGCGCAGGAAGGCTTCCCGCGCGGGCGGACGCAACCGGGCCACGGAGCGGCGCAACTGCACAACGCTGCCGGTGTAGCCGCGATCCCGGATCATCTGATAAATGCGCGTGGCACGTAGTCGAGGGTGCTGGTCCAGAGTCTGCCGTACGAACTCCAGATAGGGATCGATGATGGATGCCCGCAGGGCTTGGCCGCGATGGAAGCGGTCGGCCTCGATGGCATGGCGGACGGTGTCTTTGTGAATGCCCAGTTGGCTGGCAATCGTGCCGATCTTCCAATGCTCGGCGTAAAAGTAACGACGAATCTGGACGTGCGTTTCTGGATCGATCATCTGGATCTCTCGCTGGATCGGGGTGTTCGTGGGAACGGATCTACGAAACGGCCACTCCGTCCGCAAAGTACGCAGCACAAGAACCGGATCGGCTGCGGAGTTGGCCAACTTCGGCTTATCGGGATCGATCCTGATGTCCCACATCCGCATGGTGCCGGAGAAATGATCGAAAGGGAACCTTGATCCGTCACGCCAGCCTGCTCTCGGCGGCGCCGGTACGCGCGCTGCCGGTCGCGATGGTCCAGCCGGCCCTCGGGGCTCCGCTGGTGCCGGCAGTTGGCGCTGCGTCTCTGCTGGAGTCGCGCCTGACTGCGGCACGCGGGACTGCAGTAGCACTGTCCCCGGTCGCAGTGTTGACAGATCCAGAACACAGCCTGGCATCCGCTGCCACGGCAAACCCGCTGCCGAAGAATGACTTCGTCGTCAAAGCCCATGCCCGCCCGCAGGCGGGGCTGGACAATGGCAGCCGATCATGGCAGGTTAGGAACCAGCTTCGATGCGTGGTGACCTGTTGAGGGTTGCCAAGCAGGGACTCGGTCGCTCCAACGACCGAGTCCCATCCCCTCCCGCGCCCAAGCTGATGAGATTACACCTACGCCAGTCAAGATGATGATGGGACGGATGACTCCGCCTGCGGCGCGGATGATGTCGCTCTATGTCGGCGGAAGTTCAGAAATGGACGATTTCAGATGATCGATGACACCTAGTCCTACGGATCGGCCATCGACAATGTTCTGCCAGACGTCGTACGAGTCCCCCCTCAGCCTGCGTCC
>DATMNI010000065.1:0-3637 GCA_035570275.1 Candidatus Acidiferrales bacterium | reverse complement strand
TCTAGAGGCCATGCTGGATGGTGAGTACCGCAATCGCTACCCCAATCCGGTCACGGTGGAAGCCTACAAGCCGTCCGAAAAACGCAGTGACCGCATGGTGCTGGCCGAGATCTTTACCGGCTCCGGCTGCCCGCCGTGCGTGGCCGCCGACCTCGCTTTCGACGCCGCCATGGAGCGCTACCCGCGCCAGGATCTGGCGGTGTTGATGTATCACGTCCACATCCCCCGTCCCGACCCTATGACGAACGACCAGACCGAGGCCCGGCGGAAGCACTACTCCGTCAACGGCGTTCCCAGCTTCGCGATCGACGGCAACAAGTCCGGGGGCGGCGGGAACCGAAACTATGCCAGGTACGTGTTCGAGGGGTTCCAAAAGAACCTGGAGAAGGATCTGGAATCGCCCGCCGAAGCCATGTTGCAAGTGGCTGCCAGCCTGAACGGAAACACCGTCAAGGTGACGGCCGCGGTGGGTGGCGTGAAGAGCGAATCCAAAGAGCTGAAATTGCAGATCGCGCTGGTGGAAAAGGAGATTCGTTACAACGGCGAAAACGGCATCCGCTTCCACGCCATGGTGGTGCGCGCGCTGGGCGGCGAAAAGGGCAAGGGCTTCCCAGTGGGACCTGCCGGCGCCGCCGTGGCAGAGACTTTCGACCTTGAGAAAATCAGCCAGGCCCTCAAGGCCCAACTCGACGATTACGAAGCCAAGGGACACCGCGGCGAGCCGTTCAAGTTCTCCGCCAAGACGTACCAGATCGACCACGCCGATCTCGCCGTGGTGGTCTTCGTTCAGGACGATCAAACCAAGCACGTGCTGCAGACCGCGTTCGTGGATCTGGCTACCGGGCCGGGCCATCATACGGTGACCGAGGCCAACGAGCCGAGATGAAGGCCCGGGGCATTACGCGGACCTTTACCCGGAGTTTCGCGGCCCTGCTGGCCGCGGTAACGCTGAGCGCCGTGACCATGAGCGCGGCGGCGCCCGACCCGGTGGCGTGGAAGCTGCAGGCCGGTCCATCCAAGCCCGTGAAGCCGGGCGCCCAATTCACCGTGAAGCTGGTCGCGGCCATTGAGGAAGGATGGCACATGTACGGGCTGAAGCCCATGGCCGAGGGCCCTATCCCGACGCGGATCTGGCTGCCTGAAGGCCAACCCTTCCAGCTTGCCGGCCGCATCCAGGCGCCGGCGGCCCAGACCCTGCAAGACCCCAGTTTCGGCATGGAGGTGGAGTTGTACGAAGGGGAGGCGGCCTTCACGCTGCCGTTGAAAGCAGCCGCGACCGCCACCGGTTCGCAGACCCTGGTAGTGAGCGCTTCGTACCAATCCTGCAACGACAAAATGTGTCTGCCGCCCAAGACCGTGAAAGTGGAAATGCCGGTCAGCGTGCGGAAGTGAGGGCGGAAGTGAGCGCCGCCACTTCATAATCCACCACCTTCGGAATAGTGAACTCGACGTGGCCGGCGGTTTGCCGGAAGGGAATAGCGGTCTCGGCGCGCAGCAGTTCCACGCGCGTCACACGCCTGCCTGCAGGCAGCTTCATGCGCACTTTCTGCGGGCCGATGGGGTAGGTTTCGCGAATCCAGCCGCGGTGCATGTTGGGGTTGGTGTAGTTGAGCACGTGGATCGCGAAGCCCGGTTCGGTTTCCCAGGCGAAGATCTCGATTACGCCCGGCCCCTCGATGGTCACCGGGGCTTCTCGGAGGGTTTCTCCGCCGGCCTCCCCGCGGCCTTCACCGCCTGCCACCCAGCGCACGGCGTTCTGCAGCAGTCGGCTCAGGTCCGTATGTCCCGACCGCCACATGGTGTGCTCTACATCGCCCGGGAAGTAGACCAGACGGCTCTTGCCTTTTTCGCGGACCACCACCGCCGGTTCGTCGGTTTTCGGAATGGGCGGATAAGATAGCTCCGGCGGATAGGCCACGTAACCGGGCACCACGGTCAGGACGGGGTTTTCCACGGGTTTCACCGGTATGCGGTGTTCGGCGCCGGGAAGCCAGTTGGTGTTGGCGAAGCCGTTCAGCAGTTCGTGAGGCCTTTCGATGCGCGCGTAAAAGGCGTTGCCCACCGTGCCCTGCATGTCGCCGGCCTTCTGAATGCCGAAGACATCGGCCAGCCCGAACTCGGCGCGGCGCTGGTTGCGTTCATCGTACAGGCTGGTCTCAAACGTGGCCAGAAGCGAACCGCCGGAATCCACATACGCCCGCAACTGGCGGCACTGTTCATCGCTCAACATGGCGATGTTCGGCAACAGCAGCGCCGAGTATTGCTTCAGGCGATCCGCGCCCAGGTCATCCTCATGCACGAAGTCAAAAAGGAACCGGCCCTCCAGCAGGACGTAGTACAGCGCGTCCAGATACTGCTGCGCGGTGGCGTTGCCCGGCGGGCGGTAGAAGAGGTGCGTGCGCTGGCCCATCACCACGCCGATGTTGGCGATGGCGCGCTTGTAAGTGAAGTGCCGGTCGTGACGCGCCAGCCAGTTGAAATATTCGCGCGCGGGCGCCTGCCAGCGGCGGTCCTCACCCATTCCGGTCTGCGCGCCGATGAAGGCATACCAGATAGTCATGCCGCTGGCCACGGTCTCATCGAACCACATGGTTTCTTCCAGCGGCGACTTAGCGGCGTTGCGCCAGCGGACCGCGCCGGTGGACCAGCCGCCGGTAACATTGGTGATGGTGCGGCCCTTCATCACCGAGGTGCAGACACGGCCTTGCAGCGCGCAGCCCCAGATGGGTGTATCGTCGCCGCCGCGGCCCTGGTTGTCGCAGTTAAACCAGTTACAAACTTCGGCTAACTGCTTCAGGTTCGGAGTGGCGCGGACACCGCCGCCGAGATTGGCGTAGAAGAGACTGTCGGGCTTCTTCTCCTTGGCGATGCCATCATATAGTTTCCAGAGATAGACCACGCGCTGGTTGAACTGCTCCCAGTATTCGATGGAGCCGGGGCGGGCCAGGCGCTTGCATTGCTCGCAGTAACAAGACGGCAGGCGGCCGAGCGGAGGCCAGCCGTTGGTGTAAAGGCCATCCACATCGTAGAGTAAGTTGATCTCCCGCATGATAGCGGTCATATACTCGGTGAAGTAAGTGGTGAACATGCAGGTGCGGTAGAGGCGCGGGTCCTCGGTGTGCTTGACGGCGTTGCCCTGCTGGTCGCGCTCAAACCATTCCGGGTGGGCCTTGACGGCATCCTCCCAATTCAGGTCGGGACTCATGCGGGCGATCACGCGGATGCCGCGCTTCCTGGCGGCGGCGCAACACTCGCCGAAGAAATCGCGATCGCCGAGGAATTGGCCGCGCTTGTGGAACGGCACCTTGGTGGGATAGAAGGCCAGGATGCCGGTGACGCTGACCAGCACGGCATCGACCTTGGCCCCGGCCCAATAATCGGCCCACTGCTCGATGTTCAAGTCGAGTACGTCGCGCTCGGTCATGTTGACCTGGCCGACGCGGTGGACCTTCTGGTGCCACGGGGCGGCGGGTTCGGTGGCGGGTTCGGCGGCGATCATCGATCCGGCGGCCACCGTCAAGGCAACGCCCGCGCCGGGGAGGAGGAGGAGTTCGCGGCGGTTAATGTCCATTTGAAAAGGATAGCTGGCTCGGCGGCCGGGGGCAGGGGCCGGGGGCAGGGGAGGGCTGCGGGGGTC
>DATMNI010000064.1:0-3394 GCA_035570275.1 Candidatus Acidiferrales bacterium | reverse complement strand
AGGGACGCCCTCCCGCTGCGCGGCGTAGTACACGACCCGACCACGCGATTCATGGGCGGCGTGGCCGGGCACGCCGGCGTATTCTCCACCGCCGACGACCTCGCGCGCTTCGCCCAAATGATGGTGGATGGCGGCGAACTCGACGGGGTGCCATTCGTCAGCCCCCTCACCGTGGCCAAGTTCACCGAACCACAAACGCCGGCGGACCAGACCATTCTGCGCGGCCTCGGTTGGGATATCGATTCGCCCTATTCCAGCAACCGCGGCGAGCTTTTCCCCATCGGCTCCTTCGGCCATACCGGCTTCACCGGTACCTCGATCTGGATCGACCCCTTCACCAGGACCTATGTCATCCTGCTGGCCAACAGCGTTCACCCCGACCCGCGGCCCGCCATCACACCGCTGCGCAGCAAGGTGGCGACCATCGTGGCCGCAGCCTGGGGCATCACCTCCCAAAAGGTTACGCTGACCGGTTATAACGAGACGTTGTCCGGCGCCGGCGGCCGCCGCCAGGTGAACCGCACCGGCGCCACCCTCACCGGTCTTGACGTGATGGTGCAACAGAAATTCCAGCCGCTGCGGGGAAAGCGCGTCGGCCTCATCACCAATCAGAGCGGGCTCGATGGTCACGGCCGCCGCAATGTCGATCTCATGAAGCAGGCCGGCATCGACGTGGTGGCGCTCTTCTCGCCCGAGCACGGCATCTTCGGCGTTGAGGACCGGCCCGGTATCCAGGACACCGACGACCGCGCCACGGGCATCAACGTCTTCAGCCTGTACGGCAAGACGCTGCGCCCCGCGCCCGAGATGCTGCGGGGAATCGACGCGCTGGTCTACGACATCCAGGACGTGGGCGTGCGCTTCTACACTTTCGAAACCACCATGGCCTACGCGATGGAAGCCGCGGCCAAGGCCGGCATCGAATTCTATGTGCTGGACCGGCCGAACCCCATCACCGGCACCCACGTGGAAGGCCCCACGATGGATGAGGCCAACAAGTCGTTTGTCGGCTACATGGCCGGTGAACCGGTGCGGCACGGCATGACCATGGGCGAGTTGGCGCGCCTGTTTAACGGCGAGAACAAACTGGGCGCCCGGCTGACGGTGATCCCGATGCAGGACTGGAGCCGCGGCGACTGGTTTGACTCCACCGGCCTGACTTGGATTCACCCATCGCCCAACATGCGCAGCCTGAATGCGGCCACGCTGTATCCGGGCCTGTGCCTGCTGGAGTTCGCCAAGAACTTTTCGGTGGGGAGGGGAACCGATGCGCCGTTTGAGCAGGTAGGCGCCGATTTCATCGGCGGGCGCGCACTGGCCGCGGCTCTGAACCAGCGCGCCATCCCGGGTGTCCGGGTCTATCCCACCAGCTTCACGCCCACGGAATCGAACTTCAAGGGCGTGAAGACTGAAGGGGTGCGTTTCGTGATCACCAACCGGGAGCAATTGGACGCCACCCGGCTCGGTTTAGAGTTGGCAGTTGCGATCCAGAAATTGTATCCGGGGAAGATCGATTTTTCGGGCGGCAAGAGGCTGATTGGCAGTGACGATGTGATCCGCCGCCTCCAGGCCGCCGAAGATCCGCGAACGATCCAGCAAAGCTTTCAGGAGTCACTCCAACATTTCCTGAAGCTTCGGGAACAGTACCTGTTGTACCAGTGAATCTTGTACCGGGAATCTTGTACCGGGAATCAGCCGCCCTGCGAGTCCTGCTCACCGGTGCCGGCTTCATCCTCGATTTTGGTTCCGATTCGGTCTGTGCGCTGCGGAATTGTCCCGCGCATATCCATCTGGTCTTCGGTCGCACCTATACCGGACAGTTTCTTTTCCTGTCCTGCTAATAACGCGGCGGCTTGCTGCAGAGTTGCCATGCTTGCCTCCAAGGGTTGATTGATTATCGAACCGAACGCGGCCGAAGTCAACTATGTAAACTTTCGCCCAGCATATAACACAGCCCATCGGGCGCTACTACGAAGAAAACGCGATAGGTTACGCCGTCGAATGGATCCAGCCGGAAAGCCGATTCCGGCGGTGGCGCGCCCTTAATCTCCTCAAAGGCGGCTTCGATATTATCCACCTCGAAGAAACAGCCTTCTTGCGAGGGGTCGCCCCCGTTTTCCGCCAAGCCGATCTGGATGCTGTCGCGCGCCAGAATAACCGACTTATGGGGCGAATCCTGTCGTGACACAACGCGGAACCCGAGCGTTTTTTCATAATAGGGGATTGCCGTATCGACGTCATGAACCGGCAGATTCATGGCATCGCGGGCGTAGGGCGCCGCGGTCTTGAATACGGCTTTCATCCTTGGCTCCTGTTCTGAACTCGACGTTGATGTGTTTGACACAACCGGAATGTTTGACCCAACCATGAGTGATACGATTACAGCACAGTCTGGCAAGAGCAATGAGACGGCAGGAGCATCCACAAACGGCCACAGCAACCCCCGTGGTATACTCCCTTAAGATGTCAGCCATCACCCTCCAACTTCCGGACGAACTGGTCGAGCGGCTTCGCAGGCACGAAGATTGCCTCCCCGAGGTTCTGGAACTGGGGCTCCGGGAACTGAGTGCGGCGACGCAGCCAGGGTTTGAAGGCGCCGCAGAAGTGCTGGAATTCCTTGCCGGTCTTCCCAGTCCGGAAGAAATCTTGAATCTCAAGCCTTCCGATCGCTTGCAGCGGCAGGTCCAGGAGTTGCTTGACAAGAACCGCGCCGGCACGCTTAGCTCCCAGGAGGAACGAGACTGGGAACGCTACGAGTTCCTGGAGCACCTTGTGCGGATGGCCAAGGCCAAGGCCTGCCTGAGGCTTGGTATTGAAAACTGACACTTGGTGTTGAAAACCGCCGCTGATGCCTGACGTCGGTGTGGCTGCGCGCACTGCGGTTCGTTCGCGTGCCCGGTATCGATGCGAGTACTGTCTGGTCCCCGAAAGTCTCACGCTTGCGAGCCACGAAATCGACCACATCATTGCCACAAAACATGCAGGGGCCACCAAACTTGCAGGCGGCACCGGCACCGAAAACCTCGCTCTGTGTTGCACGCTTTGCAACAAGCACAAGGGCACTGACTTGTCGTCCATCGATCCGGAAACGGGCGACATGTGTAGACTCTTTCATCCTCGCAGGGACCGGTGGCATGAACACTTCGAGCTACTGCGCGGAGAGATCCTGGCACTTACGCCGGTGGGCCGTGTGACTGTCCGATTGCTCCGGTTGAACCGGCCGGAAAAGAATCAGCGAACGGGAAATCATGATTCGGGCTGGTTTACTTTCGCCCTGAGACGTTGTGACGAACCCGCCGTTCAGCCCCGCCAGTCAAGCGTGTAATATCTTAAGCACCAGACCATGAAAACCATCGTCATTCTTCCGCTCCTGCTGGCGGGGACTCTCTCTGCC
>DATMNI010000063.1:0-83226 GCA_035570275.1 Candidatus Acidiferrales bacterium | reverse complement strand
CGCATCCTTGCCGGCCGTCTTGCCGAGCGCCGCGAACGATTCCTCCACGTCAAGGATGTCGTCCACGATCTGAAACGCCAGCCCGACGTGCTCGCCATAGCAGGAAAGCGCGGCGTACTGCTCGTCGCTCGCGCCCGCGTAGATGGCGCCCATCCGTAAACTGGCACGCAGGAGCGCCCCCGTTTTGGCGCGATGGATCGATTCCAGCAGGGCCGCGTCGGGCGGCTTGCCTTCGCCTTCGAGATCCGCCACCTGGCCGCCGATCATCCCGCCGACGGTGCCGGAGGCGGTGGAGAGTTCCAGGATGAGGCGGGCCTTGCAATCGCCGCTGGCGGGAAGCTGCGCCAGCACCTGAAAGGCCAGCGTGAGCAGCGAATCGCCGGCGAGAATGGCCATGGCTTCGCCGAAGACCTTGTGGTTGGTGAGCTTGCCGCGGCGATAGTCGTCGTTATCCAGCGCCGGAAGGTCATCGTGAATCAGCGAGTAGGTGTGGATCAGCTCTAGAGAGCAGGCAGCGGCGATGACGCCATCGGGCGAATCGCCATCGGAACAGGCGCCATCGGGACAATTCGTGACGGTGCGCGCGGCCTCGATGCACAGGATCGGCCGGATGCGTTTGCCGCCCGCGAACAGGCTGTAGCGCATGGCGCGATGGATGGTTTCCGGGGCGGTGGATTCCGGCGGGACCAGGCGGTGAAGTTCCGCGTCCACCAGTCGTTGTTGCTGGGCAAGGTAGTCGCGCAGATTCATGCGGTTCAGGACTTTTCCGGGCGGAACGGCTCAGCCGTCATTTTACCCTCTTTGCGGATGAGCATTTCGACCCGCGTTTCGGCTTCTTCGAGCTGTTTGCGGCAGGTCTCGCTGAGGCCCATGCCGCGCTCGAAAAGTTGCAGCGAGCGCTCTAGCGAGAGGTCGCCGGCTTCGAGTTCCTTGACGACCTTGTCGAGCTGATCGAGCGAGAACTCGAAGGATTCGACGGGCTTGGCGTCGGGTTGGTTTTCCGCCATCGCCTCATTCTAACAACGGATGCCGGTGACCGGACGCCCGTGGCTGTGCGGAGTTCTCGACGCGGAGGCGCGCGGCCATCCAGGGAATCTGACAAGCTCGAGCCGACCGGTGCGCGCCTCTGGCTACACCTTGAATTCGATCCCCTGCGCCAGCGGCAATTGCGCCGACCAGTTGATGGTGTTGGTCTGCCGCCGCATGTACGCCTTCCAGGCATCGCTGCCGGACTCGCGCCCGCCGCCGGTATCCTTCTCGCCGCCGAACGCCCCGCCGATCTCCGCGCCGCTGGTGCCGATGTTGATGTTGGCGATGCCGCAATCGCTCCCGCGGTGGCTCAGGAATGTTTCCGCCGCCATCAGGTTCGTCGTGAACATGGCCGATGAAAGGCCTTGCGGAACGTCGTTGTGCCAGTGGATGGCTTCATCCGGATCGTCGAATTCCACCAGGTACAGAATGGGCGCGAAGATCTCCTCTTTCAGGATCGCCATCTCCGGACGCGCCCGCACCAGGGTGGGCTCCACGTAGCAACCGCCCAGTTGACGGCCGCCGGATAGGATTTCGCCGCCCTGCTGGCGGATGCGCACCAGGCCGTCCATCATGTCTTGCACGGCCCGCGCATTAACCAGAGGCCCCATGATGGTGGCCTCTTCCAGCGGGTCGCCGATCCTCACTTGCCGGTAGGCCGCCACCAGCGCCTCGGTGATCGCGGGTGCGATGCCGCGCTGCAGGAAGAGTCGCCGCGTGGTGGTACAACGCTGGCCGGCGGTGCCGACCGCGCCGAACAGTACGGCGCGGAGCACCAGGTCGGCGTTGGCATCGTTCATGACGATAATACCGTTGTTGCCGCCCAGTTCCAGGATTGACCTTCCCAGCCGTTTCGCCACCACTTCGGCGACGTGCCGGCCGACCTCCGTCGACCCGGTGAAGCTCACCAGCGGAATGCGCCGGTCCTGAATCAGGCTCTCGCCGATCGGTTGGCTGGCTCCGATCACCAGATTGAACACTCCCTTGAGCCCGTGCCGGTCGAAGACGCGATTGCAGATCTTCTGTACGGCGATGGCCGTGAGCGGAGTCTCCGACGATGGCCGCCACAGCACGCAATCTCCGCACACTGCGGCGATCATCGCGTTCCACGCCCACACCGCCACGGGGAAATTGAACGCGCTGATCACTCCGGCGACCCCCAGGGGGTGCCATTGCTCGTACATGCGGTGGCCCGGGCGCTCGCTGTGCATGGTAAGGCCGTAAAGTTGGCGCGAGAGGCCGACGGCGAAATCGGCGATGTCGATCATCTCCTGCACTTCACCCAGGCCTTCAGCCAAGATCTTTCCCATTTCCAGTGTGACCAGCGCGCCCAATTCGGCCTTGTGCGCGCGGAGTTCGTTGCCGATCTCGCGCACCACCTCACCACGCTTTGGGGCCGGAATCATACGCCACTCCAGGAAGGCCTCGCTGGCGCGCGCCATTACGGTTTCATAGTCGGCCGGACCGGCCGTTCGGATGCTTGCCAGAACTTCGCCGGTGGCTGGATTGATGGAGCGCAGTTCGCTTCCCGAGGGGTTTCGAAGCCAATCGCCATGGCAGGCGCCGGAATTCACCGGTTCGACGTCCAGCTTTTCCAGGATTTCAGAGATAGTACTGCTTGCAGTGCTCACACTACTATTGTGGGGCAGATTGTGAATCTGCGGCGGATTGTTAATCCGCCCGCGCGATGCGGCAGCGAGCCGGCCCCGTGCGTGGCCAGTAAGCTGCCGTAGCCCAGAACCGCCGCCTAGACTGCAATCGCGCCAAGCTCCAGCTCATCCACCTGCGTCTCATCCACCCGGACTACCGCCTGCGTTCGCGGCTGAAAACGGAACAGCGGGCAGACATAACGGCGGCCCGAAGAATGAAACTCCACCGTGTAAGGCTCCACGATGTAAGACGCCAATCCGGAGCCGGGATGGGCGATTCCGTTGGGCTCAATCCGGCAACCGGAAAGAATCGATCCCGGCAGCAGCGTGACCGAGGAACACAGATCCGTGTTCCATGCATTGAGTGGTCTGATGACTTCCCGAATCACCTGAAATCCCCGTGTCTTTCACCTCGGCTCGACAGCGGCACTCACCCCTATTGCCTCGGTTGCCGGGTCTGAGATCCGGCTTGCAGTATGGGCTAACCTTAACGCAATGTGCCGCCGGCGGCGCACTATCTTTCGTACAATTGCGGGTTCCACTACAACTGTCCAATTGTGCGGTTCCGTTACAACTGGTCGGCGTACTGCTCTACCGCCACCCGCACCAGTTGGCCCCGCGTGCGCACACCCGTTTTTTGGAAAAGGCTTTGCAAAATGGCTTTCACGTAGCTCTCCGAAATCTGCAGGCGCCAGGCGATTTCCTTGTTCGACAGTCCTTCCAGCACGAACCGCAGCACGCGTCGTTGGCGCTCGTTGAATACCGGCGGACCCGACTGCCCGGCCAGTTCGCCGTCTTCCTCCAGCCGGCCAAGAGACCGGTCCAGCCAGGTCCCCCCTGCCAGCACCGTGCTGATGCTCTCGTGCAACTGGTCGAGAGGGCCCTCTTTCAAAAAAATTCCGGCCACGCCCTGCCGCATCAGACGGCGCGCTTCGTTTTCGCTGACCCAAGCCGTGACCACCAGCACGCGGCCTTCAAATCCAATTTGCCGGGCCGCCGGAAGAAACTGGCTGGCGCGTTCGCTTCCCAGATCGTGGTCCAGCAGCACCAGGTCAAAGCGCTTTTGGGTCAGCAGCGGAAGCGCTTCCCGAATGCTGCCACAATGTTCGATTTCCAGACCTTTCGAATCGCCCAGAACTCGGGAAACGCTCTCCCGGAACAGGGCGTGATCGTCGATCAGAAGCACGCGGACCGGACGCTGTTCTTGTGCCATCGGCCTTTTGATCTCCGAGTTCATCCTTCTACCGAATTTTCCACCGGCCAGAGCTCGACTGCGAAGCAGCTCCCATCCGTCTCGGGTTCGTAACGCAGTCCTCCACCGTGGGAGCGTAAAATGGCGCGCGAAATATACAAGCCCAGGCCGGCCGAATGGGTCCCGGACTGGAAGGGCCGGAACAATTCCTCGGGCCGCTCCACGCCCGGTCCTGTGTCGCGGAATCTAACCACCACCAGGTCTTTCTCCAACTCAGCCGAAATCCGCACTTCGCGGCGGGTGCAATTCTCCAGCGCCTGGCGGCTGTTCCGCGCCAGGTTTACGAATACCTGAAGTAGACTGTGGTGATCGGCCTGTACCAGGGGCAGCTCGCCTTTGACGTCCCAGAACACGGCGATATCCGCTTCGCGCAACGAGGGCTCGATCACGATCCGGGCCTCATCGAGAACAGTGCCGAGATCCGCTACCACGGCTTCGCGGCTGGCGGCGACCCGCAAGCCGGAAGAGGCGATTTTCTCGAGGCCGTGAACCAGCGTGCCAAGCACGTGGTATTGATCGCTCCGGCCAAGGTCGCACGTCTCGCCCAGTTTGACATATGCCGTCGCCGCGGCCGACGCCAGGTTGCGGACCTCGTGTGAAATGGCGCCAATCAGCACTCGGGACGTGGCCATCATCGAATCCAGCCCCGCGCCCTCGCGGTCGCGCAAATTCTCGGATGCGTCCCATACCACCGCCGCCAGGCTGGGCCCGCTCGACGTGTGGTAGGTGGAAAGCCATACGTGTGCCAGGAAGACTTCGCCGTTCCGTCGTTGCCCTTTGCACTCCACGCTGGTGCGCATGTTGTTTCCGGAACGGTGGCTATTTAGCATGCGATACAGGGTTGGCAGGTATTGCTCCACCTGGCAGCCCTGCAATTCTTCGTGGTCGAATTCCAGCAACTCGGACGCGGATTCGTTGGCCAGCACTACCCGCCCCGCGTGATCCAACGTCAGAATCGCCAGGGGGCTGGTCTCGATCAGGACGCGCACCTGGAGTTCGGCTTCGTGGCGCAGCAGAATCTGTTGCTCCCGTTCCTTTAGATGCTCCGCCAGAAGCCGGCGTCTCTGGTTCAGCTCCGCCACGAAGAACCCCGTCATGGCGAAACCCGCGGTCACTACGATGAGCCGGCCACTGGCTCCCGGCGCCCAGTGGAGTGGATTAAAAACCGCCGGCACCCCGGACCCGGGGGGAGCGCCAGCCGTCTGCAGCGGATCGAAGGCTTCCCGCAGATAGCCGCACAGCACTGCCATGGCGGCAATCTGCACCCCGTTGAGCGTGGCCGCCGCAAACAGCACCGGAAGCAGATACAGAAAGCCCACGGAGACGTTGGGAAGTATCCAGTCGCCCGCTACGATGCCCGCAATCATGACGCCGGAGAGCGCCCAAACTATGGGCCGGTGGGATTCCGCGTAGGCCAGAAACCGTTCGAATCGATTCATGTTCACGCACCGTGCCTGGGCCCGGCGTTCGCCTGACTACAGTTGTACCATCGTTGGGGGAAGGTGAAGAGTTCCGTGGGGGAAGAGAATTAACGTGCGGCCATTCGGCAAGAGACTGCGGCGCTGGCTGCGGGCCCTCGTCATTGCGGCTGCAGTGGTGGTCGCCGGCTTCTATATGTGTTGCATCCTCGCACTAGCCGCCCTGCGTTGGGCCAGTCCGCCCACTACCACCGTGCAGGTGCAGCGGCGGGTTTCGGCATGGCTGCATCACAAGCCTTATCTTAAGCGCCAATCGACGGTGCCGTTGAGCCACATCTCTCCCGAACTGCAGCATGCCGTTGTGGCTGCCGAGGATGGCCGGTTTTTCCAGCACCATGGCATCGATTGGAAAGAGGTCGACCAACTGGTGGATCGGGATCTGGAAGAAGGCCGTTTGGGCCGGGGCGGCTCCACCATCACCCAGCAGTTGATTAAGAATCTCTTCTTCGTCACCAACCGATCGCTGGTCCGGAAAGCCGTGGAGTTCACGCTGGCTCCGGTGGCCGAACTCATGCTTCCGAAGCGGCGCATTCTGGAGTTATACCTCAACGAGATTGAGTGGGGCCCAGGTGTATACGGCGCCGAGGCAGCCGCGCAAAGCTGGTACGGCATCCCCGCGGCGCGCCTGAATCGCGAGCAGGCCGCGCGCCTGGCGGCCGTCATTCCATCGCCCCTGCGCCGTAAGCCCGAGCGCATGAATCAGTACAGCGCGGAGATTCTTCGCAGGATGTCGCAGACCGGCTGGTAAAGAGCACCGGCGGATTGTCGGCCCAATCAATTCGGAACCGGCAGTCCGCATAGCAGCCTAGACCTAATCCTTCTTCGAGGGCCGGAATTGCAAAATCAACACTCTTCCCCGCCCGCCAGAATCGAGCCGAGTTGGAGGGCGAGCGCCGGTAGGTCCGATGTCACCGTAATCCAAACCACGTCGAGATTCACGTCCGCATACGCGTGGATTAGCCGGTGCCGCATACCGATGATCTCGGTCCAAGGAATCTTGGGGCGTCGTCACCTGTAACTCGCGCGAAACCCTGCTTGCGGCCTCACCGATGACCTCGATTTCCTTTACAAGGGAGAGCTGCAACATCCGGTCGAGAGTGAGATCGGCGCGCGTGCGGCCCTTGGCGAAGCTCATCGCCTCCTTCGCGGCATCCAGCATGTGGCGGAGCCGTATCCGGTCCTCAGCGTTCATACTGAACCGCCGCTCCAGCAACCACCTGATCGCGAAAATAGCGGCTCAAATCTTCGGGGGTGCGCAAGTCCACCCTTCTCCCGATGACCCTGGAAAGGTCTTGCTCCATTCCCGTCAGGCCGAAGAATCCTGGAATGTGGTCCGGTTCGAACTCCACCAGCACGTCCACATCGCTATCGGGCCGAAAGCGGTCCGTCAGGATGGAACCGAACAGGGACAGCTTCCGGATGTGGTTTCGCGTGCAAAAACTCTCGATTTCCACGCGGGGAATGCCGATGATATGGAGGCCCTGAGGCATCAGACTCATTTTGGCACATGCGCCGCGCCAGACGTCGTTCCACGGAAAGAAAGGCAGAGATCCGCCTGCTGGTCCGCTACACTGATCTCAGTCATGAGACTTGGCATGTGGGCAATTTCCAAAGATATCGCCGGGCGCCGCCCCTTCCTAAACCCCTTAAAGCGGCCGCTTGGACCATCCGTGCACGTCCCCCGCGACATTCATACACCGCTGAAAGATCTCTCTTGTTCGCAGAAAACTGTATTTTTCGTCCGCAACCTTTTGGCTGTACGAATCAGTCGCCAAAACGTTTCTAAGCACCGGCAGCAACTTCGCCGACGCTAACCGCTTGAGCAGTTCCCGGAAATCAGCCTCTTTCGCCAAGCTGCCGCCGAAGTCGTCGAGCGTGGACGTCAGCTTCACATCATTGAAAACCGCTTGGATCAGCAACGCCCACACGAGATTCCTCGCACGGCTGATTGCGTAGGCGTACTTCTTTGGCGCAGTTTCGTCCAGCCGCTGCATAGGGCCATTGAGAACCAGCCCGATTTTGTAAGCTACTATGATCCGATGGAGGTCGGCATTCAGATAGGATTGACGGAAGGTCTCGTCATACACCTTCTGGCTGTCGAAGACGTCAGGTTTTCATTCACCTTGAGGGACGGGTGGCTTTGGTTGTCATCAAGAAACTTTGCGAGGCTGGTGATCGTCTGGGCACCGTTCAGCAGTCGTGGCACCCGGATCACTGCTTTTAAGCCTTCAAACTCCACCATTTCGACGGCAAGCGTGACACCATTGTGATTAAAACTGAAATGACTCGGCGGTTCCTCGCGCTTGAGCACAATTCTTCCAAGTGCTTCACGAATCTTTTTGTTTGGAGGGTTCTCCGATGATAGGCCGGCGCGGATGTTTCGATCGAAGAACGATTGTCCGAGGGTGCGGTAGATCCGAAAGAGATCCATTAGTGGCACAAAGGCCACATGAAGTGTCTTCGACGCATCGCTGGAATCGAGAGATATATGATTCTTTACCGAAATGGCATGGCTAAGGGGAAGCGGCTTCTTGGGTATAGACCGCTTGTCCGAATGAAACTCAACACCGTTGAATACCACCTTGCGGTCACCGAAGTATGCCTGTACGAGCCATCCCTTCTTATCGGTGCGTTCCTTCCGGTCTGCCAGTCCTTCGCTATTCTCGGCCTTTTCCGCGTCGCCCTTGAATACAAAGCGAATATACACGCGATCAACTAGCTCCCGGTGTTCGGTGAGGTCTTCTCTTAGGTTGCGGACCAGCTCATTTTGTTCAGGATCTTGGAGCGGATCTCCAAATATCCGGTCAAGCCCAAAGTCACCAAGACGATCAAGCGAATCTTTAAACAGGTTCTGATCCTCGGACCACTTGAACTGGTAAAGGTACAGGTTCCTGCCCTCGCGGTCGATGTAGTATGCATCGATGCCATAGTCATTGCCTCCGAAGGCAACCTGAGAGGCGAGGTCCTCGATCTTGCATTTGAATTTGTCGCGAAGGTAGAGGAGTGCGAAGTAGTCCTCCCGTACACCGCCATACCGATCATGATACTCGGAGTACAAATCGGCCAATTCTTGCCGATCTCGCTTTGTGATCGCGATTTCGCCTCCGGACACGGGTACGCCTAAGGTCTACGTTATCACCATGCCGGTCCGATTACAGTTATCCCCGGCGCCCGACAAAGCGAACGCGATTCCGCTGTCGGCTAACCCGAATTGGTCCTACCGTTCGCGGCCGTCTGGTGAGTCGCACCCGTGGCGGTCGAAACCATGCACCGCGCCGGTTCGCATCGGTTGGGCCGCCCGCCGGCGCTTCATTCCGTATCGGCGAGAAGATGTTCTAACGCGGCGATTAGTGGTGGCAGCGCACCGGTCACCCTGGTCCAGAGAATATCGAAGTCGATTTCGAAATACGCGTGGACCAGCCGGTGGCGCATGCCGATGGCCTTCGACCAAGGGATTTGGGGCTAAGACGTCTTGAACTCCTCCGATATTTTGCTCGCCGCCTCGCCGACGATTTCGATCTCCTTGACCAACGCCAGCGCGAGCATCCGGTCCGCTTCGATATCCTGCCGCTGCCTGGTGCGGACGAAAGCCACCGCCTCGCTCGCGGCATCGATCATGTGACGCAAACGAATGCGGTCATTCTCGCTCATATTGAACTACGGCGGCGGCGAGAACCTGATCGCGGAAATAGCGGCTCAGTTCCTGGGGCGTGCGAAGATCGACCTTTCTCCCTAGCGTGGCCGACAACTCCTGCTCCATGCCAACCAGATCGAAGTAGGAAGGCCCACTACCCGGCTCGAAGTCGACGAGCACGTCCACATCGCTATCGGGCCGGAAGCGGTCCGTCAGGATGGAACCGAACAGGGACAGCTTGCGGACGTGGTTTCGCGCACAAAAGCTCTCGATTTCCGCGCGGGGAATGTCGATGACGTCGAGTCCCAGAGCCATCAGACTCATTTTGGCACGCGCCAAGCGTCAGGAGGGCGCCCGGCGCGATGAACGCTACCGCTGCGCCCGTGGCGCGCTCAAGCTGATAGCTGAAGGCTGATAGCTGATCCGCTACACTGATCTCAGGCATGAGATCCGCCCTTTTGTTCGCTCTGGCTTTTGCCGCTCCGCTCTACGGCGCCGATTATTTTGTGCCGTCCCACCGGATCTCCGGAATCGGCGTGGCGCGCGACGACATTTCCGGGGAGATGCTCGAGGTGCGCGCCGACCACATGATCCAGTCGCAAACCTTCACCATCATGCGCGAATCGCAGGCTCTGGCCGGCGCCAGGCGCATCACCGGCAGCCCCAAACTGCAGGCTCTGTTCCGGCAGGCGTCCGAGTCGAGCGGTATGCCCGCATCCATTATCGAAGCCATTTCCTATCTGGAAAGCTGGGGCGATCCCAAAGCCGAGAGCCCGGCGGGTCCCAAGGGGATCATGCAGATTTCGCAGGCCACGGCGGCCGGCATGGGGCTCAAGGTGGTCTGGGCCACGCGCTACAAGACCACCCGCGAAAAAGTGCCGGTTAAGGGGCGAAGCAGGAGCGGAAAAACCACCTACCGGACGGTCAGCCGCAAAACCCCATACAAGGTGATGGTGCGTGACGACCGGCTGGCGCCGGACCGCGCCATTCCCGCCGCCGCCCGGTACCTGGCCGGCCTGGAGCAGAAGTTCGGCGGCCGCGACTGGGCCATCTTCGCCTACCACTGCGGGCAGGGTTGCGTGACCATGATGCAGGACCTGACCCGCCGCGCCCGCGGCATTACCAAGTCCCAGATAACCGTGCCGCGGATGTTTTTCTCCTGCAGCCCGGCCTGGAACCGTGAGCTGTACGAGGCCATTCAGCAGCAGATGCAGCGCGACTACTCCCCCACCTATTGGTTCCGCGTCATGCGCGCCGAGCAGTTGCTGGCGCTCTATCGCCGCGACCCGGCCGAATTCGCCGCGCTGGCGCAGGAGTACAAGAGCGAATTTGTCACCGCCGGCCGCGCGCCTCACCGGCTGGCGGTCTGGCTCAAGCGCGAGGACCTGCTTTACCACAACGAGGACGATATCCGCGCCGACCCCGGAAAGAAGCTGACGAAGGCATTGGACCGGCCGGATCATTTTGGCTACCGCCTCAACATCGCGGCCGATTCCACCGAGAATCTCGAATACTTCCGCGAAGCGGCGCCGGCGGCTATCGGCACCCTGACGTATATCGCGTTCGAGACGCGCCGCCTTTTTGACGAAATGGCGCATACGGGCGGAAAGTTCCAGCCGCTCGATGTGACTTCGCTGGTGGCGCCCGAGGAGTTTTCCAAGGTGAAGGGCAGGCCTGAAGCCCTCGCCCATGCATCGGGCCAAGTCTTCGATGTAGACTATTCCGCGCTACCGCCCGCCGAAATCGAGTGCCTGCGATTTGTGCTCGACGATCTCGGTTGGGATGGCTTCCTGGGTTTCGTGGAAGACGGCCGCGACAACCTGCACATCGGCTGCTCACCGGCTTCCCGCGCGTTCTTCACCAGCGTCTTTCAGGAGGCCGTGGGGCAGGGGTAGCGGCCGTCGCGCATGGCCTTCACGCTAAGGGAATTTAGATAATAAGTTGGACATTTGAGTCAAGCGCACAAGAAAAAGGCAGGATTTCACGCAAAGCCGCCAAGCCGCAAAGACGCCGCAAAGGAAGAGGGATAATCGAAGTCACCGTGACCAGGAATCCACTGGCGAAACAAATTGTGGATGCAGCTTATCGAGTCCATACCGCTCTGGGGCCGGGCCTTGGAGTCGGTCTATGAATCGGTCCTGGCATACGAACTGGAACACGGCGGGCTGCTCACGAAGCGTCAGCAACCCGTCCCCTGGTGTATCACGGCGACCACATTGACGTGGGATTTCGAGCAGACCTGATCGTTGAGGATCTGGTGATCGTTGAGATCAAGCCGCACGCGCGTCGCTAACGGACTCCCAGAGTAGTCTTCTTGGCGGCTTTGCGACTTGGCGTGAAATCTTGCTTTTTTGAATCCCACGCTCCAAGCGATTCCCCTTACGCAACGCTAGACGCAAAATATCCAGTTTATTTTATTGTTTGACTCGGCCTAAGGGTGCCAGGATCGAACGAACCGCGGCCCGGCGCCAGCACCGACTCGTCAGCACCACCAAAGACTCGGCGAGCTAATCGAAGACGGCGATTGGATACAATCAAGGAATCGAATGCAGACGATTCTCGTGATCGACGACGACGAAAGCCTGCGCGACACCATTGGTGTGATGTTGGAGCAGGAGGGCTTTCGCGCAGTCCTCGTTGGTGACGGGCGCGCCGGCTTCGACCGGGCCATTACCGTCAAACCGGATCTGGTGCTGGTGGACTTGCGGCTGCCTGGGATGAGCGGCACGGATATTTGCAAGCAGCTTCGCGCCGCAAAAGTGGCGACTCCGATCATCGTGCTGAGCGCTTTGGACGACGAACTCGACAAGGTGCTGCTGCTGGAAATTGGCGCCGACGATTACGTGGTCAAGCCGTTTGGCACGCGGGAACTGATGGCGCGCATCCGGGCGGTGCTGCGCCGGTCTTCCGCGGATGCCCGCAAAGTGGCCCATTTTTCCGATACGGAGGTCGATTTCGAACGGCGGGTCGTCACTCGCAAGGGCGAAGAACTGAAGTTTACCCCGGCGGAATACAATCTGCTGTGTTACTTTCTGCAAAATCCCGACCGGGCGCTCACGCGCGACATGATTTTGAATTCCGTCTGGGGCTACGAGTTCTTTCCCAATACTCGGACGGTAGATGCCCATGTCGTCAAATTGAGGCAAAAGCTGGAACCAGACCCGAACTTACCGCGTCATTTCCTTACGGTTCATGGTGTCGGCTACCGGTTTTTACCGTAGTTAAATAACATAGGGAAGTGCCTGTGCTACTCGAATTTACAGGTTATCCCTGGCAGTTCAGCGCCATGCGGCTTAGTTTGCGGGACAATAACAGCATGCCTCTACCGGGCGCGGGCGAGAGTGCAGGCGAGCGCGCAGTTCTGATTGTGGAAGACTCGGAAAATAGCGCTACCACGCTCGAAATCGCGTTTCTCGGCATACCCCATCTGGCGGTCGTGCTGGCTTCCTCGGCCGTGGAAGCGGTGCGCATTCTGAACCGCGGCTCTGCCAATGTGCAGGTGATCGTAACCGATTTGAACATGCCCCGAATGGATGGGTTTGAACTGATTCGACGGGTCCGCGGAGACCGGCGCCTGTCGGCGACGCCGATCATTGTGGTGAGCGCCGACACCGATCCCACGACTCCCGGCCGCCTTGCCGAATTGAGGGTGGATGCGGTTTTCCCCAAGCCCTTCTCTCCGGCCGAGGTCCGCCGGAAATTGGAGCAACTCTTGAATGGTACAACCACGATCCCTTAGGCCGAGGCTCCGTGTTCGGACCAGCGTGCCGCGCTACCTGGTGCTGTGGTTTTGGCCTCTCTGCCTGAGCGGCCAGACGGCGCCCGCAACTTCCACCATTCTGGAACGGCTTGACCGGCTGGAGCAGGAGAACCGGGACCTTTCGGAGGAAGTACGTGCGCTGCGAGCGGAGTTGGCCGCTGTCAAAACGACCGGGGCTCTCAAGGCGCCCGAAGCCGTTCAGGCTCCAGCGGTCGTTAAGGCTCCGGAAGCTGTTAAGGCGGGCGAAGCCGCTGCCCCAACCGGCGCCACCACGGCGGAAGGAAGCGCCGCCATGCTGGAACAGAAGGTGGAAATCCAGGAACGCCGGGTGGATGAGCAGGCGCAGACCAAGGTCGAGGCGTCGCAAAAGTTTCCTATCCGGCTCACCGGGATGGCACTGTTTAACGCCTTCCTGAATTCCAAGCAGAACGGCGGCTCGGAGTATCCGGTGGTGGCGGTACCGGCAGGGCCGGGCACAGCCGGCGCCACCGTGCGCCAGACCATCATTGGGCTGGACTTCCAGGGGCCTGCCACCATATGGGGCGGCAAAGTCCGAGGCTCCGTGTATATGGACTTCTTCGCCGGTACTACCAATTCAGCCATGCGGGTGCGAACGGCTTCGATTGAGCTCGACTGGAAGAGCCGGAGCATCATGATGGGGCTGGAGAAGCCCATTTTCAACCCGCGCGAGCCCAGTTCTTTGGCCCAGGTGGGGATCTCGCCCTTGACCGGCGCCGGCAACCTGTGGCTCTGGCTGCCTCAAGTTCGCGCCGAGCAGGATTTTCACTTTTCGGCTTCCACCGGTGTGCGCGCCCAAATGGGCGTGGTCCAGACGCGGGAACTGGGGCCTTACGTGGGAACGGTGACGGCGGAGGAGGCCCGGCCTGGTCTGGAGGGGCGTTTCAACTTCTTCCACAATCTGGATGACGAGCGGCGTCTGGAGTTCGCGCCCGGCTTTCACGCCAGCACCAGCCACGCCGGCGGCCAGTCCATCCCGTCGACTCTTTATTCGTTCGATTGGTTCTTCAACCCCTGGCGGCCGGTGGAGTTTACGGGGGCGTTCTACAGCGGCCAGAACGTGGCGCACCTCGGCAGTGGAACCCGGCAGGGCTTTGGACAAGACGGCCCCTACATTTTCGCGGTCGAGAGCCGTGGTGGATGGGGGCAGGTGACGTTGCATGCCCTCCGGCGGCTGGACTTCCACCTGTTCACCGGACAGGTGGACGACGCCAGCCGGATGTTGGGAACCGGCGCCATCGGCAGGAATTTGCTGTTCGGCGGCAACAGCTATTTCCACCTGGCGCCCAATGTTCTTTTGGGGCTGGAGGCAACGCAGTTGCGGACGGTCTACCTGGGGCAAGGAACGCGAATCAACAATCACTATGACCTGGCGCTGGCTTATCTTTTTTAGGCGCTCCCTAACGGTCGCGGCTCCGATATCCTTCAGAGCCGCGACTTGTCGCTCGACCGTACTCGCGCTTTGGCGAGCCAGGGAGCGGTGGCCCGCGTGCCTAGCCTGCTGGCTTTGCCTCGCCGTGCCGGCCGGCCACGCCGCGAGTGTGAGCGGGGAGTTGGAACTGACCAACTCCAAGGACGCCTTCGTGCGCAAGCACAAAGACTACTCCGGCGTGGTCCTGTGGCTGGAGGCGGTTAACCGCCCGGCGCCGGCTTCCGGCTTCGGCAGGCGCGTGGAGATGCTGCAGAAGGACAAACATTTCGTGCCGCACGTGCTGGCGATCGCGGTCGGAGCCACCGTGGATTTCCCAAATGTCGATCCCATCTTTCATAATGCATTTTCGAACTTCAGCGGCCAGCCGTTCGACGTGGGTCTTTATCCCCCCGGCACGTCCAGAAGCGTAACATTCAAGCATCCGGGCATCGTGCGCGTGTTCTGCAACATCCACTCCACGATGAGCGCGATTATTGCGGTGTTGCCGACCCCGTGGTACACCGTGAGCCAGGTTTCCGGCAAGTACTCGATACCAAACGTGCCGCCGGGCGAATACGAATTGCGCATGTTCCACGAGCGCTCGCTGCCCGATCATCTGGAATTTCTGGAGCATCGCATCACGGTCCCGGAAAGCGGCCTGACTCTGCCGCTGGTCTCGATTTCGGAAACCGGCTTCATTCCGGTTGCGCATTTGAACAAGTTCGGGAAGGAATACCCGCCGCCGCCCGCCAGCGGGGGCACTTATCCGGGAGCGCCCAAGCAATGAGATCGCCCTTTTCCAAGTTGTCGCTCCTGTGGAAGATCCTGCTTTCCACCTCGGTGGCGGTGACCGTGCTGTTCGCCATTACCGGACAAATCGTGCTCCGCAACATGACTAAAACCATGTCGGACAGTCTGGAAGAGGAGGTGCAGGGAAGTTTCACGGCTTACAACTCCCTGTGGAAGTCGCGGGCCGAAGCGCTTTCCACGGTGAGCCGGGTAATCAGCAGCATGTCGGATGTCCGCGCCGCCTTTCTGACGCGAGACCGGGCAACCATCCGGGATAGCGCCGGCGAGTTGTGGTCCAAGATTTCCAACTCCAGCGCGATTTTTCTGGTTACGGATGCGGGCGGCGCGGTGATCGCTTCGCTGGGCGGCGCCACGCCATCGGCGCTTCCGCAGAACCTCGATATGGTGCAGGCGGCCGCGGCCCATTTTCCAAAACAATCGGCGGGGTTCCTGCTCCAGAACGGCGAACTCTACCAGATCTCGGTGACCCCGGTTTACGTGCAGTCCGCGCCGGGCCAGGAGCTTCTGATTAACGTGCTGGTGGCCGGTTATCACGTGGATGCGCTGGTAGCCCAACAGCTTAAGGAAGCCACCAACAGCGAGTTCCTTTTCCTGACGCCCTCGGGAGTCATCGCGTCCACGCTGAATCCGCGCGCCACCGGCAGAATAGTCGATAGTCTGGCCAGAGTACGCGGCAAGGAAAAAGTCACCGATGGCCGTGTGGAGTATGCGCTGTTTCGCACGCCGCTGTCGGATATCAACGACAAGCCGGTGGGCCAGATCTGCATTTTGCGTTCGTTCGAAAGCGCGCAGCGGCGCATCGCCAGCCTCTACAACAACATCCTTCTGCTTTGGCTTTCGGCGGTTTCGGTTGGTTTGGGCCTGACCTACCTGCTGGCGCGACGCATTGTGGAGCCGGTCAAGCTGTTGGACCGCGCCGCCGAGGAAGTGGCGCGCCAGAACTACGCCATCGCGGTAGAGGTGAACAGCCAGGACGAGATTGGCCGGCTGGCGCTGACCTTCAACAACATGTGCGCCTCCATCCGGCAGGCCCGCGAGGACCTCATCCGGCAGGAGCGCATCTCCACCATCGGCAGACTCTCCAGTTCCATAGTGCATGACCTGCGCAATCCGCTGGCAGCCATCTACGGGGGTGCGGAGATGCTGGTGGATGCCGACCTGCCGCCGGCGCACGTGAAGCGCCTGGCGGGGAATATTTACCGCGCCTCGCGCCGCATCCAGGAATTGTTGCAGGATCTGTTGAATGTCTCGCGCGTCAAGAACCACCCGCGGGAGTTGTGCCGGTTGAGCGAGGTTGCCTCGGCGGCGTGGGACTCGCTGGCGGCCACGGCCGAAGCCCAGGGCGTGGCTATTGAGATGGAGGTTCCGCCGGAAATCGAAGTTCCGCTGGAGCGCAGCCGGATGGAGCGGGCCTTCGTGAACCTGATCGGCAACGCGCTGGATGCCATGCCGGATGGCGGTGAAATTCGGATCACCGCGGAGGTGGAAGGCGGCTGCGCGCTGGTCCGCGTGGAAGACGACGGCCCCGGGATCGCGCCCGAAATCCGCACGCAGTTGTTTCAACCGTTTGTCAGTGCGGGTAAGCGGAACGGCCTGGGCCTGGGGCTGGCCCTCTCCCGCCAGACCGTTCTGGAACATGGCGGCGACATGTGGGTGGATTCACAGCCGGGCCGCGGCGCCCGCTTCAGTTTCCGCCTTCCTGGCGCCCAGGTGGCGCAGCCGCAAGGGCTGCACGTGTGAGGCCGGCCAAAGTTTGGCCAGCTATTGGGGCTAACTCATTTGTTTCGGTAAAAAGCTGGCCAAAGTTTGGCCGGTCCGCCGTGTGGCGCGGCATCGCAGAAGGTTCTGGCAGCCCCATGCGCCACAATAAATCCAGTGACGGACGGGCAACTCTATCTCTCGGTAGGCATCCCCACCCTCGCCGTGATCGTGAGCCTGATTGTCAATCTGGCTCAGCAGGATGCCACCAACCGGCGCATTGGACGCTTTACGCGACCTCCTCAAGTCCGAGATTAAGCGCATCGAGGATCGCATCGCGTGCCAGTAAGTTGGACATTTGAGCCAAGCGAAGAAGAAAATCAAGATTTCACGCAAAGCCGCGAAGCCGCAAAGAAGCAGCAAAGGAAGAGGGATTAAGAGGGATAATCGGGCCTGCTGGAGTCGGTCTATGAATTGGTCCTGGCATACGAAACTGGAACACCGGCAGGCTGCTCACGACGTCGTCAGCACCTGGTGACTTGGCGAGAAACTAAAGAGGACGCATTGACCGAGAACGCCATTGTCAACGGCCTCGAAACGATGATCACGCAAAGTCGCCAAGTCGCAAAGAGACGTAGGGATACCTCGTCAGCCTCTCCATGGGATTTCAAGGGCGCAGACCTTGGCTATTCTTAGAAGCGATTCACGATACTTGGTAATGAGTAATGAGGGTCTACCCAATTGGGGCGCCCGGACAGTCAAACGCTCGCTCGTGATTGTTGCCAGCCTGTTCTCGCCGGACGGTGATAAAGCTAGCGCTGTCGTCCTCGCCTTCCTCGTTCCCCACGGCTACGACCGGCGCGGTTCAAGCTGACGGCTGATCGCTGAAAGCTATACCGCTGACGGCTGATCGCTGAAAGCTACAATGGCCTCATGACCATCCTGTGCCTGGCCGGCTTTGAGAAGGGCCACGAGTTTCTGCGCGAGTGCAAGCGGCAAGGCTGCACCGTGCTGCTGCTCACGTCGCTCAGCTTGCAGCATCAGGCCCGGTGGCCGATGGAGAGCGTCGACGAAGTCTTCTATATGCCGGACGACCATCATCGGTGGGACCGCGGCGATACTCTTCGGGCGGTGAGTTATCTGGCGCGAACCCACGTGTTCGACCGCATCGTGGCGCTGGACGATTTCGACGTGGAGATGGCCGCGGCCCTGCGTGAGCACCTGCGCGTGCCGGGAATGGGCGAGACCACCGCGCATTACTTTCGCGACAAACTGGCCATGCGCATTAAGGCCGCCGAGGCCGGGCTCGCCGTGCCCGAGTTCGTCCACATTCTGAACCATCGGCGGGTGGGGGAATTCATGGAACGCGTGCCGGGCCCCTGGGTTTTGAAGCCCCGGTCCATGGCCGGCGCCATCGGGATCAAGAAGATTCACCGCGCGGACGACCTGTGGCCCGTGCTGGAATCGCTGGGCGATCTGCAATCGCACTACCTGCTGGAACGGTTCGTGCCGGGCGGCATCTTCCACGTGGACACCATCGTCTACGAAAAGGAGGTGCTGTTTGCCATTGCCAGCGGTTATGGGCGTCCGCCGATGGAAGTGGCGCATACCGGCGGCATCTTTACCACGCGCATCCTGGGGCGTGAGTCGGAGGACGCCCGGCGCCTGCTGGCCGAAAATGCGCGCGTGATGGCGGCGCTCGGCATGGTGCGCGGCGTTTCGCACACCGAGTTCATCAAGTCTGGCGAGTTCATCGAAGCCCAGGAACCCCAGGAACTCAGGGCCCAGGAAGGCCGCATCTATTTTCTGGAAACCTCGGCGCGCGTTGGCGGGGCGCACATCGCGGACCTGGTGGAGGCCGCCAGCGGTCTGAATTTGTGGGCCGAGTGGGCCAGGCTGGAAGTGGCCGGCGGGAAGACGGACTACCGGCCGCCCGAGCCCCGGCAGGATTATGCGGCGCTCTTGATCTCATTGGCGCGCCAGCCGCAGCCCGACACGGCGGCATACAACGACCCTGAAATTGTCTGGCGGATGAGCCAGGATCATCATGCCGGCCTGATCGTAAAATCGCCCGACCAGGAGCGCGTCCGGCGCCTGTTGGAAGCCTACACGCAGCGGTTCCGCGACGATTTCTACGCCTACGAACCGCCCAAAGACGCGCCCGGCCACTAACGGACCAACCCAATCTGAACGCTTCCCTGAAACGCCATGCAGCTTCTTTCCCTTTCGGCAACGCAACAGGCCCGGCTGATTCGCCAGCGCCATGTCTCATCGCTGGAACTGGTCCAGGCGCATCTTGACCAAATCCGCAAGGTCAATCCGGCAATCCACGCCGCCGTGGAGGTGTTCACCGACGCGGCGTTGGCGCAGGCGCGCGCGGCCGACGCCGCGGCGCCCCGCGGTGAACAGTGCGATTGTCCCCTGCACGGCGTGCCCTTCAGCGTGAAGGACGCCATCGAAGTGGCCGGCCGCGTCTGCACCGCCGGCACTCTGGGCCGGATGACGGCCGCGCCATCCACCGAAGATGCCACGCTGGTGGGGCGGCTGCGAGCGGCCGGAGCCATTCCCATCGCCCGGACCAATCTTCCCGATCTGCTGTTTGCCTTCGAAAGCGACAACCTGCTGTTCGGCGCCACCAATAATCCCTACGACCTGACGCGCACTGCAGGCGGCAGCAGCGGGGGCGAGGCCGCGTTGATCGCCGCTTGCGGTTCACCGATGGGCTTAGGCAGCGATGCCGCGGGTAGCGTGCGCTTGCCGGCCGCGTTCTGCGGCATCGCCGGCATCAAGCCGACCTCGGGACGGCTGCCGCGCACCGGCCATTTCCCGCCCGCCGGCGGCTGGATCGAAACGCTCTGGCAGATCGGGCCCATGGCGCGGCGCGTCGAGGATCTGAATACCCTGATGCCCCTGCTGGCCGGCTCGGACGGCCGTGACCCCACCTGCGTCAGCATGGCTGTCGGCGACCCGGCGGCGGTGGACCGGGGCACACTACGCGTGGCGTTTTACACCGGAAACGGCATCGCTCCGGCCGGCCCCGAGGTGGAGCGCGTAGTTCGCGCCGCGGCCGCCAGCCTGGCAGGTGAAGTCGCGGTGCTGGAAGAGGATCGCCCCGCTTGCCTGGCCCAAGCCTACGACCTGGAGATGAAGTTACTGGGCGCCGATGGCGGCGATGGGTTGTGGCAGTACCTCGCCGGAGTTGGTTCCACCACCGTGCATCCGCTGCTGGGCGACTGGCTGGAAAAACTCCGCCGCTATCGGACCGATGTGGCGGGATTCGCCGGCTATTGGGCGGAACTGGACCAGTATCGCGCCGAGATGTTCGCCTTCCTGCGCCGGTACGATGTCATCCTGTGCCCGGCCTATCCTCAGCCTGCGCTGCCGCATGGCGCGTCGACGCTGGACGAAAACTTCCGGGGCTTCAGCCATACGATGGCCTACAATCTGACCGGCTGGCCGGCGGCTGTGGTCCGCTGCGGCGAGGCCAATGCTGGTGCGGATGCGGGCCTGCCGATCGCAGTTCAGGTAGTAGCCCCACCGTGGCGGGAAGACATCGCGCTGGCTGTGGCGGGCTGGCTGGAAGAGGCGCTGGGAGGCTGGAAGCCGCCTTTGCTGGCGGAACTTTAGCGAGGGCTGGCTGTCCCGCAGGATCCTCGCGCCGCTGCTCGGAACAAGCTAACAAATCGATGCCATGATCGTCTACAATTGTGGATAATCCAGGCGTATGGGCAAACCGACCGATCTGGTCCAAGGAACACTGGACCTGCTGATCTTTAAGACGATCTCGCTCGAACCCAAACACGGTTGGGCTATCGCCAAGCGCATCCAGCAGATTTCACGGGAAGCCCTCCAGGTCTCCAGCAGGGTTCGCTATACCCGGCGTTGCACCGTCTGGAGCAGCAGGGTTGGATCGAGGCTGAGTGGCGGCCAACCGAGACCGGCCGAATGGCCAAATTCTACTCCCTTACAAGCGCCGGGCGCGGCCAAATGAAGAGGGAATTGGAATCCTGGACCCGCCTCTCCGCCGCCATCAACCTGGTGGTCCAAGAGGTTTGAGGTGCGTGCGTTTAACCAAGTCCGTCTGCGCCTCCGCTCCCTGTTGCGCCGCCACAGCGTGGAACGCGAGCTTGAGGCCGAACTTCGCTTTCATCTCGACCAGCAGATCGAAGAGAATCTCGTCTCTGGCATGACGCCTGACGAAGCCCGCGGGGCTGCGTTGTGCGCCATCCGAGGCCTTACTCAATATGGCGAGGAGTGTCGCGATATGCGCCGTGTAAACTTCATCGAGAATCTGTTGCAAGACCTGCGTTTCGGTCTCCGCACGTTACGCCAATCTATGGCGTTCACCGTTGTCGCAATCCTCACTTTGGCCCTGGGGATCGGCGCCAATACGGCCATCTTTTCGGTGGTCCGCGCGGCCCTGATCCGCCCGTTGCCGTACGCCCAGCCGGACCGCCTCATTACCCTCGGCGAAGTGCGCACCCAACGAGAGCTGTCCGGCCAACTGACCATGGGGTCTTGGAACGCGTCTTACCTCGATTACCTCGATTGGCGGACACAGTCGAAGACCTTTGAATCGCTTGCCGGTTTCAACGCAGACGGTTTCACGCTGCGCGGCGTGGGTGAACCGGAGAGCGTCTTTGCCGTGCAGGCCACAACCAATTTCTTCTCCACTCTCGGCATCAAACCGTTCCTCGGACGCGATTTCTACGCCGGTGAGGACGTCGCTTCGGGTCCCCTGGCCGCCATCCTCACCCATAGTTTTTGGAGAAGCCGGTTTGGCGCGGATCCGCAGGTCATCGGCCGCTCCATCCAGCTTGACTCGAATAAAGTCACCATCGTCGGTGTTCTTCCAGCCGAGTTTGAATTTGCGCCGCGGGGAAACGTTCAAATTTGGGTGCCACTGCATATCAGCCAGGGTATGGCGGCACGACGCAGCCTCCGCTGGATGCGCGTCATCGGGCGCCTGGCTCGCGGCGCCACGCCTGCGCAAGCCGCGGCGGAGATGGACCTGATCAATTCGCGCCTTGCTGCCGCTTACCCGGCACAGAACGGCGCTATTCGGGTGGTCATCGCTGCGCTGCGCGATCGCATCGTCGGACCCATCCGGCCGCTGCTTTTGGTTCTGTTTGGCGCCGTCGGCTTTGTGCTGCTCATCGCGTGCGCCAATGTCGCGAACCTTCTGATGGCCCGTGCCACGCGCCGGCGGAGGGAATTCGCCGTTCGCGCCGCCCTCGGGGCCGGCCGCGGACGGTTGATTTCACAGCTCCTGGCCGAAAGCCTGATCCTGGCGTCTGCCGGAGCCACGCTTGGCCTGTTGATCGCGCGCTCCGGAACAGCCCTGCTCATCGCCGCGATACCCCAGAGGCTGCTCGATTCGATGCCGTACTTGCGCGACGCACACGCCGATCCCGTGGTGCTGGCATTCCTGTTCGGAACAACCATGTTCACCGGAGTCGCCTTCGGCCTGGCACCCGCGCTCGAAGTCTCCAATCGCAATGTGGGCGAAACGCTTAAAGACGAAAGCCGCGCGTCCGCCGGCGGGATTCGCACGCGCCTTCGCCAGGCGCTCATCGTTACGGAGATCGCCTTCTCGCTAGTGCTCCTGGTCGGCGCCGGCCTGATGGTGAAGAGCCTCTCCGCACTGCTCGATCGCAATCCTGGCTTCGATACGCGGCGTCTCCTCACCTTCTCGGTATTTCTTCCGCCTGAGTCCTACGCCCAGGATTCCGACGCCATCCGCTTCGATCGGGATTTCATGGACCGGATCCGCGCCCTGCCCGGCGTAGCGGGAATCGCTTCCACCAGTGTGGTTCCGCTCACTGGTGGCGGTAACACCATCCGCTTCGTGGTCGAAGGTCAGCCCACTGTAACGGGCCAGGATAACGAAAGCGATATCCGCGACATCTCCGCCGGTTACTTCTCCACGATGGGAATTCCGCTGGCCGCAGGCCGCTTCTTCAACGATTCCAGCGATACCGCGTCCGCGCCCCGCCGCGTCATCGTCAACCAGGCCTGGGTGAAACGATACCTCCACGGTGAGGATCCGATCGGTAAACGCATTAAGTTCACTTACTCACCCACCCAACCCTTCCGCGAGATCGTCGGCGTTGTCGGGGACATTGCGGATGCCGGCCTGGACAGCCCCGAAGAGCCGATTCTCTTCGCGCCGTACCTCCAGGACGTGAACACGTTTATCACTTACATGGTGCGCACGGCGGGCGACCCGGGCGTCGCGATCGGCGCGGTCCGCGCCGCGCTGCGGAACACGGATCCGCAACTGATTCTGATCCGGCCGGTTACCATGGAGCAGATCATTGCGCAGTCGCCCTCTGTGTTTCTCCGCCGTTATCCGTCCTTTTTGATCGGAAGCTTCGCCGTGTTAGCGCTGATTCTCGCCATGGTCGGGCTGTATGGGCTGATTTCGTATTCGGTTTCGCAGCGCACGCGCGAGGTAGGCATTCGCGTCGCTCTGGGCGCGCAACCGCGCGACGTGATGCGCCTCGTGGTGGGGGAAGGAGCCTGCCTGACCATGATTGGCGTCGGTGTTGGCCTGTTGGCCGCGCTGGGGCTCACGCAGCTCATGCGCAGCCTGCTTTTCGGGGTGAGCGCTGTCGACCCCGTGACCTTCGCCGGAGTCGCCCTTCTCCTGGCGTTGGTGGCGACCGCGGCGTGTTACATTCCTGCCAAGCGGGCCATGCGCACTGATCCCTTAGTTGCTCTGCGTTATGAGTGAGGCATCGCGCCGATGGTTGTCCTGCCTTGCAGTTCGCATCCTTCGTTGGCAGGCCTTACCGGGCCGTCTGGAACGACCGCTCTTCCCCGTACATCGTGATCAACGGATGCTTCACCCGCGCCCGGTACTCGTACACTTTTTGGGCCGGCAGCCTTTGCCCACCCGGGCCGCCCAGTGAATACTGAAAGTCTCCCGTGGCCCCACGCGCAACGCCAGGCAGATCCGTCCACGGCTCGGTCTTTTCCGAAAGATCCGTGCCGCCTTTCTTCTCGCGGTATTGGAATCCCACTTCCACCTGATTCACATTGCCCTGATTCACTCCACCCAGATTGAGCAGTTTTCCGTGCAGCACCGCGGTGCCGCTGGCAGCGTCCCACTGGGCGCCCGCCGTCTGCACTTCGGGAGGCGAAAGGCCGGGTTCGACGCTGGTCATCTTGAGCACGATCGGGTTCGGCCACCGCCGGTCCGTGTAGAGCCGTTGCGCGCGGTAGGCCGTGATCTGGAACTTGTCGCCGTCCTGCTTCCAGGTGGTCTTCGGCGCCAGGCCGGGGCGGTATTCCACCATCTCGTCCGATTGGCCTAGCACGGTCACCTTCGTGGCCGGGGTTGACCGGACGGAGCGCAGCGTGATGGTCCTGGCGTCGCCCAGTCTCCAGGGGCTCATTTTGGTCAGGAACGCGTAAACCGTGCTGCCGTTCCTGGTGAACCAGATATCGTTCTCATTGGTGATCACCCAGGGGCGAACGTTCTTGATGGCTTCTCCGTTCACGAAATTCCAAAGCGCGATCTCCCGCAGCCGCGATTCCTGTTCGATGGCGATTTCTCCATCCGGCTTGGGACCGATGTTCAGCAACTGGGTGCCGCCTTTGGCGCGTGTCTCGATCAGCGTGCCGATCAACTGGGTGCCCGATTTGTAATCCTCGTTGGTGGCTTTCCAGGGCCACTCGGTGCCCATGGTCAGGTTGCCTTCCCACGCGCCCGGCAAGGCCACGCCGGGTATATACTGCTCGGGCGTTTCCATGGCGCCGCGCGTGATCACCAGCTTGGGCTGCATTTGCCAGGCGTAATCCGTCAGTTGCTCGGCTGGCCCGTCGAAGAAGAAGTAGTCGATGGTCCCGTAGTTCGTCAGCAGTTCCTTGAGCTGGCGTTTGGTGTATTCCATGAACTCGGGAATCTCTTGCGGGTAGACGCCCTTCACCTGGCGGTTGATGGTGATGCCGTGCTCGTGGAGCCAGTGGAAATCGTCCGGCGAAAAGTAGAACCCGATGGCGATCCCCTCCTTCCGGAAGGCGTCCACCAGTTGCCGGGTGATGTCCTTGCCGTAAGGCGTGTGCATGACGGAGAAACTGGTAGTGGCCGTGTCCCACATGCAGAAGCCGGCGTGGTGCTTGGTGGTGAACATCACGTACTCGAAACCGGCCAGCTTGGCCAAAGACGCCCACTTCGCGGGCTCATACCGGTCGGGATTGAAATAGCCCGGGAGGGTGCGGAAGAAGCGCTCCACGAAATCGGGCGACGCGCCCACCAGCGAATGCGAAATCACGCCGGCCAACGGGCCGTCCACACCCCAGTGAATGAACATGCCAAAGCCGCGGTCGCGAAACTTTTCGACCTCCGCCGGATTGTTCCGGCTCTTGGACGGATCGGGCGTATGCGCCGGCAGTTGGAGCGGCGGCTGGGTCTGTTGCGCCGGGAGGGCCACTTGGTCAACCAGGACGCTCAGAAGCAGTCCGGCAATCATCCGTGAAGGCATAGCTGTCACAGATTATGCCATGCGCGGCCGGCGTTCATAAGGTTACGGATATGTGGGGCAGGTTGCCAACCTGCGGCGGATTGTTAGTTAATCCGCCCGCGCGATGCGGCAGCGAGCGCGCCCGCGTTGGCAGACTGCCTGTAAGGTGCGAAAGGCGGAGTGCGGCAGCGAGCGCGGCCGCGTTGGCGACTTGCCTGCAAGGTGCGAAAGGCGGATTGCCAATCCGCCGCAGGTTAGCAACCTGCCCCACACCCGGTTTGAAGCTGCGTTTGCGTTTGAGCTTTAGAAGAAGGTCTGCCCCGCTGTGGTGGTGACGTCGAAGCGCGCCATCATTGCCATGTCTTCGTGTGCGAGGTTATGGCAGTGAAACACGAACGGCCCGGCGTAATCCCTGAATTTCAGGAAGACGTCGACTTCGGTATTCGGACCGAGGATTAGGACATCCTTCCTGCCGACCCCGTCCTGCTCCGACAGAGTCGAGCTCGGACTTCTGCCGTTGCGGCTCAGCACCCGCCCGAATTCGCTGTGAATGTGGTTGGGGTGCCACCATCCGCCGGACTTGTTGATCAGGCGCAGAATCTGCGGCTGGTTGAGACGCGGCGACACCAGGGGGCGGCTGAGGTCCCCAGCCAGTTCGCCATTCAGCGTCCATGCGCCATGGCTGCGGTCAAACTCGATGGTAGTCACCAACGCGGCGCGCTTCTCGGCGTCACTGATCGGCTGGAAGGGCCGCAACTGGACTCCGGGCAGGGTCACGTCCAGCAAGTGACTGTCATCCACGCGCTCGCCCACCCGGAACTGCAGCATCCTGGTGCCCGCCGTCGTGAGCTCTGGCTCCTCGAAGGTTCCTTTGGGTCCGCGGCCTTCGTCCTGCACCAGCCGGTTTTCGAAATAAACGGTTTCGCCGGGCTGGAAAGCGCTGAAATCGACGATTACTTCGTAGCGCTCGGCCGGAGCGATCATGAAGCTCCCGGTATTCGGCAGGGGCCGGGAAGTAAGGCCCCCGTCAGTGCCGATCATGGTCATGGGAAAAGACTTGCCCGCCGAGTTGGTAAGGAACATCTGATAGAAACGGGCATTCGATCCGTTGAGGAAGCGGAAGCGGTACTTGCGCCCCTGAACATTGAGGTACGGTTGAATCTTTCCATTAACGACGAATTTGTCCCCCAGGAAGCCATCGTGGTTGAACGGGTCGAAGACCAGCGAACCATCAGGTGCGAACATCCTGTCCTGTATCACCAGCGGCACATCAAATTGCCCGCTGGGCAGCCGCAGGCCGGTATATTCATTGCCGGTATCCAGCTCGTCGAATACCAGGTAGAAACCTGCCAGCCCGCGATATACATTGGCGCCGGTGGAGTCCAGGATATGGTCGTGATACCACAGTGTCGACGGCCGGTCGGACGGGTCGGCAACGTCCGAGATGGAACCGGGATCGACCTGCGGAAAAGTGTGGTCGAAGTGTCCTCCGTTGGGCTGGATAACCGGGTCGAAGGTCTTGCCGTTTACCGTGATTTTGGCTGGAAAGCCGTCCGAACGCGAGGGTTGATGACCGCCGTGAAAATGTGTGGTGAGCTGAGGGAGCCCGAAACCGGTGGTATTCGATGGCAGGTTATTCTGTACACGAACGATGTTGCCCGAGAACCGGTCGGCGCTGATGCGCGACATGAAGGTGGGACCGGGTGCGGCGTCCAAGGGAGGCGGAGCCGCCGGGTTCCCGTCGACGTATCCCCAAATGCCGGTCGGCGGAAGCTGGCTGTGGTAGTGCACCTGGCGCTGCATGGCGATGATTTTGTAAAAGCTGGCATTCGGGCCGGCGAATGTCTGGGCGTCCACGTCCAGGTCGCTAATGCGGTTAGCCAAACGCTGAACCGTGTTGGGGACCGGAAGTTCGTCCATAAACGGCGTTGTCTGCGGGCTTTGCGGCGTGTTGGCAAACAGCCGGGGGACCAGACCTTTAGTGGAGAGCAGAATTCCACCGCCCGCTACCACACCGTATTTGAGTATGTCGCGTCTTGTCATAAAAGTGCCTTTGTAACGGAAATCTACGTTGGAGAGGCTTTATGGGTACAGGTTTTCGGATGCCGTGCAGTTGCGCACGCTCGCTTATGTATTTGCAGCCATCTCTTGGGGGTTGGACTGGATCGGGGCGCAAGAGGGGGGCTGGCGGCGTCACCGCCAACCCCAGAGCGAGGCTACCGCCGGACCGCCGCAGTCGGCACGCCGCCGCTCCCCATCAGCCGGCGCACAGCCTCGGCGATGCGGTTGGGATCGGCTGTCGATGGCATCATAGACCACCTCCCGGCCGCGTCGTTGCCGTAGGCGATCAGCCCGCCGTGCTGAGTCTTGTCGGCATCCACCTTGGGATCCGGATCGGTGAAGCCCATCTTGCGGCGGATCAGTTCCAGGTCTTCGGCCTTTCCGGTAAGGAACGTCCAGCCTGGCTTGGCGCCAAGCTTCCTGGCATATTCGTGGAGAACTTCGGGCGTATCGTTCTTAGGGTCCAGCGTCAGCGAGTAGAAGAAGACATCGCGTCCCACGTGATCGCCCAGGGCCTTTTGTACCTTGAGTAAGTTGACGTTGGCCATTGGGCAGATCGCCTTACAACTCGTGAACATGAAGCTGATGACCACCGTCTTCCCCTTGATGAGGTCATCATAGAACCGCACCGGTTGGTTGTCCTGCGTGCGGAGGGTGACGTTGGGCATCATGGGGCCGCCGTGTTCGGCGGCCCCACTTTCAGATGCGAGCAAGGCGATTGCCGTAAGTAGTACGGAAAGGTTGCGCATGGTAGACCTTAAAGGGAAGGCGTCCCCGCTAACGGCATGATATCGAACCGCGCCATCATGGCCATGTCTTCATGGGCGATGTTGTGGCAGTGGAAGACGAATGGGCCGGCGTAGTCCCGGAAGCGCAAATAGACCTTAACCTCGCTGTTGGGTCCCAGCAGCGTGGTGTCTTTCCGGGCGATGCCGTCGCGCTCAAACACCACCGGGCTTGGGCTCACCCCATTGCGGCTCAATACGCGCTGGAATTCGCTGTGGATGTGGATGGGGTGCCACCATCCGCCGGAACTGTTTTTCAGCGTCCAGATTTCCGGCTGATTGAGGGTGGGCGCCGCCATCGGGCTGCTCAGGTTCCCGGCCAGCGTCCCGTTGATGACCCATGCGCCGTGGCTGCGCTCAAACACGAACTCCCGGAAGGTTTTTACCGCGGCGATTTGCGCCGCGGTGATAGCCGCGAAGGGGCGCAATGCATCGCCGGGCTGAATATCGAAGCTGGGGTCGGGGACCGCCGGACCAACGATGAACTTCATGATTTGGGTACCGACGGGCAGAATATCGGGGTTCTCAAACGAGCCGTTGGGGCCGCGGCCCTCATCCTGGGACAGGCGGTTTTCGATGAAGAACTCGTTGCCGTCGAGCTTACTGAAATCGACGATCACCTCATAGCGCTCGGCCGGGGCCATCATGAAACTGGTGACGGGTTGCTGGGCGTGGCTCAGCAGGCCGCCTTCGGTGGCGATAATACTCATGGGCTGAGGCTGACCCTTCGCATTGGTCAGGAAAAGCGAGTAGATGCGCGCGCCCGAGCCGTTCAGGAAACGGAGACGGTACCGGCGCCGGCTGACTTCGGCAAATGGTTGGACCTTACCGTTCATCAGGAACTGGTTTCCCAGGAAGCCGTCGTGGTTGAAGGGGTCGAATACCAATGAGCCATCGGGTGCGAATACCTTGTCCTGGACTACCAATGGTATGTCGAACTCGCCGCTCGGCAACCGAAGCCCCGTGGGATTGTTTTCATCCCCGATGTCGGGCCCGCCCGCCACTCCGTTCACCACCGGGTCGAAGACTTGGAACAGGCCCACCAGGCCCCGGTAGACGTTCGCCCCCGTGAAGTCGATCACGTGGTCGTGATACCACTGGGTCGCCGGCCGGTCGGACGCATCGGCCACATCCGAAATGAAGCCGGGGTCCAGGAGGGGATAGGCATAGTCATAAAACTTGCCGGGATCGATCACGGGATTGAATACCGGCGAGGCAATGTCGGTTGGAAACCCATCCGAAAAGAACGGCTGATGGCCGCCGTGCAGGTGCGTAGAAAGATGGGGACTGCCGAAGCTCGGCACGTTGGGATTCAGCCCATTCGTAACGCGGACGATGGCGCCCGAAGTCTGGCTCGCGCTGATGCGCTCCTGAAACGTGGGGCCCAGCGCGAAGGGCGTGACCGCCGGGCCGTTCTGGTCCCGGTAGCCCCAGATGGAAGTCGGCGGGAGGTCCCGATGAAACTTTACCGTGCGTTCCTCGGCGATAACGCTGTAGAACCTGGCCTGGCCTAAGTTGCGCCCGCTTGGGTCAACGTATACCTTGGCCGCCGCTGACAGGTCGGCGAACTGCGTCAGGGTGGCAATGGCCGTCGGGGGCCGGGGGAGCGGGTCCACAAACGGCGTCAATGGCAGGCCTTGCGGCGCGCCGCCGCCGCTGGCAAACGCCCGCGGGAGCCGGCCCTTGGTGGAAACCAGAACGGCGCCGGTTGCTATCGAACCATACTTCAAGATCTCGCGTCTTGTCACAATCTATCTCCTTTGCGTAAAACCTTTGCATAAAACGAGGAAGCACACGCCGCGACTCACGTGAAACTGGTCGTTAGAATTTACATGCATCCTTAAGGCGTCTCAACAGGAAGACGCCTCAGCAGGCTGACTGATTTTGGGTCTCTGTCCGGCAGGTGTTTCTGCTAATCTTCGTCGGCTATAAGGATAGATTCGCACAAGTCTCGGATAGGTGGTTGTAAAAACAATGGCAACAGACTGTAAACCTTCGAATTGAGCTGACACACGTCTAATGCCGTTCTATCCGCCCCCGGCAACAGGCTCAAAGCAAGACGGATCCGGACCGATCAGCCAGGAATTCAATACTTTCCGACCTTCTCGCCGTCATGGATCGGAGGGAGGAATACCTTCTTCAAAACTCTCGGGGCGTCGCGCCCAATCGCGCGAAGGCTGCCAATTCCGTCCCGTCCCGCCGCCGCGGTAGTGTTCCCACAAACCGCTGCAAACTCCGGGTCGCGGCTGGCGGATTTCAAGAATCGCGGATTCCGGCGTCGCCAAGTCAAGCGTAACCGATTCGTCGAGTAAGGCAGCCGCCGGACGTGCTCAACCGCGAGTAACGGCCCTTTACATACCGTCGCGGTCCGGTTCGACGCATAGGTTCACACGCTGAGCCGCGACGGTAAGGGAAAGTTAAATAATAAGCCGGACAATTGAGCCAAGCGGAGAAGAAAATCAGGATTTCACGCAAAGCCGCGAAACCGCAAAGTAGCCGCTCTACCGGCTTTGCGTGAAATCTTGCCTTTTTGAATCCCACGCTCCAAGCCGATTCCCCTTTCGCTAAACGTAGACTGTCCAGTCTATTGTTTGACTCCGCCTAAGCTAAGTAGCCGCGAAGAAACCCATGTTCTCTTTGGAGCTCTTTGCGGCTTCGAGAGACAGCTTCCCTTGGAATTCCTCGCGGCTTTTCAGGGACTGATCTCCTCAAAAATTCAAGCGCATCGAGAACTCCAGGATCCTTCCGCCGGGATCGTTGGTGTTGGACAGATCGCGGTAAGCGCCCGTGGTCTGGCCGAAACTGGTGCCGATGGTCGCCGCCCCGGGAATGTTGCTGCCGGGTACGAACAACAGAAAGTTAGTCAGGTTAAATGCGTTCAGCGCCTGCGCGCGGAACTCCAGGTTGACGCGCTCGTGGATGGTGGTCTTCTTCACCAGACTGAAGTCCCACTTCTGCTGCCACGGACCATAGAGGAACAGCCGCGTGCCAAGCTGGCCCGGGATGTTCTCGGGGCCAATGTACTGCGAGTTGGGGTCGGGCGTCTTGCCGGGGGTCAGTTCGAAGGCCGCCAGCGTGTTATCGATGACGTTCTGCGGCAGGAAAGAGACGATCCCCTGGCTCTGGGCATTGATGGTCTTGCGGATCGACATCATGCCCTGCAACTGGTCCATAGTCATGTTGTGCAGAATCACGCCGCTGTCCCTGGCATTGAAGGTATTACGGCCGCTGTTGAACAACAGGGGCGTGCCCGACTGAATTCGAGTCACCGAGGCGATTTCCCATCCCTCAATCGCCTTGCGCGCCACTACGTTATTGACCCTCCCCAGGAAATGGCGCTTGGAACCGAAGGGCAGTTCGTAAATCCAGTTCAGCTTGACCGCCTGGCGGATGTCGTAGGGCGACGGGCCCTTGTCGTAGGAATAGTTGCGCAGCGTGGTGTAGGTACCGCCAACGCCATTGCTGTACTCGTTGGAAATGGAATGGGCCCAGGTGTAGCTGGCCTGCGTCAGGAGTCCCTTCGACAGACGGCGCGTCAGTTCCACCTGCAGGCCGTTGTAAGTGGAATTGCCGCCGTTGACTTCCAGCAGCGCCTGGCCATTGAGCAGCGTGGGGTTCACCTGGAACATGTTGACCGGCTTTCCGGCGGCTACCAGACGGCTCATATCCGCGGCGGTTGTGGCAATAGTATTGGCCAGCGCGCCCACCTGGCCCTGCAGGAGGCGGGTGGCGGTAGTCGTATCGTTGGTAGTGTTCAAGGCGGTCTGGATGATGGGAATGTTTTGCTGCCCCGGCAGACCCTGGTTGCCGAAGTTGGTCGAAGCCGGCGTGGTCTGGCGGGCGATGGCCAGATTGTTGGCGGCAATGTTGAACTCGTTCAGGAAGCCGTTTTCGAATACGTTGATATCGTTGAGATTGATTTGCCGCCACAGATCCGTTCCGTGGTTGGCCACATAGCGGATTTCGAGCACGGTGTCGCGCGTCAGTTCGCGCTGCAGGCCCAGGTCCCAGCTCTGCACGTAACCCACCTTCATGTTGGGGCTGAAATCGGCCACACTGTTCCCCGCGATGGCCGCCAGCGGAAAGCTGGGAGTGGTGGGAGCAGGCTTCACGGGCAGCGGGTTGCTGAAGAGCACCGACCCCGGCGCGCCGAAATTCGCCGGTGTGTTGCTCGGGTCCACGGTAGTGGTGAGGGTGCGGCCCTGGTTGGTGCTCCAAACGGAATAGGTGGACCCATCCTCTCGAATCGTGGAGATGGCGTAACCGGCACGGAGCACGCTGTGCCCGTTTCCAAGCAGCCACGCCAGCGGTTTGAAATCGCTGGTGGGAAGCTGCCAGGCTAAGCCAACCGAGGGCGAGAACGTGTTCGGGGTCTTGTACCCGGCCGTCCCGCTGGTGACCGCATTGAACACCGGCGCGGATCCGGTGAGCGTACCGGGCGAGAACAGATTCCCCGGACCGGATACGCCCCAAACGCCGGCATAGCCCGGGCGAGTGTAGACGCCGTTCTGGTTGACGGGAGGATTCTGCCGGTCATAGCGCACGCCATAGTTGAGGGTGAGGCGTGGGTGGATGCGCCAGGAATCCTGCACATACAGCCCGATCTCGCGCTGATAGTTGAAGACGTCGGGTTGAAACTGCCCGTAGGTCTTGGTCTTATCGTCCAGCACCACGCTTCGCTGGATCTGGGCGACGCGTCCTGTCAGCATGGCATACAAAGCCCCGGCGTCGCTGAGGTTAGTGGGAGAGGCCCCTTGGAAATTCGTGGTAGTGAAGAGATTGGTGCTTCCGGTGTTCACAGGATCGTTGGCGGCGAGGCCAAAATTCACCAGCGGTACAAACTGCGTTCCGCTGACCGAGGAGGTCCATGTATTCACCTGCGTGAAACTGCCGCCAAAGTTCAACAAGTGCGCAGAATGGGACCACGTCAGGTTGACGTTGCCTTGCTTCACTGGTGTGTTCCGGCGAGTCTGGCCAGTAGTCCGGTAAGGGCATTCGACATAGGAAGGGCTGCTGGTACTGGTGCAGGTAGAGGTGGATGAAGTATTGAATACCGGCGCATAACCGTTCCACTGGTTGAAGTCCGAGGGTGCAATGCCGTTATTGAAGATTACGGTGCCGCCCTCCAGGCCGAATCGGATTTCGCTGGTCAGGTGCGGGGTGAGTGTGGAACGCAGGGCCGCTACGCCTAAAAACGCGATGCCTCCCTGATTGCCGAACTCGGTCCCATTAAGCACGTTGCCGGTGCCCGGAAAGGCCGGGCTGGCGGTGCCGACATTCACGCCATCGGGCCGGCGAATATTGGTCTGGTAGTTATAGACAAACTCCAAGTGGTGCTTCTCGGTTAAGTTGTAGTCGAACTTGACAGTGGGAAAGTTGCGGTTGTTGGCGCCCTTACTTTGGAAATCCAGATTGTTGCGGTTGTAATCGGCGTTGGAAGCGATTCGGCTTTTCAGACCAGCCTGGCCGGTAACCAGCGAATTGATCTGAGTCAACGACTTGAGAATGGTCGGGTCCGGAGTGGCCGGAAACCCGCCCGACGCCGCCAGCTGGTAGAGATTGACCGTCCGCACGGCGCCGCTCGAATCCTTATAAGTGAAAATGCCGGAAACCGCTGCCGGCGTCAACACCATGCCCGTCGGCTCGGTGTAAGTCTGGGGCAGGCGGAAGGCCTCCATGTGGGCAAAGAAGAACAGCTTGTTCTTCTTAATTGGCCCGCCCACATAGCCGCCGAACTGGTTGAATACGATGTGGTCGCGCGGCTGGCCCTGGATATTGTTGAAGTAGAAGTTGGCGTCCAGGTCCTGGTTGCGGTGCTGTTCGAACAGTGTGCCGTGGAACTCGTTGGTTCCGCTGCGGGTGACCATCTTCACCTGAAAGGCGCCCTCGGCGTTGCTGTCGGCGCCGGCCGAGGCGCCGCTCACGGTCATTTCCTCAATCGCGTCGGCTCGCGGGAAAATGGCGTTGAAGAATCCATCGCTGGACCGGTTGCTGTTGTCCTGGATGTTGATGCCATCCAGCGTCACGTTGAGAGCGCTCTGCGGCAGCCCGTACACGGAGGTGCTGCGCGGAACGCCCGGCGTGGCGGAACCGGCCTGGGTAGTCAGCAGTTCCGTCAGGTTGCGGCTGGTGAAGGGCAACTCGTGAAGCTGCCTGCCCACCAGCGTGGCCTGCACGGTGGCCGATTGCGTTTGCAGGACTTCGGCGCCGCCCATCACCTCCACGGTTTCGGCCAGCGAACCCACCTCAAGCCTGCTGTTGACGGTGGATGGCGTACCTGCATCCACCTTCACGCCCTCGGTGGTGACGGTCTTGAAACCTGGGTGGTTCACCGTCACGCTATAGGTGCCGGTGGAAACAGACGGCACTGCCCAGGTGCCCTTATCGTCGGTTGTGGTGTTGAGGGCCTGGCCGGTCTGGTTGTTCAAAACTTTGATCTGAGCACCGGGAACGGCTGCTCCTTGGGGGTCGGAAACCGTGCCTTCCAACCGGCCGGTAGTCACCTGCGCGGCGGCGGTAAACGCGAGAACAGCCAGAATCAAGCAAATCGATAGCAAACGCATATGCACCTCTAAACGTACAAGAATTACCAAGGAACCCCGGTCAGTATGGGTCTTATCTTAGCCACGCCGGAGGAGGGCGTCAATGGTAACGGGATAGATTTGGATAGATTTAATTTCTGGGTGGGATAGAGTTTACAATGAGGATCCGGGAATTCATAATCTGGATGGCGTCGGCGAGATCGTGCGGAGTCCGTATGGGAATCGTCTGCCCTTTCAGGCGGCTCACCAACCGCTCGATCGTATCCACTGCCGCCGGCGGCTGCAGCTTACCTGGTAAGCGCTCACCCCCAGCCCTCAGGGGACCAGGCCTCGATGGAACGGGGCCGAGGCTTCCCCCGGAATACGGTCCCTGGCCGGGTACAAGCGGACGATTGAACCGGTATTGCAGGCCAAAAATCGGCGGACCTACCGCCGGGCGCTTGCCCACCGCAACCGCCGGAACATCGTCCAGCATTCGCGTCCGCGGGCCCAGCACAATCAATGCGTCCGGCGGCTTCGGGTCCCGCAGTTCAGCCTGCACTAACCCGAGCAGCAGGTCGATGGGCTCCGGGCGCTCCCGCAGGGTTCGGTAATCCACCAGCCCCAATTCCAAATGGTTGAGCGCCGCCGTCAACTCGTCCATCTGGTTCGCTTCAAATCCCTCCGTGCGGAAGATGACGGCTCGCTGGTCGAGGTTGAATGCGATCAGCCGCGTTTTTTGGGCTGGCAACTCTCTGAGCAAGGAGGAGAGCGAATCCACCAGGCGCTGAACGTCAGTGGGCTGCAACTGGGAGAGATTCGGCGACAGTGGAGCGGCATGTACCAGGATGGTGAGCCTGGCGATCCTTTTTGATGAGAAATCCAGCCTGGGGGATTTCGGGTCCGGTAACAGCGGGCCGCCCGCCGAAAGCTCCTCCACCGCTCCGGGCGGTGTCGTGGGCTTCAATTGCCGTTCGCTGCCCGTGCGCCGGGCCTGAATCTGCCACGCTCCGCGGCAGAAGCGGTGCAGGTCGTCTTCAACCAGCACTTCCAGACCGTATTTGCCCTCACCTACCACGAAGGTTCCAGCGGTTTCCACCTCGAGTTTGGTCTCGGGTACCGCGGGCAGCGCTTCGGTCTGGGTCAGGTAGACGGGCTCCCGCCCCTCCGCCGTCACCCGAGTGTGAACGGTCAGGCCATGTCCCGATCCGAGAAACTGGGCAAGTGGAGTATCGATCGTGTAGCCATTCTGGAAGCGGAAACCGAAGCTCAGCGCAGGACGCACGGGGCTGATCTGGCAGCGCAGTCGCGGCGCCGATACCGCTGCCTCGAAGGCCTGCCGCATGGCGGCGACGCGCTCGGGCTCGACCAGCGACTGTCCAAACGCCGATATGGTGAGCGCCAAACCCGCTCGCAAAATGCCTGCGACTCTGGAACTTGAACGGTTTCTTCGCGCCTGCCTGTTCCCGCCGGTTTCGCCTTCGTCCCGTCCTGTCTCAAACTTTCGTGGGACGCGTCTACTTTCTGCGCTCGCGAGCCGCGCCCTCAGGCGGTTGACAAGCCGCTCAATGTCCGCGATGTCCGAAGCGAGCATATCTCCATCGTAACCGGCCGTGTCACCCCTGGCGCTCTTTCATCGCCAATCTCACCAATCCCGGATGATTCCAGGCGACCTTGTAATTCTCCTGTTCGGTCATGACCAGCGGGCTTGGGACTGCCCGATGATTTGAGAATGAACTCGAACGGTTTCCGAATCCATACGCAGGATGCTGCCTGAAGGAGTTGCGCTGGTTCGGCGCAAAACACAAAAAAGGGCAGGCTTTTTCAGCCTGCCCCAATTCTGCCTTCTGCCTTCTGACTTCTGCCTTCGGCCTTCTGCCTCGCCGTTCCTTCTTCCTTCTAGAAAACGAAGCGCAAAGACACCTGCATGCGGCGCGCGTTGGTGCCGTCGGGGAAGCCCTGGGAAGCGTTGCCGGTGTCGAGCAACGACACGCCGTTGGTGAGTTGTGGCTTCAGAATGTTGCCGGAAACGTTGTAGGCGGCGGTCTGGACGCCGGTGTTGTGAATCGTATTGAACGCGTTGAAGGCTTCAAACGACAGGTTGGCTTTCACGCGTTCCGATATCGGAAGCTTGCGGGTAATGCGGGCATCCACGTTGTAGATCTGATCGACATTGAGGCTGCCCACCGGAAAGAAAGGCACCCGGTTCCAGCCCCCGGAGCCGTTCAGAGTGCTGTTGGCTAACTGAATGCCCGCGAACTCGGCGCCCAGCGAGGTGCTGGCGGAGTTGACAGTGGCCGACACCGGGTGAGCGGAAGCCAGTGTAGTGATGGCTGAAAGTTCCCAGCCGTTCACGAAGTACCTGGCAAAGGCCGAGGTGCTGGTGGTCAACGTGGGCTGCCAGAGCCAGTTGATGGACACACGATGACGCTGGTCGAGCGACGAGGTGCCTTTGTCGAGAGCATAGTTGCCATTGAACGTGGAGTTGAGGAACGTGTTCGAGATGTTGTAGCTGGCGCCCTCTTCGTTGCCATCGTCGATGGCGTGAGACCAGGTGTAGTTCAACTGCGCGCTCAGCCCGTGCGACATGCGCTTCATCACCTGGACCGCCAGGGCGTTGTACCAGGACTGGCCGCCGTTTTCGATGGACAGGACCTTGCTGTAGCGGGGATCCACTTTGTTTTGCAAGGTAAACACCGGCGTGGTGTAGGTCCCCACGTTGGCGCCGGAGGCATCCTGAATGATGTACGTATAAGCCTGCGAGGTGGCGGGGCCGAGATTCAGGTCGCGTTGGACGTAGAGACCGATGCCGCGGGTCCAGATGTAGCTCACGGTAATCGCCAGGTCGCGAGTCAACTGGTGGTCGATGGCCAGAGTGCCCTGCTGGGTGTACGGGGCATGGAAGTTCGGATCGGCCACGTTCAGCGACACTGCGCCGGTGGGCAGACCGGTCGCGCTGGCGAGGACGCCGTTGAAAACCGGCGCGCCGGCCTGGGTATTGTTGAGCGCAATGGCCGTCTGATACTTGCCATTGCCCAGGAAAAGGGTGTCCAGCATGTTGCCGTGCAGGCGGGCATAGAAGATGCCGTAGCCAACCCGGACCACGGTGCGGTCGTTGAACCCATAGGACAGACTGGCGCGCGGGGCGAAATCCTTGTTGGGAGAGGGGATGTGGCCCGTCTGCGGCCAATCCGGATTGGTAATAGTGGGCTGCGGAACCCAGGTCTTCTCGTACCGGATACCGTAGTTGAAAGTCAGGTGCTTGTTAAGCTTCCAGGTATCCTGCGCGTAGAAGTTGATGTCGCTGGTGCGGATGTTCTGGATGGGATTTCCGAATTGCTGGGTGAAGGTGGAGTAGCTCTTGACGCCAGTGGTGTTGCCGCTGAAGTCCCGGGCAAAGTTGGTGAGGTTTGAGTAGCTGTAGCCGCCGAACTCGTTGAAGAGTTGGTTCATCCAGTCCTGCGTGGTTTGGTAGTCGACGCCGAATTTGGCCGAGTGCGCCCCGTGGGTCCAGCTATAGTTCTCCACAATCTGGTAGCGGTTTTCGCTGGGATAGGTGCGTGGGTAAGCCTGCGCGGCGCCCACGGTGGAGCCGGCAACCGTGATATAGGTTGGTCCGGTCGCCGCCGGGAAAAGATCGGAAGCGCCGGGATCGGAGAGACGGTCCTTAAACCAGCCGAAGCGCAATTCGTTGACCGAATTGGGAGTCGCCACCGCGGTCCAGGATGCCTTGCCGTAGCGGTCTTCCACGGTGGAATTGCCGTTGTTGCCGAGGGCGGCGCCGCCGGTGAGCACGGCCTGGGTCTGGATGCCGTGCGGCGAGCGCCAGTGCATCACGTTCATATCGACGCTGATGGTATTGCGGTCGTTGGCGTGCCAGTCCAGCTTGGCAAAACCCTCGTCCTGCTTGTAAGTTCGGGGCACCAGCACGTTCATCTGCTGCTGGATGAAATTGATGGCGGCGGTGCACTGCCCGGCCGTGGCGCCCGTGGTTCCGCCAATGGCGCAGTTCGATGCCGGAATGAAGTTGCCGGTGGCATCGGAGAGCGAACTGTTGACGATGCGGTTCAGGGCCGGGAAACTGCGGTCGGTGAAATCGAAATTCACAAAGTAGAAGAGCTTGTCCTTCTTCAGCGCGCCGCCCAACGACCCGCCCGCGGTATGCCGCCATTCCGGCAGGTTGTAACCATTGGCGTAGCGGTCGGTGGCCTCCAGCGTGCGGTTGCGGAAAAACCAGTAGCCGGTGCCGTGAGTATCGTTCTGGCCGCTCCTGGTGACCGTGTTGATCACGCCGCCCATGGCCCGGCCGAACTCCGCCGAGAAGCCGTTGGAAAGCACCTGGAATTCCTGCACCGCGTCCTGCGAAATCTGGCTGCCGATGCGCGTGCGGCCGGCGTTTTCGTTGTAAAAACTCTCGGTAGTGTCGTTGCCATCGGTCAGGAACGAGTTGCCCATGGCGATGCCGCGGAAGGAGATGAGGCCGAACTCGCCATCGTTGGTTACGGCGGGGGTCAGAAGCACGAACGAGTCCACGCGCCGGCCGTTGATCGGCAGGTTCTCAATCTGGTCATGCCCTACGGTTGAGGTAACGCCGCTCTTGGTGTCTTCCACCATCGGTGCTTCGGCGGTGACGTCGACTTTCGTGGTGGCGGACCCAATCTGCATGGTGATCTTGAAATCCACGGTCTGGCCAACCGTGACCGCAAACGCCTTGATTTCCCATTGGTCGAAACCTTGTTTGCTCACGGTGACGCTATAGCCATCCGCCGGCGTCAACGCGGCTGCCGAGAAGACACCGGCGTCGGTGGTCTGCAAGTTGCGTTTGATGCCCTTGCCCTCGTTGGAAACGACGACGGTGGCGCCGGGAACGACGGCGCCGGACGCGTCACGGACGGTGCCGGCAACCGCCCCTAAGCCGGCCACCGCCTGGGCGAATGAACTCGCGGCACACGCGAGTGAAAACACAACTACGGCTATTGTTTTCTTCATAGACTCTTACCTCGCTAAAAACTGTCAAGCCCCTATGCCCTCAAGGATAACAGAAATCCTATTTCACTTCGATGATTAAGGGAGTGAAAAAGGTTAATACGAGCGGCAACCTGCGGTGGCAGGCAGAAGTCAGAAGGCCCGCGCGCGGACGCCGGTTTTCATTCTGTCTCCTGACTCCTGTCTCCTGACTTTTGCCTTGTACCTTCTGCCTTCTACCTGGCGCCTTCTACCTGGCGCCCCGGCCGCGTTACCAGACCAACCTGGCGCCCACTTGGGCCCGCCGCGCCTGCGTGCCGTCGGGGAAGCCGCCATCGGAGCCGGGGATGCCGATGTTCTGCGGCGTGGCCGTGATCACGCCCTTAGCTTCCGAATAGGCCTGGCTGCTGGTGAAGCCCGTGGCTGCCCAACTGTTGCTGATGTTAAACACTTCGAAGTTCAGCAGCAGCCGGGTCTTTTCGCCGAAGGGGATGATTTTGCTGATGCGCGCGTCGCTCTTATAACGCTGCGGCGTATAGAAGCTGTCGATGGGCAGGAACGGCGCACGGCCGTTCAGGCCCGAGCCATCCAGGTTGAAATTGGAGAACATCCCGGTCACTGGCGTGTCCGTGACGCGCACCGTGAGCGTAGTCGGCCGGCCGCTGTACATGAAGGTACTGCTCGAAAGCTGCCAGTTGTTCACCACGTACTTGAAAAACGCCCCGGAACGGTGGGTGATGGTGGGCTGCCAGATCCACGAGATCGCCAGACGGTGCCGCTGATCCAGCGCCCCGCTTCCTTTGTCGGCCTTGTAGTTGCCATTGTAAAGCCAGTTGTTGGCGCTGTTGAAGAACAGCGCTCCCGAGCCATTGCTTTGGCCATCGTCGATTTCATGCGCCCACGTATAGGAAACGTCGGCCCAGAAGCCGTGCGAGAAGCGCTTGCGCGCCTGGATGGCCAGGGCGTTGTAGTAGCTGTTGACGCCGTTTTCATCCTGGTAGATGGCCCCATAACGCGCGTCCGGCCGCGTGGCGCCGAGATACATCGGGGTGGTGTAGCTGCCGGTGGGGCTGCCGTTCGCGTCCACAATCGAGTAGGTGAAGTTGGTGGAACTGAGCGGCGGCAGGTTGAGGTCGCGCACCGCCATAAGCTGCACGCCGCGGCTCCAGATGTAGGAAGCGGTCAGCGCCAGATCGCGGCCCAATTGGCGCTCCACCGCGAAGGTGGCCTGCTCCGAATAGGGCGTGCGGGAGTGCGGGTCCATGAACTGGATGCTGGAGGCGGAGATGCTGGCGCCGGTGGGCGCCGCGGCCAGCACATTGGGGAAGACCGGACCGGCGGCCACCTGCGGCGCGCTGGTGTTGTTCAGCGTGATCGCCGTCTGGAACACCCCGTTTCCCGAGTACAAATTGTCGATCAGGGACCCGATGAAGCGCGCGTGGAACATGCCATAACCTGCCCGCAGGACCGTGTTGTCATCCAGCCGGTAGGCGAGGCCCAGGCGGGGCCCCAGGTTCAGATTGCCGGTGGGGATGTGCCCGGTCTGCGGATAATCCCGATTGATGATGGCGGGCTGCGGAAGCTGGGCATACTCGTACCGCAGGCCGGCGTTGACCGTGAGCCTGGGTGTGGCGCGCCACTGGTCCTCCAGATAGAAACCGTAATCCTTAATGGTGGCATCCACCACCGGCTGGCCGAAGGTCTGCACATAGCGCTGCCAGTTCTTGGCGCCAGTCGAATTCCCGCTGTAGTCCAGCGCGAACGCATTCACCGTCTGGTAGGTGTAGCCGCCGTAGTAGTTACTGATGAAATAGCTGTAGTCCTCGGTGCTGGCGATATCGGCGCCGAATTTCACAATGTGTTTGCCCTTGGTCCAGGACGCGTTGTCCACGAATTGGAAGCGCTGCTCGCTGGGCTCCACACGGGGCAGATAATTGGCCGGCCCCATGGTGGCGCCGTTGATCGAGACTTGGAGAAACCCCAGGCCTTGGCCCAATTCGCTCTGGTCGAAGGTGTCGCCCTGCCGGTCGGTAGACCAGCCCCAGCGAAACTCATTCACGAAGTTGGATTTCGGAATCGCCGTCCAGGTGAACCTGCCGTTGCGCACGCGAACCGCATCGTCGCCGTTGCTGTTGATCGCCGAACCGCTGGTGGATGTGGCGCCCGTCTGGATTCCGTTGGGCGAAACCGAGTGCAGGTAGTTGAGGCTGGCGCTGAAGCTGTTGTGCTCCGACAGGTGGTAGTCCAGCTTGCCGAAGTAAAGCTCCTGGGCCAGCGTGCGCGGGATCAGCCCGTAGAAACGCGGCAGGAGTTGATTGATGGCGGCGCATTGCGCCGGCGTCGCGGCCGGTTGCCCGCCGCTGGCCACGCCGCAGCCGATGAAGGTCTGGGTGGCCGCATTCACGGCCGCCGGCACGTTCAGACTGTCCACCATCGGAAAATTGCGGCGTGTGACGTCCACATTCACCAGATAGAACAGCTTGCCCTTCTTGATGGGCCCGCCGATGGTGGCGCCTGTCTGGTGGCGGTACTCATGCGGGTTGAAAGCGGCAAACGGGTCGCGCGCGTTGAGCGTGCGGTTGCGGAAGAACCAATAGGCCGTGCCGTGAAGGGCGTTGCTGCCGCTCTTGGTAACCGTGTTGACCACGCCGCCCATGGCGCGGCCGTACTCGGCCGAATAGTTGACCGAAACCACCTGGAATTCTTCCACGGCATCGGCCGAGATCTGCGAGGCGATGCGGGTCCGGCCGGCGTTTTCGTTGTAGAACTGCTCGGTGGCGTCATTGCCGTCGATCAGAAAGGAATTGTGGCCCGCCACGCCGCGGAAAGTCAGCAGGCCGAAGGTGCCATCGTCGGTTACGCCCGGGGTGAGAAGCACGAAGGAATCGACGCGGCGGCCGTTGATCGGCAGTTCCATAATCTGCCGCGAATCCACTACCTGGGAGAGGTCGGTCTTGGTGTCTTCCACCAGCGGAGCCGTACCGGTTACTTCCACCTGGGTATTAGCCTGTTCCACGCTCAGCCGGATGTTCAGGTCAAGATTTTGACCCACGCTGAGAACCATGTCTTTGGCTTCGTACGCCGCGAAGCCAGCGGCCGTCAACGAGACTCTGTAGCCGGCGGCCGGGACTAATGCCGGGGCCGTGAACAGCCCCGCTTCGTTCGTGGTTAGGTTTCGGGTGACGCCGTTGGTTTCGTTCGAAACCACAACCTTGGCGTTGGGGACGGACGAGCCGGTGGCATCCCGGACGACGCCAGAGATCGCCGCTAAACCGCCGGCAGCTTGCGGGAATGCCGAAGCCGAAAGAAACACCAGGAGTGAAGCGACTTTCAGGTGCATGAAAACCTCCGAGACTAGGGGAAATGATATCGAGTCTACATCACATTTTCGTGAATTCGAGATGAAAAACTCCCGTGCGAGTGCGGGATGGTTATGGGTCGTTTGGGGGCCAGCGTAGTACTGGCCATAAGCGGTTGACATACTGCTCAATTAATACTATTTATTTAGTATGCGGTTTCGCGGCTTGCCTGCAACACTCGTCCTTCTCTGTGCGCCCCCGGCCGGCGCTCAATCGCCATCCTTCGATGTGGCGTCGCTCAAACCGGTCCAGCTCACGCCAGGGGCCGACACTTATCGTGCCAATCTGGGAACCATCCGGCATGGTGAACTCGCGATGACCAACGTCACCCTGGCCGATATCCTCCGGTTCGCCTTCGCAATCACCAATGACGACCAGATCGCGGGGCCGGACTGGATCCGCAACAAGATGGTGCGCTTCGACATCCTTGCGAAGGCGCCGCCCGACACGCCCACCGATCAGCTACTGCTGATGCTGCAGACCCTGCTGAAGGAGCGCTTCCAGTTCGCCTGGCATCGCGAACAGAAAGTGCTCTCGTTCCTGGCTCTGGAAGTGGGAAAGAATGGCTCGAAACTGCGCCAGGCGCAGGAGGGCACGGACGCTTCCGGCAACAAGTTTTTCATCGGCGCGATCGTGTCCAATCGGGTATCGATGCAGATGTTGACTACCGTGCTCTCACGTTACCTCCGGGAGCCCATTTTAGACATGACGGAGTTGAAGGGATATTACGAAGTAAAGCTCGAGTGGGTGCCCGAGACCGGCCAACTGGGGGCGCCCGCCTCCGATGCCCCCGCCAATGGGGGAGGCGGGCCTACGATTTTCAGCGCCGTCCAAAACCAGCTTGGGCTCACGCTCAAACCTCAGAAGCGGCCGATGGACGTGATCGTCGTTGACCACGCCGAAAGGGTGCCGGTGGAGAACTGACGCGGAAGGCGGACTACAAGAGGCGGATTGCCAATCCGCCGGACCCAGAGGGTGCCCCTAACAACCTGCCCCACAGGAGAGTTATACTTCGCGGCATGAGGTTTTTTCCGCTCCTTTTGTGTCTTTCTCTCGTGGCCCTCGCGCAGGACGAAGCCGGGCCACCCGCGGGGTCCGGTCGCGGCGGCCGCGGCGGCTCCGATGAGCCCATCAACGCCGGGACCTTCGACAGCTTGCGTGCGCGCAATATCGGTCCGGCCTTCGTCTCCGGCCGCGTATCGCAGATCGCGGTCTTCCCCGACGATACCAACCACTATCTGATCGCCGAAGCCTCCGGCGGCGTCTGGCTGACTTACAACAACGGCACCACCTGGACCCCGGTCTTCGACAACTACGGTTCGTATTCCATCGGCACCATCACGATCGACCCCAGGAACCCGTCGATCGTGTGGCTGGGCACGGGAGAGAACAACAACCAGCGCAGCGTGTCGTATGGCGATGGCGTCTACCGCAGCGAAGATGGCGGCCGCACCTGGCGCAACGTCGGACTCAAGAAGACCGAGCATATCGCCCGCATCATCGTGGACCCGCGCGATTCCAACGTGGTCTACGTGGCGGCGCCCGGCCCTTTATGGAAGGGCGGCGGCGAGCGCGGCCTGTATAAGACCACCGACGGCGGAAAGACCTGGTCGGGCAGCCTCATCAAGACCGGCGACTACACCGGCTGCTCCGACGCGATTATGGACCCGAAGAATCCCGATATCCTGCTCGCCGCCACGCACCAGCGGCAGCGGCGCTACTTCGGCATGATCCACGGCGGTCCAGAGAGCGCCATCTGGCGCAGCATCGACGCCGGCAAGACGTGGAGCAAGGTGGCGGGCGGCATCCCTGCGGGCGAACTGGGCCGCATCGGCATGAACTACGCGCCCTCCAATCCGAGTATGATCTACGCCATGGTGGAGGCGCCGGAGGGCCGCGGCGGCCTGTTCCGCTCCACCGACAACGGCGTCACCTGGGAGCGGCGCAACACCACGGACACGCAGGGCCAATACTACGCCAAGGTGCAGGTGGACCCGGCCAACGCCGACCGCATCTACATCCAGAGCGTGAACATCATGGTGTCCGACGATGGCGGCCGCACCCTCAGCGCGCTCGGCACGCGCAACAAACACGTGGACAACCACGATATCTGGGTGGACCCGAAGAATAACAATCACTACCTGGTAGGCTGCGACGGCGGACTGTACGAAAGCTTCGACCGCGCGGCCACGTGGATTTTCAAGTCCAACCTGCCCACGGCGCAGATGTACGATGTGGCGGTGGATGAGAGCGGGCCGTTCTACCACGTCTACGGCGGCACCCAGGACAACAACAGTTTCGGCTGCCCGGCCCGCACCAAAAACACCGTGATGACGAATGCCGATTGCTTCGTCACAATGGGAGGCGACGGGTTCTATTCGCGGGTGGACCCGAAGGACCCCAACACCATCTACGCCAACATGCAGAACGGCAACATGGTGCGGTTCGACAAACGCACCGGCGAGCGGGTGTCCATCCAGCCGCAGCCGGTCAAGGGCGACCCCGCCATGCGCTGGAACTGGGACACGCCGCTGATCGTCAGCCCGCACTCCAACACGCGGCTCTATTTCGGCGCGCAGCGGCTTTACCGCAGCGACGACCGCGGCGATAGCTGGCGGCCGATCAGTCCCGATCTTACGCGCAACCTGGACCGCAACCAACTGCCGCTGATGGGGCGCGTCTGGTCCATCGACGCCATTCAGAAGAACGTCTCCACGGCGCTCTACGACAACATCTCCGCGCTGGCCGAATCGCCCAAGCAGGAAGGGCTGATTTACGCGGGCACCGACGACGGGCTGGTGCAGGTGACCGAAGACGGCGGCAAGAACTGGCGCAAGATCGAAAAGCCGGCCGGCGTGCCCGAGGACGCCTACGTGCAGCGCATCCTGGCATCGCAATACGAAGCGGGCGTGGTCTATGTGGCTTATGAGAACCACCAGAACGGCGACTTCAAGCCATACCTGATCAAGAGTTCCGACAAGGGCAAAAACTGGGTGAACATTTCCGGGAATCTGCCCGAGACCGGCGGCGTGTACGCCATCGCCGAAGACCACGTCAACCCGAAGCTGTTGTTCGCGGGCACGGAGTTCGGGCTTTATTTCACGCAGATCGGCGGTGAGAAGTGGATCAAGCTCAACGTGGGGCTGCCGACCATCATGGTGCGCGACCTGGCGATCGCCAAACAGACCGACGACCTGGTGATCGGAACCTTCGGGCGCAGCATCTACGTGCTGGACGATTACAGCCCGCTGCGCGTGGCTACGGCGGAGACGATGCAGAAGGAAAGCGCGCTGTTCCCGGTGAAGACGGCGCTTTCTTACCTGCCGCAAAACCGCGGCGGCGATTTGGGGACCAATTATTTCACGGCGCCCAATCCGCCGGTGGGCGCGTCTATAACTTACAACTTGAAAGACGGCTACACCAACCGGCGCACCGAGCGCCAACGCCGGGAACGCGCCGCCATCCAGGGCGGCGCAACTCCGCCGTACCCGAAGCCGGAAGAACTGCGCGCCGAGGCCGAGGAGGAGCCGCCGGCCATTCTCGCCACCATCGCGGATGCATCCGGCAAGGTGGTGCGTCGCCTGGAAGAGCCGGCCGCCCGCGGGGTTCATCGCTTCACGTGGGACCTGCGCATGCAGAGTGCCGCCCTGGCGCCGGCGGCTCCGCAGGGAGGTGGCGGCGGAGGCTTTGCTGGCGGTGGCGGTGGACGCGGGGGAGCGGGCGGTGGACGTGGCGGAGCGGGCGGTGGCGGCGGCGCGGGCGGTCCGGCCGGCGGTGACCCGGCCGGTGGCGGCGATGAGGAACTGGCCGCGTTTGGTGGACGCGGCGGCGGCCAGGGCGCCCTGGTGGTGCCCGGCAAGTACACCGTCACACTGGCCAAGCGCGTGGAAGGCGTAGTCACGCCGCTGGCCGGGTCGCAGACGTTCGATGTAGTGGGCGAAGGCCCGTCCACCAACGCCGACCGCCAGGCCATGGCCGATTTCCAGGACAAACTGGCCAGGCTGCAGAAGGCGCTGACGGCGACCGAGCAGACGGTCAGCGAAGCTGAAACCCGCATCACCGCGATTCGCCGCGCCATTGACGCCACCCCCACGCTGCCGTTCAAACTGCGCGAGGAAGCCCTAAAGATTGAGAAGGCTTTGGGCGAGATCAACGTGGCGCTGACGGGCGACCGCATCATCCGGTCGCACAACGAGGGCTCCCCCGCGTCGATATCGGAGCACATGCAGGCCGCCCAATCGCCAACGCGCGGCACCACGGGACGGCCGACCAAGACGGCCATGGAGCAGTATCAAATCGCATCGGACGGTCTGGCCGCCGAGATTCCGAAGCTGCGCAAACTGGTGGAGACGGATATCAAAGCGCTGGAAAAGCAGCTCGATGCCGCCGGGGCTCCGCCTACGCCGGGCCGCCTGCCGGATTGGAAAGCGAAGTAGGATCACTGGCTGAACTCCGCGAAATATCCCTCAATGCCGAGGCGGGTGCTAGCCTTGGACTGGGCTGGGAGGCTGCGAGGAGACCTCGGGGCGAAGGTGAAAGGCGAAATGACCTATGAGGAGAAACGGAAATTTGTGGAAACGTTGGTCGCCGGGATCACGGTGTCTGGGGCGAAAGGCACTCTGCCAGAGGTTGCGGTGCGGTTCCGTTTTGACTCGGATTTCGAGCGTGCCCAGAAGTCGGGCCGAGGTTTAGTGCCCGCTGATACGGGTTCCCGCACGCAATGAAACGCATTCGCATCCTGCTGGTTGACGACCACGCGGTGGTTCGCCAGGGCTTCAAAATGATTCTGAGCGCGCAGGCCGATATGGAAATTGTCGGCGAGGCCGGCAATGGCCGCGAAGCTGTGGAACTGGCCGAGCAACTGCGGCCGGACATCGTGGTAATGGATGTGGCCATGCCGGAGTTAAACGGCATCGAAGCCACGCGCCGCCTGCTGGTTTCCACGCCGCATGCCCGCGTGATCGCGCTCAGCATGCACAAGGATTCAGTATACGTGCGCGAAATCCTGCGGGCGGGCGCGCGCGGTTACCTGCTGAAGGACTCCGGCGCCGGCGACCTGGTCTCCGCCATCCGCGCCGTGGCGTCCGGGGAAAGTTACCTGAGCCCCGCGGTTTCGAACGCCGTCCTGGACGATTACCGCAAACACGTCACCAACCCCATCGACCTGCTGAGCAGCCGCGAGCGCGAGGTGTTGCAGATGCTGGCCGAAGGCAAGACCAACAAGGAGATTGCGGTCGTACTGAATCTGAGCGTCTACACGGTGGATGCGCATCGCGGCCGGATTATGGAAAAGCTCAACGTGCACAGCATCAACGAACTGGTGCGCTTCGCCGTGAGGAACGGGCTGATTGACTAGCCTGGCGATTGACTAAGCTGCCGAATGACTAAGCTGAATGACTAAGCTGAGTGACTAAGCTGAGTGACAAAGCCGAGATCCGGCGCCGGTTGAACCAGGACCGCGAATGGTCGTTGTACGCCTTGGCCGACCTGGATGACGGCCTGTTCGAACATTGCGACTGGCTCGGCTGCGGAGACGGCCTGGCCCTGGTGTTCCACGCGTTGGCGATCCGGCCGATCTTCGTGATTGGGGATGCCGCGGCCACGCGCGAACTGCTGGCCGCGCTGCCGGAAACCGGCGGCTATCTCAACCTCAAGCCGCATCAGTTGGACGCCGCCCGCGGGGTCTACGAGTTTCGCCAGCTCCACGAAATGCGGCGCATGTTGCTGGCGGACTTCCAGCCTCGGGTTGGCGCGGCACATTCCCTACCCCAGGCGCTCACCCGCGATGATTCGGGCGCCATCGAGCGCCTGTTTGAATCGGGCCACGGCGGCGGAATCGCTTTCGCGCCAGATCAAATGGATAATGGTTTTTTCCGAGGCATCCGGCGCGGAGGCGAACTGGTGGCAGCGGCGGGCGCGCACGTGGTGTCGCGCAATGAGGGCGTCGCCGGCATCGGCAACATTTTCACGCACCCGGAGTTCCGCGGGCAGGGGCTGGCGCAGATTGTGACCTCGGCGGTAGTGGCGGCACTGCGGGCGGCCGGTATTGAGACTATCGGCCTTAACGTGGGGGCTGGCAATGTCGCGGCAGCCCGGGCGTACGAGCGAGTGGGCTTTCGCACGTGCTTTCGGTATTACGAAGGCCCTGCGGTCCGGGTGGCTGCCTCCGCTCCCTGACGGTCACGGCTCCGAATCGGCACAGAGCCGCGACCGTTAGGGAGCGGTGTTTAACCGTCAAAAGACCAGGCGCAGCGCCATCTGGATCCTCCGTGGCGTATTGGCCTGTGAGGTAATCTTGCCGAACGTGGATGATGTGGGGCCAAGGTCGGGCGGGTTGAAGATGGCGCGGTTGGTGCTGTTGAAGAATTCACAGCGATAGGTCATCTTCAGCCTCTCGGTGATGGGGAGCTGCTTGATGATCGAGAAATCCACCTGTTGCACACTGTCCGCGCGCAAATTAGCGAAACGCGTGGGAAAGGTGCGCACATTCGACGCCAGTTGTTGCGCGCTGACCCGGTTAAACTGCGTGACATCGAATGAGTTGTCGACGTTGTGCGGATCCAGATTGAGCGGCCCGCCGAAATAGATCATGTTGCCCCAACCGAGCGCCGTGCCGGTTGTGAACGTGGTGATGAGGTTCACGTTCCAGCCTCCCGCGGCATAGTTGACAACCCGATTGGAGTTCTTCAATAAAGCTTTGCCTCTACCGAAGGGCAGATCGTAGGTGCCGCTCCAGACCAGGCGGTATGGACGGTCCTCGGCGGCGATTCGCTTTTCCAGCAGCGGGTCATTGTCGTTCAGGCGGCTGCGTTTCTCCATCAGCTTCGACCACTGGAAATTGACCAGCATGAGGAAGCCGTGGGAGAAGCGCTTTTCGATGCGGGCATCCAAAGCGTGGAACCAGGAGGAGCCGTCGGTAAAGGCCTGTCCCTGAACGCCGGTGTTGCCGGAGTATTGTGGGGAGGCAGCCAGAAGTTGGCTGCGCGCCACCACGCTGCCGTTGAGCCCGGTGCCGGGCAGCAGGCCCGCAAACGGATTGGGGACATTGGCCGAAAGACGGTCGATGGTGGCCTGGTCGCGGGTGGGCGAGGTGGATAAGTATTGCAGCGGCGTGCCGTTGAAGTTATGATCCACCGGCATTTTGACCGCCTTGTTTCCTATGTAACCGAGTTCCAGAAGAACGTTCGGGAACAGTTCACGCTGCACCGAAACCTGCCAACGGGTGGAATAGGCATAGCCCGGATTGGGATCGTAGAACGTGATGTTCTTGCCGAGGAAGGTGGAAAGACCGAGGCTGGAACCGGTGGGTGTCTGGATGCCGTTCGGGAATGGATTGGCGAGCGTGGCGGCGGGCGTCAGAAAACCGTCGTTGCTGGCTACCAGAGGTGTGGTCTGGCTAAACCCCGGTGCGTTGTTGCCGGCAATGCCATACGGAAAGTAGAAGATGCCCGCGCCGCCGCGAATGACGGTCTTGGCGATGAAACCGGGGCTCCAGGCGAAACCGATGCGCGGAGAGAAATTCGCCTTGGGCGTGGAATAGATGCCGGTGTTTCCTGTCCCGGCAAAAATCGGCCCGCCGTTTACCTTGAATTGAGCGGCCGGGATTTCCGGGATGGGATTGGCCGCGTAAGCCGCGATGGCTTTGGCGGCGATGGGGCTGGGAGTGGTGTTGTCAAATCCGTTGATGGTGCGGTTATAGCGCTCCGTAGTGGGGGTTTCGCCTTCCATCCGCAGACCCAGGTTCAGGGTGAGACTGGAACTGACGCGGAAATCGTCCTGCAGGAAGGCGGAGTAGTAATTATTCTTGTTCTGGCGCCAGGCGTTCAGGTCGTATTGCCCCGAGGTAGGCAGGCCCAGCAGGAAGGCCGCCAGGTCCTGGCCGATGGGGGCGGCGGGTGAGTTGTCGAGCGGACCATTCGTCCAGTTGGTGCCGAAGACAAAGGTGCCGTTCGTGTATCCTGCATTGAGCTGCGATTCCCGGTATTGGCGGATATCGACGCCGAACTTGAGGCTGTGTTTGCCCTGGATTTTGGTGAAGCTTTCAAAAATCTGGAATATGTCAAGTGGGAGTTCGACGCCGCCGGTATCGCCGAGGGCGTTGAAACTGTTCGTGGGAAAGGAAATCCTCGGGAGAACCTTGCGCGGGGCATTGGCTGAAAGATAGGCCGGCAAACCAAGGGACGTGGAATCGTAGCCGAGCGAGAAATTGGTCAAGGGCTCGACAAAGCGGGTCCAATTCAGGCGGCTGTTCATGAGAAATGTGGGGCTGAGGGTGTAAACGTCATCGAAGGTGAGGCCCCAGTTGAGCCGCTGCAGGTAATCCCCCGACGTAGGATTGTCGTAAACCGACTTACCGAACCCGTTGCCTCCGCTCCCCACGCGAAGGTTGTTTCTGGCCCCGAAGAAGAACTTGTGTTTTTCCGAAAGATTGACGTCCAGCCGCCCAATCGTGTTGTAGAACGTATTCCGTTCTCCGTCCGTGTTGGAGAGGTAGTTGGCCTGTCCGTTGGGTTGGCCGGGCTGGTTGGGCTGGACATAGTACTGCAAGTAATTCTTGGCAATGGGCGAGATGAGGTTGGCGGGAATGATGTTGTTGGGGAATGGCTGCCGGGCGACGCGACCGCCCTGAACCACGCCCGTGCTCGGATCGTAGATTTGGTAGATGGCGCCGACCTTGAGGAGGGCGGAGAAGTCGCCGCTGCGTTCGGCGGTGGTGGGCATCGTGTTCGTGGTCGGCGCGGGCAATGCGTCCTTTACTCCTTCGTAGGCGAACATGAAAAACACCTTGTTGCGGCCGTCGAGGATTTTGGGGATACGGATGGGGCCTGAAAAGGATCCGCCGTATTGGTTGTAACGGCTCACCGGCTTCTTGACGCCGGCTTTATTGGTGAAGAAGGGCGTGGCGTTGAAGGCCGAGTTCTGGTTGAATTCATAAAGCGTCCCATGGAATTGGTTCGAGCCGCTTCTGGTGATCACGTTAACCGTGCCGCCGCCGGAATGGCCATAGGCCGCGTCGGCCTGAAAGCTCTCGGCTTTTACTTCAGTAACGGCGTCCATCGGCGGGTTATAGGCGACGCGGAGGTTGCCGGTATTGTCGGCCGCGCCATCGATCAGGAGTTCGTTGACCTGTGCCGGCGCGCCGCCCATGGAGAACCCCGAGGGGCCGGCGTTATCGAAGGGCCGCGTAAAGCGCGGATCGGTGTTCGGAATCACGCCGAAGGCAAGCTGCGCCAGCGCCAGCGGTGTGCGGCCGGATACCGGCATGTTTTCGATCTGCGCCGAGGAAATCACTTGCCCGGTGGAGGCCGTGGTGGTCTGCAGGATCGGAGCTTCGGCAGTGACGTTCAGCGTTTCGGTGACCGCGCCCACCTCCATTTGAATGTCGATACCCAGGCGTTCGTTGGCGCCGGCGGCGACGTTATCGCGGACGTAGTGCTTAAACCCCGGCGCGTCGGCCGAGATCCGGTAAGTGGCCGGCGGCAGAAACGGGATGGTGTAAAGGCCATCGCTATCGGTGACGGTTTCGAACTTGGCTTCGGTCGCCACCTGAACGGCGATGAGCTTTACCCCCGTGATGACGGCATTCTGTGAATCTGTTACCCGGCCGCTCACGGTGGCGCGAAACTCCTGCGCGGCACACGTGGAGGCAAAAATGACAGCGGTTGCCAGAAACTGGCGCATGTATCCCCTCCCCTATCCTTGGATCTCACCCGTTTTACGATCTGGTTGATTATACTGCCTGCAAAGCCCGCGCGCCTACAGCGCGACCCAGACCGATTTGACGTTGGTGTACTGATCCAGCGCGGCGGCGCCCAGGTCGCGGCCGAAACCGCTCTGCTTATAGCCGCCGAAGGGAGAGGCGGAATCAAGGTTGTTGTATGTGTTGATCCACACCGAGCCGGCCCGTATGCCCGCCGCCATGCGGTGCGCCAGCCTTACGTCGGATGTCCAGACCGCCGCAGCCAGGCCGTAGACGGTGCCGTTGGCAATTCGCAGGGCTTCGGCGGCGTCGCTGAAAGGTATGGCGCATAGCACAGGGCCGAAGATCTCTTCGCGGCCGATACGCATCGCCGGCGTCACCTCGCAGAAGATCGTGGGTTTCACGAAAAAGCCTTTGGCCTTTTGGCCATCGGTATCGCGCTCGCCGCCGCACAAAAGTCGCGCGCCCTCCTGTTTGCCCGACTCGATGTAGTCCAGAATGCGATCCATCTGGCGTCCGGAGATCTGCGAGCCAACCTGAGTGGATGGGTCGAGCGGATCGCCGAGCCGCAGTTTTCTGGCGCGCCGGGCGAGGTCGTCCAGGAAACGGTCGTAGATGTCACGGTGCAGCAGCAGCCGGGAAGCGGCGGTGCACATTTCGCCCTTGCCGCCGAAGATGCCCCAGAGCGCCGCCTTCACCGCGGCATCCAGGTCGGCATCGGGGAAGACGATGTTGGGCGACTTGCCGCCCAACTCCAGGCTCAGCCGTTTCAGATTCGAAACCGCCGAGCGCTCCAGCAACTTGCGCGCGGTGCCGATGCTGCCGGTGAAACTGATCTTGTCGACGTCCTCGTGCAGCGCCAGCGCTTCGCCGGTGGTGTCGCCATAGCCGGTGACCACCGTGAGCGCGCCTTCCGGCAGCCCCGCCTCGGCCGCGATTTCGGCGAACTTGAGCGCGTTCAGCGGCGTCAACTCCGAAGGCTTAAGCACCACCGAGCAGCCGCACGCCAGCGCCGGGGCCACTTTCCAGGCGGCCGTTTGCAGCGGAAAATTCCAGGGCACGATGGCGCCCACCACGCCCACCGGTTCGCGTAGGGTGTAGTTCAGGAACGGCCCGTTGACCGGAATGGTTTCGCCGCAGATCTTGCGCACCCAGCCGGCGTAATAGCGGAAGCAATCGGCCGCGGGGACCACGTCGGCGCCGGCCGCTTCGCGCAGTGTCTTGCCGTTCTCTTGCGAGATGATGGCGGCCAGTTGGTCGCGGTGCTTCATGAGCAACTCGCCGATGTTCCATAGGATGCGCTCGCGCTTGGAAGCGTCGAGCCCGCGCCACGTCTGGTTTTCGAAACTGGCGCGCGCGCCCGCGACGGCGCGGTCCACATCGGCGGCATCATGATCGGGGACGGTGGTGATCCATTCGCCGGTTGCAGGGTTGATGACATCGATCGTGCACGCGGACATGCTCAACAGTGTAACCCGCGGGCGGACGAACCCGTGTGGGGCAGGTTGATAACCTGCGGCGGATTGTTAATCCGCCTGCCGCGATGCGCAGTGAGCCGGCTATTCACAAGCGACACCGCCCACCACCGGAACTGGTACTTGTCCCGGGATGCAAGATGGCGGGCAGCCGCTTCGAATTCGATTCTGGGAAAGGCGTCATTAGGAGGGAGTTAAATAATAAGTTGGACATTTGAGCCAAGCGTACAATAAAAAGACAAGATTTCACGCAAAGCCGCGAAGCCGCAAAGGAAGAGGGATAATCGAAGTCAACGTGACCGGGAATCCACTGGTGAAACAGATTGTGGATTTGTTCAGATTATTGTTTGACTCTGCCTAAACGTTCTTCTCGATGAGGGATATCCCAAGATGCGTGATGTCGATGCCGATCCATTCCCGCTTGAGCTTTTTGCCCGGCGTGAATGGTCGTTCCGCAACCGCGGAACGGTCGAGAACTATGTCGCCCTCGTCTGGGCGATGGCAAGCCACACGCGGCCCGTCTTACTTTCCGCTCCAACACGCCGCGCGCTTGCCCAGAAACGCCGCCATGCCTTCCTGGGCGTCGGCGGCCAGCGCGTTCATCGACATCACTTCCTTGGCATAAGCGTAGGCTTTCTGCTGGTCCAGATCGATCTGGGTGTAGAAGGCCTGCTTGCCGATGGCCACCACCAGCGTGCTGGCTTCGGCCACTTTCCCAGCCAGTTTCCGCGTGGCCGCGCGCAGTTCGGCCGCAGGGACAGCCTGGTTGATCAGGCCCCATTCGGCGGCGGTGTGCGCGGGCACCATTTCGCCGGTGAGCAACATCTGCAGCGCCCGCTTGCGGCCGATCGCGCGGGTCAGGGCGACCATCGGGGTGGTGCAGAAGAGGCCGATTTTGACGCCGGGTGTCGCGAACGATGCGTCCTCTGAGGCGACGGCCAGGTCGCAGGCCGCCACCAACTGGCATCCCGCCGCGGTGGCAACCCCCTGCACTTCGGCGATCACCGGTTGGGGAATGGCCTGGATCTTCAGCATCAGCTCGCTGCACACGTCGAAGATGCGGCGGTATTCGTTGATGTCGCGGCCGGTCATTTCCGAGAGGTCGTGACCGGAGCAGAAGACTTTTCCCGCCGCCGCCAGAATCACCGCACGCGATTCTCCGTTTGAGTGCCCGTTGGAATGCAACCCGCGGCCAATAGCGTCCAGGCAGGCTGTCAACTCCAGCATCAACTCCAGCGAAAGGGCGTTGCGGCGCTGCGGCCGGTTGAGGGTCACCACCGTGACTGGGCCCTCTTGCGAGATCAAAAGGTTTTCGAAATTCATAGTTGTGGATCGCCTTCGCGGTCGCCTTCGTGCGTGCGGCCGCGCAGTTCGTTCTTGCGGATCTTTCCGGTGGCGGTGCGGGGCAGCGGTCCGAATTCCACGATCTTGGGACACTTGAAATGCGCCAGGCGCTGGCGGCACCAGGCCACCAGTTCATCGGCGGTGGCAGCGCATCCGGGCTTGAGCCCCACGTAGGCTTTCGGCACTTCTCCCCATTTTGGATCGGGGAAGGCGACAATGGCTGCCTCGGCCACCGCCGGATGGTCGGCCAACACCTTTTCCACTTCGATGGACGAGATATTCTCGCCCCCGGAAATGACGATGTCCTTCTTGCGGTCGCGCAGCTCGATGTAGCCATCGGAGTGGACCACCGCCAGGTCGCCCGAATGAAACCAGCCCCCCTCAAAAGCCTCTTCGGTGGCCTTTGGATTGTCCCAATAACCGAGCATCACGTTGTTGCCGCGCATCATCACTTCGCCCATGGTTTGGCCGTCGGCTTCCACGTCCCGCATGTCGGCGCCGGCCACCCGCAGGTCCATGCCCGCAATAATGTAAGGCACCCCCTGGCGGGCTTTGATTTGCGCGCGCCCGGCTGCGGGCAGGCTGTCCCACGCCGGCTTCCAGGCGCAGATGGTATGTGGCCCGTAGGTTTCGGTGAGGCCGTAGACGTGTGTGATTTCGGCGCCGGTCTCCTCGGCGGCGCGGATTACCGCGGGCGGCGGCGGCGCTCCGGCGGTAACGATGCGCAAGGGCCGGGCGAAGTGGATGCCCTCAGCTTCGCAGTGCTGGGCCAGCCCGCTGACTACTACCGGCGCTCCGCACAAATGGGTCACGCCCTCGGCCTGGATGAGGCGGCATGCTTCGCGGGGGTCGGGTTGGCGCATGCAAATGTGGCGCCCGCCCGCCGCTGTGACGGCCCACACGAAACACCAGCCGTTGCAGTGGAACATGGGAAGTGTCCACAGGTAGACGCTGCGCTGCGTCAGGCCGTGCTCCGCGATTTCGCCCATGGCGTTGACCCAGGCCCCGCGGTGCGTGAACATCACGCCCTTGGGGAAGCCGGTGGTGCCGCTGGTGTAGTTGATGGCGATGCAGGCGTTTTCGTCGATGGGCGGCGTGTCCGGTGCGGGGCCGGCGTCGCGCAGCAGGCCTTCGTAGTCGTGGATGATGTGCTGGACCGGCGCGCCCTCCGCCAGATGGCGGAGTTGCTGGTCCACCAGCAGCACCTTGGCGCCGCAGTGTTGCAGAATCCACGCCAGTTCGCCGGCTTGCAGGCGGGTGTTGAGCATCACCAGGATGGCGCCCAACAGCATGGGGCCGAAGTGGGCCTCGAGAGCCGCGGTGGTGTTGGGAGCCAGCACGGCAACCCGGTCGCCCGGTCCCACTCCCAGTTGGTGCAGGGCGCCGGCAAGGCGGTAAACGCGGTCGCGGAGCTCAGCGTAGGTGAAGCGCCGGTCCCCGTCCTGGACGGCGATGACATCGCGGTAAGTGTGCGCGGCCCGCGCCAGAAAGTCGAGTGGAGTGAGTGGCGAAATCATGGCACCTTGGGAACGATTGTACCTTGCGGGGCAGATTGTCAACCCCAGCCTATACCATAAACGCGGTCGACCGTCCGCGGAATGGAAAACCCACGCCGCTTAGCTCTGTTGTGGAAAGCTCTATAGTGGAGAGATGCGGCCGCGAATGAAGGCTCTCATCCCTTGTCTTTTCAGCGCCTGTCTTGGCTGTGCCTGTCTCAGCAATGCCGCGTTCGCGCAGGACCGGCGCTCCGTGCGCGACGTGATTGGTTTCGTGCGCTCGGCCGTTCAGTTGAAACAGGCGGATGGCGACGTTGCGAAGGCCCTGCACAAACTGGCGCTCACGGAGAGCATGGACGATCGCACCATTTTTCAACTCCAGACCGAGGGCGCCGGGCCCAGGACCGTGGCCGAACTGCGGCGCTTGATGGATGCCGCGCGGGCGCTTCCGAAGCCCGCCGCGCCGGCTGCATCGGCCAGGCCCGCGCCGCCGCCTCCGCCGTCGGAACCGGACCAGAAACGCCTCATCGAGGCGGCCCGGGAAACGGCGCTCCACTATACCGAGGGCCTGCCCGACTTCCTCTGCACGCAGGCGATCCGACGCTATGCCGGCACCGATGGCAAGGAATCGTGGCGGTTGATGGACCGTCTGGTGGTCCGGCTGGGATATGCCGAGCGGCGGGAAGACTACAGGCTGATTTCGATCGATGACCGGCCCACGGACAAAGACTACCAGTCGCTGGCGGGGGCCACGTCGGCCGGGGAGTTTGGCAGCATGCTGCACGAAATCTTCAACCCGCAGTCGCACGCCGAATTCCGGTGGGAACGGGAGGTGACGCTGCACGAACGCCCGGTGCACGTTTTCTCCTACCAGGTGGCGCTGGGCGATGCCAGCTACCAGTTGTCGTATGGAACCGACCCGCAACACCGGCAGCATGTGACCACGGGCTTCCATGGCTTGGTATATGTGGACCGCGAAACCAGCCAGGTGGTGAAATTTGTGTTGGAGGCCGACCACATACCGGTCGATTTCCCGTTGCAGCGGGCGGTTACCACGGTGGATTACGATTTCGCCGAAGTCGGGGGTAAACCGTACTTATTGCCCCTGCGCGCCGATGTGCGGCTGGGCACGGACACCCAGACGACCAGGAACGATGTGCAGTTTGTGAATTACCGAAAGTTCTCCGCCGACGCCACCCTGAGCTTCGATACGCCGGCGCCCTTGCCGGAAGAGAAGACCAGGGAGAAGAAGCCGATTCGGTAGCACGCCATGCGCCTGCGTCTTCTGATTGCGGCTCTCGGAATGACGGCTCCCGGAATCACGGGTCTCGGAATCACTGCTCTCGGAGTGACGGCCGGGGCGGCGCTGGCCGTTGAGCCCAAGCCCTCGGAAGAGGAGCAGGCGCATCTGCTGGAGCAGGTTCGCGAAGGTGCGCTCGACTACACCAGGTCGCTGCCCGATTTCATCTGCACGCAGGTGGTGAAGCGCTACGAAGATCGCTACGGCCGCGACCATTGGACGCCCGTCGACACGCTCACCGTGAAGCTCACCTACTTCGACCAGAGGGAAGATTACAAGCTGCTGACCATCGACAACAAGCCCACCAACCTGGATTACATGAAGAGCGGAGGCTCCGCTTCGAAGGGCGAATTCGGCACGATTCTGAACGTGATCTTCGACCCCAAATCGGCCGGCGAGTTTCATTGGAAGAACTGGACCACGCTTCGCAAGCGGCGGGCGGCGGTCTACACGTATCGCGTGGATCTGGCGCACTCGTCGTACGTAGTGAGCGTCCAATTGGACCGGGACAACATAGTGGAAGCGGTAGTGGGGTTTCACGGTGAGATTGTGGTGGACCGTGACACGAACATGCCGTTGCATCTAACCATGGAGGGCGAGATGCCGGTAAATTTCCCGGCGCGCCAATCGGTTACCCGCCTGGACTACGACTTCGCCGAAGTGGGTGGCCAAGAGTATCTGCTGCCGCTCAAGGCCGAGGTGGAAATGCGCAGCACCCGGTTGCACACCCGGAACAGTGTGGCCTTTCACGGATACCAGAAGTTCCACACCGAAACCACAATTACGTTCAAGTAACACGGCCAACCAGCCTGTCGCACAGGCATTCCCGAGCAGCACAGGCATTCCTGCCCGCGTGGGTTCGCCTGTGTTTACCCCAGCGCCGCGAACACCTGCACCATGTCCCGGTGTGCCAGCACCACGCCCGGGTCGCGCTGCATGCCCTCGAAATACCGTCGGGCGAAACCCGTGCCTTCCTCGGATGGTGAAACCAGCTCGCGGGCGCGCGCGATCAGGCGGTCGGCGTCTTCGGGGGTTACCGGTTCCTTCGAATCCACAGCTTCATCCACCACCACGATAAATTGCGAAAGGTCGCGCAGCCAGTTGAACCAGGGGTCGTTGAGCACCAGGTTGAGGAATTGGCCGGTGGTCGAGATGCGCTCCACGTCGCGTTCGTAAGCGGCCCGCTCGGAGTCCAGCAACGATTTGTGCAGGCGGAGCAGGCCGTTTCGGAGGTCATTGAGGCGCTGGTTTGAGGGATCGGCCATCGCGTCTATCGTACCTTGAGTTGGACGCCGGGGGCGTTTTCCGTCAAACTGGGAGGAGATGAGTTTTCTCGACAACCTCGAAAACAGCCTCAAGAGCCTCGAATCCAGCGAGGAGGGCAAGGAAGACCGCGGGCGCCAGCAGCGGGCACGCGAAAGCCAACAGGCCCAGGCACGGGCCGCGGCGCCCTTCGCGGAAGAACTGAAACAGGGGCCATTCACGGCCGAATTGCTCAAGCAGGCAACGCGCATCGGCCACAGCCAACGTGTCAAAGTGCACATCGCGTGGCTGGACACCACACTGCGGCTGGAAGCGCGCGAGCGGCGGCTGGAACTGCGTCCCACTGCGGACGGCGTGGTTGCCGTTTATCTCGAAGGCAATCAGGAAGCTCGCACGGAGCCGCTGGATCTGCACGGCAACGCCGAAGAGTTTGCGAGGAACTGGCTCACCGCGGGTACGTAGTTGGTACCGCGCAGCGATCCGCCCTCATACACCATTTCAGAAATACAGTCGCACATTTGGAGGGAACCGCTTCCTAACGGTCGCGGCTCTGATCGGAGCCGCGCGCGTAAGCAAGCGGTTTCCCGGACACGTTGGGGAACTCTGAAGCAGTCTACTTATCTGTCCCGACGTACCGATCTATCGCCCCGGCGCCGCTGCCGCAACGTCCCAGTTCACGTCCGCGAACCTCTCGAAGTTTTTGTTGAAACGCGCGCTCAGATTCTGCGCCGCCCGGTCGTAGGCTGTCTTGTCCGCCCACATGCCGCGCGCATCCAGGAACGCCGCGGGCACCCCTGGGCACGAGATCGGCACCGCCACCTTGAACAGTGGATGAACGTTCACCGGCAGATCATTCAACTGCCCCGCCAGCGCCGCGTTCAGCATGGCGCGAGTGTACACCAACTTCATGCGTTGTCCCACGCCGAACGGGCCGCCCGCCCAGCCCGTGTTTACCAGCCAGCACATCGCGGAATGCCGCCGCAACTTCTCTCCCAGCAGCGCGGCGTACGCTGCCGCAGGCCGCGGCAGAAACGGCGCGCCGAAGCATTCGCTGAACGTGGCCTGCGGTTCCTTGCCCAGGCCCCGCTCGGTACCGGCCACCTTCGCCGTATAGCCGCTCAGAAAGTGGTACATGGCCTGCTCCGGTGAGAGCTTCGAAATCGGCGGCAGCACGCCAAACGCGTCCGCCGTCAGGAAGATCACGTGATTGGGATGGCCGCCCACGCTGGGAATCACGGCGTTCTCGATGAACCTCAGCGGATAGGCCGCCCGCGTGTTTTCCGTCAGGGCATCGGAATCGAAATTCAGCAGCCGCGTCTCCGAATCCATGGCCACGTTCTCCAGCACCGTGCCGAACCGGATGGCCTCCCAGATCTGCGGCTCGTTCTGCTGCGAAAGCCGGATGCACTTGGCGTAGCAGCCGCCCTCGAAGTTGAAAACGCCGCTATCGCTCCAGCCATGCTCGTCGTCGCCGATCAGGTTGCGCAGCGGGTCGGCCGAAAGCGTCGTCTTGCCGGTGCCCGACAGGCCGAAGAATAGCGCCGTGTCCCCACCCGGACCCATATTGGCCGAGCAATGCATCGGGAACACGCCGCGCGCCGGCAGCAGGTAATTCAAAACGGTGAAGGCCGACTTCTTCATCTCCCCCGCGTAGCTGGTGCCGCAAATCAGCACCACCCGCTTCTTGAAGCTGATGACGATGCAGGTTTCCGAATTTGTGCCGTCTTCCGGCGGGCTGGCCACGAAATCCGGGGCGAACATAATGGTGAAATCCGGCATGTGGTCCTGGGTCTTGGCCGGGTCTGGCCGGATGAACAGTTGGCGCGCGAACAGGTTGTGCCAGGCAAGCTGGGTGATGACACGAATGGGCATGCCATATTCGGGGTCCGCGCCCACGTGGCAATCCTGCACGTAGACATCGTGGCCCTGCCAGAACGCCAGCATTTTGGAATACAGCCGGTCGAAGCCGGCCTCGGACATCGGCTGGTTCACCTTCCCCCAAGCCACCTGCGAATCGCTGGTTTCGTCTCGCACAATGAACTTGTCCTTGGGAGAACGCCCGGTGAACTGCCCGGTGCGCACTACGAAGGCGCCGCCCGAGGCCAGGTTCCCTTCCCGCCGCTGGATCGCATGCTCCAGAAGCTGGGCCGTGCCTAGATTCCAGTAGGCTACGTTGACGTTCCGGATCCCGTGGTCTTCCAACCCGTGGCTGCTGGGCCGAATTCCGGCATTGGACATATGTTCGTGTTCGCTCGACATTCTTTTCTTCTTAGTAAATTACTGCCGTATCATAGAATTATCTCATGAACCGCCTTCCGTGGGTATGCGCCATAGCTGTTGCGATATTCTACAGCGCACCCGCGCAAGTCATCGAGTTCGAGCAGAATGGCCTGAAGTATCAAACACTTACGAAGTCCGGCGTGACCGTGATGTTCGCTATCATGCCCTCCCATCTGCACGAATTCGCCATCATGCAGGTAGCGGTTTCGAATGGCGCGCAAGGCCCCTATATGATCCGGCCCGAGGATTTCACCTACGTGCGCGGCGAAGGCGCCTCCATCCGCGCCGCCGCCGCCCGCGACGTCATCCTGATGCTGGAGCAGAGGGGCAACGGCAGCGACGCCATCAAGCTGGTGACCACCTACGAGAATTCAATCGCCGGAAACGCGCATCTGAAATCGACCAACGGTTACGAGCAACGCCGCCAGGCGGCCATCGCCATGGGCTCCGTCAGGTTGAAGGCGGCCGCCGCCGCCAGCGCGCTCTGCATGGTCCAGACCAAACTGGCGCCCGGCGAATCCACCGATGGCGTGGTCTTTTTCCCCACCGAAGGCAAGGCTCTCGGGCCGGGAAGGCTGATTGTCCGCACTAACACCGATGTGTTCGAGTTCAATGCGGCGGGGCCGTCGGCGCCGTAGTGCTCCAGCGGCATTGGGCGTCTTCGCGCGAGCGTCCCGCCTTTTTTACGCGGGACGCTCGCCCGTCGTCCGTCGCCACGCTTGGGATTCTCTTCTTCCTTCCAAGAGTGCCGTGCCGGCGCGCCACGCTGCATCTGCCCCAAGCACCCACCGGCAAGGTCCATCCACTCCAGGACGGCGCTTATTATTTGACTCCGGGGCGGCCGGCTTTCCGCACCATGGCGTTGATGATGTTGTCGTTTACGCCGGCTTCCTTCAACTGGATCAGGTCCTGGGTGCCGGTGCTGAAGTTGGTCGCGGAGGTGCCAATCTTGCTCCGGATGATCTCTTCGGAGAGTCCGGCCTTCTGCATTTGGACGATGTCGGCGTTGGTGAGCGCGGCGCCGGGGGCGGCACTGCGGTCCGCACCGCTGTCGGGGGCGGGGGTAAGGCCGGTACGCGGCTGGGCTTCGTCGATGCGGGTGTCGCCGCTGACGTAGGCAGTGGTCTCAGTACCTTTTTCGAAGGTCACGTCCCTGCCTTTTACCCACACCAGGATGGGTGAGGCCGCGATCGTGGCGGCCACACGGCGGCCGCTCATATCGCCTTCGCCCTTTTCGGGGGTGGCGCGCAAGGGTATGGTCCGGCCATCGGGGAGGCGCACGAAATCGATGCTGAGCTCGAGCGCACCGGCGCGTGCGAAGCGGTGCCTGGTATCCACTTTGGTGACGTGGCCGAGGGCGACGGAGCCCTTCGGAATCACTACGTAACTCCCTTTAATGACGGGTTCGGTGACTTCGAAATCCACGGTTTGGTCGACGTGCGTGCTGGCGGAGGAGACGGTAAGGTTGAGGCGAAGGCGTACCGGCGTGCCGTCCTGGAGTGTGAGTACCTGGGCGGCGGCGGTTAGGACGAAGAAAAGAGTACTGGCGAGACGCATGAGGAACCTTTCGAAGCAAGGTGGAGCACGCCGGCTGCCAAAAGCATGTCCCCAGAAACATAGGCATTCATCACCACGATCAGCGCCGCCGGCCACCCAGGCGTGCAGTCGTCCTGCCTCGTCGGCTAGAATTGCTGCATGCCCCCAGCAGATTTAGCCCGGTTGTGGGAAGAGCACACCAATCATGAATTCGCGACGCGCGACACGGACTCGACCCTGGCCACCATGGTGGATGACGCCTACGTCAATCATGTTCCGGTGCTGACGGGTGGCGCGGGGAAAAGCGCCTTGCGCATTTTCTATTCGGAGGATTTCATTCCGAGGATGCCGCCCGACACGAAACTCACACCGATTTCCCGCACGGTGGGAGAAGAGCAGTTGGTCGATGAAATGATCTTCTCCTTCACCCACACCCAGGAAATGCCGTGGATGTTGCCGGGTATTCCCGCGACCAACCGCTATGTGGAAGTGGCGTTGGTGGCGATCGTGCGCTTCCGCGATGGCAAGCTTGCGCACGAACACATCTATTGGGATCAGGCTTCGGTGCTCAAGCAGATTGGGTTACTGACGGACCCCGGGCTACCGGTGTTTGGGGCGGAATCCGCACAGAAGGTGCGCGGCGGCGCATGACGCGAAAGACAAGCCCTGAGGGGCCCCAGTGGAAATTTTCGAATTAGAGAACCTTCAAGAATCTGTTCCAACGAACTCCATGCGCCCACACCCAAACAGGTTTTCCACCGGGCCGCCCTTGTTCCGTCTGGTCCTCGGACTCGTAGATCACAAGCGGCTTGCCAATAAGATCGGCAGAGCTAACAAATCCCCAATACCGGCTATCAAATGAATTGTCTCGATTGTCTCCCAGAACGAAGTATTTTCCGCCGGGCACCACAAGCTCGCCATTCACCACGTGCTTCTCGATCATCTCCCGGGCGGCGTCAGCAAGGCGAATGTTGGGTTCGCTCGGGAAGTTGTCCCGGTAGGAATCCACATACGCGGTCCTGTGGACTGCGTACGGCTCTTTAAGCGCCGCCCCATTTCGGTAAACGATTTTCTCCGAAATCCTGATGTGGTCTCCCGGAGCGCCGATAACGCGCTTCATTTGTGTCTGATCCCGATCGATCGGGTAAACGAAAACAATCACGTCGCCGCGTTCGGGGCTCGGTTTTGGGAAACGTTGAACCAGAATGCGATCGCCGATAAGGAGCGTATCTTCCATCGAACCCGTCGGTATTACAAAGGCTTGAACGAAGAAAAGCGGAAGGGTTGTTAGAACGGACGCTGCGATCCAGGGCCAGGCCCAGCCGCGTTCAGCCCCCGCGGCCGCGAGCGATCTACCCGCCAGGAGAAACAACGGAATGAGAGCCGCTATCAGCGCGGCTGCCGCAATGATTCCCGGCAGCCCCATCGTGGATCGAAATAGAGCAACCGGTAGCAGAAGAAGCTGCGCGAACTGGTAAAAGGCGAATCCATAGGCACTCCACACCCGCCTGCGCATGATACCGATGCCGGCAACCAGCGGAATCGCCGCCAAGGGCAGAACCATTATCGGCCCCATAAGTGCCCCGATGACCCCGAGCCCTGCTATCACGAACGCAACAATGGAAGCGGCTTTCACAACTTTCGAGTTTGCCATTTGAGTTCCCCGGACAGGTTCCACTTTAGGGCCGGGAAAGCCGCCTTTGAGACCTTGGCCGGCAACCTCTCAATGGTGCTCCGCACGTCAGGCCCCGAGAGCGCTCCCGGAAACGAATAAGAGACTATTGTATCTCAAAGACTTAAGGCAGAAGGGACTGTATGGGCGCCCTGGCTTGCGGTTGGAACCGGCTTCGGCCGGAACGGAAGTAACATAGGAAGCAAGAGCCGCGAGTGCCGCAGAGGATATTCGGGGCGACCTGGCAGGCTATTATCGTCGCATCAGGTCCCAGGCTGCCCATCACCCTCGGGCAGTCCCCGGCTACGCCCCATACCGCCCCACCGCCTCCTCATTCCACGCCACGCCTGTCCCCGTGGCGCCATCCACCAAAGCCATGCCCTGTTCGATCCGCAGCGGCTCGGCAACAATCGGGTTCCACCAGTCGGCATATTCCAGCCAGTGCGCCGTCGGCGTCACACACAGAAGCTGCGCGCTGATCTCCGGCCACAGATGGTTGCTCACACGCACGCCGGCCACCTCCGCCAGCGCCGCCGCGCGCAGCCAGCCCGTCACGCCGCCAATCTTCATGGCGTCCGGCATCACGTAATCCGAGGCGCCCGCCTCCAGCGCGCGTTGCAGGTCGCCGGCGCCCCACCAGTTCTCGCCGCATTGAATCGGGGTCTTGGCCTCGCGCGCCACCATGGCGTGGCCGCGGTAATCGTGCGCCAGCGTCGGCTCCTCCACCCACGTGAGCCCTTCCTCATCCAGAACCCGCATCCGCGCCACGGCTTCCACCGGCGTCAGGCTCTGGTTGTAGTCCACCATGATGGCCATGTCCTCGCCCGCCGCCTGCCGCATGGCGCGGATCACCTCCACGTCCTGACGGACCGTCGGGTACCCGATCTTGGCTTTGATGCCCCGGAACCGGCGTTTCGCCCAACTCTCGGCAATCTTGGCCGAACCCGCCACGCCGTCGTACCCTACCGCGCCATAGGCCGGAACCGGCCGCGGGACGCCACCCAGCAGTCGCACCAGCGAGGTTTCGTGACTGCGCGCCAGCGCATCCCAAAGCGCCATGTCGATCCCCGCCAGCGCCATCCCCACGAGGCCCTGCGTGCCCAGAAGCCGGAAGCGCTTCGCCAGCGCCTGCTCCAGTTCCCTGGGCGCCAGCACTTGCCCTTCAATCAGCGGCGCCAGGTTCGCCATCAACTCCGCCACCGGCTTGAGCGCCGCCGCCGTGTAGGTGAAAGTGATGCTGTGCCCGGTGACGCCGCCGTCGGTGGTGACGTCCGCCAGCACCAGGGGCGATTCCGACAGCGTGCCGCTGGCGGTCTGATGCGGTTGCTCCATGGGCACGCGGACGGCGCGGACGCGCAATTCCCGCAGCCGGTCCGGTGACGTCATAGGTCTGGCGCCGTCATGCTGCTACTGCAGCGGATAGCCGTGCAGCAGCTTGAACGTTCGTGTCCACCGGGTCTTCGTGAAGAAGTGCGTCACCACATCCAATACATGGTCGAACCCGATGTTGCCGTTCGACAAATCCGCCGTCGGCGCATCGTACGACCAGTAAATAATCAGCGGCGTGCCCACCACGTTCTCCCGCGGCACCAGGCCCCAGTACCGGCTGTCGTCGGAGTCGTCGCGGTTGTCGCCCATGGCGTAAACGAAGCCCTGCGGCACCACCAGTTCGCCGTTCACCACGTGCTCGGCCAGCATCTCCGCGGCCCGCGGCCGTAACGGCATGTTCTGCGGCGCCGCCGGAAAATTGTCGCGGTACTGGTCCGGGTAGGGCGCCGAGTGGAGCGTGTACGGCTCCTTCACCTTGTGCCCGTTCAGAATCAGTTCCTGGTTTTCGAACCGGATGTGGTCGCCGGGAACGCCGATGGCCCGCTTCACGTAGTCCTGCGAAATGTTCAGCGGATAGCGGAACACGATGATGTCGCCGCGCCGCACATCTCGGTACGGCAGCACCTTGCCCGAAAGCGCGCCCTGAGGAGAGTAGACCAGCTTGTCCACCAGCACGTGGTCGCCAATCAGCAGCGTCCCCACCATCGACGCGCTGGGAATTACGAAGGCCTGCACCAGCACCGTGGTGCCGAACAGCAGCAGAACAATCGTGACCATCCACTCGGCGATGAAGCCGCGATTCACCTCTTGCGTCAACTCCGTAAACCGCGCGCGCAGGCTGAGTCCCGTGTGTGTCTGAGTCTCCACAGGTTTATTGTAGCGAACTGGTGGCCAGTAGCCGGTGGCCCGTGGCCGGTGGATTAGTCCGGCGCCAAAGGCTACCCAGTCCGGTGTCCGGCGCTTTCACGGGCCACTGGCCACCGGTCTTTTGCCGCTGGTCTGGTACAATCGCCATCAGAGGGGGATTGCGTGTCCCGTACCATTCAGGAACTACCCCGTACACTGGGCGCGTTGCGCTCCAGTTCTTTCTCGGAAGCCAGACTTGCCAACCGGTCCGTCAAAGACGAACTGCGGAATAATCTAATTTGCAAAATCCAGCGCGGGGAAACGCTGTTCCCCGGCATTCTCGGCTACGAAGACACCGTGGTTCCGCAGGTGATCAACGCCATCCTGTCGCGCCACAACTTCATTCTGCTGGGTCTTCGCGGCCAAGCCAAGACCCGCCTCATCCGGCTCATGACCACGCTGCTGGACGAAGCCACGCCGTACGTGGAAGGCTGCGAGATTCACGACCATCCGTACCGCCCGATCTGCCGCCGCTGCCGCGACCTGATCGCCGCGCATCCCGATGAGGCGCCCATCGCGTGGCTCCATCGCGATCAGCGCTACGTGGAGAAGCTGGCCACGCCCGACGTGACCATCGCCGACATGATCGGCGATATCGACCCCATCAAGGCGGCCCGCCGCGGCCAGGACATTTCCGACGAGCTCACCGTCCACTACGGCCTGCTGCCGCGCGCCAACCGCGGCATTTTCGCCATCAACGAATTGCCGGATCTGGCCGGTAAGATCCAGGTCGGCCTCTTCAATATCATGCAGGAGGGCGACGTGCAGATTAAGGGCTATCCGGTCCGCCTGCCGCTCGACCTCATGCTGGTCTTCACCGCTAACCCCGAGGACTACACCGCGCGCGGCAAGATCATCACGCCGCTCAAAGACCGCATCGGCAGCGAGATCCGCACTCACTACCCCGCCACCCTGGAGCAAGGCATGACCATCACCGGCCAGGAAGCCTGGTTGCAGCGGCCCTCTCCCGTCGAGGTGCGCGTGCCCGGCTACATGCGCCAGGTGGTGGAGCAACTCGCCTTCCTGGCGCGCGAGGACAAACGCATCGACAAGCGCTCCGGCGTCTCGCAACGCCTGCCGATATCGGTGCTCGAAAACGTGGTCTCGAACGCCGAGCGCCGCGCGCTCAAAGCCAAGGACGATGTAGCCGTGCCCCGCATTGTGGACCTCTATTGCGCCCTGCCCGCCATCACCGGCAAGCTGGAACTGGAATACGAAGGCGAACTGAAAGGCGGCGATACGGTGGCCCGCGAAATCATCAGGACCGCCGTCGGCAAGGTCTACACCGAATATTTTGAGGGCGCCAACGTTTCGCAAATTGTTCAGTGGTTCGACCTGGGCGGCTCGCTGAAACTGGACGAAACCGAGGATTCCGCCACCATGGTCCGGCAACTCAGCGGCATTCAGGGCCTCATGGAGAAAACCAAAGCTCTGGGACTAAGCGTCAACGAGCCCGATGCCGTCCGCGCCGCCGCCGCCGAATTCGTCCTCGAAGGCCTGTATGCGCACCGCCGCATCAGCCGCAACGAAGAGCGCGGATTCGCAGCCGAAGACAAGAAACGCGAGCCGCGCGAAGAATCCAAGCCCGAGCGCCCCAATTTCCGGCGTCAGTATAACTAGTGGCCGCGACCCTCTGGGTCGCGATGCAGTATTTGAGGGTTCCTATGAAATGGATCCACTATTCCAAGTACACCGGCGAGGATCTCGGCATTGACGCCCAGGACCTTCTCCAGGCGCTCTCCGATTTCCTGCTCGAAAGCGGCTTCAACTCCCAGTACATGCCCTTCAGCGAGTGGAACCAACACACGTTGGAAGACCTCAAAAAGGCCATCCAGGAAGCCCTGGAACACGGCGAACTATTCAACGATCAGACGCTGCAGGAAATGATGGAGCGGCTGGGAAGAATGACGCCCGAGCAGACGGACCAACTGCTCGACCTGCTGGTGCAGAAGATGGTTGACGAAGGGCAGATCACCATCGAGGAACCCGGCAAGCCACAGACCGGGACCGGTGGCGCCGGCAATCCCAAAGATACAAAAGTAAAATTCGAGGTCACCGACAAGTCGCTCGACTTCCTCGGCTTCAAGACTCTCAAAGACCTGCTGGGCTCGCTCGGCAAATCCAGTTTCGGCCGTCACGATACACGCGACCTGGCCACCGGCATCGAAACCTCCGGCGCTTCGAAACCGTACGAGTTCGGCGATATGCTGAACCTCGACGTCAGCGAAACGCTGTTCTCCGCTATCCGCCGCGAGGGCGCCAAGGTGCCGCTGGACATGGACTATTCCGACCTCCGTGTCCACCAGTGCGAATACCAAAGCTCCTGCGCCACCGTGCTGATGCTGGATTGCAGCCACAGCATGATCCTCTACGGAGAGGACCGTTTCACCCCGGCCAAGAAAGTAGCGCTGGCGCTGGCCCATCTGATCCGCACGCAATATCCCGGCGACAGCCTGCGCTGCGTGCTCTTCCACGACAGCGCCGAGGAACTGGCCATCAGCCAGTTGGCGCGCGTCCAGGTGGGCCCGTACTACACCAACACCCGCGACGGCCTGATTCTGGCGCAGCGCCTGCTGAACCAGGAGCGCAAGGACATGCGCCAGATTGTCATGATTACGGACGGCAAGCCCAGTTGCCTGACGCTGGAAGACGGCCGCCTCTACAAGAACGCATTCGGCCTGGACCCGCTGGTGATCAGCCGCACCCTGGAAGAAGTGAACCGCTGCAAGAAGCAGGGCATCCTGATCAACACTTTCATGCTGGCCACCGACTACGGCCTGGTCAACTTCGTCCGGAAGGTAACCGAGATCTGCCGCGGCAAAGCCTATTTCACCACCCCGTTCAATCTGGGCAAGTACCTGCTCATGGACTATATGAACCGCAAGACGCGGACGATTCACTGACGGTGCAGAGCGGCTTTCGAGCCTGGTAGCCTGTTGAGTAGTGGCGGCATTGCCTGGGAGCATGGTTTAATGCTTTGAGGACCTTCGCCGGCGCGAGGACGGCGTGATGTTGAACCAGGCCTTCGTGAGATTCTTTAACGCCGCGGCTGGTTTCTCCGATGCCGTGTCCGCCTCGGACCCGCACATCACCTGCACGCTCAGGCCGGAGGTATCCGAAGGCATCCAGGCCGTCAGCCTGCCGAACGCAAGCCTCTCACGGCGCGGTTCACCCTGGATAGGTGGGGCACCCCCGGTTTTCAGCGCGTCTACTTCTCCCGCATGGCCTGTGTGGCCGAGGTGGCTCACTAACTCAGTGCTTACTAACTAACGAAAGGAGCTTCGACTATGTTGCGAGCAAACACCGCCAAAGTGGATTGGGACTCGTCTAAGAAACTGTGGCATATTCAGATTCACGTTGGGGCCGAAGTCATCAAACGCCATTTCCCCAAAGTTCCGCAGAGCGCCGCCGACGACGAACTGCGCAGCGAGGCCGTCACGACGGCCAAGGATGAGGGGTACGAACTGGACCCGGTGCAGGTGGAAATCGCGCACTGAACGTTAGGGCGCCAGCGAGATGGCGGTGGGCACAACCCCATGTGGGGCAGGTTGGTAACCTGCGGCGGATTGTTAATCCGCCTCCGCGATGCGGCAGCGAGCCAGCCCGCGTTTGCGTCCGGCGCTTGTTCAGCCGTCAGGTCTGAGGCAGCATGGCGGCTGGGGGTGCGTCGATTCGCCGCCGCCAGTCTCATCTTGCTTATATCTTATCTTGCCTGGGACAAGACTCGACTGCCCCGCCCTCGACGCTCTTCAACGGATCTCGCTCTGCTTTTCCTCTTACTTCAAATTGCGGTCGAAAAACTCCAGCATCATTTCATTCATCTGGCGCGACGCGGCGCCGGTGACACCATGGCTCTTCTGCGGGTAGAGCATGAACTCGAATTGCTTGCCGGCAAGCTGCAGGGCGTTGGTCATCTGCAGGCTGTTCTGGAACAGAACGTTGTCGTCCTCGAAATTGTGGACAATCAGCAGCCGCGCCTTCAGGTTCTTGGCGCGCGGCGCCAGCGCGGTCTCTTTGTAACCGTCCGGGTTCTCTTTCGGCATCCCCATGTAGCGCTCGGTGTAGATCGTGTCATAGTTGAGCCAATTGGTAACGGGGGCGCCGGCGATACCGCATTTGAAAATGTCCGGCGCGTTGAGCACGGCGTTGAGCGTCATAAAGCCGCCGTAGCTCCAGCCGTGGATGCCGATGCGAGCCGGGTCCACAAAACCCATCGAGATCAAGTGCTGGATGCCCGCCACCTGGTCGGCCAGTTCGGTGACCCCAAGCTGGCGAAAGATGGCGGTCTCGAACGCGTGGCCGCGGCCCATGATGCCGCGGTTTTCGGCCTGCCAGACCACGTAGCCGCGATGCGCATACACCTGGTCGACCGTGATGCCCGGCCATGCATTGTGCACCGGGTCGCCCACGCCGGGGCCGCCATACACCGAGACGATCACGGGGTATTTCTGGCTCGGCTGGAAACCGGCCGGCTTGATCAGGCGGCCGTAGAATGTGTTGCCATCCGGTCCGTTGTACTTCACAATCTCGGTGGGCAGAATATCGTACTCGTCCGCCTGCGTGCGGTCGGCTTCGCGGTAGACGCCGAGTTCGGCGCCATCGCCCGAATGAAGCACGGTGCGGGCCGGAGAGCTGAGATTGGAGTAAGTATCCAGGTAGTAAGCGCCCGTAGGGCTCACCGAAACGTTGTGCGTGAAGTTGCGGGCGGTAAGTTGCCGCGCGCCGGAGCCATCCAGCTTGATGCTATATAGGTGGCGTTCCAGCGGCGTGGGTTCGTTGGAGGTATAGAAGAGGCGCCCGCCGCCCTCATCCACGGCGTTGATGGCGCTCACTTCCCAGTTGCCCCTGGTAAGCTGCTTCATCTGCCTGCCGTCGTTGGAGTACAGATAAATGTGCCGGAAACCGTCGCGCTCGCTGGTCCACAGAAAGCGTTTGCCGTCTTTGAGGAACTCCACGTCCCCCTTCAGGTTGATCCAGTGGGCGTCGGACTCCTTCAAGATGGTGGATGGCGCGCCCGATTCCACGTCCACCGAGAACAACTCCAGCCGGTTCTGTACGCGGTTCAGCCGGGTCACGTAAACGCTCCGCGAATTGGGCATCCAGCCGGCGCGCGCGATCAGGTACGTGTCGCGCGTCTCCCCCACTTCGAGCCATCTGGTGGGGCCGCCGGTGGCGGCGACAACGCCCAGGCGCACATCGGGGTTGTTCTCGCCGGCCTGCGGGTAGCGCTCCGGTTCGTAGAGGGCGCGTTCGCGCAGCAGGTCCTCATGCGGGATTACGGGCTCGCGGCTGGAATCGAATTGGAGATAGGCCACGGACTTGGAATCGGGTGACCACCAGAATGCCGTCCCAAGGTCGAGTTCCTCCGGGTAGACCCAGTCCGGCGTGCCGTTGCGCAGGGTTTCGCTTCCGTTCCTGGTAAGGCGCGTTTCCTTGCCGCTGGCGGCGTCCACGGTGTAGAGATCCCATCCGCGCCGGAAGCCCACCATTTTGCCGTCGGGCGATAGTTTCGCATCCAGTTCAGCCACGGGCGTGTGGGTCAGTTGATCCCACTTACCGGCCTCAATGTGGATCAGGAACAGATCGCCGCCGGCGGTGAAGAGCAATTGCCTGCCATCGGCCGAAAACGACATGCCACTCAGGCGGGCACGGCGATTGGTCCAATCGACCGGCCCATCTTCGGCCGGCGGAGTCATGGCGGCGGCGTCAATCGCGCTGGTGTCGAGCAGCGTCCTGGAGGTCTTGGTCGCCGGGTCGTAGATCATCAGGGTTCGGCCCTGTCGGAAGACGAACGTCCTGCCATCGGGAGACCACGTGGGCGGACCGGCCATGCCCGCGCCACCGCGCCCGCCGCCGCGCCCGCCCTGGTTCAGTGTTTCGAGCGTGATGGGCTTTTTCTCGGCTGAGGCGCAGACGCCGATGAGCAGGAAGATAGTGAACTTCGACATTCAGTTGATTGTATCAACGCGCTGTGGGGCAGGTTGTTAACCTGCGGCGGATTGGCAATCCGCCCGCCGGGAGTTAGCGAGCAGCCGACCTTCCACAAGCGACTTTCGAGGTGCGGCGGATTGTTAATCCGCCCGCCCGGCGGCGGGTTCGATTATGGCGCGCAGTTTTGGCTTACATCCAAATCCCGGGAGGGCGCGTATTACCAGGTGAACGTCGAACAAGACGGCTCATCGAAAGGAAAATCAAGAAATGAGACTCTGGAATGCGCTTTCTGTAATTACTCTTGCGGCCGCTTCTCTGGCGGTTGCGGCCAAGAACCCGATGGTGGGCGGTCAGGAGATGTTTCCGGCCAAAGACATCATCGACAATGCGGTGAATTCGGCCGACCACACCACGCTGGTCGCCGCCGTCAAGGCCGCGGGGCTGGTGGAGACGCTGAAGGGACCGGGACCGTTCACGGTTTTTGCGCCGACCAACGCCGCCTTCTCCAAGCTGCCCGCGGGCACGGTGGACACCCTGCTCCAACCGGAAAACAAGGAAATGCTGACAAAGGTCCTGACCTACCACGTGGTGGCGGGCCGCTGGAGCGCCAACGACTTGAAGAAGCGGATTAAAGCCGGCGGCGGCAAAGCCGAACTCAAGACCGTCTCGGGCGGCAACCTCACCGCCATGGTGCATAACGGCATGGTCGTGCTGCACGACGAGAAGGGCGGCATGGCAACCGTCACGCAGTCCGACGTCTTTCAATCCAACGGTGTGATTCACGTGATCGATTCCGTGGTGCTGCCGAACTAGTACACCTGACAACCCTGCAAAAACACAGGCAGGAATGCCTGTGCTGTATGCAACACCAGTCCGCAACACCAGTCTGCAACCAGACTTTCCCGGCTCTCCCTGGCTTCACGTGTTGTATGCCAATGCTTATGTACAGAAACACAACGACGCCGAAGCACGCCAGGAGTATCAGGAAGCGCTTCGCCTGAAGCCCGACTTGCCGGCTGTGAACTTTCGCTTGGGATTTCTGCTCTACCAGGACGGTGACTATATTTCAGCCGCCGGGTACTTTCGCAAAGAACTCGCTCTGAATCCGGCTTATTCCGATGCCAACCTCTTTCTGGGACAAACGCTTCGAAACCTGGGCCGGGGGGAGGAGGCGATTGTTCATTTGCGGAAGGCTATTGGGCTCGATGCCCGGTCGGAACTCGCCTACAAGGCCCTGGTCGCGGCCCTCGGAGAGAAAGGCGATCTCGAGGGCGCAGTGGAGATCCTCAGAATAGCGGAAAATGAGTTTCCCGCCGATCCCAGCTTTCCGGCCCAACTTGCCAGTGTGCTCACAAAGCTGAACCGTGAGGAGGAGGCGTTAAAGGAGCTGGAGAAGTACCGGGTGTTGAGGCAATTGGAACCAAACCGGGCGGAACCAAAACTGGAAAAGCCAGTCGAGCCGAAGCAATGACTGCCTGGTTGCTGCTTTTGCTATTACCGCTTTCCAAAGAGGCGAATGCCGCTGAACGGCTTATGCATTGCATCGAGACACGTGACAAAGCGTGTCTCACCAGTGAGCTAAAGTCTCCTCCCGGGAACGCCTCGCCCGAGTATCTTTCCGCGGCTGCCGAGGCATATCTGCTGCTCGGCCGTAATGCGGAAGCGGTCGCCGCCATCGAAGCAGCCGTGAAGAGCAAACCCAATCACTACGATCTATTAATACAGCAGGGCCGCACCTATCAGCGCTGTGGCGACCAGTTACATGCAATTCCGTCCTTCCTGCTGGCGGCCAAAGTTAAACCATCCTCCGACGTCTTCTACGACATTGGTCTGAGTTTCTTTCTGCTGCATGAGTACGAGCGCGCCGGCAAGCACTTCGCGCACGCTGCCCAGTTAGATGACAGGAACCACAAGGCGGAATTCATGCTGGCTGTTATCGATATTCTTAAGGATGATAACGAGGCCGGAGCCAAGACTCATCTGGAACGCGCCCTGGCGATCGAACCCCAAAACCCGCACTACCTGCTGCATTATGGAATCGTGCTGATGGAGCACAACGATCGGGAAGGCGCTGCGGCGGCGCTGGAAAAGGCGGCGAAGGCGGACTCTTCAAACCCGCTCGTCCACTTCAACCTCGGCCGGCTTCGCCGTCAAATGGACGATATGCCGAAGGCCCGAACGGAGCTGGAGGCGGCCGTCCGGCTGCGTCCCGAACTGGCTCGGGCATACTACCAGTTAGCCGCGGTCTATCGCGCCCTGGGCGAGACTGCCAAGGCCAAGCAGGCGACGGAACTGTTCCTTAAGTTCAAGGAGCAGGACCGCGATGATGACCCTGTCGGCAGTCCGCCCTCCTATGCGTTCGGCGACAGGCCGGGGAAATGAGTGCACGCATCCTGACGCGCCGCAGTCTGCTGACCGCGTTGATGACGGCTCCGGCCGCCGGTGCGCAGGGCGTCGCCTCGCGAGGGCTGCATGCCGCTCCTCGAAGCAAGCCCTCGGGCGTGCCATTTGGGTGCAAGCTGACCGATATCTCCGTGGCCGCTGGTCTGGTGAAGCCGGCCATTTGCGGTTCCGATCGGAAGGACTACATCATAGAAGTTGTCGGCTGCGGCGTAGCGTTCTTCGATTACGATAACGACGGCTGGATCGATCTTCTGGTTCTGAGCGGCTCGCGCCTCGACGGGAGTGCTTCCGATGCGACCAACCGGCTCTATCGCAACAATCGCGACGGCACTTTCACCGACGTCACCGCCGCGGCCGGGCTGGTACGGCATGGCTGGGCAATGGGTGTCACCGTCGGCGATTATAACAACGATGGCTACGAGGACCTGTTCATTACATATTGGGGGCAAAACGTTCTATATCGAAACAACGGAAACGGAACCTTCACGGATGTGACCAAGGAGGCGGGGTTGCTTACCGCTACCCGGGAATGGGGCTCGGGCTGCACGTGGGTGGACTACGATCGTGACGGGCACCTGGATCTTTTCGTCGCCCGCTACGTCGGCTTCGATGTTGCAAAGACGCCCAAAGCCGGAGCCAGCGCCAATTGTAACTGGAAGGGTCTTCCGGTGAGTTGCGGTCCGCTGGGGCTGCCCACGGCGCGGCCTGGTCTTTATCACAACAACCGCGATGGAACCTTCACCGATGTCAGCGCGCCTTCCGGCGTGGGCAGTGCGACCGGCAGTTACGGGTTGACCGCGGTAACAGCCGACTTGGATAACGACGGCTGGCCGGACATTTACATGGCTGGGGACTCCACGCCGAGTTTCTTTTTCCACAATCGAAAGGATGGAACTTTTCGCGAAGAGGCGATTCTTCGGGGTATCGCCCTCAGCGAAGACGGAGTGGCCCAGGCCGGCATGGGGGTCGCCCTCGGGGACGTTAACCTCGATGGAAATACCGATGTCTTAAAGACGCACTTTTCCGACGACACCCCGGCGCTGTACGTGAATGACGGCAAGGGCAATTTTTCCGAGGCGTCCATCAGGGCCGGCCTGGGCATGGAAACTCGCTACGTTTCCTGGGGGGCGGGGATCGTCGATCTGGATAATAACGGCCTTCCCGATTTGTTTATAGTGACCGGGAGCATCTATCCCGAGTTGGAGCGTACGCTGCCCGATTATCCGTTTCGAACACCGCGCCTGGTATTCCGGAACCTTGGTGGCGGACGCTTCGAGGAACTGATCGATGAAGCCGGTCCCGGCGTCAGCGCCGCGCACTCCAGCCGCGGCTGCGCCTTCGGTGATTTCGACAACGATGGCGATGTGGACGTGTTGATCTGGAACATGAATGAGCCTCCCTCATTGCTCCGTAACGACGTTTCGTCCGGCGGCCACTGGCTGAAGGTGCTGCTGGTGGGCGTGCAAACGAACCGGAGCGCCATCGGGTCGAAGGTGACGGTTCGGTATGGCGATCGGTTGCAGGCCCAGGAGGTCACCGCTCAGGCCAGCTTCCTGTCGGCGAATGACAAGAGATTGCATTTCGGTTTGGGGAACTCGACGACGGCCGAGGTGACCGTGCGGTGGACGAACGGCAACACCGAGCGCATCGGCAAAGTGCCGGTGGATTGCCTGGCGACGATTCGCGAGGGCCACGGTGTCGTTCGTACCGACCCGATGAAGCGCTGACGGGTCGACCTGCGCCGCAAATGGACGTGCTTCCGCTAACGCTAGCGAGGCTCTGCCTCAGACCGAAAGTGTTCTTCACCGCAGAGCAACCAGCCCAGACGACTGCCTGGGTCAATTGAGGGAGGAAACTGAATCGGTGTTCGGCCATACTGGAACAAGCCAGGCGGCAAGCCACGCCTCACATTCGTAGATTCAAGTAATCTAGCGGCTGGTGGGTAGACCAAACGAGATGACCGATTGCCCCGTCGCCACCGCCACGTATTGCCGCCCGTCGAAGCGATAGGTCATAGGGGATGCTTTCCACAGGCGGCTCGCCTGGAAACTCCATAACCGCTTGCCAGTGCGCGCGTCAGCCGCGGCCAGCGATCCATCGTCATCGCAAAAGAAGATCACGCCCCCGGCGGTGCCCAGAACTCCGCCCCAGGACTCGGCGTCGCCGGTCTGCGGCAGTTCCCAGACAGCCTTCCCCGTGTGGATATCGAAGGCGCGCAGAACCTTCCGCGAATTGTCGTCGGGAATGTTTCGCGTCGTGCCGCCAATGAAACCCCCTCCGGCTTTCCATTCCATGTCGCTCTTCGTGTAGATACCACACTTCTCGAGCGTCTGTACGTAGTAAAGCCCGGTTTCCGGGCTGAACGCGGTGGAGAACCAGTTCGTGGCGCCCTCGATGGGTGGGCAGATCTTCGCGCCAGCGACAGTGGGTACCTGGTCCGGAAGCAGAACGGGCCGGCCGTCGGAACCGATCCCGCTCGCCCACGTCAGTTTCTTCACCAGAGGCTTGGCCAGAAGCAATTTCCCCGAAGTCCGATCCAGAACGTATAAGAATCCGTTGCGATTGGCGTGCAACAGCAGCTTGCGCCGCTGTCCATTCCAATCCGCGTCCACCAGCACCGGCGTCTGCACCGCGTCCCAGTCCCAAACGTCATGCGGCGTGTACTGGAAATACCATTTGAGCTTGCCCGTCTTGGCATCCAGGGCGACATCGGAATCGGTGTAGAGGTTGTCTCCCGCGCGGTAGTCTCCGTTGAGGTCGTTGCCCGCGTTGCCCGTCGGCCAGTAGACGGTGCCCAATTCCGCGTCGTACGTCCCAGTGAGCCAGGTGGCTCCGCCCGGATGAGCGATGTCCTTGCCATTCCAGGTTTCTGAACCAGGCTCGCCCGGCTTCGGAACGGTCCAGAATCGCCAGACTTCCTTTCCGGAGGCAGCGTCAAACGCCGCTACAAAGCCGCGCACGCCATCGTCGCCGCCCGCCACCCCAGCCAAAACCAGCCCGCCGGCGATCAGCGGAGCCGTGGTGGCGTAGTAGTTCTGCCGCCAGTCCGCCATCTCCGTGTCCCACAGCAACGTGCCCGCGGAACCATCCAGCGCGATCAGATGTGCATTATCGGTGACCATGAATACGCTGCCGCCGGCCACGGCCACGCCGCGGTTCACACCTTGCGCCGCGGTTCCGCCAATGCCGCGCGTGCGGCGGCGCTGATAGTGCCAGATCGACCGGCCGGAGCCCGCGTCCAGCGCCCAGCATTCGTTGGCACTGGTGACATACATCACGCCCGCCACCACTACCGGTGTCATCTGGAGGTTCGTGCCGCCGGGCAATTGGAAAATCCATCGGGGCGCCAGGCGCGACACGTTGGCGGTATCGATCTGGGAGAGTTTACTGTAGCGATTCCCGCTGGGGTCGCCGTTATAGCCGCTCCAATCGACATCGGAAGTGACCTCGCGGTAGCGTTCCCCTTCGCGGCGCAGTAAGTGCAGCCGATGGTCGTCAGTGAGAAGTTGCATCTCACCCACGCTCTGCGACAGCACCAATCCCTGGAAAGACTCGCCGTGTGCCGTCTGGACACTGGCGCGGTTTCGGGGCAGGCTCTCCGGACGCTCGAGCGTGCGCAGGTACCGGATCAGGCCGCGCATATCGGCGTCGTTCAAAGGAAACGCCGGCATCCCGATTTGCGGCTTTCCCCCGCGGATGGTCTGCATCAACTCGTCGTCATCCAGCGTCAACAGACGCGCGGCAATAGGTGGGCCGTGTTCTCCTCCTTGCGCATCGCCTCCGTGGCAAGGGACGCAGTTTTGAAACTGGCCCGGAGCGGGAGGCTGGCTCTGGGCGGCGGCTACTGCAATCCCCGCAAACAAACAGGTCAGGCGCAAGAAAATCCGATCGAACGGCATGGGACGGAGCATACCACCTGGCGGTGACGTCTGGAGAAACGCCGTCAGGCTGAGCTATTCCTGCCGGAGCGCCCCCGCCGGATCCACCCTGGCGGCGCGCCGGGCAGGAATCCAGCAGGCGGCCATCATCGCCGCCCCGAGTATCGCGGGAACGCCGAGTAAAACCGCCGCGCCCAGTGGATTGGTCCCGACCACAAAATTGGGGATGACGTTGCGCGCGATCGGGATCGCCAGCGCCAGCCCGAACGCCAGCCCGACCGCAGTGAAAACCGCGCCCTGATTGAGCACCATGCGCAGGACACCCGCGGGCGTCGCGCCGATTGCCAGGCGGATTCCGATTTCGCGCGTCCGCCGGCTCACCGCGTAGGCGACAACTCCGTAGAGCCCGATCACAGCCATCAGCAATCCCATCAGCCCCGTCGCCGTCACGATCTGAGCGATCAGGCGCGGTCCCAACATCGCGCGATCGTGGAAGAACGTTGCCATGGTGCTGATGCGGAAGATCGGCATGTCGGGATCGAGCGCGCGAACCTGTTCGCGTACCACCGCGGCGAACGAAGCAGGATCGCCCGCCGTTCGCATCTCGACATACATTTGTGAGCTGTAATCCTGGGAAAATGGCGTCCACACGGCTTCTAGCGCCGGCTCCGCCCAGTAGGTATATATGCCTTCCTTCGCCACGCCGATGACTTGCAGGTCGGCTCCGTCCACGGAGTCCAGCCGAAACCGCCGGCCGATCGGATCGTTCTGCGCAAACAGCTTCCTGGCGAGGAATTCGTTGATTACCGCCACGCGCGGCGATTTCGCCGTATCGCGCGAATCAAAGCCGCGGCCGCGAAGAATCTTCGTCTCCATGAGGGGAAAGAAATTTTCATCGACTTTATAAGAGAACGCGGCCGGTGCATCTCCGGATGCACGGGGCTGCTCGCCCGCCGCCATATACTTGCGCGAACTCTGCCCGGTGCTGAAGGGAACCGACGATGACATGGATACTTCACGCACGCCGCCGGTTTCGCGAAGCCGGTCTGTCAGCTTCTTGTAGAAGTCGCGCGTCCTGGTTTCGCTATATCGCTGGATGTTCGGGTCCAGGGAGAAGAAAAGCGTGTGATCCAGGCGGAAGCCCGGATCGATGCGCCACGCCGCTTGAAATCCGCGTACGCAGTCGGCTGAAATCACCAGCAGCACCGCCGAGAGTGCGAGCTGCGCGGTGACCAGGACATTTCGACCGGAAAGCATCCCGCGCAGGAACGAAGTCCGCGCCGGGCCGCTGTCGCTGGTCTTGATGATCGAGGCGAGATCGCGCCGCGTTGCGCGCAATGCCGGAACCAATCCAAAAATGAACCCCGTCGCCAGCGAAACCGCCAGGCTGAACGCCAGCAGCCGCGTGTCCATCCGGATGCCGAGCGAAATCGGAAAATCTGACGGAATGGGAATCGCCTGCAGGAACACCAGGCCCAGGTAGCCGACCCCGATTCCCGCAACTCCTCCCAATAGCGCCAAGAGGAAACTCTCCGTGAGAAGCTGCCGCACCAGCGCGCCGCGCCGCGCGCCGATCGCCATGCGAATGGCGATTTCCTTCGAGCGGGCCGTTCCGCGCGCAATCAAAAGACTCGCGACATTCGCGCAGGCGATCAGCAAAACCAATCCGGTGATTGCCAGCAGCGTGAGCGCCAGAGCGGCATCGGTCGGACTGTTTTCGAAGCGGGCGCGTACGTAATCGAGTGCCGTGACGGTTCGGTCGCGATTCGTATCGGGATACTGCGTGGCGATGTCGTGCGCGATTTTCCGCAATTCCGCCTGCGCCTCCGTCATGCGCACGCCCGGCTTAAGCCGTCCCAGCAAAACCTGGCTGCGGCGGGTTCGCGACGTGAGATAATCCGCGCTGGCGCCGGGAACCGCCTTCTGGTAGGCATGCGCCGGGATGTAGATTTCAGGGGTCACAAATGCCTGCGGCCCGGTGAAATCTTTCGGTGCCACGCCAATAATCGTGAAATCAGAGCCGTTCACGCGAACCTCGTGTCCAATGACCGCACGATCGCGCGCGAATTCGCGATCCCACATCTGATAACTGATCACGGCGACCAGGTCGCGTCCGGGCACGGTATCTTCGTCGGCTCGGAACACGCGGCCGAGCACCGGCGCGATGCGCAGTCCGGTGAAGAAATTCCCGCTGACACTGGCATCCAGGCCGTACTTCGGAACCTGCTTCGGCTGCGTGCTGATTCCAGCGAAGAAGAAGTCGTAACACGCCAGGCTTTCGAGCGTTTTGGTGTTGTTGCGCAGATCCGCGTAATCGGCATAGGACAGGCGCCCCAGACGCGTGTCGGGACTGGTCGAATCCACCTCGACGATCCTGCCTGAATCGGGAACGGGCAGCGGCCGCAGCAGCACCGCGTCCACGTAGCTGAACATGGCAGTGTTGGCGCCGATGCCGAGCGCGAGCGAGAGGATGGCAATGAGCGCGAAGCTGGGAGACTTGGCAAGAGTCCGGATGGCAAAGCGGAGATCGGCCAGAAGTCGCATAAAAGATTATACGTGAGACGAGGCCCATCGTTCCAGCTTAGTTGCTCATAAATCCGATCAGGCGATACCCGTGGGTCTTGGGGGAACCGGTATGAATCGGCTTGTATTACTATGTGGGGCAGGTTGTTAACCTGCGGCGGATTGCGAATCCGCTTGACGCTGGCCCCAACGAGCGCCTCGGGGCTCGCTCCGAACGTCGGAAGGCGGATTGCCAATCCCCACAGATTGGCAATCTGCCCCACAGAACGTGCTCACAGGGCGGTTCCCCAAAATTCGGTTAAGCACCCGTCCACCCGTCCACCCGTCCACCCGCTCCACACCTCTGTCCCCGGTCGCTGGTATACACTCGGTACCTGTATGCAAATCATGCGAACCGCTCTCCTGGCGATGCTGCCCGCCCTCCTCCCGCTGGCCGCCCAGCAGGCTAAGCCGAGCTGCGACCGCTGCTCCGCCAGCTACATCAGCCGCGAAGAGCTCGACGCCTACTTCAAGCGGGCGCCCGCGCGCGTCACCAACTCCGTCGCCGATCAGCAAGTGCGTGCGGCCGACGTGGGCAAGGGCCATGTCGATGTCGGCGTGGTCTACCGCAACGCCACGCAGGCTGAGGGCTCGGGCGTCGCCGAGCACGACCTGGTCAGTGAGGTCTATTACATCCTCGACGGATCCGCGACCCTCGTCACCGGCTCCGACATCGTAGGATGGAAGCCGCGGCCCGCGGACTACCCATCCGTGAGGCTGCTTAACGGTCCCGGCGGCAACGGCTCTGGAATCCGCGACGGATCAACCTACCAGCTCAAAACGGGAGACGCCATCATCATTCCCGCCGGCGTGGGCCACTGGTTCACCAAGGTCAACGATCATATCCGCTATATCATGGTCCGCATCGACCCCGATAAGGTGACCCCCACCAAGGACGAAGCGGCTTCCAAAGCGGACCTCGCCGGACGCTGACCGCCCGCTTAGCTTAGCCGGTCATTTCAGAAATACGCCGACGTATCGGGAAACCGCTTGCTAACGCGCGCGGCTCCGATCAGAGCCGCTCCGATCAGAGCCGCGACCGTTAGGAAGCGGTTTCGTCGAAATACGCGACTGTATTTATGAAACTGTCTATCTTAAGTTAGTACCGTTTCTCCGAAACCGCTAAATTACCCACGTCAACATGACAGCACGCGGTATACTCTAAGTTATCTAAGGACAAGGAGCATGCGCTTTGGTTAGAAGGATTTTAGTCACAGGATTAGGTGGATTTGGCGGCTTGGTGTTGTGGTATG
>DATMNI010000062.1:0-28283 GCA_035570275.1 Candidatus Acidiferrales bacterium | reverse complement strand
GATCCGCACCATACGGGCTGCGAATGGCCACAGGGTCTCTCGGTTCTCGCGCGTGAAGTCTCCATGCATGCTTGGGGTCTACGACTCCGCAGTGCCCACGACGTACCAGCGAGGTAACGCACGTCGCAGTGTTGCCTTCCGGTTAATCTGACACCGTCGGCGCCTCTGGTTTTGATTATTTCGGAGCTCATCAACTTCAGGGATACCCAGCCTACATGTGCCCCTGTCCAACGCTTCGAGTGCGGGGTTGTCCGCCGCCCTCGCATGGTTGGGGCCAGGATGGTTCGCTATTCCTTCTCCTGTATGACTCTTTCATTCACTACTTCACGCCGGTTTATCCCGACGCAGATTAACAATCTGCCCCACAAAAGGGGTTTGTGTCCGCCATCCCAAATACGGTTTAGCACCCGCGGTTACTCAGGAAATCCGATATTCTTGTCACATGACCGAAACCTCTCCAAGCACCCAGGCTCCGGGACGGGTTGCGAACCTGCCCATGCCCCCCACCTTCGCTACCCCGGACGCGGAACGCCGCCACCGGAAGGAACGCATGGCCGCAGCCTTCCGCCTCTTTGCCCGGTTCGGGTTCGACGAAGGAATTGCCGGCCACATCACCGCCCGCGACCCCGAGCGTCCCGACTGTTTCTGGGTGAACCCCTTCGGCGTCTACTTCGGGCACATTCGCGTTTCCGATTTGATCCTGGTCAACCACAAGGGCGAAGTGATCGAAGGCAATCGCCCGGTCAACGGCGCAGCCTTTGCCATCCATTCGCGCATTCATGCCGCGCGGCCCGATGCGGTGGCGGCGGCGCACGCCCACTCGATGTACGGCAAATCCTGGGCGTCGCTCGGACGGCTGCTGGACCCGATCACGCAGGATGCCTGCGCCTTCTACGAGGACCACGGGCTGTTTGACGACTACACGGGGGTGGTGTACGAAACCTCCGAGGGCGACCGCATCGCCAACGTGCTGGGCAGCCGCAAGGCGGTGGTCCTGCGCAACCACGGGTTGCTCACCGTGGGGCAGACTGTGGACGAAGCCGCGTGGTGGTTCATCACCATGGAGCGCAGTTGCCAGGCCCAGTTGCTGGCCGAAGCCGCCGGCAAGCCCGTCGCCATCGAACATCAGAGCGCCCTCACCACGCGGTCGCAGGTGGGCAGTTCGTATGCCGGCTGGTTTCAGTTCCAGCCGCTGTGGAACAAGATCAGTCGCGAGGAGCCAGATATGTTTGATTAGCTCGCGGCGTGCCCGTAGGCCGCGGTGTGCCCGTAACCCGCGGTGCGGCCACGCAGGCGATGGGCTGGCCCGTTGTGATGGGCGGGGTGGCTACGATGTAGAGCACCCGCCCGGCAATCGGCGATTCCACCGTGGCGATCGGGTTGCCGAAAAAATCGGTGATGCGCGCCAGCAGCTTGCCCTTCGAGATCACTTGAGCGCGCTCCACTTCCGGGTACAGGATGCCGGTGGCCGGGCTTAGGATGTCCACGAAAGGGTCCAGGTAGACGGCATTGGCGATCGGCGCCGGGCCGTCCTCCAGCATCTTCAAATGGCGCATGACGCCGCGGACGCCCGAGACAATCTGCTGGATGGATACGCTGTCGGACATGCCCAGGTACCCGCACTCAATGGTCATGGCCGGCTTGCCGCGCGTGATGGCCGTTGTAGAGCAGTAGATGGAGCGGGCCGCGTCGGTGGGACGATTGCGATCCACCAGAATGTAGCCGATGCCGAAAGCCAGCGCCAGTTCGCCGATGGCGGCATCCAGCCGGGCGTCGCCGGTGACGGTCTGATACACGTACGGGCGCAGGGATTCGTTGCCATCGCCGCAGTGCAGATCCAGCACGTAATCCGCCGGTTCGATGACTTGGGTGGTGATGGCGTGGGCAATGCGTTCGGACACGGTGCCGTCCGGATTTCCGGGGTAGCAGCGATTGAGGTTCTTGCCGTCCACGGGGCTGAAGTAGATGGTGCGCCCCAGAAACGACGGCATGTTGGCCACGTGAACCATGATGACCGTGCCGTGGAGTAGGGCCGGCTGGATCTGCCCGCGCAGTTGTTGCAGCGCGAGAATGGGCGGATACTCGTATCCGTGGTTGCCGGCGATCAGCGCCAGCACGGGTCCGGGATGGGCGCCGCGGAAGGTGGTCACGGGGATCTCTGTTCCAGCGTCCGCGCCGGCTAGAATCTCGATTGTGCGCGATTCAATTGCGTCGGCCATTGCCTTTCCTCAGCTCCTCAACCGGATGTGGGGCAGATTGGTAATCTGCGGCGGATTGTTAATCCGCCTGCCGTCTACAGTGGTAAATCTCCTGCCCCTACATGCTCAGCGTACCGCGATTGTTGAAACCTGACACAATAAGGTTTCGGGTTATGAGCAACTTTCCAGTCACCAACCGCCGCTCGTTTTTCAAGGCCGCAGCCGGATTGGCAGCGCCCGCCTTCATCCGCAACCTGATGTCCGCTCCGCCCAGCAGCACAGTGCGGTTGGCCAGCTTTGGTTCCGGAGGCATGGCCTTTCACACCTTGGATGGCATCGCGACCCATCCCAAGGTCAAGCTGGTTTGCGTGGCCGAGCTGGATCCGGCGCGCATGGACCACAAGAAAAAGTACCCGGACGCCAAAGTCTACGAGAACTGGCGCGAGATGCTGGAGCGCGAGCACAAGAATATCGACGTAGCCTGCGTGGGCACGCCGGACCATATGCACGCCCCCATGGGGATGAGTGCCATGCACTTGGGCCTGCCCGTCTACATGCAGAAGCCGCTGGCTCACGACATTTACGAGGTTCGCCGCCTGACGGGGATGGCCCACAAGAAAAAACTGGTGACCCAGATGGGCATCCAGGTCCACTCCAGCGCCGAGTACAAAGCGGCGGTGGAACTGCTGCACTCGGGCGCCATCGGCAAGGTGAAGGAGGTCCACTCCTGGAGCGAGAAGAAGTGGGGCGATACGGAGCCGTTCCCCAACCGCACCGATCCCGTGCCTGCCAACTTCTGCTGGGATGACTGGCTGGGCGTGGCGCAGGCGCGGCCGTATATCGGCGACCGCTATTATCATCCGGAGAACTGGCGCAAGCGCATCGATTTCGGAACCGCGACCTTTGGCGACATGGGTTGCCACATCATCGACCCAGTGTTCGGCGGCCTGCAACTGACCGCGCCCATCTCGGTGCGTTCCGAAGGGCCGGCGCCGAACGAGCACAACTGGGCCATCAACACAATCATCCACTATGTGTTCCCGGGTACGCCCTACACCGAGGGAAAGACCGTGCCCGTCCACTGGTACGATGGCGACGAGCGCCCGCCTCAGGACGTGCAGGCGTTGCTGGGGTCGAACAAGATGCCGGGGCAGGGTTCGATTTTCATCGGTACCAAGGGTGTGATGCTGCTGGCGCACGTCGCCAAGCCGGTCCTGCTGCCCGAGGAACAATTCAAGGATTTCCGGATGCCGGCAACGGAGAAGGAGAACCACTATCACCAGTTCGTGGAGGCCGTGCTGGGCAATGCCAAGACATCGGCGTCGCTGGATTATGCAGGCCCGCTTACGGAGTCCGTGCTGCTGGGCCCCATCGCCACGCGCTTTCCGAAGACCACGCTGGAATGGAATGCGGGCAAGTTGAAGTTCAAGAATTCCGCCGAGGCCACGCGGTACGTGCGCAAGGCGTACCGGAGCGGTTGGGCCGTGAAGGGCCTGTAGCGGCGAAAGTGGTCGCGACCCTCCGGGTCGCGACGGCACCTAGAAGCCGCACTCGCCACCCAGAGGGTGGCGGCCACTGGGCGCCACCTACTTCATGGCCTTATACGCCTCATACATATCCCGGATGCCGGCCTGGGTGGAATCGCCGGGGTGAATCACCACCCGATAGCGGAAGCGCAGCGATTGGCCCATGCGAAGGCTTAGGCTGCCGTCACGGTTTGGATCTTTTTCGAAATCGTGCACGCCAAAAACATTGGCGGCCAGCAAACCGTAACCGCGGGCGTGCCAGTAGGTCGGCTGGCGCGGATTCGACGGATTGTCGAAGATCGCGACCCCAACATTCTGGCCGTCCAACTGCCCCCCATAGTCCACCCATTCCGAGCGCTTGCCCCACACATTTTTTTCGGTGGACTTGTTCTGCGCGTTCACTATCTTGCCGGTGCGCTTGGGTTCCGGAATATCCTTCGGCTGATCTTCTTCCAGAGCCGCTGCCAGGCGGACCGCAAACAGGCCTTCTTTGGTGTCGCCGAAAGTCACGGGCTGGTCGGGTGACAGCGTCATGTCGAAATCGATCATGCGGAACTGGGGATCGGAGTAGAACGTCATCAGCCGCCTCTCCGTCAGCAGGCTCGCACCCTCCGTGGTCCGCCACTCGAAGGTAGCGGCAATGGTGCCGGACTTCCGGCCGCTGGATATCTTGTCGATCTTGATGAGCACGATCTTGCCCTTCCCCTTGCCGGAGGATGTGTTCACCGGATCGGCAGCCCAGAAGTTGTAGCCGTTCACGTCTCCGTGCGCGAACCAAAGCCCGGTTTGATGCGGCTCGTTGCGGAGTTCGCCCGGAACGTCGGGGACCATGGGGAACCCGCGGGTCACTATCTGGCCGGCCGCCGTGCGCAACGGATGCAGGTAGGGCTTGCTGGTTTCGGGGCCTACATAGAAATCGGTGAACGGTTTGCCATCGATCTCCACGGAGACTTTCTTGTTGCCATCCTGGGTGATCTTGACCTGAGCGCACAGGGGCAGGCAGAGGGCGGCGGCTAGGAGGATGCGGTTCATGGTAAGTCCAATAGAGCACGGCTGGCGGCTCCATGCAAGCGCCGGGAATGAAACTCGTGGAGGCGATTGCCTGTGGCGTAATAGGCCACAGGCGCGACGTGCGCGAGGATGCGGCGCCTGCCGTCTTCGGGCCATGAGAAGCGTGGCTCCTGAGTCACCCGAATCACATACCCATACTCAACGATTCCTCTTGTAGGTCAGATGCATCTAAACGGTAGGTAACACTGGCTTATGCGAATCCTCGCGATATCCGGTAGCCTGCGGGCTTCTTCTTCAAATACCGCTCTTCTGCGAGCGGCCATCGCTTTGGCTCCGCAAGGGGTCGAGGTAACTCTTTACGCCGGACTCGGAGATCTTCCGCACTTCAATCCGGACCTTGATGGCGAAGCGGCGCCGCCGGAGGTAGAGGACTGGCGGCGAAGGCTGCAGGCTTCGGATGGCGTCGTGTTCTCGGTACCCGAATACGCCCACGGAGTGCCCGGCGTCCTGAAGAACGCTCTCGATTGGGTGGTTGGCAGCGGCGAGTTCTTGGACAAGCCCGTCACGCTCTTCAATGCCTCGCCGCGCGGGATTTATGCGCAAGCATCGCTTACGGAAACGCTTACCGCGATGACGGCCAAGGTGGTACCCGAGGCGTCAATCACGTTGCAACACTGGGGGAAGCCACTCAACGCAGAGCAGATCGCAGCGGCTCCGGAGATGTCGGCTGCAGTGCGCTCCGCAATTCAGTTGTTGGCCGTTGCGATCGATGCCGGCAAGGCTGTGCTCTAAACGCGCTGCGCTCGATTTATTGCAGCAGCGGGAATAATCTGCCGCGCTGGCGGTTTTTGTTGACAACGCTGGAGAGTAAGGGTCGCCGGATGGCGACCCTCGTGGAGATCAGCGCCCTGCCGTCAACGCTTGAAGCTTAGTCTCCGCTCACCCGCTCGTACACCGGCGCCTTGCTGGCCTGCAGCGCTCCCAGACTCACGTGAATCTGCGGCATTGAACCGGTCTCAAAGCTCTCGCGGACCATGTCGCTGTCGCTCTGGTCCAGCTTCTCGCGCAGCATCTGCCTTCGCAGGCGTGCTTCGAACTCGCGCATCTGCTGGTCGATGCCCGTGGCCTTCTGCTTGTTGCGCACTATGTCTTCGCGGTAGCGCTTCAGGAAGTAGCCGATGGTCTCCACGCGAATCCTGATGGAGCCGGTCGGCTTGTTTTCGTCGATGTCCTTGAAGCAGAAGTACGGCGTGCCGGAGTGCTCCACAATCTCCTCCACCACGGAGTAGATTGGGGCATCGTGGCCGCATTTGAAGCTGGAAAGCTCCAGGGCCACCAGGTTGGGGTGGCGCGCCACATACTTGGCGGCCCACACCTTGCGGCTGGTGTTTTCGCTGTAGGAGTTCTTCCAGACGTCGTTGATCGACATGGGGTGCGGAATCTCGCCCGTTTCCACTTCGGGTCCGAAAAGCCGCCAGATGATGTCGTCGTCAATCGGCAGGCAGTCCTGCGCGAACACGGGGTAGCCGAGCTTCTGGAACTCTTCCAGGATCTCGTGGTTCACGCCCGGGTCGTTGTGATACGGGCGGCCCAGCAGCACCACGCCCAGACGGTCTTCGCGCTCCAGTTGCTCCAGAACTTCGCGAGCCTGGCCGCGCATAGTGACGTTGTCGAAATAGCTGAGAGCGCGGTAGCCCTGCTCCACGGCCTTCCTGTTCTCTTCGGGGCTCAGGCCCAGGATGTCTTTGAACTCTTCGTACATCTGGCGTTCAAAGAGATCTGGTTTGGAGAGGTTGACGAACGTGTCTAAGAATCGAACGCCCTTCTCCTTGAAGAGGTCGCCTTCCTTGGTAAACGCGGCCTTCACCGCTTCGGGCGTGGCGGCCACCGTGGGGCAGGTGCGGCTGGCCTGCACCTGGTACAGGTCGGTCGTCAGGCAATCGATCATCGGGAAGAAGATGAGGTCGAGCGCCTTCTTGGCATGCACCTTGTAAAGCAGGTTGTGGATGTGAGGGATGCCGAGCTTGGAGGGGAAGCACGGGTCGATGGCGCCGCGCTTGGCGCCTTCCTTGTATAACTCCTCACTGGTGTAGTCGGAGAAGACGATGTTCTGCTGCTGAATGCCGAGCGCCGCAAAATAGCCCGTGAAGATCGGTGTCTGCGAGTACATGTTGAGCACCCGCGGCATGCCGATGCGGTACGTGGCGCGCTTCTTGATGAGCTCCGCGCGCCTCTTCTGCGTGCCCGTGATCTGGAACTTCGGCAGCGCGTCGGCCACCAGCGGAACCTCCGGGACGCGGAAGATGGCCTTGGCGGCGATCTCGACGAAGTTCGGATTGGCTTTCTTCACCTTGTCGAGGTTGCCCTTGATGCCGCGCATTTCCTCGATGTTTTCGACCGTGCCCTTCTCACAGGTGGCGATGATCAGGCGTTGCGCGCCTTCCTCCAGCGGGACTTTGGTCTTGGCCGGCCGCTTGTAATCGGCCGGAATCTGGTTGGTCTTGACGTCGATGAACGTGCGCAGGCATTTGTTCTTGCAGAAGTAGCAGCGCGTGGCTTCTTCGCGGGTGGTCCTGTATTTGATGTTGGCGCAGGCATCCAGGCCGATGAAGGTGCTCTGGCGGCCGTTGTCCCACAGGCGGCCGGCTTCTAACGCCGCGCCGATTGCGCCGGCTTCACCGCAATGTTCGTGGACAATGACGTCGGCCGGGTGTTCCTTGCCCTTGAAGCGCGATTCGATGAAATCGACCTGTGCCTTGACCGCGGCCAGGTTATATTGGGTGCCGCCCTGCAGCAGGAAACGCGTGCCAATGGCGGAAAGGTTGGGGATCTGTGAGACGTAGAGCCAGATGTTCTTGGGCAGCACGTTACACAGGCCGGCCATGATCTCTTCCGGCTTCCAGCCCTGCCGCTGAAAATCGACGATGTCGGACTGCATGAAGACCGCGCAGCCGTAACCGAACGATGGGAAACCCTTAGCGGCAAATGCGATGTCGGCGTATTGTTCCACCTGCACATTAAAGCCCTGGGCCGTGGATTGCAGGAAGTAGCCATTGCCGGCCGAGCACTGCGTGTTCAGCTTGAAGTCTTTGACGCGCCCGTTCTTGAGGATGATGATCTTGATGTCCTGGCCGCCCACGTCGCAGATCACGTCCACATCTTTGTAGAAGTGGAGACCCGCCTCGGTATGAGCCACGGTCTCGACCAGCGCGGCATCGGCGCCCACTACGTCCTTCAGGATGTCCTTCGCGTACCCGGTGGTGCCCACGCCCAGAATCTTCAACTGCGAACCCTGATCCACAATTTGAGCGTTCAGCTTCTGCAGCACCTCGATGGTGTCTTCGATGGGGTTGCCCTTGGAAAGCTGATAGGTCTTGGCCAGGATGCGGCGTTTGCCGTCCTTGGAAAGCAGCACGGCCTTGGTGGAGGTGGAGCCGCCATCGATGCCGACGAAGCCTTCCACCAGTTCACCGGGTTGGAAGGTGGTGGGAGTGAACTTCTTGGTGCGGTACTTTTCCTTGAACGCGGCCAGGTCGGCGTCATCCTTGGCGAGGCCGACGCCGCCGCCACGCTTGGTCTTTTCCTCTTCGCGGCCGATGGTGACGTACCATTCCAGCTTTTCCCAGCCCGTATACAGACCGACGTTATCGTCTTCCGATTTGCCGAACTCCACCGAGCCAATGGCCGCGAAGTACTGGGCGTTATCGGGCGTCTTGATGAGGTCTTCGGGAGGAACGCCGTCGGGCAACGGAGTATTACGTTCCTCCCAAATCTTCGGAATGTTGGCCTTCCAGCAATCGCGCATGCCCTTGATGTAGCAATTCGGCCCGCCCAGCAGCAGCACGACCGGCAGCAGGGTGTTGCCGCGCGTCAGAACGGAGAGGTTCTGCATGACAATGGCTTCGAATAGCGAGGCCATCAATTCGTCCGGCGGCACGCCCATCTTCTGCAGGCCGTTGATATCAGTCTCGGCGAAAACGCCGCACTTGCCGGCCACCGGATGCAGTTTCAGGCCCTTGTAGCCCATCTGGCAAAGCTGCTCGGTAGGGATGCGCAGCTTGGCGTTGATCTTGTCGATGACGGCGCCGGTGCCGCCGGCGCACTTGTCGTTCATCGAGGGGATCTTCTTCTTGCGGCCGGTCTCGGGATCGGTCTTGAAGATGATGATCTTGGCGTCCTGCCCGCCCAATTCAATCACCGATCCGCATTCGGGGTACATGCGTTCCACGGCGAGCGAAACCGCGTTCACTTCCTGGACGAACTTGGCGCCCAGGAATTTGACCAGCCCGTTACCGCCGGAGCCGGTGATGAACATGCGCGATTTCTTAGCGTCGAAGCCTTCAATTTCCGTGTCGAAGCGCTGGCAGAACTCCAGAACTTTTTCCGGCTGTTTGGTGTCGTGGCGCTGGTAGTCGGACCAGAGAATCTGGTCCGTCGCGCCATCAATCACCACGGCTTTAACGGTGGTGGAACCGACATCCATTCCGATGAGGAATTGTTTTTCCATGATTTAGTGATCTCGTAAATCCGCTCCCTTACGGTCGCGGCTCCGTTACTGCGATACCAACTCGCGCTGGGCCTTGTCTGGCTCAACCCACTTTTCGGCCTTCATGCGGTCCGCGATATGCAGCACGAAATTCGCGGCCAGGCTGACGTATCCCTTGGCGTGCGGAACCTGGTAGAGCGGCCGCTTGGTTTCGGGGTGCTGTGAGACCCAGACGCGGCACTGGTCCAGCGTGAGCCCGGCTTGCACCAGGGCGGCGGCGAATTCCTTCTTGGCCTTGTTCTTGGCCTCGCCCAGCGCCATCTGCACGCGGCTGTGGGCGTTGATTTCGCCTTCGCCGGAGGTCTCCACCGGCAGGTAGATCATGTCCTTATAGTTCGAAACCACGGCCGATTGGGCGCCATCGGACTGCGTGGAAGGCATGCAGCCGAATGGCTTCAGGGACAGCACCATATGGGCCAGGTCCTTGTTCGAGTAGTAGATGTTCTTGGCGACTTCCAGGTGGCCTTCACCGCCGCCGGCCCGCGAATTGTAGAAGGGGTGGCCCAGGCGCTGCAATTCGTACTGGTCGGTGAGGTGATGGGCGATGTGGCCCAGAGCGTCGACGATCTTGTGGTATTCACCCTTGAAGATGGCTTCGGCGAGTTTCAGCTTGGCCACTTTCTGGCGGTAGCCGAACTCGATCTTGGCGCGCGTGCCCAGCTTCCACACCGGCGGCAGCACGGCGCCCTCTTCCAGGCCCTTGAAGTCCTTGTACTTCTGAATAACCTGGTGGATCATGTACATGATCCAGGTGCCGATGGGTTCCACCAGAACCTGCGCGCCCTCGCGCTGCAGGAAGTTGAACATGTTGAAGTTACCGTCACCCTCGGTGGTCTGGGCCCAGAACTCGCCGGTTATTTTGACGATGGGCTTGACGCGCAGGCGGTCGATGTCGATGCTGTTGAACTGGTCGCGGCAGCGTTCCAGTGCCGGCACATATTCGTCGCCCTTCAGTTGCTTCACGAACTTGCCAATGTATTCGGCGGTGTCGGAAAAGCCGCCCAGGTATTTCGACATGCCTTCATCCAGCTTCCATGGGCGCTTCTTGCGGAAAACCTCGTGCAGGTAGTCCATGGCGTCGTCGAGCACGCGGTCGGTCTCGCCGGCATTGACTTCGTAAGGGCGAAGGGCGTAGGCCACTTCGTTCATCACGTCGCCGCAGTTGAGCGCGTTAAGGATGCCCAGAAAAAAGTCGATATTCATCTCCAGGCCGGCTTCGGCGTCGGACTGGCTCAGGCCGCCGGACTGCTGGAACAGGAGCACCCGGAAACCGTCGAACCCGGCGTTGCGCAGCGCCAGGCGGTACTCGGCTTCGTACATGCCGAAGCGGCAGGGCCCGCAGGCGCCGGCGGTGAAGAAGACGTACCGGTCGATGATTTCCTGCTTGGGAATGCCCTGCTCTTCCAGGTTTTGCAGGTACTGCACCAGGTTCCCGACGGTGAAGTAGGTAGGGTTGCACTGGCCGTTGTTGCCGTACTCTTTGCCGGCCTGGAAGGCCTTCACGTTGGGCGTGGGGACCGCTTCGGCGCGGTAGCCGAGCCCTTCCAGCGCGCCATGCACCAGCTTTTCATGTTTCCAGGTGAGGCCGCCGAACAGGAGCGTGGTATCGGGACGCTGGTCGGCCGTGAATGGCCGTTCGACCGGTTTTTTGAACTGATGGGCTTCGTGCTTGACGAGACCCGCTTCCCGCTCCAGGCGGGCGCGTTCTTCGGCCAACCGCTGCTGGATGGTGTCCTCAATAGTCGAGCCGATCTGGATCAGGTCGGCGGGGGGCATGGCTTTCGGTTCGAACGGCTGCGTGCTCATAGGTATCCTTCCCAGTTTGAGCCATCTTGGCGGTTTAACCGATTGAAAGAAATAGGTATTCATTAAATGGCGCATTTCCAGTTGGAACGGAGAAAAAGGGGGGGTGAGCGGACTCGTGTCGATCCCGGTGGAAAATGGTGGAGTACAGATAATAATGGGCTTAGTGGAACGTTTTGTCACAGTTCGGAGCTTCCTGCGGATCCTGGGGTGCACGTACTTTGTGGCCTTTGTCTCCTTCGGAACGCAGGCGATGGGGCTGATCGGGTCGCACGGGATTCTCCCCCTGGGTGACTACCTGCGGGCCGCCAGAGAGGGTGCGGGCCTGGGTGCCAGCGTGGCCGCCTGGTGGGATGTGCCCTCGGTATTCTGGCTGAATTCGAGCGATGCCGCGGTGCGCGCCGTCTGGATTTTGGGGACGGTGTGCGCCGCGGCGGCAGCCTGCGGACTGTGGCAGCGGCGCGCCCTGGCGGCCTGCCTGGTGTTGTGGCTTTCCGTCTGTTCGGCCGGCCAGGACTTTCTTTCGTTTCAGTGGGACGTGCTACTCCTGGAAGCCGGCTTCCTGGCGCTTTTCGCCGATGAATCACTGGTTCGGATCTGGCTGTTTCGATGGCTGCTGTTCCGGCTGATGATCTTCAGCGGGCTGGTGAAGCTGTTGAGCGGCGATCCGGTTTGGCACAATCTGACGGCGATGACGTACCACTATGAAACCCAGCCGTTGCCCACGCCGCTGGCCTGGTACCTGCATCAACTGCCGCTTGGGTTGCAGAAGGTGTCCACCGGGTTCGTGTTTCTGGCCGAATTGGCGGCGCCGCTGCTCTTCTTCGCGCCCAGGCGCTGGCGGCATCTGGGCGGCTGGATCACCATCGGGTTTCAGGTGTTGATCCTGCTGACCGGGAACTACACGTTCTTCAATTTCCTGACGATCGCGCTGGCCATGTTCCTGTTCATCGAGCCGCGGCGGGAGGAGCGAGGCGCTTCAGAGCCGCGACTCGCCGCTTCCGACCCCCGACTCGCCGCTTCCGAGCCCCGACTCGCCGCTTCCGAGCCGCGACTTGTCGTTCCTTCAGAGCCGCGACCGTCAGGGAGCGGTGGCGTCGGCGCAGTAAGCATCGCCCTGGCCGGATTCGTCGGCGTCGTAACCGGTCTGTTGTTCCTGGAGCTCTTTTCCGTACCGGTGCCCGGAGGGAATGAGGTGCTTCGCATGGTCGCCCCGCTGCGGATCGTCAACTCGTACGGCCTCTTCGCGGTGATGACCACCACGCGGCCGGAGATCGTAGTGGAAGGGTCGAACGATGGCGAAACCTGGCAGGCTTACGAATTCCGTTACAAAGCGGGCGACACCATGCGGCCTCCGCCGGTGGTGGCGCCTTACCAGCCTCGACTGGACTGGCAGATGTGGTTCGCTGCGTTGGGAGACTACCGGCAGAACCGCTGGTTCGTGAATTTCATGATCCGCCTGCTGGAGGGCGAACCGAGCGTGCTGCGGCTGCTGCAATCCAACCCGTTTCCAGCCGCGCCACCCAAATACGTGCGCGGCGAGTTGTATCTGTACCACTTCACGCACTGGGGCGAACGGGCGTGGTGGCGCAGGGAGGACCGCGGAATCTATTTCCCTAAGGCGAGCTTGCAGTGATTGTTCAAAGGAAGACCTCGGGAGACACGTGAAAGAAGGCGGCAAGCCTGCGGATATGGGCCTTGCCCACACGCCGGCGACCTAATTCACCCAAACGGGCGCTGCCGGTACCGGCGAGTCACGGGGAAGCGGGTAGGGGATTCCGGCAGGGCTCTCGTTCCACCACGGCTCCGGCTGCGAGTCTATCTCAACCAGTTCGTTGCTGTCGGAGAGCCACTCACCGCCGACCAGGCGGAATTCGGCGGCGTCCGCCCAACCGTTCATAGCCAGGCGGATGACATTTCCGGCTGCGCCGAGAAAGGCCGCGGGCACCGAACCGGCGCCGGGGTAACAAATATTCATCTGTATCGGGTCCATGCTAGTTGGTGGTGTCAGAACCGGCTTTGTATCACCGAAAAACCCTCGGCGGGAGCCTGCAGTACGGCGTTAATGGTCAGCAGTATGGTTGCTAACCGAAGTGAATTGCGGCGGCCAGCGATGCGGAAGATCGGCTCCATCTCCCGGTTGTTTGCGAAGCGCCGACTCATTATACTGATGTCCTCAACCATGTTTCCCCGTCGAAAAACTCACGCGCTTGGTTCATTCCTGTGGTTGGCTGCCGCATGGCCCGGACTGGCGGGTGACTGGCTCACCTTTGGCCACGATCCGCAGCGAACCGGGTGGGCCTTTGAAGAAACGGCGATCACGCCGGCCAATGCGGGCACGCTCGGGCTGAAGTGGAAGTCGAAGCTGAAGACCGAGCCCTACAGCCTCTCGGCATTGACGCCGCCGGTGGTGGCCAGCGATATCTCGACGAACAAGGGATTGCGTCCGGTCGTCTATGTCGCGGGGATCACGGGCACCATATTTGCGCTGGACGCGGAGACCGGCGACGAACTTTGGAGCCGCACCTTGACGTACGTGGTGCTGCCCGGCAAGGGCGGTTACCAGGGTACGTTCCTGTGCCCTAATGGGATCACGGCCACGCCGGTGATCGATAAGAGCACCAATCTGCTTTATGCGATTGGCGGCGATGGCGCGCTTTATGGGCTGGACCTGGGAAGCGGCAGAATCCGCTACGGTCCGGTGAATTTTGTGGCGGCGTATGCCAAAAGCGCCAGCCTGAACCTGGTGGACGGGATTGTGTACACCACGCTGGCGCAAGGCTGCGGCAACGGGCTTTCGGGCTTCTATAGCGTGGATGTGCGAAATGCGCATCGGCCGGTGGTGCGCCAACTGCTGCTTTCGAACACCAATACGGCGGGCATCTGGGGGCGCGGCGGACCAGTGATGGGGACCAACGGGCGAGTGTACGGCGGCACCGCGGATGGCACTTTCGACCCGATCTCGGGCGACTACTCGAATGCGGTGGTGGCGGCCGGGCTGCCCGATCTGAATCTGGTAGATTACTATCTGCCCGCCAACTGGCGCTACATTCGCGCTAAAGACTTCGACCTGGGGGCGACCAGCCCGGTGTATTTCGGATGGCGGAACCGCAACCTGCTGGCACACGGAGCCAAGGAGGGGCTGATCTACCTGATGGATGCGGATAAACTGGGCGGAGGCGACCACCAGACCACGCTTTACACCTCGCCCAGGCTGGGCAACGATCGCGCGGCTTGTTGCGAAGGCGTGGGAATCTGGGGTGGCTTTTCGACGTACCGCGACGTGGATGGCCAGACCTGGCTGTTTGCCCCCATGGGCGGCCCGGTGGCGGCGGCGGCGCCGAAATTCCCGATCTCGAACGGCGACACACCGCACGGCAGTGTGATGGCCTTCCGGGTGGTGGCCGATGGAAAGACGGACAACCCGGTCTTGGAGCCGGCCTGGGTCTCCGGCGATTTCAATCTGCCCGACCCGGTGGTGATCGCCAACGGTGTGGTCTTCGGCCAATCCACCGGCGAGAACGCGGTGCAGCGTGGCGGGGAAGCCAACCGGTTCAAGAATACGCAGCCGGGGGTGCTCAAGGCGCTGGACGCCAAGACCGGCAAGGAACTGTACAACAGCGGGGATGCCATTGCCACCTGGGTGCATTTCAGCGGTCTGGCGGTCTCTAACGGCAAGGTTTTCGCCGTGGACCACGATTCCAATGTCTATTGCTTCGGGCTGGCGGGGAAATGAGCGGCGCGCCAAACTGAGTTGGCAGTGAGTTGGCGGGCCGGGGCCCCGCCTTGCCAATCGTGCTTGCCGGTCGTACTTGCCGATTGTACTTGCCTTAGTGCGCCATCGCTACCCACGGCGATTAACCGGCGAATACTAACTTCGGTTGATTTTTGCTAACTCTTGGTAACAGCACCCACCTGTCCAGTACCTCCAGGACTATGTTCATTCCTCCGATCCGTAGATACTGGACTCAACCGGAAGCCGTGGTCGGGAGATCACGAAAACCAAGGGCATGGTCACAAGGCCACTTACAACCAGAATAAACAGAGGACAGCGGACATGACATTCTTGAAGAACTTTTTGAAAGAAGAAGAGGGGCAGGACCTGATCGAATACACATTGCTGATGGCGTTTGTGGCTTTGGCGTCCGCAGCCCTGTTTATTGGCGCCGGCGGCAGCGTGAAGGGCATCTGGTCGACCACCAACACCCAGCTTACCGCAGCCAACACGGCGGCCAGCTAGTCCAGGCGGGTTGAAGAAAGCCCTGGTGGGGCAGCGGTCTTAACTGCCCCACCAAAAATGTCTCATCGCGCTGCTACGATTGTGGGGTGATGAGGCGTGTTTGCATTTCCCTGGCAATGCTGGTGTTTCCCTTCATTCTGGCAGCCCAGACCTGGCCGACAGAGAGGGAAGACGACCAGCAGGCTGAGCGCCAAGCCTGGTTCTACAGCCAGCGGGCCTACCCCGGAACATCCATTCCACCAGGCGCACGCCTGAAGGCGATCCGGCAGATGGAGCGCCTCGACGCCGCCCGGCAGGCCGAACGGCAAGCCGCGTTGGCCAACGCCCCCAACCTCGTCAACCCCGCACTCACCACCGACGCGGCGAACTGGAGCCTGATTGGCCCACGGCCAACCGACGGGGGCAGCACCTACGTCACGGCGGGCCGCGTCAACGCCATTGCCATCGATCCCCGCAATTTCAGCGTGGTCTATATAGGGGCTGCCGAGGGCGGTGTCTGGAAGACCAGCGATGGCGGCCAAAGCTGGACGCCGTTGACGGACAATCAGCCCTCGCTGGCGACCGGTTCCATCGCGCTGGACCCGAACAACCCGGACACGGTGTATGTGGGAACAGGTGAGGAGAACTTCGCCGTCGATAGCTATTACGGCGCGGGGATTCTGAAATCGACGGATGGCGGAGCCACGTGGACGAACATTGTGGGGCCGTTTTTGCAGGACAAGGTTGGGGCGCTGGCGGTGGATCCCACCAATAGCCAGATCCTGCTGGCAGCCGCGACCGGCGGCATCTGGAGATCGGCCGACGCCGGAGCTTCGTGGACGCAGACGCTGTCTGGCGCCGCCGGGATCTCGCTGGTATTCGACCCATCCAACGGAGCCAGCGTTTACGCGACTCTGGGGACGGTCAATGGGAATGCGAAGAACGGCGTGTATCGTTCCAGCGACGCCGGGTTGACGTGGCAGGCCAGCAGCGGCGCGGGCGCGAGCGGTTTGCCGGTGACGAATGTGGGCAGGATTGAGCTGGCCATGGCGCGCTCTTCGCCGGCTACGCTGTACGCGCAGATCGGCGTGGCCATCACTCCCACCAGCGGCGGCACGCTGATGGGGATTTACAAGACCACGGACGGCGGGACGACGTGGAGCAAACTGCCGATTTCGAATACCTCGGCGTGGGGCAACCAGCTTTGGTACGACAACACGATCCGCGTTTCGCCAACGGACCCCAACGTGGTCTGGTCCGGGGCTCTGCAGATATACCGGAGCCTGGATGGCGGCGCTACCTGGACGGCGCTGGCGCAAGCCGGTCCAAACAGCGTGATCATTCACGTGGACTTTCACTACCTGGCCTTCACGCCGGATGGCAGCAAACTGTTCATCGCCAACGATGGCGGGATGTACAGCACCACCGACCTCGCGGCGGCGCGGCCGAACTGGACGAACCTCAATAGCACGCTGGCCATCACGCAGTTCTATCCGGGCTTTTCGGTGGACGCCGCCAATCCGCTGGTGGCGGTGGGTGGGACCCAGGATAACGGCACGCAACGTTTCAACGGCGCCGCCAGCTGGAACAATGTGGCGTGCGGCGATGGCGGATTCACGGCCATCGACCCTTCGTTTCCGGCTATCGCCTACGCCGTGTGCCAGGATGTTCAAATAGAGAAAACCATCAACGTGACCGGGTCCGGTTCCTGGGTGTCCGCATCTTATGGCATCGACCAAACCGACAACACGCAGTTCATTTCACCGATGGCGATTGACCCTTCAAACCCGCAGACACTGTATTTCGGCACCTACCGTCTGTGGCAGAGCCGGGACAGCGCGGGCCGTTGGAATGCGATTTCGCCCGACTTGACCAGCGGCAAGCGTGGGACGCTCAAGGCGATCGCAGTGGCGCCATCGGATTCAAACACGGTTTACATTGGCACCAGCAACAGCAAGGTGCAGGTGACCACTGACGCGCTGAATGAAACAGCGGCGGCGTCCGGCCTGGCAGCGGCGTCCGGCCTGGCAGCGGCGTCCGGCGTGGCAGCAACCTGGACCGACCGCAGCGCGGGTCTGCCGGCCAGAACTGTCACTCACCTCGCCGTGGACCCAATCGACCAGGCCACGGCTTATGTCAGCTTCTCCGGGTTTCCGCTGCCCACAGATAATCCGGGCCACATATACCGGACCACCAATGGCGGCGCGAGTTGGACCGATGTAAGTGGAAACCTGCCCGACATTCCGGTGAATGCGATTGTGGTGGACGGCGACTTACCGCGGACCTTGTACGCCGGAACCGACGCCGGTGTGATGGTTACATCCGATGGAGGCGCCACCTGGTCCAGCCTGGGGCAAGGTCTGCCGAGGGTGGTGGTTCATTCGCTGGTGCTGCAGCGCCATTCGCGCGTGCTGCGGGCGGCGACTCACGGGCGCAGCGTTTGGGAGATTCTGGTGCCGCTCTCCAGCGCGTCCCTGCAGCCGGCAATCGGCTCGATCTCGCCGGCGTCCGCGGACTTTGGCGGGCCTGGCTTCACACTCGGTGTAACGGGTTCCAACTTCGGAAGCAGCACGGTGGTGCGCTGGAACGGACAGATCCGGCCAACCACGTTGATTGATAGCAGCCACCTGACGGTTCAGATCCCGGGTACGGATGTTGCGGCCGTGGGGCGAGCTTCGGTGCTGGCCTTCACTGCCAGGTCGGGCGGCGGCGCTTCGAACGCGACTACGTTCAGCATCGGGCCGGCGCCCCAGACCAGCAGTACCGGATTCGTGAGCGCGGCTAACCCGGCCGGCGGGAACGCGCTGGCGAGCTTGAGCATAGGGTCGCTCTACGGGCTGAACCTGGCGGGGGGAACCGCGGTGGCCGATGTGGCGCCGCCGCTGCCATTCACGCTGGGCGGCGTAACCATGACAATCGGTGCGTCGACTGCGCCGCTGTTCTTCGTTTCACCTGCCCAGGTGAATTTTCAAGTGCCGCTGGTGACATTCAGCGGCGCCCAGACTCAGGTGCCGTTGACCATTACACAAGGAACGCAGGCAACCACCATCAGCGTGCTGATACGGACTTACTCTCCGGCGCTGTTCACTACTAACTCGCAAGGCAGCGGACAGGGTTCGGTGCTGATTGCCAACACGGCCTCGATTGCGGCGCCGGTGGGGGCGTTTCCCGGTTCGCGCCCAGCCAGAGCCGGCGAATTCATTTCGATTTACTGCACGGGACTTGGGGATGTTACGAACCGGCCTGGCCGTGGATCGCCCTCGCCTTCGAATCCGCTGTCCGCGACGCTGGTTGCGCCATCGGTGACGGTGGGCGGGCTGCCGGCCACTGTGTCATTCTCGGGACTGGCGCCCGGGTACGTCGGGTTGTACCAGGTAAACGCCCAAGTGCCGGGCGCGGCGGTAACCGGCGCGGCAGTGCCCATGGTGGTGACCATTGGCGGAGTAACTTCAAATGTGGTAACTATGGCGGTAGGGCAATGAGGATGTGTGACGCGATGGAGGGCGGGCGGACCCGCCCCCTATCGTTATGAATTTGCTTTGGGCCAGTTGAAATGAATTAGCTGGCAGTGGTGTTGGCAGCCGTCAATTGGCTGTTGGTGGTTGACCAGATACCCTTCACGCTGCTACCGGCGCCGATGAAAAGAGCGGCCGAAGCCAATGCCACGAACGCCATCAACAGCGTGTACTCGATAAGATCCTGGCCCTGTTCGTCATTCCAAAGATTCCGTAAGAACGTCATTTTGTATTTCTCCCTGGTCCTAATGGTCTTAGTGGCCGCCCGGCCACGCCCTGGTTTTCGTGACCCTGCGATCACGGCCTCTACCTGGCTAAGGTATCCCAGGCTGAATCAAAAAAACCAGTATGCATAGTACAACTTGGGTTTCGTTAACTGAAGTTAGTAAACGGCCGCGCTGCGAAGGTGGGCCGGATGTGTCACTAGATGCAGTGGGGTTTCCCCCTTCCGGTAACGCTGCAGATTCTCCGCCACTACTTGGAACGTTCCGGCGAGACTCACGTCGGTAACGCCAGCGATGTGGGGGGTTGCGATTACCTGCGGCAAGTGGAAAAGGAAATGGCCGGGGTCCGCCGGTTCGTCCCAAAACACGTCCAGGCCGGCGCCCCGCAGCAAATGGCCCGCATGGATACTCGCCACGAGCGCGTTCTCATCGATCAGGCTGCCGCGCGCGACGTTGATCAGGACGGCGCCCGGCTTCATGGCAGCCAGCATGGCCGCGCCGAACAGGCGGGTGTTTTGCCCGCTTGCCCGCAGGCAAAGGACGGCGTAATCGGCCTGGCTCAACGCCTGGGGCAATTGGTTTTCGGGATACAGGTGGACATAGGCAGGCGCGCCTTTGTCGAAGTTCCAGCGCGTGGCGGTGAGTTTCATGCCGAAGGCCCGCAGCCGTTCGGCAACCGCCAGCCCGACCGAACCCAGGCCCACCACGCACGCCGTCTTGCCCAGCAGCGCGCGGCCCACGGGTTGCGCCCATCGCTTCTCCCGCAGCCCCTGCTGTGCGGCGGGCAACTGGCGCGCCAGGGCGAGCATCAGCAGGATGGCGAGTTCGGCAACGGATTCGGCGTTTCCGGTTTCGGCGGAGGGAACGTGCGCGACCCAGATGCCCAACTCCCCGGCAGCGGCGAGATCGATATGTTCGTAGCCGGTTCCTACCGTTTGAATGAAGGCAAAGCGGCCGGCTTCCATCACGGAGCGATCGACGGGTCCGATGGCCAGAAGGGCGTCTATGTCTTTTAGCAGTATGCCTTCCAGCGGCCTGACCGGCTCGCCGGGCGGTGAATCCAGCAGGGTGATTCCGGGAAGAAGAGGCGCCAGGCGTTCCACCAGTTTGCGGCTGCCGTGGTCCCTGTGACAAACCAGGACTTTCATGCTTTGACCAGTGTATGACGGGCGATCGGGGGTGTCCGCCCGGCCGTGGCAGGCGGATTGCCAATCCGCCGCAGATTAGCAATCTGATTAGCAATCTGCCCCACAAAAATGAGCGGGCGGTTCGATATACTGTCTGCTGCCGAAGAATGCCCAACTACATCGGAGCCATTGACCAGGGAACCACCAGCACCCGATTCATCGTTTTCGACGAATCCGGGCGCATCGTCTCGGTCGCCCAGAAGGAACATGAACAGATCTACCCGCAGCCCGGATGGGTGGAGCATGACGCCAACGAGATCTGGAGGCGCACGCAAGAAGTGATCGCCGGCGCCCTGGAGCAGAGGGGCCTGCGCTCCAGCGACCTGGCGGCTATCGGGATCACCAACCAGCGCGAAACCACCGTGGTGTGGGACCGGCGCACAGGTTTGCCGGTGCATCACGCGCTGGTCTGGCAGGACACGCGGGTGGCCGGCGCCGTGGCCGAACTGGCGCGCGACGGAGGCCCGGACCGCTTCCGCGCCAAGACCGGCCTTCCCTTGACCACGTACTTTAGCGGCCTGAAACTGCAATGGATTCTCGACAACGTGCGGGGCGTGCGGGAACGCGCCGAGGACGGCGAGGTGCTGTTCGGCAACATCGACACGTTTCTGCTGTGGAACCTGACCGGCGGGCTGCACACCGGCGGGCTGCACATCACCGATTGCACCAACGCCAGCCGCACTCAGTTGATGAATCTGGAGACGCTGGACTGGGATGCGCAATTGCTGGAAGCGCTGCGTATTCCGCGGGCGATGCTGCCGAAGATCGCGTCATCGAGCGAGGTGTACGGGGAATGCGCGATCGATTCGCTGCAGCCGGTGCCGGTGGCGGGGATTCTGGGCGACCAGCAGGCGGCGCTGGTGGGGCAAACGTGCTTTAACGCAGGCGAGGCCAAGAACACGTACGGCACAGGATGTTTTCTGCTGATGAACACGGGCACGCAGCCGGTGCCATCGAAGCACGGCATGTTGACCACCGTTGGATACCGGCTCGGCAGCCAGCCCGCGGTCTATGCGCTGGAAGGCAGCGTGGCCATCACGGGCGCGCTGGTGCAATGGATTCGCGATAATTTCGGGCTGATTGAAAAAAGCGCGGACATTGAGACGATGGCGCGGACCGTGAAGGACAACGGCGGCATTTATTTCGTCCCGGCATTTTCCGGTTTGTACGCGCCGTACTGGAAGGACAACGCGCGCGGCGTGATCGCCGGTTTGACGCGCTACACCAATAAAGGCCACCTGGCGCGTGCCGTGCTGGAAGCCACGGCGTTCCAGACGCGCGAAGTTGTCGAGGCGATGGAGAAAGACTCCGGAATTCCGCTGGAAGTGCTGCGCACCGATGGCGGCATGGTGTCGAACGATCTGCTGATGCAGTTCCAGGCCGATATTCTGGACCGGCCGGTGGTGAGGCCCGTGATTCAGGAGACTACGGCGCTGGGCGCCGCCTACGCGGCCGGCCTGGCGGTGGGTTTTTTCCGCGACCTCGACGACCTGCGCGGGCGGTGGTCGGTAGACCAGACCTGGAAGCCGCGGATGGACGCGGCGGAGAGGCAGCGGTTGTACGGTTTCTGGAAGAAGGCAGTGACGCGGTCGTTCGATTGGTTGGAATAGAGGCTATCAGCTTTCAGCTTTCAGCGATCGGCTTCCGACTACCCCGGCGGGTAGTCAGCGAGCAGCGGTTTTAGCTGATAGCTGATAGCTGACGGCTGAAAGGCTCTTAGGAGGAACCTTGGCTTCAGAATTCTTCGGCGAGTTTATGGGCACCTTGATGCTGATTCTGTTGGGCAACGGAGTGGTGGCCAGCGTATTGCTCAAGCGAACCAAAGCGGAAGGTTCCGGCTGGATGGTGATTGCCACCGGCTGGGGATTGGCGGTGATGTGCGGCGTCTTTACGGCGATTGCGTGCGGCAGTTCCGGCGCGCACATCAACCCAGCCGTCACCCTCGGGGTGGCTATCGAGACCGGCGATTTCTCGAAGGTGGCGCCGTTCGTGCTGGCGCAGATGCTGGGCGCCATCTTGGGCGCGGCGCTGGTGTGGGTACACTTTCTGCCGCATTGGGAAGTCACCGACGATCCGGGCCTGAAACTGGCGTGCTTCTCCACCGGGCCCGCCATCAGCCGTTTCGTGCCGAACCTGATCAGCGAAACTATAGGCACGTTCGTGCTGGTCTTCGTGGTGGCCGCGATCGGGTCCAAAGCCGTCTCCGCCACCGGCACGGCGCCGGGGTTAGGCCCGTACCTGGTTGGCATGCTGGTGTGGGCCATCGGCCTTTCGCTTGGCGCCACCACGGGCTACGCGATCAACCCGGCGCGCGATCTGGGCCCGCGTATTGCGCACGCGCTGCTGCCCATCCACAAGAAGGGCGGATCCAACTGGGGCTATGCGCCCGTGCCGGTGGCCGGCCCTCTGCTGGGCGCGGCGCTAGCGGCGGTGCTGGTGAGGCTAGTGGGACTCTGAGTGCGGAGGGCTATCGTTTTGTGTGGCCTGCCTGGCCGCAAAAATCTCCGACGACGAAAAGCGATCGTTTGCGCCACCGAACGCCGGTCTGCACCACCTGATCCAGGCTAGTCCGAAGGCTCGTGGGACTCTGAGTGGGGAGGGCTATCGTTTTGTGGGGCCTGCCTGGCCGCAAGAATCGCCGACGACGAAAAGCGATCGTCTGCGCCACCGAACGCCGGTCTGCACCACCTGATCCAGGCTAGTCCGAAGGCTAGTGAGACTCTGAGTGGGGCGGGCCATCGTATTGTGTGGCCTGCCTGGCCGCAAGAATCGCCGACGACGAAAAGCGATCGTCTGCGCCACCTAACGCCGGTCTGCCCAACTGATCCAGGCTAGTCCGAAGGCTAGTGGGACTCTGATTCGCGGTACTTCATTCGCGGTAGTTCAACGGCGGCTTCGATCCGGCGGCAATGTGGGTGGTCCAGGTGCGCCCAGCGATGCGCTTGTCGAACGAGGTCTTAGCGGCGTCAATGGCGTTGGCGTCCTGCAGAAGATCCACGGCGGAGAGCGCCAGCGTGCGGGCGGCCACCAGCATCCCCTTGCGCCCGATGCTGGTGCCGGCCTGCGCGGCGGCCTGCCAGGAATGGGCGGCGGTGCCGGGCGTATAGGTAGCCGCGGTGAACGAGAGCGTGGGCACGTTCCAACTTACGTCGCCCACATCGCTTGATGCGCTGCCCGAGCCTTCGGACGTATCGGCCAGGACCTTGTCGGGACCGGGCAGGGCCTTGTCGGGACCGGGCAAGCCCTTGGCGGCGGAAAAGCTCTTCTGCATTTCTGCGGCGAACTGGCGCTCATCGGCGCTATATTCGTAGCCGCCGGCCTTCCGCATATTGCGGCCCACCAGGGCGTTCAGGGCGTCGTTCGGCAGAATGTTGGCGTAGTTGGTGGACTGCTCCACCTCCACGCGGGTCTCGGTGGCCAGGGCGCCGGCCTGCGCGCACTTCAGGATGCGCTGCCAGATGCCTTCGAGCGTTGGGGTGTCCGGATGGCGCGCCACCATGGTCACTTCGGCAAAGGCCGGCACCACGTTGGGGGCGCTTCCCCCGTTCGAAATGATGTAGTGCATGCGGGTTTCCTGCGGCACGTGCTCGCGCAGCATTTCGATGGCATGCAGCATGAGCAATGCGCCATCCAGAGCCGACCGCCCTTTGTCCGGCGCGGCGGCGGCATGGGAGGCGATGCCGTAGAACTTGAATTTGGCGCCGTTGTTGGCGAGGTTGGAACGCAGGCTGACGCGGTTGGCGTCGCCGGGGTGCCAGGTGAGCACCACATCCACATCGCGGAACAGCCCGGCGTGGATCATGTAGATCTTGCCGCCGCCGCCTTCCTCGGCCGGCGTACCGTAATAGCGGATGGTTCCCTTCAAACCGCGCGCCTGCATTTCTTCTTTGACGGCGACGGCCGCCAGCGCGGCGCCGCTGCCCAGCAGGTTGTGTCCGCAACCGTGGCCAGGCGCACCGGCAGCGACCGGCTCCTCGATGGGCACGTCTTTCTGCGAGAGTCCCGGCAGCGCGTCAAACTCGCCGAGGATCCCGATCACCGGTTTGCCACTGCCCCAGGAGGCGGTGAAGGCCGTGGGCATCCCAGCTACGGCATCGGCGATGGTGAAGCCGTTGGTGCGCAATTCATCGCGTAGAAGGGCGGAGGATTTCAGTTCGTGAAAGCCGAGCTCAGGCGACTCCCAGATTTGGCGCGAGATGGCGCCGAACCGTTCGGAGTGGGCCGCGACGCGTGCCAGCACCGTGTCGTCAGCCGTGGCCGCCAGAGGGAGGAAGGCTAGGAGGAAGAAGGGACGCATCTCGATATTGTACTGGCTTCGGGCCGGCCGCATTTGTATTCGGTCGCCGGCGGAAAACCGACGCAGACCACGGTAGACCCGGCATTAGCCGAGGGCCGCAAACGGATTGACCACACGCACTTCGCCCAGGACAGCGCCGGGTTGAAAGTCCTCGCTGTAGAGCACCATCGCGCCTACCGAGCGTGCCGCGGGAAGGATCAGGGCGTCCCAGAACGAGACCTTCCGCTTCGCCAACTCCGGAGACACGCCGAGTTTACGCCTCGCCGCCGAATAAGTCTCCTGCAAAACCTATGGCGAGATAACGGCGGTCCCGCAGCCTGAAATGCTCCGTAATGAGCGCAATCGCCCGATCTTGTTTCCGCGGCGACGAAGTATCGTCGGCGTAGACAAAGACAAAGACGTTTCAAAGAGAAGGGGCAACTCTTCCGGTCCATGACCGGCACTGACCCGGAGATGACACCGACAATACAGTGGATGCAAGAGTGATCTGGAGTGCCGGGCCGGCTTGATCAACGGCGGCACTGAACAGGTCCACTGATTTTCCAAACTCTCAGAGAACTATGAAAACTACTCCGGCTGATTGTGGATCATACTTCGGCGCGGCGCACCACCTGGAGGGTATTGGAGATGGGTTCGTGCCTGCTATCCTCCAAGAAGCATCAGCACTTTTCAGCACTTAAGCAGCCTGGCGGCCGATGAGTTACTCTGCTAACGAGGGGAGGTGGCGGATTCCACAGCTTGGCCGATGTAGGGTGTTGCGTGTGGCCTTCATGCTGGCTGCGGCCGTGCCTTTCTATCCGGCGGCCCAGGATGATGCCGTTGTCTCCATTACCGCCGCCTTGCGGGCACGGCGTTTTCAGCAGGCTTTGGACCAGGCCCGAGCGGCGCGACGGGCATCGCCAAAGGAAGTCCGAATCCTGGTTCTGGAAGGTATGGCGCTGACCGGCCTGCGGAAGGATGCGGACGCGCTGACCGTACTCAAGACCGCCATGGAGATGGCCCCCGACTATGTTCCGGCGCTCGAGGCCGCCGTGGAAATCGAGTATCGGCAGGGCAAGCCCGAAGCCACGGCTCATTTGCAGCGTCTGCTGGTGCTACACCCCGGCGAGCCGACCGCGCACGCGATGCTAGGCGCCTTGGCATGGAAGCACTCCGACTGCGGGTCCGCGGTGCAGCACTTCGGTCAGGCCGGGGCGGCCATCGCTGCCCAGCCCGATGCGCTGCGCGAGTTCGGCGCCTGCCTGGTGAAAATGAAGCGGCCGGAGGAGGCGGCGGGCGTTTTTCGGCAGTTGATGGCCGTGCGGCCGGATGACCGGCGCGCCCGCTACTCACTGGCAGTCGCCTTAATGGACGCTGCGCGCTTTCGCGACGCTATAGCGGCGCTGGAACCGCTGACGGGGGCCAGCCATCCGGATCCACACCCGGATCCCATTGCCCTCGAACTGACCTCCACGGCGCACGAGGCGCTGGGTGAGACGCCGCAGGCCGTGGCCGTTCTGCGGCAGGCCGTGCTGCTGGACCCGCGCAACGTGAATCTCTATCTGGATTTTGCCTCCCTATCCTTCACGCATCAATCCTTTGAGGTGGGAATCGACATGATCGACGCCGGCCTCACGCAGATACCGGACTCCGGAGCCCTCTATCTGGCGCGTGGAGTGTTGTATGTCCAACTCGCCGAATACGCCAAGGCGGATGCCGACTTCGATCAGGCGGAGCGGCTGAATCCGGACCGGGCGCTTGGTTCGGCAGCCCGCGGCCTCTCGCAGATTCAGCAGAACAATCTCGATCAGGCGCTGGTTACGGTCCGTTCGCAGTTGAAGGTCACCCCCAATGACGAATTCCTTCACTATGTCCTGGCTGAACTCCTCAGCCGGCAAGGAGCGCAGCCAGGCAGCCCCGAGTTTCAACAGGCTTTGGACGCAGCCAGGGAGGCTGTCCGCCTGAAACCTGATTTCGTCCTGGCGCGCGATGTTTTGAGCCGGCTCTACCTGCAAGCCGGGGAAGTGGAACCAGCCATCGAGCAATGCCGGCTTGTCTTGCGCGACAACCCGTCGGACGAGATGGCCCTTTACCGGCTTATCCGGGCGCTTCAATCGAGCGGCCGCCCGGACGTACCGGCCGAAGTCCCGGCGCTGCTGAAGCGGTTCACGGCATTACGGAACGAGGCCCGCCGGCGCGAGGCGCAGGAGAGCCAGTACCGCCTGGTGGAAGACAAGCCTGCGGGCGCTGGCAAGTAGACCGCTGGGAATTCGGCCGGCGCTGGCGGCTATGGTGCGGGAGGCATATTATTATGGATTCTTCTTATAGCGATCGAACATGGCGGCGGAGATTTCGGCGCTGGCCGGCCATTGGCCGCGCCGTTGTCCGGCGTGGGTTTGATAGTCCTCCAGCCGTGCGGGGTCGGGTTGCACAACGTGACCGTCTTTCAGGAACAGTAGACCCGCTTTGCCGGTGGGCATTTTCATAACGAACGCCTCGGCTTCATCGAGAGCCTCGCGGAGTCGCTGCATAATCGCCTTTGGATCGAGTGGCTCACTCGTCATCAGAGCCCGCCATTCGATGGATGAATAAGAGGAGCTTCGCCGAATCTCCGCAATCAGCCCTTCGGGAGTGAAGCCGGGGGCTTTTTCAACCGCCGCCCAGATCACCGCGCCCAACCGCAGAATGATCTCGTGGATCGTGACAAGGTCAACCAGGTCGCGCACCTCGCGACGGCCCGCGGCGGCCAGGGTCTTGTTCATTGCAAGGTCAACCGGGTGCAAGACGTAGCCGAAAATCTCATCCCGCATCGTCGGGAAAAACCGGTAATCGCTGTCTACCACCCATTCCAGTTTTGTTGCCTCGCCGGAGCGTTCCACCAGAACCGTGTAGATCGCAGGCTCGCGTCGCTGCCATTGCAGGGTGTAGCCATGCTCCTGAAGGACTGCAGCGTCTTCGGCGGCAGCTCGCGCCACCCGTTCCTCGCGGTCATGGAAAACGTCTATGTCGCCGGAGTAGCGTGGCGCCTCCCGATTCAACGGCGTACTACCCGCAACATAGCTTTCCGGATCGCGGTGTGACGCGAGAAGCTTGAGTATGCCGGTTTGAATCTTAGATAACGGCACGGCAGGCCTGCTCGATCTGTTCGGCCAGACGCCGCGCCTGCAAATTGCCTTCAATGCGCAGGGCTCGTGCCACCACAAGGGCGTCTTCTGGGGTCGGGGCTTCAAACGAGCGCATGTTCCATAGCGCCAACGTCCCGTACTCCGCGAAGGCGCGGCGGTAAAGGATCACAAAATCTGGCGGCTTTGGCGGTTCAGTGGTCATCGGTGCTGCTACCTCATTCAGAGTACGCGAAGCAACGGTATAACACGCATTGATCCTTTGCTTCAACTCGCCTTGTCAATTCTTCGGGGCGCAACAGCCGCCGATCCTATTCCCGTTTTTGAAGTGCCGATCCGGCTTTCCGTACGCTGCCCATCGGTTGCTTAACGCTCCGACGACCACGCCGAGTCCCGGATTCGCAACGAGCGCAGACTCGGCCGGCGAACAGCGGTTGACAGGCCACTGAACCCGATGGCCTGTCCCACCTCAGGCCACTAACCCGATGGCCTGTCCCACCTGGCAGCCCACTTCAGTGCGCGTGGGCTGGGAGCAATTCCAGGTTGCTCACGTGGTTGACGATCAGCAGCAGACAGCCCTGCGTAGTGGTGATGCTGGAGTGAGCGCTGGCGGGCAAAGCCACTTCGTAGTCGCCGGGCTGCAGCGTGTGATCCTC